>CP005973.1:684176-1368352 GCA_000940995.1 Photobacterium gaetbulicola Gung47
GCAGGTAGCGGCCAGTTCCTTGGTGTGTTTCTATCGCTATGCACCAGCGAACGCTGCTACGTCTATTACAAATGGTACTGTATCACTTGGTCGTGAACATGCTAGCAAAAGTAACGTAACTCACGTTAGCATCCATCCAATGAGCAGCAATCGTCGTAAGATGATTGCTGCTTTTTTTGTTTTTAATAACAGCAGCTTATCAAGTTGCTAGCGAGGTCGAAATGTATATTGTTTGTGTAGCAGCGTGCCCAACTGGAATTGCCCATACCTATATGGCGGCAGAAGCCCTTGAAGTATTGGGCAAAGATCACGGTTGGGAAGTCAAGGTAGAAACTCAAGGCAGCACAGGTATTGATAATGAGATCACCGCCGATGATATTGCTAGGGCTGATGGCGCTATCATTGCTGCAGAAATTGCAGTGGAAGGCATGGACAGGTTTGAACCACTCACGGTTCTTGAATGTGCGGTGGCAGACCCAATTAAACAGCCTGATGCAGTGTATGAAACCATGATGCATTTAATTCATAATAATTAAGGATAATTACCATGGCCCTACTATTAAAAAAAGAAAAAACTGAAATAGATAAATTACGTGAAGCGTTAATGACCGGCGTTTCATACATGATTCCAGTTATTGTAGCTGGTGGTATGATGCTGGCTTTTGGTTCATTATTTGAAACCTTAACTGGGGTTGATTTAAAAGAAAGCAATTCTTTAGCTGCTCAATTAATAAATGATTTAAAAACATTTGGTTTATATGGACTGACATTATTATTCCCGGTTATTGCCGCCTTTGTTGGGTTTGGCCTGGCGGGAAAACCTGCCATAGCACCGGGTTTAATTGCCGGTATGTTGGCCCGTGACATGCAAATGGGCTTTTTAGGGGCACTATTGGGTGGTTTGATGGTGGGGTATTTAGTCCGCTGGATGCTGGCCAATATCAAGCTGCCAAAAGAGTTCCGCAGCCTATTGCCGATGGTGATTATCCCGCTAATCGGCTCGGCAATCATTCTGTTTGTCATGAAATATATTGTCGGTTATCCGCTTATTGCTCTCAATACTGGCCTGGAGAATTGGTTGGTCGGCATGTCCGGTGGCAACAAAGTGGTGATGGCAGCTGTGCTTGGGGCAATGGTAGGTTTTGACTTGGGGGGACCAATCAACAAGGCGGCTATCACGGTGAGTCTCGGTTTGTTTGCCCAGGGGATCTTTGAGCCCGTTACCGCGTCACATATTGCTATCATGATCGCACCGTTTGGTATCGGTCTGTCAACGATTTTCGCCAAGCAATACTACAGCAAAGAATTGCAGGAAAATGGCCGTGCAGCCCTGATGATGTCATGCGTAGGCATCAGTGAGGGGGCAATACCTTTTATCCTCGCCAATCCAGCATTAATCATTATTAATACCGTCGGCAGTGCCATTTCAGCTGCGATGGTGATCATGTTTGACTCAATAGTACAAGCGCCAGCAGCAGGGATCCTTGCGCTGATTCTATCGTCCAATTTCTTCTTGTACTTCATTTCTATCGCTACCGGCGTGGCTTTTGTCGCTGTTGCTACCACGGTACTGATGAAGCGACAGTTCACTAAGCAGGCCACAGAGGCTGAGACCCAGCAGCAAGCAGCGAAATCCGCTTAAGGTATTAATGATGTCATTGAATAAAAAAGCGTACATAGTTCCTCATACCCACTGGGACCGCGAGTGGTATTTCAGCACTGAGGAGTCTCAAGTATTGCTGGTCTTCACCATGCAGCAAGTCCTGGAGCAGCTTGAGCAAGACGATGGTCTGCCTTGTTTCGTGCTCGATGGGCAGTCGGTGATGCTCGAGGATTACTTGAGTGTGGTACCGGAAGACAGCGACAGGGTGAAAGCTCTGGTCGAGTCGGGCAAGTTGTTGGTTGGTCCTTGGTATACCCAAACTGATCAGTGTGTTGTCCACGGCGAATCACAAATCAGGAACTTGATGTGGGGGTGTCGTGATGCCAAACGCTTCGGCGCAGTCATGAAAGTCGGTTATGTACCTGACTCTTTCGGCCAAAGTGAACAGCTTCCTCAGCTACTTAAGCATTTCAATATCGATAAATGCGTCTTTTGGCGTGGGATCTGGGAAGGAATTTGTGGCAATACTGAATTCGTTTGGCGGGCTCCAGATGGCAGTGAAGTAACCACGGCGGTACTCGAGTTTGGCTATAGCGCATTCCAGGGGATGAAGCCAATGGAAACGCATCTTGAGGGTATTGATCAGAAGATGAGTGAGCGCTTCTGGCCCGGCGAGCGGGACCACTTCTTGTTCATGGGGGGGCATGACCAGAAACCATGGCAGAGAGAAACGGTTGAGGCTATCCGACAGGCCAATGAAACTCGGCCATACCAGTATCAACTTTGCCGTTTCGAAGATTACTTTGCCAGTACCACCGGTTGCTCGCTCCCCGTTGTTGAAAGCGAAATGCTGTATGGCAAATATAGCCGGATCCATCGTGGCATTTACTCAACCCGCTACGACATCAAAAAACTCAACAGCGATGTCGAGAACCTGCTGGTCAATCAGCTTGAGCCATTGCTGACGGTTGCTAACCAATTTGGTCTGAAATATCCGTATGGCCTGATGGAGAAAAACTGGAAGCAGTTAATGCAGAGCCATGCCCATGACTCCATCGGCGGCTGTAATACCGACTCTGTAAACCGTCAGGTTAAAGCCCGTATCGAGGCGGTTCGTGAGAATGCTGAACGGCTCAAGGCGATCACACTCAAGCAATTGGCCGATTCGTCGACGAAGGGAAAAGACGGCGAGTACGTTTTGGTTTTCAACCCTCTGCCTTACAGCCGCAACGTTCAGGTCGAGTTGGAGCTGGTATTGCCGACTCGCCGGTTTACCATCTTTGACGGTGCGCAGGATGTAGAGCAGCAGCATGTGTCGTGCGAGCTGGTGGATATCAATGCCATTGTCCAAGACCCGACCACACTCGGTGATGAGCGCTTTCGGTCCTGGTACCGGCATAACGTTGTGGTGTCACTGGAAGGTTTGCCAGCCTGCGGCTACCGTAACCTCAGGGTAGAGCGCCTGGCCGATGAGGAAGCGCCGGCTGATCGCTGCCAGCTTCAAACTGTGATCGATGAACCGGTCAGTATTGCTAATGAGGCCCTGTCAGTGACGGTCGATATGCATGGCAAGATTAGCTTGACCTGTTTGAGCAGCGGCCAACACTGGGATGATTTAATCACCCTGGTGGACGGCGGCGATGATGGTGACAACTACGACTTTTCTGAGCCGCATGATGACCATCAAATTGCTTTTGGAGTGCAACAAGCCAAAGGGATCCGGGTTTGCCAAGGGCCGCTGCGCTCAGAAATCCGTATTGATTATCAGGCGGATCTGCCGGCGGACTTGGCCGAGCGGGCCGAAAAGTGCGGTTCTGTCACGCAGCACATTGAAGTCGTTCTGGGACTGGCGAAAGGCAGTGAGCATTTGGATATTGCGCTCGAGCTGGAAAATAAAGTCAATGATCACCGGTTACAACTGCATGTTAATGGCGATTTTGCCCGGGCACAGAGTGTGGCGGATCAACCTGTCGGGCTGATCCGGCGTGGCAACGATGAATTGGCGCTGTCGCTATGGCAACAGCAGCAATGGACATCCTGTCCCGTGCCGATTTATCCGATGCAGAGTGTTGTTGCCGGTGAAACGTCACAAGGCGGAATTGCAGTGATGGCAGACGGTGTACGAGAGTATCAGCAATATGATGACTCAATCGCGATAACCCTGTTCCGTGCCATGGGTTTTGTCGGTAAGCCGGACCTGAAATACCGTCCAGGGCGTCTATCAGGTTTGCCGGATGCTAGTCCTGACTCCCAGCTACGCCAACCATTGTCATTCCGTTTGGCTCTTTACCCATTCAGCGGTAGCGCTTCTGACGCCGGGTTATGCCAGCGGGTGAAGGAGTGGTTGAGCACTCCGTTGACCTTGCACAACGGGGTTGTACAACGCTTCATGATTGCTCCGCCAGTGTTCACTGCACCGGAAACTTTCAGCATGTTGGCGTTCAACCAGCCTGACGTGACGGTTAGCGCGGTCAAGGTCTGTGAAGATGATAGCCGCAGTGTGGTTGTTAGGTTAATGAATGCTAGCAGTAACCATATTGCGCTTGGTGCGCTTCCAGCAGAGTGGCGGGTTCAGCAGGTTGATGGCATGGAGCGTGTTGTCGGAGATGTCACGGCCCAAACGGTTATTCCGCCACAAGGATTAATCGGCCTGCGCCTGAGCAAAGCTAACCCGTAAAGCGAAGCGCTTAAATGTAATTGCACTACTTGTGCATCACCGTTGGCCCTCACCCGTATAGCCCGGAGAACAGTCAGTATTTGTTGGCTTTGTCTCTGTTGCTTGGGTGAGTGGTCTGCTACACCCGAAAAAACGTATCGAATATTCCCGAAGGGGCAATCATGACTAAATCAATAGAATTTACCAATCCTCTGGTCAATGGTATTCATGCCAGGCCGGCGGCAGAGATAGAAAACCGGACAACCCCCTTTTGTTGCCAGATTTCCCTGCTCAATATAAGCAAGGGGACGAAAGCCGATGCCAAAAGTGTGCTCTCTCTGGTCGGCGCTGATGTTGCTGTTGGCGACGAATGCCAGCTGGTGTTTGACGGAACAGACGAGCAGCCAGCGTTTGAAGCAATGAAGGCATTTATTGAAGGGGAATTTGCCGACTGTGACGAACCACTGGAATGCAGCGAGGCCGATGTCTGTCAGCCACTTCCGGTATCTTTGCTTAAGGCCGAGCCTGTGTATGTACGTGGCAGTATTGTGTCACGCGGTATTGGCAAAGGCTGCCCGGTGGTTTGCAGTCAGGTAGATCTGCACAAGCTGGCTGAAAGTGTTGCGTTCGAAGAGAATGGCCCTGCCGAAGAGACGATAAAAAAAGCGAGGCATATACTGTGCCAGCAAATTGAACAGGCGATTGCACAGGCTAAAGCTCAAGGTAGCCGCGAGGAGTTATCAATCCTTAAAGCGCACCTCCAAATAGCGAGTGACAGTTTGTTTAGCCAATCATTGGCGAAGCATAGCCTGCAGGGTAATCCCATTCTCGCCATAGCCAAGGCGTCTGATGAGCTGAAAGCCCCGATGCTGAAAAGCCAGAGCAGCTATATGCGTGAGCGAGCCTTGGACATTGATGATTTATGTGCCAGGTTAGCCAGTTTGGTGGTGGGTAAGCCGCTACAGCAACCCGTGACCTTGGTTAAAGAGAGTATCCTGGTTGCTGATAACCTAACGCCGAGCGAATTCTTGGCCCTGGACAAACGCTGGCTTAAAGGCATCGTATTGGCACAAGCAGGGCAAACTTCTCACACGGTGATCTTGGCCCGATCATTCGGCATTCCGGTGCTTACTGCTGTTGAGGCTGTCGACGCGTTTGTCCAAGACGCCGAGAGTTTGGTGCTCGATGGCCTCTGTGGGTGTTTGATCCGCGATCCGAATGAAAAAGTCGAGCAGTTCTACCTGCTGGAGCACCACAAGCACTTGGCAAAAACATCGTTGCTGACCGCTTATGCCAGCAGCAAAGGGCAAAGCAAAGATGGCAGGGCTCTGTCCCTGTACGCCAATATTGCCGTGGGGCTGGAAGCGAGCAGTGCATTCGAGCGTGGGGCAGAAGGGATAGGTCTGTTCCGGACCGAGATGCTCTTTATGGATCGGGACGATGCACCGAGTGAAGAGCAACAGTATGATGTGTATCGCGAAGTGATCGAAGCGGCAGCCGGAAAGACCGTGATTATCCGTACGCTCGATATCGGCGGCGATAAACCTTTGCCATACCTCGAGATGCCGGAGGAAGAAAATCCGTTCCTGGGCTACCGTGCGGTACGTATGTACCCGCAATACCAACACATGATTGAAAGCCAAATCCGCGCCTTGCTTAGGGCTTCTCGGCATGGTGAAGTCAATATTATGATCCCTATGGTTGCCTGCATGGAAGAGGTGGAGTGGATTCACCAGCTATGTCAGCAATGTGAAGCCCAGTTAACGGCTGAAGGGCGTGTTACTGGCTGTTGGCGGTTGGGGATCATGGTAGAAGTCCCTTCAGCCCGTTATCTGCTCGAAAAAGCCGCGGGTTTGATCGATTTCATTTCGATTGGCAGCAATGATCTCACCCAGTATTTCATGGCCTGTGACAGAGGCAACCGCCAAGTAGGTGCACTCTACGATAGTTTCCACCCAGGTTTCATCGCCTTCCTTGCAGAGATTGCCAAGACAGCGAAAACCGCGGGCATCGAGCTTGGTATCTGCGGTGAAATGGCAAGCGATAAACGGGCGCTGCCTTTACTTTTGGCGATGGGTTTTGACGAAATCAGTTTATCCTCGCCCAATATCATCCAGCGGCGTGCTGACTTGGCCCAGCTTGAATACGCTTCATGCTGCAAATTGCTGGATGAGGTCTGCGGATTGGCTTCGCTAGACGAGGTTAAAGCCAAGATCGATCAATTCTGGCAGCAACAAGACCATCCTGAGATTTTGTCTGAACAGCTTGTTGTTCAGTGTCATGCTATTGATAAAGCCGGTGTCATCAAGCAGTTGACCGATAACCTCGAAGTACATGGCAGGGCAGAAAACGCCGTTGCGGTAGAGCAGGCGATCTGGGATAGGGAGGCGATTTTTGCGACATCCCTAGGCTTTGGTGTTGCGGTTCCTCACTGTAAATCAGCGGCAGTGAACCATAACAGTATTTCTATTGCTCATCTTGAACAGCCTATTGTTTGGAATGAAGCAGACGGCGAGACGGTTTCTACAGTGATTATGCTTACGATTTCTAGCCATGATGATGAGGGAACGCATATGAGTATTTTCTCCAAGTTGGCTCGAAAATTAATGCACCGTGAATTTAGAGATGCGTTGATGAACAACGCCTTGGGGAGGGAACAAACGGTATCTCTGCTCAAAGGGGTACTGTACGAGCAAGTGGCATAAGTTAGAGGCGAAAAGGTTCCTAGAGGAAGCTTCTAGGACCAAAGTTGGATTGAAAAAGATGAAAGTAATATCGTTGAATGTATTGGCCGTGATGATCATGATGGCCGTAGGTCTTCCTATGATGATTGACCATCCGACAATGCTGGGTGGCGTTGCGGCTGCCTGTACAACCCTGTCATTTCTACCTCAGGTGCTGCATACCATCAGGACCAGGGATACTGCAGGTATTTCATTGGCAATGTACGTCTTGTTTGTCTTTGGTATTCTGTGCTGGTTGATTTATGGCTTAATATCACATGATCTTCCATTGATGCTTGGGAATGGTATTACACTGGTTCTTTCTAGTATTGTTTTGCTTCTTAAGCTGAAGTCAAAAACAAATGAAAGAGCAGCTGCTTGATAAGGTGATTTTAATATTGTTGTTCTAAATTTATAAATATATTCATAGGGGATGATAATTTTTAAAGTACCAATTAGATTTATTTAAATAGTCTAGCAGTATTGTGATCGTTGTCTGAGAATAAGTGAGATTATTGCTGGTAGGATTAGTTTGTTGACTTTTTATTTGTACGGGTGATATCAATGTTACGCTTGATGTTTTTCTTAAGTATCGCAGCAGTGAAAGGGAAAGATTGGCTCTTTTCCATGCTGACTATGCTTGAAAATATCAGCCTTGCCTTGACGCCTGAATTAGAAAAGTTAAATCGATCTGAATATAAAACTGATGAGCTAGATACGTTAGCAACACAGTGGAGCGGAATGTGGGACAGTGTCACTGATAATTTGTCATTCCGTAAGCCAGGTAAACAACCTGTTCGTGAATTACTTGCGATAGCTGAATGTCAGTCACGCTTGAATATTCAAGTTGTTGATTTTGAAGTTCTATCTCATGGTGGTGCGAATTCGTCAATTGCACAGATGCTGGCTTGTCAGCGCAATATGGGCGATCCGGCTGCCGCTTATTCTCAACAGGTTGCCATTTTAACCAGCTTGCCCCATCTTGTTACGCCCCGTCATAAAACGCTAGAAACCAAACCAGCTCTAAAACTGGAAAAAAACCGAAAAATAATCCAATTAAAAGCACAGGAAGATCTTATTTCTTTACTGTGCTTTTTCTATTTAATCCAAGTGAAAACTAACGAGGTTAATTATGTATTTTGTTTGTGTAGCGGCTTGCCCTACTGGCGTCGCGCATACTTATATGGCTGCGGAATCACTCGCGATGGTTGGCAAAGAATTAGGCCATGAAGTCAAAGTTGAAACCCAAGGCAGCTTAGGTATTGAAAATGAAATTACAGCTGAAGATATAGAACGCGCTGATGGCTGTATTATTGCAGCTGAAGTCGCTATTGCCAAAAAAGAGAGGTTCTCAAGTTTACCTGTCTTAGAGTGCGCTGTTGCTGATCCAATTAAACATGGAAATGCCGTATTTGAAGCATTATGCGAGGAAATAAATAATGGCTAAGTTTTCGATGAATAAAAAAGAAAAGTCGATGGGGACGGAAGTAAAAACCGCCATCATGACCGGGGTTTCGTATATGCTGCCATTGATCATTGCAGGGGCAGTGATCATGGGTATTGCCCGTATCGGGGCCTCATTTTACGGTATCGATAATATATGGGACGGGAGCCATGCTGAGGCAGCCAATGCGGTAGTTCGGTTATTTCATGCATTCGATGGCTTTGGTGGCTTGGCGCTGAGCTTGATGTTACCGGTTGTGGCCGGTTACATCGCATTCTCTATCGCGGATAAGCCTGGGATTGCGCCGGGTATGGTTGCCGGCTTGCTGGCAAAAGAGATGGGAACGGGGTTCCTTGGCGCCTTGGCGGCGGGCTTCATTGCTGGCTATATCGTTAAGTTACTGGTCACGAAAGTTAAACTGCCGAAATCTGTTGCATCAGCAGGCCCTATCTTCATTATCCCTGTTGGCGGTACTTTACTCGCTTGCTTAGTCATGATGTACATCATCGGCGACCCCCTCGCGGCCATGAACCGTGGCTTGGAAAACTGGCTGCTAGGCATGTCCGATGGCAACAAAATTGTCCTGGCGGCGGTTGTCGGAGGCATGGTCGGTTTTGACTTGGGAGGCCCTATCAACAAGGCAGCGGTAACCACGGCAATGGCGATGCTAGCTTCAGGGATCTATGACCCAAATACTGCAGCCCAGGTCGCCATTATTATTCCGCCTATTGGTATTGGTGTTGCTACCCTGATTTGGAAACAGCGCTTCCCGCACTCACTGCAAGATGCCGGCAAGGCATCCACCCTGATGGGGCTGATCGGAGTCTCGGAAGGGGCAATCCCTTTCGCGTTGGCAAACCCCAAGATCATCGTCGTTAACGTCATCGGTTCGGCTGTCGGTTCAGCGCTGGCGGTTGGGCTGGGAGCGGTTAACCGTGCACCTATCTCTGGTTTCTATGGCTGGCTAGCGGTTGAAAACTGGCTGGTGTATGTGCTGGCGATTGCCGTCGGCTCGGGCATCATCGCGGTTGGCTCATTGCTGGTCTTTAAAGGTGAAGAGCTACCGAAAAAACAAGAAGAAGCTAAACCTAAATTCAAAATCACGCGAGCCCAATAATAATACTCTATACGGAGATACCTTAATGAAAAGGTTCAGAAAAAGCAGTGTTGCGCTCATCGTCTCTATGGCCACAGCAATGGCAATGCATACAGCCTCTGCCGCTGAGCAGGTTCAAGTTGCCTTTATGCCGGATATTCATTTTCATGATGTGTACGGTGATTTTACCGATGGCAGTTTCGATGGTCTGAAGAACAGCCACAGCGGCCAGCATGCGACTATCCGTACTATGCATGCTCAGCTGACCTCGACCCGTCTGTTTAACGAAAACTACTTTGCCTTGCTGGCGGCGCTGGATGATGCCGTGAAGCGGGGAGTGAAGTATATCGCCTTGCCCGGTGACTTCAGCGATGATGGCCAGCCGGTTCATATCCGCGGCCTCAAGAAAATACTCGATCATTATGCCAAAACCTATGACGTTGAGTTCTTCGCCGCGCCGGGCAACCACGATCCGGTTCGTCCTTTCGATCGACCAAGCGGAGAAGGGGACTTCCTCGGCCTGGAGGGGAAAACCCAGCGAATTTACAGCAAGGGGGCGAAGGAGTGTGTTGGTTACGAAGGCGACAGTGCCGTCATCAATGCCGGCCATGAGCTACCAACGATTTGCACCGAGGAAATCCGTGAGTTGGGTTACGACGGCTTGATGGCTGAGCTGGCGGACTTTGGTTTCTTCCCACAAGAATCCAACCTGTATTGGGAGACTCCGTATTCGACCTATACACAAGAGAATTATCAGTTTAACAAGGCGTTGACCCAGTCAAGCTATGAGCAGCGCCAGTATGAGATTTGTCATCAGGGAACCGGCGGTAGCTACAAGCAGCCGAACTATTCGGCCTGTTTTATGGTTCCTGATACCAGTTACCTGGTTGAGCCTGTGGAAGGTCTGTGGCTGCTTGCGATTGACGCCAATGTCTATGTCCCCAATGCCGATGCCGATACCCAGCAACCAGAGCTTGCCGCTAATTTCGCCGGCTCGGGTAATGCTGGCTACAACAAAATGCTGACCCACAAACAGCAGGTGATTGATTGGATGGAATCGGTGGTGGAAAGGGCAAATGCCGAAGGCAAGACGCTGGTAGCGTTTAGCCATTTCCCGATGACCGAGTTTTACAACGGTGCAGCAGAGACGATAGAAGATATCTTCGGCCCGGGCAACTTCCAGTTGGCACGTTCACCGAAAGAAGATGTTAGCGAAGCGCTGGCGAAAACCGGGCTCAAGCTTCATGTCGGAGGTCATATGCACTTCAATGACACTGGCGTGAAGCATTACGACGATGGCTCGTTCCTGTTCAATATTCAGGCTCCTTCGATGGCGGCCTATGTACCCGCCTACAAGCTGCTTAGTTTTAAGCCCACGCGCCAGGTCGAAGTAGAAACCGTGATCCTGGATAAGGTACCGCGCTTCGACGAGCTGTTCGAGCATTATGAAGAGGAGTGGCGGCACCTTAAAGCCAAAGGTAACGAAGAAATCTGGAATAAGGATGTTTTAACATCGAAGGATTACTACGAGTTTACCAACTGGCATATCACTGAATTAACGAGAATGCGATTCCTGCCAGAAGAGTGGCCTTGTGATTTGAAGCAGATGGTGTTCGCGTTGGACGGTCGCCAGATGCTGATCCTGAGCCAGCTAGACAGTCCGTTAACCCAACAGCAGGTAATGATACTGACAGGTGGTCGCCAGGCCGTAGAAATCTGCCAAGAAACGCCAGTAGCCTTTGAGCCGTCGAAGATTGGCGATGCTGCCTTTGCTAAGGCATGGCAGCAGGCTGAAACTCGTGCTGAGCAGCTAGCCAGCGACAACGGTCTCAAACTGGAGGCTTTTGCTAACTGGAATGGGTTTGATCTCGCTGTTGATTTCTATCGCCTGAGGAATGCCGACGAGCTGGCGTTTAAAGATATTGATCGCAATCGGATGCCGCAATATGAATTGTTGGCAAGTACCTTGGCTGAGCAGGCTGTGAGCGGCTCTGACTCGTCACAGTTCGGTGATGTGTTCAAGCAGCGCTTCGGCGGCCTGTTTGGCATCCTGACCAAGTTTGCCAATGGCCAGCCAAGCTATCACTTTAAGCTGGATCTCGACCAGGGCACCATAACCGATTTGAACCGGCAGCCTTGATGTAACAGCCAAACCATCAATAACGTTATCAGTAATGGCACCACTAGTGGGAGGGCAGGCCGGTACACCACCGAGTTCACGCCCTCCGGCTAGAGCCATAGACAAGGAGTCACCAATGAAAAGATTGACTATTTTGATACCGGGGTTGCTTGCTGTTGCGGCTGCGTCAGATGCACTGGCGGCGGACTTTACCCGCCTAGACGAAGCCCTGCCGGGCAATAATGTGATCAATGGCAACGAGCCGGTATTTGACTTTGATACCGACGGCTGCTTGCCCGCAGCGGGGATCAGCCGCAGTGGTGAGCCGAATCCGGGCCTCAATAACTCGGGATCGATCACCGGTGAGTGCCGCGAGGATAACTTCCTTGAGTTGTCCAATACGCTTCACCGGTACGCATGTCTGGTTGAGCAGGGCAATGAATACTGCGGCCACTTTTACTCGCTCTACTTCGAGAAGGACCAGACAATGGATGGCTGGGACTGGTTCGGACACCGGCATGATTGGGAATATGTCGCTGTCTGGACGATCAATGGAGAGATTTCCCACGGCAGTTACAGTGCTCACGGCGATCTCACTACCGCGACGGCTGCGACCTTACCCATGGAAGGAGCCCATATTAAGTTTGTTTACCACAAGGAAGGCGGACTGACCCATGCCATGCGCTTTGCCAAGCCCGACGAAGTTGCAGAAAACGGATACGGCTATTTTGTTACGCCTGCAATTGTCAGCTGGTATGAACTGGTTGGCGACGGCCTGGACAACCAGGCGATGCGCGACCGGCTCAACAGCTTTGACTATGGTAAGGCAACGATCCCGCTCAAAGACAGCAACTTCCTGACTAACCTCAACAGGTTCCGTCCGTCGGGCTATCCACCCTTTACACAGGCAAGCATTGAGGCTGCCGATATTTCCTTCTGATCATAATAACTTGAGAGGCCGTAACCTCTTAACTATAAGTAGCACGGAGCAAAAAATGAAAAAGATTTCTCTACTAGTGATGTGTTCACTGGCCCTGCCTGCGGTGGCCGCGGATTTCGATGTTATGTCGTTTAATATCCGCAACAGCAAAGACAGTGTTATCGGCAGTGAATACGACGGCAACAATACATGGGATAACCGCAAGGCTATAGTGGCGGATATCATTGCGCAGACTGATATTGCCGGACTGCAGGAAGCGTTCAGTGATCAAATTGCCTACTTGGCTCGTCAGTTACCTGAGTATAGCTGGGTAGGGGTAGGTCGTGATGACGGTAATGCGAAAGGGGAAGCGGTTCCTATTTTTTACCGTAATGATAAATATGTGAAGCTCGGTGGCGGAACCTTCTGGCTGTCAGAAACCCCTCAGGTTGTTGCCAGTGTTGGCTGGGATGCCGATCTTACTCGGATCACCACCTGGGTGAGACTGGAAGAAATTGCCACGGGCAAGCGGGTGCTGGTGTTTAATGCCCACTTTGACCATATAGGCCAAATGGCTCGTCAACAAAGTGCGAAATTGCTGAGCAAGAAAGCCGAGGAGATCACCAGCGGGGCCGGTGATGCCGTTATCGTTCTCGGCGATTTGAACTTCGAGCGCAGTGATATTGCGTCCTATCAGGCCTTGATCAACCTATACCGTGACGCCCGTGAAATCAGTCAGCAACCTTTTACCGGTGTGAACGGCAACAAAGATCAGGTGTTTACCTATCATGGTTATGGCAAGGAAAAGCCTGAAGATATTGACTATATCTTTGTTAATGACAAATTAGCGGTAAATACGTTTGAATACCGAAGTGTGGTTAAGGACGGTATTTACGCATCCGATCACCTGTCTGTGATGTCCAATATATCTTTTCAATAATCGCTATCAATAGCAGTGGTTAACGCCTGCTGTAAATGAGTCAAGGCCAGAGCACGTCTCTGGCCTTTTTTTGCTTCCCATAATGTTCAATAGTGATAATTCAAAGGGTAAACAATAAACCCTGGAACAGTTTATTAACAACTTGCCAGCTATTTTAACCTTTGTGTGTTGAAGTCTGAATAAATGAATTACTTATATGCTGGTTGGTGAGTATTATGGGGAGGGCAGAAATGGTGAAAGTGAAGTGTGAGGGTATTTATTCATTGATAGCGCAATAAACGACAAGTAAATTTAAGCTGTATATGCTTTTGCATCAGATTATTGTGAACAAGCTATCAAAACCAGTCAAAATATAACGAAAATAGAGTTTATCTTGCTGAGATTGTATTCATTATTTGCGAATCATTTGAATAAAAAAAGAAGTGTCTAGGAGAATATATGAATTTTTGCGGATAATTAGTCGTTAAATGACTAATTATTCCAAGTGTAACACATGGTTAGTGAAAATATCTTTTGATGTCAGTCACATTTAATGTGAAATTTTTCCCATACTATCTCATCACTTTCAAAGCTCTTCTAAATAAATCTACTTTAGATAGATATATATTTCTGTACTACATCAAAGGATATAATTACAAATGACTGATGCGATCATTAAAGTTTCTCGAAACACTGAAAATGCCCCTCTAAGTACTGTATCTACTCAAACAGTCGCTTTCTCTCACTACAATAACTTTTCTGCACAACTACCTGTTGACCCTAAAACAGGCGAAATCGTTGTTGGTGATGTAAAAGAGCAGGCTAAACAGTGTCTAACAAACATTAAGGCCATTGTAGAGAGCATCGATCACGTGATGGACGACGTTGTTAAAATCAACGTATTCCTAAAAGACATTGCAGACATGGAAGCCGTAGACGAAGTGTATGCAACATTCTTCGAAAACCTAATCCCAACCCGCACTGTGGTTCAAGTTGCTGCGCTACCAATGAGTGATGCTCGTGTTCAAATGGACGCGCTTATTTCTAACGGTGAAGGTACAGCTCCTCAAGCGCCTTGCCCGCTAGTTAAGCTTTCTCGCAACACTGAAAACGCGCCGCTAAACGCACTGGCTACCCACACTGTTGCTTTCTCTCACTACAACAATATTTCAGCTCAGCTGCCAGTTGACCCTAAAACAGGTGCAATCGTTGAAGGTGGTGTGAAGGAGCAAACTGCTCAGTGTTTGAAGAACATGAAAGCGATCCTTGAAAGCATCGATGTACCTTTCGATGACATCGTTAAAATCAACCTATACCTAAGCGATCTAGCCAACGTTGATGCAGTGAACGAAGTGTACTCAACTTTCTTCCCTGATTCATCTATCGCTCGCGCAGTAGCTTACGTTCCAGCTCGCTCTATCATTGCGGCAGACGCGCTACCAATGGGTGCATTAGTACAAATCGACGCTTCTGTTTCTCACGGTGACGGCACTCCGCCACAAGAAGTCGAAGATCGCCACAATATCGTTATTCGTGCAAACAATACCGATGCGGCACCACGTAACCCGCTACACACTCAAACTGTTGCTTTCTCACACTACAACCACATTGCGGCTCAGCTTCCTGTTGATGTTGCGACCAATGCAATCGTGGCTGGTGGCGCGAAAGAGCAGGCAGAGCAGTGCTTGAAGAACATTAAAGCTATCGTAGAAAGCGTTGACCACGTTATGGACGATATCGTTAAAATCAACATCCACCTGAAAGATGTTGCCGATATCGAGGCAATCAACGAAGTTTACACCACTTTCTTCCAGGGTGATCTTCCTGCTCGTACAGTAGTCGGTGTTTCTCAAATTGAGATGGATGCACTGGTACAAATCGATGCAGTAGTATCTAACGGCGAAGGTACGCTACCGCAAGTCAAATAAGTTTTATTTAGGTAAATAGATCTTAATTGAGGCAGTAATACGAAGGGCAGGTTTTTAATATATTGGTCACTAGAAGGTGCCTGTATATTAGAGCCTGCCTTTTTATATAGTTTCAATCTTGATGGGTGATTATATTATTCCAATCATAAGGTCTATCGTGTTTTGAGAAAAAGCCAATTTTGAATCTGATTTTTGTAGCGGTATAGAGTAGAATTTCCGAGAAGCAAAAGCTGAATTATATTCCATTGTAGCTCTTTCAAGCATTATCACTGATTAGCGCAAGAGCGAATGCGTGATAATGCCTGACGGTCTTGGTGTGGGTTACAGCTTATGGCTCTCGGACCATACGCGTAGGTCATCCAATATTTTTAGGGCCGTGCGGCCAAAATCTGTGAGTTCATAACTGACGGCGATAGGGCGGTCACTGATCACTTTACGAATCACCATGCCTTCAGCTTCAAGTTCTTTGAGACGCTGGTCGACCATTTTCTTGCTCGCACCACCTAGAAGGCGTGCCAAATCATTGAAGCGAACTGGTCCATCTTTCAGATGATAGATCAGCGAGCCTTTCCACTTCCCGCCGATAAGGCGCATGCCTTTTTCAATGGCGCAAGGCTCTTTACACACATTGGTGACTGACTTTCGCCCTTTGCTATCAATTTTTACTACGCCTTCCACAAGTTCACCTCAATTATTAAGGTTACAAAAAGTACACTGGTTGATTCATGTACTAAGGTTACCATAATAAACTGGGTAGCGGAAAGTATGGATAAAGGCCACTATCTTTCGCGTGGGTGCGTCCAGGCGAATTTTTCAAACGGCTTATCTGTTTTGGTATGAGCCAACGCATTGGTGAAGTTGGAAATCAACTTCGCGGACAGGCCTGTCAGTACTTCTAATGCCTGCCTCTTGGTGTATCCGGCATCCAAGAAAGCTTGCAGACGATCATCACCAATGTGGCCACGGTTATCCAGCAGTGCTTTGGTAAAGTCATGCAGTGCCTGCAGTTTAGCGTCGGGAATGACGGTGCCTTCACGCAAAGCCTCAATGACATCCTCTGGCATTTTTCCAGCTTTCATCATCCAGGTTGGCCAGGGACACAATAATGACAGTTGTTTTCGAAATTGGCTGTCATAAACACGACTTGTTGCTCCAAGGGGCTGAAAGTGGTGTTCTTCATGAATAAATCAAAGGTTGTATTATAGGCTTCATACGTTGCCGGTGCTTCTGCCAAAACGCTGTGCAGGTTGGGTAACATGCCAAAGCCCTTGAGGGACTGTTCTACCAATCCTTTCGATTCTACTGGCGCGTTGTCAGCTGTGTAATAGGTGAACTTGGTCATTTCACTGCTCCTGGTTAAAAGTTGGCGTCTAGATGAGCTTCAAAGCGTTTGAAGTCATTTTCGATATCGCCATTTTTCATTACGTCATAACAGGCGAATGTCGGTAGCGTAGACATGCCAAAGAAGCGGAAGTTAGCATGCATGTGGAACATCAAATCATCGACACTTCGACCTTCGAACAGGTATTCACTTTCATCGTTAAATGACTCTTTTGGCGCATTAAAGGTGAACGAAAGCATGTATTTTGTATTGGTTTGTGTGCCGCCAGTACCGTAATTCTTGGTAGGGTTGTCTGAGCTGCGGCCATCAAAGTTACACAGAGCCCCACCCATACCTGCAGTAAACACATCATCCATATACCGTTTGAACGACCATGGAATCGTCATCCAGTTTACCGGTGATTGCAAGATGACACGATCAGCCCAGTCAAAGTGACCTAGCTGTTCATCGACAACAATTTCGTCCTGCATAGTCACAACCCGAACAGCATGGCCTTTGGCCTCCAATTGGGTTCGTGCTTTCTCTACTAGGGCTGCATTCAATTTGCCTTCTGAAAAAGGTGATGGCTCATGGGCGTTGATGATAAGAACGTTGCTCATAATTAAATCCTTCATTCGATGTCACTGGACTGTACTGTGTTAACGATCATTCCAATCGTTTTGCTTGATGTGGTTTATTATGGTTACCTAGGGCTTGAATGCAATTAGTTAACTTTTGGTAACCTGCTAATTAATATTGCGAATTAAGCTATATTCTTTTAAGTTTCAATCGGTTAAATTCAATGAACTTTCTGCTTAGAATCTGAAATTACCATTAGTGGAGTCGCTTTTCGTCGCCTTAATGGAAGGTGAGAGACAGATTTAACGAAGCTTGAAAAGTGATCAATCTGCTTTGCTGGCGAGTATAAATTGAGCGGTATTTTACAAGTCCCTCATTTAACAAGGTGGTGGTAATGATGTTTCGCAAAGCCGATTTTAAGGATATGGATGATCGGTTCCGGGCTAATTTGATCAGCAGTCTTTCAGGTTTCAAAAGTGCGAATTTAGTCGGCACACAAGATGACGCAGGTAATACCAATGTGGCGATTGTAAGCTCGGTATTTCACCTTGGTGCCAATCCGGCTTTGATCGGGATGATCATGCGTCCACATACAGTAAGGCGGGATACGTTCGAGAACATCTTGAGTGCTGGTGAATACACGATAAACCATGTCAACCATGATATATGGCAAAAGGCACACCAAACCTCAGCCCGCTACCCGGAAACTGTTTCTGAATTTTCTGAAGTAAGTCTAACACCTCAATGGCTGGATGGTATCAAAGCGCCTTTTGTTGCAGAGAGTCGCTTGAAGTACGCGTTGGCTTTACGTTCTTGCCAGACATTGGAAATAAACGGTGTTGAGTTGGTGATTGGTGAAGTCACACACTTAGAACTTGATGAAAGTGCGGTGACGGAAACGGGGTACCTTGATATTGAAGCCTTGGGCAGTGTGGCTATCTCCGGTCTCGATAGTTACCACGTAACCCAGCGACTTGGCCGGTTGAGTTATGCCAAACCCGGTATAGAGCCGCGGTTGTTGACGTTTTAATCACCAATAAGTGACGGCTTGTGAGTCACTGGCGATAGTTAATATTATGTTGCTTAGTGTTATTGCTGAGGACGAAACTCATTACTTTTTATTACGCCAAATCTTATAGCCTTTTTGTTGCATTGCTTTACCCAACAGGTGGGCTGCAACAGGGGCGGTGATGAAGAGGAATAATATCGTACCGATAACCCTGGAGATCACTGTGACTTCCGGCATTGACAATGAAACGGCCAACAAAAGGAAACAAATCCCTACGGTGCCGGCTTTTGTCGCAGCATGCATGCGGGTATAGAGATCCGGCATTCTGACAATCCCCAAGCTGGCAACAAGGGTGAAAAAGGTGCCGAAAAGCAGCAAGATGCTGATTAAAATGTCCATGGTTAGCCCTTATCAAGCTTTTGTTTGGTGATCAGTCTTGCAAACGCAATAGTGCCGAGGAAAGCGACCAACGCAAGGGTAATGGCAACATCGAGCAATGACTTCTGGCCACTGTCTAGGGTATAGACGGCGATAAAGCCGATAGTAACGAAAGAGATTAGATCCAATGCCACCACCCGGTCTGCCAAGGTCGGCCCGAGTATCAGACGAATAAAGGCCAGCACCAAGCTGATTATCAAGCCGATGTAGGAGAGTTGAATGCTCACTTGAAGGAGATCAGCCACGTGTTACCTCCAATATCCGGGCCTCGAGACCTTGTTTTATGTCCTGCTTGACGCCTTCATGATCCGGGGCAAACATGACATGCAAGATGAGATACTTCTTGTCGGGCGTGACATCGAGGCTTAAGCTGCCTGGCGTTAATGACACCATGTTGGCCAAGAGTGTGATTTCAAGATCCGTTTCTGCATCAAGCGGAACGTAGACGATATCCGGTTGGCTTAGGTGGGTTGGCGTGATGACATCCCAAACGACTTTGGCGACAGATACGATCATTTCGTAACAGAAGTAGATAACGAGTTTTACGAAAGCGGTAAATTTCTTGAAGTAACCGGTTTTCAACCCGAACGGTTGGCAGAGGCTCAGGGTAAAATACCCGACGACAAAGCCGACAATAAAATCCAAGCTGCTGTATTGGCCGTTGATCAGTGTCCATGCCATGGCAAGAAATAGATTTAGAATAAAATAACTCATACCTTTACTCCCTTTACGGCTCCCCAAGTACAGCGTGAATGTACTGTATTGGGTTCAATATCTGCTCTGCTGCTTCATTGGCAAACTCGAAGAAAGGCTGAGCGACAAGCCCGATAGTTATCGTCATTACTGTGAGCGTCGCAATGGGCAAGCAGTAAAGCAGCGTGGTTGGTAGGGTGAGCTCTTGGGCTGTTTGATTGGCTACCGGTGCTTTCCAGAAGGCTTCGCTCCATATTTTGGTCATCGAAAATATAGTCAGTAGGCCAACCACTAGAGCTGTCGCAGCCAAGATATTGTAGTCATTGACAATGCTGGCTTTGATAACAAGGAACTTGCCCCAAAAGCCTGAAAGTGGCGGGAAACCGGCCAGCGAGAATGCGGGGATCAGAAATAGGAAAGCTAGCCAGGGCATCGCTTTGTAGACGCCGCCTAAGTGGTACAGCTGGCTGGTACCATATTTCCTCTCTATAAAACCGCCAATTAAGAATAGGTTCGCCTTAACAATGATGTGATGGATGATATAGAAAATCGCACCAGCAATAGCGACCGGGGTATACAAAGCTAAGCCCATAATCATATAGCCAATCTGGCTGATAATATGAAATGACAGGATCTTCTTGATATCAAATTGGCTGGCTGCACCTAAGACCCCGGTGAGCATCGTCAGGCCACTGATCCAGAGTAACAGGGGTTGCCAATTGGTCTCTGTAAGTGGAAACAGTAAAGTAAAAACCCTGATTAGGGCATAAACCCCCACCTTGGTGAGCAGGGCTGCAAATAAGGCGACGACGGCGCTGGGCAGTGTGTGGTATGACGCAGGAAGCCAAGCAAACAGCGGGAATAGGGCTGATTTGATTGCGAAGGTAAATAAAAATAGCGCTGACAGCAAAGTGGCCGTTTGTGTATCCACTCCCGGGAGTTTCAGGTGCAAATCGGCAAGGTTTAGGGTTCCGGTTGCCCCATAGGTCAAGCCAATCGCTAATAGGAAGATCAGTGTTGAAATTAGGTTGAGCAAGACGTATTTAACGGCACCGTCGATTTGCCTGCGTTCGGCATCGACAATCATCAGGCCAAACGAGGCAATGAGCATGACCTCGAACCATACATACAGATTGAAAATATCACCTGTCAAAAATGCACCATAAACCCCTGCCAGCAAAACATGAAACAGCACATGATAGAGGCCGTAAGAAGGCTTGTGGTTGAGATCGGCCATCGCGTAAAAAACAGTGACTGCGCCGATGATAGCTGTAATGACAGTCATCGCGACGGCAAGGAAATCAGCAACAAATACAATACCGAATGGTGCCATCCAGTTACCGAAAGCGACAGCATAAGGACCATTTGTGGTGATGTCGGCCAATAATTGCACACTACAAAATACAGACAGGATAACGCTTGAGCCACTAACCCAGTTGATGGCCTTGTGGTTGTGGCGGACAAAAAAGGCACCGGTTGCGGTCAGTAGAGATATAACAACAGGTAGTGTGAGCCAAGCTGAGGTCATTGTTCCTCCTCTGAATGTTGCATGGCATCGACATCAGCAGATCCTGTTTCGATGTATGCCCGATACAGCAACATCAATGCGAAAACTAATAACCCAAAACCAATCACTATGGCTGTCAGAATCAGTGCCTGTGGCAAGGGATCCGCAGCTCCGTCTGGTGGCAATACCGAGCCAAGATCGATCAGGGGCGGATTGCCGGGCGTTAGGCGGCCAGCGGTGAAAATGGCCAAATTTACTGCGTTGCTGATTAAGATCAGGCCAAGTAGGATACGTATAATGTGGCGTTCAAGCATCAGGTAAACCCCCGCCGTCACAAACACCCCAACGACCAAGCTCCAAAGTATTTCCATCAATCGAGCTCCTCATTCACGCGTAACAAGACCTCAAGTACACCACCAATAACAGCGAGATAAATGCCGACATCGAAAATGAGCGGTGTGCCTAAGGGTAAAATCTCCTTCCACCAAATCCCGGTTAAGAAAGGCTGGCCCATAACAAAGCCTATTCCGCCAGCCAATAAGCTCAAGAAAACACCAACCATCGCAATATTCATCGGCCTGTAGCCCAGTCGCTCCCTGACGTATTGTGGCGATTCGGCAAAAATAAGCAGAGTTAAACCGATAACGGCAATCAGTGCACCGATGAATCCGCCACCCGGTGAGTTATGGCCGCGAAGTAAGAGATACAGAGAAAAGACCATCATTAATACAGCAACGATGTGGGCAGTAGTACTGAAAATCAGGGATTGAATTCGGTTCTGCTGTTGGGAATGGCTTTGGAATAAACTAATAGCGGCTATTGCTGCAATGACCACAACAATGGCTTCGCCCATGGTATCAAAAGCTCTAAAGTCGACAAGAATGACATTGACGATATTACGGCCGTGCCCGCCCGGCACACTGTTTTGAGCGAAGAAGTCTGCGAGTGGAGAATCTAATGGCGCCTTGGTTATAGTGATGAGCAAGGCAGTAACCGAAAAGCCAATGACTGTTGCAATAAGAGCATGGAAACCACGCCGGGTGATTGAGTGCTTTGCTACCGTGCTGAAATGGGGGAGATGTCGAATCAACAAGGCAACAAATACCACCATTAAGGTCTCAACCAGCAGCAGGGTTTTGGCAACGTCTGGCGCACTGTAAATCATAAAGACTAAGGTCATCAAAAAGCCAATTGCACCGAGCCCGGCAATTGACAGCAGACGCGAGGTTGAGAAAACACACAGCAGGGCGGCGGCAATCAACAGTAATGCAATGGCAATTTCGTACAGCTTGAGAGAAAGGATGCGCTCAAGGAAGTCGCCAGTGGGCCAGATTGGGCTTAGCAACAAAATTGCGGCAAGTACCGAGAAGAAAAGTAAGGCATACACGCTAAGCTTACGTTGCTGTAACCGCTCTGTCTGCCACGTTGCAACAGACAACATCACTGCCATGCACTTTTCAAAAACCTCACTGGCTACTGGTAGTGGGTTAAGTACTTTATTTAATGCCTGGGTAACGGATGACATGTATTTAAAGATGAGAATACCCAGAGCTAAGGTCACAGCACTCATGATTAAGGGCAGGTTGATCCCATGCCACAATTTCACCGGGCTAAATTGTTCTACTTGATTGATTTCAAAGATCGCTGTGGAGAGTACATATTCATTGAGCCAACCTAAACCTAGGGTCGGAACAATAACACTGCAACAAGCCAAGACCATGGGCGGGATCCAATAGCCTATTTCTGCCTCGATGGATTTTACCGTGGGGTTATCTTCGATTTTCTCCCTTAGGAAAGGTTGTGATATCACCGCAATGGCTAAGGCGACCATGACAGCATTTATCATGACTAGGGCAAACATCACGATGCCATGGACTTCCAAGCCTGCCTTGTAAGCATATTCTTTACTCAGGAAACCTAATAGAGGAGGTATGCCAGCTTTTGACAGCGCGGCAATCAGGCCAGAGGCAAAACTGAAGATCAATACGGCCTTCAAACCATACAACACCCTGATATCACGGGTTCCGGTTGCCTTGTCGATGTTCCCTACCACCATGAACAGCGCCGCCTTGTAAAAGGCATGGGCGAGAATAAACAATATTGCGGCAGCTAAGGCAGTCTCTGTACCGATCCCGAGTAACAAGGTCAGGATCCCAAGTATTGTGTTGGTACTGAAAGCCAGCATTAGCTTGAGATCTTTTTGCATCAGCGCAATGACAGCCGACCACAGCGCTGTGAAGCCACCAATGGCTATGAGGGTGTAAAACCAGATATCACTGCCGGCATACACAGGTGAAAGCCTGGCCAACAGGTAGATGCCGGCCTTGACCATGGTCGCCGAGTGCAAAAAGGCACTCACCGGCGTGGGAGCCGCCATGGCACCAGGCAACCAGAAGTGAAAAGGAAATTGGGCTGACTTAGTAAATGCACCAAGCAGTACCAGCACTAAAGACGGGGCAAAATAGGGGTGCTGTGTAACACTGTCTTTGGCATGAACGGCCTGGTCGATAATAGTGCTTATTTCATAGCTACCGGCAATTTGCCCCAATAAGATCAAACCAGCTAGCAGTGCTAAGCCGCCAGCCCCTGTGACAACTAAAGATTGCAGGGCGTTCTTACGTGACTTTTCATTTTCATGATTGAAGCCGATAAGCAGGTAAGAAGTTATGGTCGTGAGTTCCCAAAATACAAACAACAAGATGATGTTGTCACTGAGTACCAGTCCAAGCATAGAAAGCATGAACAGGGTAAGGTAGAGATGGAAAGAAAAGCGTTCGGCTTTGTCCTTCATGTAAGCCAACGCATAGAGCTGGATAAAAAAACCGATGCTGCTGATTAATCCGACAAAAACGAAGGAGAGTGCATCAAGTTGTAAGCTCAAGTTGATGTCGAGGCTGGGAACCCATGATGCCGACCAACGAAGCCCGGTTGGGGAGGGGCGGTAGTAAAAGATAGACGCAGCAAATAGAAGAGCGGGAAACACCACAAACCCAAGTAGGCTGTAATGGTGTTTACCGCTATCGAGTAAGGGCTTTGTTTTTTCTGGGTTATATGCCACTAATTATGTTCATCCCTTATAAATGTACTTAGTGCTTATAAGGTTAATCCATAAACCTATTTTTCGCGTCGAAGGTTATCGTATTACATGTTACCTTGATGTTGAGGGACTTGTGTATTGTCCATTGACTGTTAGTCTATTGTCGTTAGCTCTTGGTCATGGATTGAGCTGTTATGCTTTTCCTTGAGGTTATGCGTCTCTTCATATAGGCGATAGACTTCATAGCCATCATAGGTACACTCGCCAATGTCGTTTCTTGGACAAACGAGTATGTTGCAGTGATCAAGCAATTCGGTTCTGCAGTAAGGACAGTACTTTTTCATAACCACCTCCATATCCAGACAAAGAAAACTGCTGTTACGGTTTCTTATCATTACAATGTAGACGGAAAAAATGAGACGTGATGGCAACCTTAAATGTGTCTTACAGCTATTTACAATCTATTACAAAGGTTGAGCGGGTAAGATAACATTGCCAGCTGGAGAAAGACGGCAGGTTGGCACTATTCAATGTATTTATTGACTAAAGTGATAGTCAAGGTACGGAGATTACTGACCGATAAGGAAGTGTTTTTCAAGCAAGCGAACGTCGATGTCGCCATTCAACCAACCCGCGTGGTAAACCGTCATTCCGATGCTGTTGTTCCTTTGCGGCATATCAGACTGGTGCTCAAAACCATAGGAAGAGGAGATACCGACGAGCTGACGAATATTGCCTTCTTCAATATCAAAGTAGTGATGAGCATGACCACTAATGATATTGCATTTGTTTTTAAAGCAGCGGACAACCTCAGCTTGGTTTTCAATGCCAATCTGTTTGAACCATTTCTCGCTGACATCAAGGATCGGGTGGTGTGAGACGATTAGCCTTGGTGTTTTCCTTATGGCCTTTTTTAGAGCCGCTATCTCTTTGCTGGTAACTCTCCCGGCGCCAAGCTCCAGAGAACTGCCCAGAGGCTTTTCGCTGGTATCAAGGAAATGGAAAGGGATACCGAGCACAGTTGCTGATTGAAGAATCTTAATTTTGCTGCCCTTGAAGCAAACTTTCATAATAGTCAGATCGTCATGGTTTCCTGTAAGCGCATAGCAATGAGTAATGAACTCGCAGGCTTCAAGGTAAGTTCGGATACGCTGATAAGCAGCAGGGACTGCGGCATTGGCAAGATCACCGGTCAGCAGTAAGACTTTCTCGTCCTTATCTTGGTTAACAATGTCTAATAGCCTGATGAGATTGGCATCTAGCTCATTGCTAGCCTCGGCTAGGTGAGTGTCGGTGATCTGGTAAATTTTCACAGTTATCCTTTGTTGAGTTTTGTTTCTTAACAGTTCAGTACGGCGCTAGGTTAAAGGAATGCCAAATAAGACGCTACACATAGTTAGGCTATGCCTAGTTAAAATAGGTCTGCCAAGCGTTGTTTTTGCATTCCGTTAATATCGAAATTATCAGCTGACAGCCAAGCCTGATGTGCGACGGATAGTTGCGGCCAATCGCTGTCGATAATGGCATACCAAGTGGTGTCTCTATTTCGCCCATTGTAAACAATGGCCTGCCTGAATAACCCTTCATAACTGAACCCTAGGCGTTCTGCTGCACGACGTGAAGGATGATTGAGCGAGTCGCACTTCCATTCGCAACGGCGGTAGCCCAATGTCTCGAAAGCGTGTTTAAGCATTAGGTGAATGGCTTCGGTTGCTGCTGGGGTTTTTTGCAGTTTTGACGAGAAAAGGAAATTGCCGATTTCAATTACCCCCATTTGGGGAACAATCCTCATATAGGAAGCGATACCTACTGCTCGGTCTGTCGCGGGGTCGATAATGGCGAAGAAAAGCGGGTCGCGGCTTTGCTCTAGAGGGTTTAGCCAGTCAAAGAAGCTTTCCTTACTCTCAAATGGCCCCATAAACATATATGTCCACATGCGGTTCTCATGGTCGGCAGAAAATGCTGCAAACAGATCATCACCATGGGCGTTTGGGCTAAGCGGTTCAAGGCGGGTAAAGTGTCCGGAAAGTGTCACAGGCTCAGGGGGGGAGGCTCCTTGCCAGTTAGGCATTGGGGAGCCAATAGGTTGTTGTAATTGATTGAAATACATGGTCTGTTTACCAAAAGTATAAGATAAGCCACCACACTACTACCGATTGCAGGGAGATTTCTGTGCGGCAGATTAGAAAACGCGAAGCGGATCAGGGTTAGGCGGAAGACCCCGGATAGCGTTATGAGCTTTCTAGTAGATAGCTTTTGAAATGACTCGCAACAGCAGAGGCTTTTGTCGGTGGATGATAATAGAGATTGAGGCTCCAGATACTGGTTTCATAATCCTCCAAAATAGGGATAAGTTGTTTTTCAGATAATGGGTTATCAACAATGAAAGCCGGTAAATAGGCGATGCCTGCCCCTTTAATTGCGCTCTGCAATAGTAAATCGCTGTCGTTGACTTCTAGCGATTTAGGCACTTTGATCATTTGGGTTTCGCCATTGCGCTCAAAAATCCAGTCGTTGCTACCGGTTAGGGTAGTGGCAAACAAGCATTGGTGCTGTGAAAGATCGGTTGGGAATTCAGGGGCGGGATTTCGTTCCAGATATTGAGGAGAAGCAACCGCGACAAAAGGGCTTTGCATCAGCTCTCTGCGCACAAGGTGCAGGTCTTTCTCTTGGTAACCCTGATAGCAAGCATTGGCACTGATAACAAGATCTGCTTCTGCGGCATGATCCAGCGCCCAAGGAGTGACATTGAGGTTAAAGGTGACATTTGGATGGGAAATCAGGTAACTGCTGATTTTATCCATCAGGAAATTGTTGGCGTAAACCGGGGTACAAACGATATTAATATGGCCTTTGTCTTGCTCCTGGAAATCTTGCAAGCTGCGGCAAAGTTGCTCGGCGTTATCCACCAGAGGTGAAAACTCGTCAACCAGCTTTTGGCCTGCTGGTGTGGCGGTTAACAACCGATTGGTTCGGCGGCAAAGGGTTATACCGAAGGTCTGTTCGAGGTCTTGTAGCCACCGGCTACCCGCAGAGACGGAGATATTGAACTTCCGTGCCGCGGCTGAGATTGAACCGGTACGGATCACATAGACAAAGAAAGCCATTTTATCGAGCATCGTGTTGCCTTTTATTAGAAAAACAGGCTTATCAGTGGACAAGCCTGTTAGTTACGACAAAGTGTGGTTAAGCGCTGGCTTGCGCTTCAGTAGCAGCAGATGCTGGTACTTTCTTGCCAAGCTTTTTCGCCATGGCTTCTTCCATTTTCTCCAAGCTGACGCCTTTGGTTTCTGGTACGTACTTGACGACCACAAACATACAGATTATCGACAGGGCAGCGAACAACCAGAAGCTGAAGGCACCGTTGAAGTTCTCTTTCAAGAAGGCATTTTCGTTCAGCATTGGGAACGACTGGGTCACTAGGAAGCCGGTGAACCACTGGGCACCAACCGCGATAGCCATCGCACGTGAGCGGATGCTGTTCGGGAAGATTTCAGAAATCATGGTCCAGCACGCACAGCCCCAAGAGGTCGCGTACGATACAACGTATAGACACAGCGCGAATAGGGCAGCGTAGCCTTCAGTACCTGTGTAGAGGACGAAACCAACTACTGTCATACCAACGGCACAGCCGAACGTACCGTATTTCATCAGTGGTAGACGACCGACTTTATCAATCAGGTACATACCCAGGGCGTTACCCAGGATGAACACGATACCGACGAAAGTGGTCTGGAACAGGGCATTCTCGGTGCTGCCGGTGATTGGGCGTAGGATTTCCGGTGTGTAGTACATGATGACGTTGATACCCGTCAGCTGCTGGGCGGCAGCGACAAAGGTACCGATCACCAAGATAGCGAACAGAAGCGGTGAGCGCAGGCTAACTTGTTTTTTGCCCGGCTGATTGGAATCAGCCAGTGACGCCTGGATCTCGCCGATCAGCTGGTCAGCATGTTTCGGGTTGGAGATACGCGACAGGGTGTCTTTGGCTTGATCGATTTTGCCTTTAAGTACCAACCAACGTGGCGATTCAGGGATCAGGAACAACAGGCCGGCAAATAGCGCAGCAGGGATCACTTCTGAGCCCAGCATCCAGCGCCAGCCCATATCAACCAGCCAGGCTTCACTCATGCCTTTGGCAATCAAGTAGTTAACATAGAACACACCGGTCTGGCCGACTACCGCAGACTGCTGGAACATACTCACGGCACGGCCACGGAAATCTTTCGGTGCCACCTCGGACATATACATAGGTGAAACCACACAGGCCAAGCCCACTGCGACACCACCAACGATGCGAAGTATGACGTAGAACGAGAAGGTGGTTGCCAGTGCAGAACCAATGGCGGAGATCATAAAGAGGATGGCGGCGATGAAGAGGGTGTTACGACGTCCGTATTTTAATGCGGACCAACCGGCGCTGACGGCACCGATAATACTACCTAGAACAACACTTGATACTGCCCAACCGGTTTGTGCCGGGGTTAAGCCAAAGTGTTCTCTGATAGGCCCGATGGCACCTGAGATAACCGCTGTATCGTAACCTAATAAAATTCCCCCTAGGGCTGCGATACAACAGATTCGAATAATGTAAGCAAAATTATGTTTTCGGGCCTCGGCCGCGGTTGTGGGTGACATGTTCTACTCCTTCATGAGATCCCCGTCTCGTACTCAACCATCGAATAAGTTTGAGTTGGGTAGCTTTCCAATGCGCTAATTACTGTAGGGTATTTGCATCGGCATTCTTGTATTCACCAATATTTGTAATAGTTATGAATTGCTTTGATAATAATTTTCCACTCGGTGACGGACTAAATCATATGCTCACAAAATATTCACGGCTATAGCCAATAGGGGGTTTTGTCGAAAAATGATACATGGGTCATATTGTGAAAAATATTTTTCGCAGGTGATGCTTGGAGTAAATTACTGAATTTTAAGGGTTATGTTGATTTGTGATCTTGCTCAAAAATTTCCCTTAAGCCGCATGGATACTGGTTTTTTTTCACTTTAAATGGAAAAAATGAAATCGATCGACATGAGTGAAAAATATTTTTCGTTAATGTTTTTTCAGTTATAGTAATTTCCAGTGAAGCAAATGGTGCAGATTGAAAAACGGTTCAGAGATGCCCAAAGAACATATTCCACTGAACTGACCGCAATCATCACCGACCCGGAATTAAATAATCATAAAATTGGAGTACAAACATGAGCAATGTTCAATATGGAATCAGCCCACTAACCTGGACCAACGATGATATGCCAGAACTTGGCGGCGAAATCCCATTGGAAACATGTTTGAGTGAAATGGCTGAAGCTGGCTTTACCGGTACTGAGCTAGGTACCAAATACCCTCGTGAGCCAGAAGTGCTTATTCCTCTTCTAGAAAAACACGGTCTGGTTCTGGCGTCTGGCTGGTACAGCGGTAACTTGATGAAGCTGACAGCAGAAGAAGAAATTGCAGCCATGCAGGATCATATCAAGCTGCTGAAAGCCGCTGGCTGCAAAGCGATGGTATTCGGCGAGGTAAGCAATACTGTTCATGGTGACATCAATACTCCTCTTTCTCAGCGCGTCATCTTGACGATGGATGAGTGGAAAACATACTGCGAAAAGCTAACTACAGTGGCTGAGTACCTACTGAATGAGCACGACATCAAGCTGTCTTTCCACCATCACGTGGGCACTATCTGTGAAACAGAAGATGACATCAATCTAATGATGGAGCTGACTGGCGACGCGGTTCACCTGACACTGGACACTGGCCACATCACCTACGGTGGCGGCAATCCTGTCACTATGATCAAACGCTGGGGTCACCGTATCGGCCACATGCACTTTAAAGATCTACGCCTAGACGTAATGAAGGCTGCCCGTGCTGCAGACAAATCATTCCTCAATGCAGTTCTTGATGGTGTATTCACCGTTCCTGGTACTGGCGACGTTGATTACGACGACGTTTTCGCTGCACTAAAAGAGCGTGACTACAAAGGCTGGCTGCTGGTCGAAGCCGAGCAGGACCCTGCGAAAGCACACCCACTGACTTACGCAAAAACAGCGTACGAGAATATCACTGGCTACGCGAAGAAATACGGCCTGTAAGTTAAGGCAAAAAGGGAAGGGGGCAGGCTAGGCCCCCTTAACATCTCACGGCAAATTACACCGCACGAGTAATGAAAAAGATTTGCAGTGGGTAAAGGAAGCAATTTTTCGAATTTCGAAAAACGAGGAAGACAATGAATACTGTACGCCTGACCGTTGCTGAAGCACTTGCTAAGTACCTTGCAGCACAACTGATTGAAATTGATGGAAAGAAAGAACAGCTTTTTGGTGCCGCCTTTGCGATTTTCGGTCACGGTAATGTGACGTGCTTTGGCCAGCAGCTAAAGAATATCGAAGATAAAATTCCAACTTGGCGTGGTCAGAACGAACAGTCGATGGCAACGGCTGCCATTGCTTACGCGAAAGCTAACCAGCGCCGCCGTATCGGTATTGCGACCAGCTCTATCGGCCCAGGTGCCACCAACATGGTAACGGCTGCCGGTATTGCGCATACCAACCGTCTACCTCTTCTGCTTATTTCTGGTGACGCCTATGTCAGCCGTCTGCCAGATCCCGTTTTGCAGCAGCCGGAGAACTTTGAAGATCCGTCTGTAACCTCAAATGATGCCTTCAAGCCGCTAACCCGCTACTGGGACCGCATTCTGTCGCCATCTCAGTTGATGCATACATTGCCGCAAGCGCTCGATACCATGCTAGACCCCGCCACTTGTGGCCCGGTATTCCTAGGCTTGCCGCAGGATATCCAGGGTGTGGCTTACGACTTCCCTGAAGTGTTCTTTGCCGAGAAGGTACACCGCATTCGCCGTCCAGAGCCAGAAATGATCGTGCTGGAAGAAGCGAAAGAGATTCTGATGCAAGCGAAGAAGCCGCTCATCATCTCGGGTGGCGGTGTTCACTACTCGCTGGCGACTGACGAGCTGGCGGACTTTGCCAGCAAGCACAATATCCCTGTGGTCGAGACCATTGCCGGTCGCGCCACCATGCTGCAGGACAACCCGCTGAATGCCGGCCCAATCGGGGTAACCGGTTCAGACTCTGCCAACCACATGGCCAATGAAGCTGACGTGGTATTGGCTATCGGTACCCGCCTGCAGGACTTCACCACCGGCTCTTGGACTGTCTTCAAGAACCCAGAGATGAAACTGATCAGCATCAACGTGGCGAAATTCGACGCCATCAAGCACATGTCTTACCCAGTACTGGGCGATGCCAAAACATCCATGACCAAGCTGTCTGCACTACTTGGCGACTGGCGCTCAGGTGATGAGTGGTCGGCCAAAGCCAAAGCCGAAGCGGATGAGTGGAAAGAGCTGGTTCACCGCCGTACTCACCCACAAGAGGGTGACTTGCTACCGGGCATGTCTTCTTACGCAGAAGTGATTGGCAAGCTGAACACGTCGATGGAAAAAGGCGACACCGTACTGACCGCAGCAGGCGGCCTGCCTGCAGAGCTGTCAATGAACTGGCAGAACTACCAGATCGGCAAATTCGATATCGACTTCGGTTACTCGTGCATGGGCTACGAGATTGCCGGTGGCTGGGGCGCGAAAATCGCCAACCCAGACAACGATGTCGTGGTGCTAGTGGGTGACGGCTCATACCTGATCCAGAACTCGGACATCTACTCTTCGGTACTGACTGGCCACAAGATGATTGTGGTGGTGTGTGACAACGGCGGCTTCGCGGTTATCAACAAACTGCAGAACAACACCGGTAACGAGTCGTTCAACAACCTGCTGGCAGACTGCCGCCGCCCAGACGGCGAGCTGGCCCGCGTCGATTTTGCTAAGCACGCCGAAGCTCAAGGGGCGATTTCCGAGAAGCTGACCTCTATTGACGAGTTCGATGCTGCTTTTGCCCGCGCCAAAGAAGCTGACCGTACCTACGTGATTGTGGTGGATATCGATCCGGTATCACCGGCGGCATGGTCTAAATGTGACTGCTGGTGGGAAGTCGGGCTGCCTGAAGTCACTCGTAATGATCACACCGCTCAGAAAGTGGCAGAGTGGGAAGAAGGCCGAGCAACCCAGAGACGGGGTGTTTAAGCAGTAACTCTCGAGTGAGAATTTATTAACCAAGAGGCTCTTATTGTTGAGAGCCTCTGAGAATAAAAACTCTGTATACCCAAGCTGTAAATAAGATCAACTATTTCCAATATCTGAAACGCGGGTCTCTCTCAAAAAGTAGTGGGGGATACCTGACAAGGAGTGAAGCCATGTTTAATGAAGAACGTCATTTTGATCAACCTATCCGTTGGGCAATGGTAGGCGGCGGTCGTGGTAGCCAGATTGGTTATTCTCACCGTAACGCAGCACAGCGTGATGGTTTGTTCAAGTTGGTAGCCGGTGCTTTTGATCTTGATCCTGAGCGCTGCCGTGACTTCGGTATCAACCTTGGCCTAGATGGCGACCGTTGCTATGCCAACTACAAAGAGATGTTCGAGCAAGAAGCCCAGCGTGAAGACGGCATCCAGGCGGTATCTATCGCAACGCCAAACTCGACCCACTACGAAATCTGTAAGGCTGCGCTGGAAGCCAACCTGCACGTGGTGTGTGAAAAGCCAATCACCTTCACGACCGAAGAAGCCGAAGAGCTGAAGGCAATTGCTGCTAAGAACAACCGTGTTATCGGCGTGATGTACGGCTACAGCGGCTTCCCTATGGTTCAGCAGGCGCGTGAAATGGTCAAGCGTGGTGACTTAGGTGAAATCCGCGTTATCAACATGCAGTTCGCCCACGGCTTCCACAATGAAGAGTACGAGCTCAACGATCCGGGCCTGAAGTGGCGTGTAAGCCCAGAGGTTTCCGGCCCTACGTATGTGCTAGGCGATATCGGTACTCACGCTTTCTACCTATGCGAAGTGATGACCGGCCTGGAAGTCGACCGCCTGTCTTGCATGCGCCAGAGCTTTATCAAGTCGCGCACACCGCTGGAAGATAACGCCCATGTGATGATGGAGTTCAAGGGTGGTGCAGTCGGTACGCTTTGGGCTTCAGCAGTTAACGCCGGTTCTATGCACCAGCAGAAGATCCGTATTGTTGGCTCTAAAGCCTCTATCGAGTGGTGGGACGAGCAGCCAAACCAACTACGCTACGAAATTCAGGGCGAGCCACCTCGCATCCTAGACCGCGGTATGGGCTACCTGTACCAAGACGTAGAAGGCGTTGCAGCTAATCGCGTTGGCGGTGGCCACGCTGAAGGTTACTTCGAGTCTTGGGCAAACCTATACCACCGCTTTGCTCTGGCATTCGATGCGGCAGACCGTGATGATCAGGAAACGCTTGCTGGTATCTGGTTCCCAGGTATCGATGCGGGTATCGAGGGTGTACGCCTGTGTGAGAAGTGCGTCGAGTCGGCAGACCAGAACGCCGCGTGGGTTGAATACAAGTAATAGGAACGACCATGACAAAGATTGCACTTCAGCAAGATCGTAAGCTGGATGCCATCGTGTTGGGACGTGCGGGCGTCGATCTCTACGCCCGTGAATCAAACACGGACATGGCAGACATTTCAGGCTTTAACAAGTTTGTGGGTGGCTCTGCGGCGAATATCGCAGTGGCTGTGAGCAAGCTAGGCGGCAAAGTAGGGTTTATCGGTTGTGTCGCTGATGATGCATTCGGCGGCTACGTGAAGCAGTACATGTCAGGCCAGGGCATCAACCTTGACGGCATGATGACCGACAGCTCGGGCTCGCGCACTTCCGTCGCATTCACCGAGATGAAGCCAAGTGACTGTACGGTACTGATTTACCGCAATAAGGCCTCTGACCTGACTATCAAGCCCGAACAGGTAGACCCAGCATACATTGCCAGCTCGAAAGTGTTGGTGGTAACCGGTACGGCGCTGTCTGAAAGCCCAAGCCGCGAAGCCACATTGATTGCGATGGAGCATGCGCGCCGCAGCAACACGCTCGTGGTACTGGATGTCGACTACCGCCCTTACTCATGGCGAACCGATGTCGATGCGTCTATCTACTACGGCATCGCAGCTGGCTTGTCCGATATCGTTATCGGCAACCGCGAAGAATTCGACATGATGGAAACCGTGCTGGCCCCGGGCAACAAGGACGACGATGCAACGGCAGAGCGCTTCCTGCGTGCCAATACCCAGGTGGTGGTGATCAAAGCCGGTGAGTTTGGCTCAAAAGTGTACTGCCGCGATGGCCACAACTTCCAGCAGGGGATCTTCCGCGTTGAGGTACAGAAGCCGTTCGGATCGGGTGACTCATTCGCAGGCGGACTGATTTGGACCTTGGTTAACGGTGGCGAGCTGGAAGACGGCGTTAAGCACGGTTCGGCAGCCGCCGCGATTAACGTCAGCGGCACCAGTTGTACTGAAGCGATGCCAACCAAAGAACAATTATTCGATTTTATTGAGACCAGAGAACAAAGCCTTTAACAGTCACCTCCGGACGAAGTGATTAAAGGCAATTAGGTCTGCCGGGCCGGTATTTTTACTGGACACGTCTAGAAAGGGTACAAACCATCGAGGCCCGGCCTTTTTATTCATACCAATTAGACAGATACACACTGTGCTGGCAAATGACAGTTGGAAAGGCAGGGCAGTGAGGAGAAAGTACCATGGGCAAGCATATCCCACCATTTGATAACAAGAACCAACCTATCATCGATGTTAACGATGAAGTGACACCACTGTGCTATTTCAACCAAGTCCGTTTGGCCCAAAGTGAGCAGCACCAGCACGTTGTTGAAGGCTATGAGTCCGTCATCGTTCTTGCTGGCGGCACCTGTTCAATCACCGTAACCAATGGCGAGAAGACTGAAGTTTTCGACAATATCGGTAAGCGTAAGTCGGTGTGGGAGGGTAATCCCGAAGCGGTCTATGTGCCGCTTGGCTTCAGTGCAACCATTGATTGTGTCAGCGATGCCGCAGACGTCATGATTGCTGGCGGTAAGTTCGAACACTCACTAGAGCCATTCTGCGTGCGTGAAGAGAATGTCGATATTGTTCAGTACGGCTCGGATGACACGAAAACCCACCGTAAGATCAAACACGTACTGGGCCAGTCGAATGCCGACAACCGCGGGCGCCTGCTGGTCAGTGAGCTGTTTACCGTTGGTGCGGGTGGTTGGTCTGGCTTCCCTCCTCACAAGCACGATGAAGACCGTGTTAAGCCTGATGGCAGCAAAGAGACACTGTACGAAGAAGTGTACCAGTTCCGCTTTAATCCAGACTTTGGCTTCGGTGCTCAGTTCCTTTACGAGCACGAGGATGACTTCGGCCCGGTTTACCACGTCCGTACCGGCTCGGTGATTGCCATCGACAAAGGGTACCACCCAAGCGTGGCGGCGCCGGGCTACGAGATGTACTACTTCACCATCATCGTGGGCAAAACCGAAAAGTCGCTGATCCAGCACTTCGACCCGCATCATGAGTATCAAGTCGAAACGATCCCTGGCATCAAGGACATGATCGCCAAGTTCAAATAAGGAGGGGCAATATGCTCGTAAACTTGAAAGAACTCTTGCCTCAGGCTGCCGCATCTGACTATGCCGTGCCTTGTTTTAATGTGTTTGGTTATGAAGATGCCTGTGCGGTAGTCGAAGCTGCCGAAGCGGTAAACAAGCCGGTGATCCTTGCTTGTAACAAAGATGTCGCTGACTTCTATGGGGTTGAGACGGCAGCGGCGATGCTACTGCCTTTGGCGCACAAAAGCTCAGTACCGGTGTGTCTGCACCTTGATCACACCTATGAGGAAGATATTGTCTACCGCGCGCTGAAGGCGGGTTTTAGCTCAGTAATGTTCGATGGCTCTCAGCTGCCACTCGATGAGAACATTGCCCGTACCCGTGCTGTAGCAGATGTCGCCCATGCATTGGGGGCGTCGGTCGAAGGCGAGATTGGCTCCGTTCCTTATGACGAAGGACGCGACCATATCAAATCAATCTTCACCGAGCCGGAAGATGCCGCGCGTTTTGCCAAAGAGAGCGGTGCCGATTGTGTCGCCATATCCGTTGGAAACGTACACCGATTGACCGAACCTACATGTACAATTGACTTTGGTCGTTTAGATCGTATTGCGAATATGGTAGATATTCCTCTAGTCATTCATGGGACAAGTGGTATTCGCGACGAAGATATGGAAGTGCTAAAGCGTACCCGCGTATCGAAGTTCAATATTGGTACCTGTTTGCGCCAGGCATTGGGACATAACCTGCGCGATTTCATGAATGAAGAACCACAAAAGTTTGATCGAATTTACTTTATGAAAAAAGCAATGCCTTTTGTGAAAGAAGAAGCGATTCGCAACTTCAAATTATTATCATAAACTATAGCCTCAAGTGCCAGTCACTTGAGGTATTCTTATTTTGTAATAGTGCTTTCGGGCAGGAGTGCGGCCAATTATGGATGTTGAAGAACAAGTACCCGCTGACTTAGACACGCTGCGTGAGCTTATTGTTAAGCGCTACGACAGCCTAAGTGGGCGCCTACAACAGGTTGCCGATTTTGTGATGGCCCAACCTATGTTGGTCGCGGTCGAAACAATGGCAACGATCGCTGAACAGGCTAATGTTCCATTGTCTACACTGAGCCGGTTTTCAAATGCAATGGGCTACTCAGGGTTTAGTTCGATGCAGGCGTTATTTCGTGATCAGTACCTGAATCGCCCAAGGGATTATATCGAGCGGGTAAGAAAAGCGCGCGAAGCTGAAGAAGTGAGCCAAGACTCACCAATGGCAATCTTCCAAGATTTTGGGCAAGCGAATATTGAAGCGATGGAACAGCTACAAATGTCTGTTTCTCCGCACAAGCTTGAAAGGGCGGTTAGCCTGCTCGATGAAGCCGAGACCATTTATATTCAGGGCATGCGCCGCGCTTACCCTGTGGCTTTTTATCTCTGGTATGCCTTGATGAAATCAGACAACAACGTGGTGTTGCTTGATGATCATGGCGGTATGCTGGCACCGATGACTCGCCGGATGAATGAAAAAGATGTGCTGGTCACGGTGACGTTCAGCCCCTATGCACCAGAAACCAGCAGTTTGATTGATACTGCATTCGAAAAGAATGTGCCTATTGTTGCGATTACGGATAACCAGATGACATCCCAAGGTAGCAAGATGGAGGTTTGCTTTGAAGTACAGGAAGGCGAAATTATGGGCTTCCGCTCTCTCAGTAGTTCTTTGTATTTAGCACAAACACTGGCAGTCAGTCTGATGTGCCGGGAAGTGAAATAAGCGATTTAATCTGGCAGAACATATATGGTTAGCTGAGCCTTGGTTTGGCTACCTATATTCAAGTGACTTTATGAAGGTGTTTTGTGAAGTTACTTGAATATAGAGTATTTAGTTTCCGATTCTTCTTATTTGGGTAGGAATCACGGCTGTGGCTCCTAGGAACTTCGTCGCACGGTATTTGTTACCGATAAGGATTTAAAATGCGTTTTGCTCTTCATGGAATGTGTTCGCTTCATAGTAATATTCTTTCTGATATTCGTTTGGCAAAGGAAACGGGTTATCAGGGGTTAGAAATACATACTGAAAAATTGTGGCGTTATATTAATGCCGGTTTTACCAGTGAAGAATTTAAAGCACGACTTGATGCAGCCAATATTACGCCTTCTGCGATTGATATTATTGGCGGTGTGGAAGCGGCGACCAAAGAAGAGCAACAACGCGTATTCAAAGAGGCAGAAACCCTATGTCGCTTTGCCAGAGATATTGGTGCCCCAACTATACAGCTAAATGCGTTTGAAAGCCTGAATGCCTTTAGTACAGAAGATAATATTCAGCTAACCGCAAAAAACATTCGCTCAATCGCCGATATTGGTCGCGAATATGGCATCCGATTCCAGTATGAAGGCGCAGCATGGACACCCATTGCAACGCTGGAAGACTACTATAGATTGCTCGATGCGGTCGGGCGTGATAATTTTGGTTTCGTCTTAGACACATGGCACCTCTGGGCATGTCGTGGTGCCACTCTGGAGCAGATTTCTCAGGTTGATAAATCACTGATTTACAATGTGCATCTATCTGATGGTAAACGTCCAGCAGAAGGTCAGCCATGGGTTGATGAAAGAGAGTTGCGCGGTTTCTACATCGGTGAAGGTGATATCCCGATGCAAGAATGGCTTGATGCACTTCTACAGACAGGATATGACGGTTTCTTCTCTGGCGAGTTCCTTAATGATCAATTGTGGGAACACGACCATTACGAAGTGGCAGAAAAAATGCTCAATGGGATGAAAGCATTAGTACGATAAGGCTGGCAAGGAGTTGCGGCTAATATTTGGAATGATACGTTGAATTATATTTGTTGTTATTTTCTGCTTGTTACCGATATTGAGGGCGCTTAAGAATGAACCTTGAGCGTCGTGCAGATTTAATACTTGTCGCAACAACAATCTTGGCGGCAGCCGGTTGGATATTTTCGAAAGAAGCTATCCAGGGGCTGCCGGCTTTTGGTTTTATAGGCTTACGTTTTGTGCTGGCCTCTTTATGTCTACTTATATTTTGCTTTTCTGATATTAAAAAGGTAGACAAATCCGTTATTCCCAAAGCGCTAGGGGTAGGGTGTATTCTAGGCACTGCCATCTTACTTTGGATTCATGCCATTTCGGTGAGTGATACCCTGGGTGAAGGCGCATTTATTATGAGCCTGTCTATGCTGTTTGTGCCGCTTATTGCGTGGCCATTGTTTAAGGCAAAACCACCTAGAACGTTCTGGTTGGCATTGCCAATCGCCTTTGCTGGGCTGTTGATGTTATCACTGGGCGGCGGCAATGGCTGGCAGATGTCATCGAGTCAGTTGTGGTTTATGGCTGCTGCCGTGATGTTGGCTGTTCATTTTAACTTTAACAGCCAATATGCCCGTCAACTCCCAACGTTGCTGCTAACTTGCTTGCAGCTGTTCAGCATAGGCTGTATGGGGTTGATCGCCTCTTTATTGTTTGAAACATGGCCAGAATCAGTCAGTATGACGACATGGGGATGGTTTATGTTGAGTATGCTGGTTGCGACCAGTTTGCGTTACGTCATGCAGACGATGGGGCAGAAGCACAGCACTGCCGCTAATGCGGCGATCATCATGATCTTGGAGCCGGTGTGGACGGTGATCCTCAGTGTGATTTGGTATGCGGAAGAGATGCCAGCCAATAAGCTGGCCGGGTGTTTGATGATTCTATTGGCCCTGTTTACTTATCGTGGACTCGGCCATGTGGTCGGTTATGTCACCAAAAAAGCGGCTTAATGGTGGCCTGTGGAGCGCTAAAGCTCGAAGTAGTCATCTAGCGCTTTTCTTGCATCTGCCGTCGAGCAGTTGCTCTTAAAGCAAAGTTCGGCAACAGTAATAGCTGGGTTTTCGACTACATAGGAAAGCAGAGTGCGCGGTTGCTCTGTTTTACCGTAGTCGAAGCCTATTTCTTCGATATCATGATATTTCGACAGGCGCTTTTGAATTGATTTCCCGATGGCGGCTAAAGGTTCACTAGACATGTCTTGTAGTATCGACTGTAGCGCGTTTAACTTCGTTAATGCTCCAGAAAGCTCTAGGTGCCTTTGGTTCGCTTTGCGTTTTGTATCAATGCCAATTTCTGTCAGTTTTTCAAGTAAGAAGATACGGTCTGTTTTACCAATAAGAGCTGCAATGTTCTTAATCTCAAAGGTTGCATATTCACTTTCCTCGCTAAGTTGTTCCAAGCCAGCAAGAAAGCTTTGATAGACTCGCTGCCACTTCAAACAATTCTTGGAGTTAACAAGTTGCGCCAATTCAGTTTTTATCGAAACCAGATCGTTATAACTGCCAACAAGGACGTAGTTTCGGCTGCGGCGAATGCGTTTCACATTACAAGCATACGGTGCGATAACTGAATTAATTTCTGAAATACCTGCGGTTGTGACTTTATGTGCCAGAGAGGGTAGGTTGATTGAAATGCTCGGCTTCATCATGAATCGTAGACCGTGGGGATAGCGGGTATTTAAAAGAGAGTAGCGTGCTATGTACGGCGCTCTTTTTAAGCTTAAGCTTATTCAACGTCGCAATCAGTGCAACTTTGCAATGCGATCTCGTGCTCAAATACAGCAGTTTCGTTACCTTCAGCAAATAGCTCTGCGATTTCGTCCGCGACTTCTTGCTCATCTTCTGCTTCAACTTGGTTCACTAGCTCTTCTTCTGGGTAGCCAAAGAAGTTCAGCAGTAGGTATTCACGTGCTTCTTCTTTAGTACAAGTCACGTTTACCGAAAGATCAGGTACAACGTTGCCCTGCTCGATGATCGTAGCCACTTGTGCGATTGCTTCTTCTTTCATCGCTGGGGTTAGCCAGCCAAGATCCGTGCTCACTTTGGTTTTTTTACAGTTAAAACAAGGAAGTTGATGAAAGAAATATTGAAAATTAGTCATGGGTAATTCTTCATAGAGTCTTGTAAACAACGATTATGCGCATTTTCTTGTAAAATACCATCTCATTAGGCATTTATTACTGAATTAACGTGGTTAAAATAGGGCTGGCAACGATTCAGTTGACTTTACCTGAAATACGATGTGGAAAATTTGATTGAATTCTTAGTGGATTGTTGCGCCAGCACGTATTTCGTCGGCTGTAATATCATTTTGGTCTTCTGGCAGCCAAACGACAAAAGCGCCATTTTCGCCAATAAAGTCGTCCCAACCGCCATTCAACACTTTTGATTCGCACAACGCCTTGATTTCTTCTTTGCTTTTGCCGAGCTTGAGGGCAGCGTGATCAAGAGTGAAAGGCTTAATCCAGTTTGTTTGATATTGCGTAGCTGACATGTTTGGCTTTCTCGTTGAATAAATAAAGATTAAGGGGTACCTAGCGTGCTATCCCCCAATGGCATGTGGTTACGTGCCACAACAATACCAATTACCTCCATTTAATATCAACTGACGGACGCGTATGTTTGACGCAATGTGGCGCCATTCTTAAAAATATTACAACGTCTCATATTTCATGAATTCCTCTCGCATCATCATTGTTGAAAATGTAGGGGAACAAATGTTCCCCTAATTGGATGGCAAGCCTATGAATATAGAGGTACCACGATTACAGTTCGGACAGTTGATCAGAGAACCAAATCTTCCGCTGGAAGCGAGGATTTTTAGATGACATGTCAATTTTGTAAGGGTTAGTCTCTTCAGAGCGCTGTGGTAGGTCTAGGATCTTGCACAGCTCTTGAGCCAAAAACTTCTCAATCTTCAGTACAACCATTTTTTTGCGTAAACGGCCTTGCTCATCACGGTTGAGGATAGTTGGCATTGTATTCAGCGTCAGGATCTCCCCCAATGCAGGGTCAGACATACGTTCACGACCTTCAGTACTTGCATAGAAGTGTGAGACGGTAAATACCATGCGCTCAGGTGTTAATTGCTGAAGGAACTGACAGGATTTTACTACGGTTGAGCCAGTACGCACCATATCATCAAATAGCACAATACTCGGGTTGTTCAGGCCCTCGAATGTGTCTTCACTTTCTTCGTGGAGGGTGATTTCTACCTTACGTTCAGCAGTACGTTCTTTGTCTAACATGATGAACTTCGCTTTGGATAAACCAAGTGTGTTGTACATCTCTTTGACGAAGTCGCGAGCACCTTTGTCAGGTGCACAGAGAACAAGTCCTTCACCGTCAGGCCCGTAGCTCAAAATGTTTGAATTCAACAAGTAGTGGGCGTAAATCTTGTAAGGAATAAGGTTGTAGAATCGACCACCGAACACTTCACTAAACATTTTCTGTACTGAAACAGAATGGTTATGCACCGTCACGACATCATCAACTCCAGCAAGCTTTAGCATTTGTGCATAGAGTTTAGAAGTAAAGGGTTGGCCATCAAACTTCTTGATGTCGGCTACATCACGCTTGCCGGGGGTATCCCCCAAATCTGCACGGGGGCCACGATCTTGAGCGGAGAAAAAGAGGTCAGGCTCAACCAACACCACTCGGCTGGCACCGTTTTCTTTGGCCGCACGTGCAATGATAAGGTTGTGCATGGCCAATTCTTGGCGGCTAGTAACTAGGTTACCGGTACTCACAATAACAACAGTCTTGCCTTCTAAGCTGTTGCCGATATTCTCCATATCATTTTCATCAGAGATAAAGCGTGGGCAAAACTCAGAGTTCATGAAGTGCTTCATGCTGATTACATCTGAGATATCTTCATCTTGGCCCATTGCATATGCAACATCGATTGCAAACGGGTTGTCGGAAGAGTTACTGACAATCACTACATCATCTGATTGTGCATTCTGGCTGCTCATGGCATTCCTTATCAATATGAAAGAGAGTGGGTTGCGGGTATTCTATTACAGAATGGACAAAACGGCAGAGGTAAACACTATTCTGCACGCATTGACGTTAGTGCTTTTTGGATATTGCGTGCTGCTCTACCATGAACGCGATCACTTCGTCATTTAAGCAAGATTTACTGACATATTGGCGCTGTTTACCCATATGAAGGATTAAACCTAACTCGCTTTGTTGAAGCTGGTCGATTTCACTCCAAGCGATGTGGTGAGTTTTATTACCTCTTGTATAACTCACACCTGTAGAGCCAACCTGAAATCCTACTTTGCTGCCAGAGCTCGAGCTGATTGACTGTCGCCATAACCACCAGGTTCTCTTAAAGTAAACACTGAGCACCTCAATGATACTCAAAACAATAAAGAACCAACCAACGTAATTATTGGGTAGTAGCTCAAATTTGACTAAAACCACCCCAAAAAGAAGAAAAAGTATTGCTTTGTAATAGGATTTTGGAAATTCAGTAGGGCGGCTCGTTTGATCATAACACTCGGCAAAAAAGGGCTTGTCGAGAGTGTACTCTGTGGTGAAACTAAAATCTTTAGACATATGGGTACTTTGAGGCTTTCTGTGAATGAGTATCCAATGCTGCGACCTCGCAACACGAGTATTGTATAGCTTTTCAGTGCTTTTCTTTAGCGGTTTTGAACCTCATTTGTAAGTCAATAATTCCGGGAATGCTCTCACAATCGCCAGTTTGCAAGTTCGAGGATCCCAATACCACAAATGCCACAATCGCTCGGTGAGCGCAGTGTCAGCAGCAACTGCGCTGACCCGCTAAAGTGACGGGTAAATGTCGGGATGCTTGATTCCATAGTATCGTGGCTAGCCATGATACGACGATCCCAAGAAAGAGGCAGGCAGCTATAATTTCAGCTAAATAGTTATTTTCAGTACTTGGTGAAAAATCTAGCGCATTTGTGAATATGGCTAAGATTGGGAGGGCGATAAGACTTTGTATAAGACAGCATACACCTATCAATAGTGACCATGAATTAGAGGATACTCCTGGATTCTGTTTCAAGAAGCGGGCATTTTTTATCCCGTAATACGTCCATAGGCTTAATGAAATAAAGGCCAGCAATGCCCCCATCAGCAAGTCATCGCTTACTCCAGTATCTGCTCCGTTTAAACTGAGTGTCACTATTCCACTTAAGATGAGCGCGACAGGAACGGCCAGGCTTTTATACGAATACTCTTTCTCTACAATGTTCCCGACAATGATTAGCGAGACTGGCAGTATCCCAACGATCAAGGCCGATACCGTGATACCGCTATAGTAAATGCTGCTAGTGAGGAACAAGTAATATCCAACATTCCCAGCAAAACCTAAAGTGAAAGCAGTGATCCACTGGCTCTTTGACAGCTTGTCCCAGTTTTTTCGAGCAAGTAGAATTAAAGCCAAAGAAATTAAGCCATAGACGATGTATCGACCAAACGCGATAAGCATTGGGTTAGCTTCTGGAAGGGTATACGGGATTAGGAATGCTGTTCCCCAAATACAATTTACCAGTATTCATAGAGTTATATATGCGCCTGTACTCATTCAATAATCTCCATCAATACCGGCAATATTTACGGTAGCAAGGTTGTTGTTTTCAATGACTTCGCTTCTGGAAGAAGAAATGGCTACACGGAAGGTTTATTTTTAAAAATATAATCCCTTACACGGTATAGCTCGAAGAACGAATAATTGGATTTTTCTTGAGCGGATAGTTTATATTGCCAAATTGATATTGATAGGAAGCGTTAGAATTAAATTGTGAAGTCACTCCTATTTCAAGCAACTAAGCTCGTCGTTCATGAATACGACCGAATGTACCTGATCCATTAACTTGCACAAAACTGGGGCTAGCTTCTGCTGAGCTGTACCATCGTTACTACCTACCTCATCTAGATCAAGCACTCAACTACACGTTTAGCCGTTAAGAGCACCGACAGAAGCGCAATGTGTCACGAGCGTTGTAAAACATAAACATTGAGCTGCTAGACATATTGGCGGCGAAATTTCTCAATTAAGTGGACCAACATCGGATATTCCAACTTTGCGATTTATTTTTGACTTCGTCTGGGATAAATCTGTTCATCCAGATGCTTATAACTTAAGTCAATCACTAGGCAGAGAAGGAATTATAATGACGGAATCTATCAACGTAGATGTTGTTGTACTCGGTGGTGGACCCGGTGGGTATACTGCAGCTTTTAGGGCTGCCGATCTTGGGTTGTCGGTATGTATTGTTGAGAAGCGCGATACATTGGGTGGTGTATGTGTCAATGTGGGCTGCATTCCCTCCAAGACCCTGCTGCATGCGGCATCGCTGATTGACCATGCCAAGCATGGTGCACAAATGGGTATCGCGTTCTCCGCGCCCAATATCGATATCAACGCACTGCGGTCCCACAAAGAAGAGACGATCACCGAGCTAACCAAAGGCATTGCCAACTTGTGTAAGGCGAGAAAAGTGGTGCGCATCCAAGGTGAGGGACACTTCATCGGTGAACATACGCTATCAGTGAAAGGTGAGAGCGAGCAGCAAGTACAGTTCAAACATGCCATCGTCGCGACAGGATCACACTCGGTCAAGTTGCCTATTGCGCCGGATGACCCTAGGATTTGGGACTCTACGGATGCATTGTCTTTGCCAAATATCCCGGAGAAACTGCTGATCATCGGCGGTGGGATCATTGGGTTGGAAATGGCGCAGGTATATTCGGCGCTTGGTTCTGAAATTACTATCGTCGAAGCGCAAGATCAGATTATCCCCGCAGCAGACAAAGACGTTGTCCAGCCGTTGCTCAAGGCAACGAAAAAGACCTATCAAATGCTGACGAAAACCAAAGTCACCGATATGACAGTGCAGCCTGATGGTATTGCCGTGGCTTTTGAAGGAAAGAAAGCGCCTGATAGTGAGGTCTTTGATGCTGTATTGGTTGCCGTTGGCCGCAGACCAAATACCTCTGGCATTGGCCTGGAAAATATCGGTGTCGATATTTGCGAGCAAGGACTGGTTGAAGTCAATGACAGAATGCAGGCCTCGGTACCGCATATCTTCGCCATTGGCGATATCGTAAAAGGCCCAATGCTGGCCCATAAGGCAACGCATGAAGGTAAGGTTGCCTCCGAAGTGATTTCAGGGATGGATGCCGCGTTCCATCCTGTTGCTATCCCTTCAGTCGCATACACCAGTCCAGAAGTCGCCTGGGTAGGCTTGACCGAAAAAGAAGCCAAGCTGCAAGGTATCGACTACACCACAGGAAAAGTGCCATGGCTAGTCAGTGGCCGGGCACAAAGTGTTGGTGCAACCAACGGCGTCACCAAGGCACTGTTTGATAAAGAAACGGGTACTTTGCTAGGAGCCGGGATTTGTGGCGAGAACGCCGGTGAACTGATTCACGAAGCAGGTGCCGTACTTCAATTTGGTGGGACGGCGAAAGATATCGCCCATAGCGTTCATGCCCACCCGACATTGGCTGAAACCTTTGCATTTGCCGCCGAACTGGTAGAAGGCTCAATGACCGATATGCTGCCAAGCCGGCGTCGTTAATTTTCCTCTATTTATACCCGCAAGAAATAAACGAGTCAGGCTATATCGCCTGGCTCGTTTTCTTTTATGGCTATATCACTTTTTTATGCCAATTATTTCATGAAAAAAGAAGAAATTATTGCTGTGTTACCTCGCCCACAAAATGAACTATTTGTTTCATATATGGTTTGAAAAGGTTTTTTCATTCTCATATGATTTTGAAAAATAATTTCGAATTATAAGGGATGGGAAGGCCGCCATGTCAAAACTGCTCTCCAAATATCACGCACCCGACCAACACGGTAATACCCAGAACATTACCCCAGAATCGGCTGGTTGGGGCTATGTGGGATTCCAAGCGTTTGAACTTGAAAGCGGGCAAAGCATCGACTTGCCAGCCAGTGATAATGAAGTGTGTTTGGTGCTTGTCGGCGGCTTTGCCACTATCACCACGCCTTCAGCCACCTTCGAGAATATCGGCGAGCGAAAGAGCCCGTTTGAGCGGAAAAAGCCTTATGCCGTATATGTCGCTAAAGGAGAAGCGATTAAAGTGGTGGCGAATACCCAGCTTGAGCTGGCAGTTTGCAGTGCGCCTGGCGAAGGCAATTATCCAACCCGCCTAATTGCACCTGACAATATTGATGCCGAGCAGCGCGGCGCTGGGAACAACAAGCGTTTTGTTCATAATATTCTGCCTGACTACAAAGAAGCCGACAGCTTGCTGGTGGTTGAGGTGTACACTGACGAGGGCTGTACCAGCTCGTATCCGAGCCACAAGCATGATCAGGACGCAGAGCCAAACGAAACCTACCTTGAAGAAACCTATTACCACCGTTTGAACCCATCAAAAGGGTTCTGTATGCAGCGCGTCTATACCGACGATCGTTCGTTGGACGAATGCATGGCGGTATACGACAAAGACGTCGTGCAAGTACCTAAGGGGTATCACCCAGTGGCAACCATTGCAGGCTACGACAGCTATTACCTCAATGTAATGGCAGGGCCAACCCGTAAATGGTTGTTTACCTGGGAAGATGACCACCAATGGATTAACGAAGAGCAATATGCAAGAAAACATCAATAATGAATTTCCGGCAAAGGAGTGAGACATGTTTAATATTGCGTTATTCGGCGCTGGCAGGATTGGCCAAGTGCATGCTGTAAATATTGCAAAGCATCCCAAAACGACACTGTATTCAATCATCGACCCGTATGTAGAGGGGGCGAAGAAGCTTGCCGAAGAGTACGGCGCGAAAATTCAAGAGATCGACGAAGCGATGTCCGATCCGAATGTACACGCGGTCTGTATTTGCTCTGCAACCCATACGCATGCCGACTTGATTGAATTGGCTGCGCAGCATGGCAAAGTGATCTTCTGTGAGAAGCCAATTGATCTGGATATTAGCCGAGTACGCGATTGTTTGGCGACAGTACGCCAGCATGGTGTGCCTATGATGGTAGGCTTCAACCGCCGATATGATCCGCAGTTCAGAACGGTAAAGAATCAGCTAAATGCCGGTGTGATCGGCCAGCCTGAATCCTTGGTGATCACCTCTCGCGATCCGTCGCCACCGCCAGCTGAGTACACCAAAGTATCGGGTGGTATGTTCCGCGATATGACTATCCATGACTTGGATATGGCCCGTTTCATCATGGGTGAAGATCCGGTCTCTATCACTGCGCACGGTAGCTGTATGGTTGATCCCGCTATCGGTCAAGCGGGTGATATTGATACGGCGGTATTGGTAATGAACTTCCCATCAGGTGCGATTGCGACCATCAACAACAGTCGCCGCTCTGGCTACGGTTACGATCAGCGTCTTGAGCTGCACGGCTCGAAAGGTCTGCTGCAGGCACACAACGTTAAAGAGAATCTGGTACAGCATTGGGGTGAAGAAGGCTGTGTAGCCGCGAAACCTCAGCACTTCTTCCTTGAACGTTATGAAGCGGCTTACATCGCTGAATGGCAAGACTTCGTGGATGTGCTTGAAGGTAAAGACCCTGAATGTGGCGGCGCCGATGGTGAATATGCTCTCGTACTGGCTGATGCCGCGCTTGAGTCGATGAAGCAGGGTAAAACCATTAAGCTGTAATACTCAGAAAACCCTCCTGAGTGATGATGTTTACCAGGGGCTGTTACCCCCCAAGACATAGCCCCTTTAGTCTTGTCACTCTCTAAGCCTCGCAATTGCGGGGCTTTTTCTGTTTGCAAGACAATCTGTCGTCACCAATAAAAAACCGCCATATGGGCAGCATTTAGGTCAAAATGTACGGGGTGCCAATGAATACTAACCTAGGAGACTAGAGTCAAAATCATTGGTAGAACCTTGTCGGTAAGCGAGGGAAACAGCCAGAGTCTGCGCCAGACATAGAGACGCTGACTGAGAGCGGAATGCTTCAACCTGGGCTTCTTTTACCACAAAACAGACATCACTGAAGGTGGCAAGAGGGCTCACCTGGCTATCAGTTATAACAATTTGCTTGGCTCCGGCTTGAGAGGCGATTTCGCTTAGGGTAATCGTTTCTTGTGCATAAGGGCTGAAGCTGATCGACAATACCGCATCCTTAGGGCCGATCATGGATAGTTGCTCTTTGAACATACCACCCAAACCGTCGATAAGAAAAGCGCGGCGTTCTAGGTGGCGCAACGCATAAGTAAGGTAAGAAGCCACGCTGAAAGAGCGCCTCAGGCCGATGAGATAGATGTTTTCGGCTTGACTTAAAATATCAATGGCTTCTTCGAGTTTGTCGCTCGGTGTTTGTGCCGCAAGGTGGTTCATTGCCTGGGCGTTGGCGCGGGCGAACTCCTGCAAAATCATGGCAGGGCTTTCCGGCGCACTTTGTTCTGCGTCTAGCTCTTTGAAAAGCTTGGCACGTTCGGTATAGCTAGCGGTCTCTTCAACAAGGTTGCGGCGAAATAGCTGTTTCATATCATTAAAGCCATTGAAGCCGAACGCGTTAGCAAAACGGATCAAGGTCGAAGGGGGCACTTCGGCTTGACTGGCAATAGTTGCAACCGTATCGAAGGCGACGCTGTTGGAGTTGTCTAGCACGTAACGGGCGACCTGCTGTAAACGCTTGCTGAGATCGCTATATCGCGCGCGGATTTGATCTTGCAGTTCAGTAAGGTTGTTGGCAACAGACATCTTTCACTCCCTTCAAATACTCCTTTAGTATTGTAAAGGCTGGTGCGTATATATGAAATGTTTTTTTCATTAATATTTTAAAATATTCTCTGTTGGAATGAATGTTTCAGTATGGATTGCGAAAAGTAACGGATAAGTTGTGATTAAGGTGTTTTGTCACAAGTGACTACGATGTGAGTGAGTATGCAATCATTTTCTGCCTGACGAGACAGACACCAATACCGAAAAACGATATATTATCGATAGGGTTGTTGATTTTAAGATCAATCCCTTGCCTTGATATACAGACATATGGATATATTGGTTATGTGATAGGAGATAAAGGTGATTGTTGCCGATGATTTTCAAATCAATGACACTAACGTTGTTTTCAAAAGAGATGAATACCCGATATCCAAAATAAGGGGAGCCAGAGTCAAAACCAATTCTTTAAAAGACCATGCACTAAGAATCGTCATTATTGGCCTTGTTGTATCTAGCGTGGTTTGGATGATCTTTCCGGGTTCATTGGGGTTTTTAACGGCTCCGTTAGCGTTGATATTGGGTATGCTTTTGGCCCTCGCAACAGTGAGGAAATATGAGCTTCAAATCGAATTCCAACATATAGATGAAACAGGATTGCAGTGGGTTTCCATCGCTAAAACGAATAAGTTGAGCGTGAAGGAACTGTTTGAGAAGCAGGCCAGTGAAATCTTGCGAAATATTACATAGGGTGGCAGGTGAGTTTGCTGATTTAGTGCCCTGTGATGCTAGGGGAAACCGCTCTCCTAGCATCTGATTCGCGATGATTATAAAATGCAGTGCTTAGCGTAATCTTTAGCCTCGTTTGCCGTCCAGTCACCTTTTGGTTTTTCTTTTAGATCGTCACACCAAGCTTCGCTGCCTACTTCAGTACAAGCAGAGAGAGTGAAGCAGATAAAAACTAAACTAAGTAATTTTTTCACGATAAAAACTCCTTTCATATCGTAGTGATATTTTGCTTATTAGAATATTTAGAGCATGAAAAGTCAAACCGCGATGGCATTATAGTTATCTATAATGGTATCGATATTGTTGCTGTTTCCGCGCTGAAGTCGGCGGTAGTGATTCAATGTCTTGTCGATATATCTGGTGATTAAATCGCTTTGTACGGCGCAATCTGAGTGCCAAATTTTATTGCCGACGGCATTAATCTGTTCATTTCCATCTATTGTCGATGAAACAAATAATATTTCATAAAAGCGTTGATTGTCTTCAATGAGTACTTCGTGCTTGAGGCCAAAGTGATGGCTTATCAACTTTTGACGAAGCGTGTATGGGTTATTCACCGGGCACAGTAAAAAATCAATATTGGCGTTTTGATGCTGTTGGTGGATAGACTCAACGAGTTCACTCATTAAATCCCCTCCTATGCCGGCGATGACCACCAAATGCTTGCCGTCATATCGATTTAGAGGCAGTTTTGCGACATCTTGACAGTGGACTGCCCATGCAGCTTCTGGGTAGAAACGTTGTAGGTTCTTTTCCACTGCGGCCATAAGCGCCGGGACAATATCGACAAAATGAACTCGGGCTGCCGCTTGTCTTGAAAGAAGGGCGGCACCGATAAGCCCATGGTCACAGCAACAATCCCAAACATGGTCATAGCCAAGTGGTACCATTTGTTCAATTTGCTTTAATCTTGTACTGAGTTTCAAGGGGAATGCCCGGTTTGTGTCAAAAATCGCGCGCATTGTAATGGTTTTTGCGGTTATAGCGAAGTAGCCGTTAACCTATCTGGTGTCCAAATGAACAATAGGGCATCGATGTATACTTCTTTCACTGAGCTTGAGGCTAAAAAAAGCCACGTAACCCTAGGGGGAGAAACGTGGCACTTCAACGTGAAGTCCTACAGTAAAGCGAATACTTTATAGGCTCGAGTTGTTATTATCTTTATGGCGCATTTAGGTTAAAGGTTACTTGCTCTTCTTCTGACGCTTCATATCGAAGACAACAGCGACCACAATCACCAAACCTTTAACAACCTGCTGCCAGTATGCCGAAACGTTCAATAGGTCGAGGCCATTCTGCAGTACCCCCATGATCATGGTACCTATGATGGTACCCTGAATCGTACCGATACCACCGGCATGGGATACACCACCAACGGTTGCTGATGCGATGGCATCCAACTCGTACATTACACCGAGGCCAGGCTGACCTGAGTTGATACGGGCAGATAGGATAAGCGCTGCGATACCAGCGAGTAGGCCTGCATAGGTGTATACCAGGATCTTGTACTTCTTAACGTTGATGCCCGATACATAGGCCGCTGTTTCGTTACCGCCGATGGCGTAGGCATATTTACCGAAGCGGGTGTAGTTCAACAGGATGTAGGACACGATTGCCATGACGATAAAGATGATGACCGGCACCGGGATACCGGCAATGGTGCCCTGACCAATCCACTGGTAGGAGTCAATAAGGCTACTGACTGGACGGCCGTCTGAGTAGAGAAGGGCCGCACCGCGTGCAATGATCATCATACCCAAGGTGGCGATGAACGGCGGGATACCGGTATAGGCAATCAATGCACCGTTGATAAAACCACAGAGAGCACCGACTGCCAGCGCAACCAAGATAGGCACGATTACCGGTAGTTCAGGCATCGCCGGATACATCCGCATGCCCCAATCGAGGGTTTGCGCCATACTGGCCGAGGCCACGGCGGCGACAGCGAGAACCGAGCCGGACGACAAGTCGATACCCCGGGTAATAATGATGATGGTTACCCCAAGTGCGAGCAGGCCGATACTGGCCATTTGGGTAACAACATTAAGCAAGTTGGCTACAGTAAGGAATACTGGAGATAGAATCGACATCACCACACACATGGCAATGAATACAACGTAGATGGCATACTTAGAAATCAAGCGCTTATAATTCTGAGGCGATTTCGCACCAGACGTTGCTTCTATTAACTTCGCAATCATAATGACTTTCCTTGATAAATTTTGCGTCACCCTGTCACGACAGCAGTGAATATGCGTTTTTGGGCTGCAGGCGGTTATGCCAACGCCATAGACATGATTTTTTCTTGGGTCGCTTCAGTGCCGTCGAGCTCGCCTTTGAGGTTGCCTTCGTGCATGACCAACACTCGGTCGCTCATGCCGATAACTTCCGGCAGTTCCGACGAGATCATTACCAAGCTTTTACCCATACCGGTCAAAAGGCGCATGAGTTTGTAAATTTCAGACTTCGCACCCACATCGATGCCTCGGGTCGGTTCGTCGAGGAACAGAATGTCAGGCTTGGTCAACATCCAGCGGGCTAGCAGTACTTTCTGCTGGTTACCTCCGCTGAGGTTGTCAATTGCCTCGCTCATGTGTGGTGTTTTCACCTTGAGTTTTTTACAGTGTTCTTCACTGTCTGAGCGCATCTGGCGGACGTCGAGAACATTGGCCACTCGGCTCTTGTAAGCATCGAGGTGGGCGATGGACGTATTGGCAAAGATATCGAGCATCAGGTAAAGGCCGGAATGACGGCGGTCTTCGGTCAAGAAAGCCATTTTGTGGCTGATGGCATCCTGTGGGGCCTTGATTTCGACTTCTTCGCCATTGATCCAAATCTCACCGGTCTCTTTCTCGCGAACCCCAAATAGGGTCTCGATAAGTTCGGTTCGGCCGGCTCCTACAAGGCCTGCTATCCCTAATATCTCACCTTCATGGAGTTTGAAGTTGACATGCTTGAAGCAGCCATCGACAGACAGATTTTTTACCTCTAGGCGGATTTTGCCTGGTTTGGCCGTCGGAGGGGGGAATACATCGCCAAGATCGCGGCCCACCATCATCTGAACCAGTTCATCGTGATTGGTGTCTCGGGCTTCTCGTTCGCCGATGTAGCAACCGTCACGGAATACGGTGATGTCATCACAGATTTTGAAGATTTCATCCATCTTGTGGCTGATATACACCATGGCGACGCCCTGGGATTTGAGCTTTTCGATAATTTCAAACAGGTGGGCAACTTCTTTGTCCGTTAGGGCCGAAGTTGGCTCATCCATGATAATGATCTTCGATTCAAAAGAAATGGCTTTGGCAATCTCGACCATTTGCATAGTTGCTACGGTCAAGTCACTCATTAAGGTTCGAGGGTCAAGATCGAGATCAAGACGCTGGAGTAGGGCTTCGGTATCGGCGAACATCTTTTTATGATCGATCAGTCTTAATGGCCCTGTGAGCGGTTCGCGGCCCAACCAGATATTCTCGGCAATATTACGATGTAGAACGGGCGATAGCTCTTGGTGAATCATTGAAATCCCGCTTTCGAGTGATTCTTTGGCGCCAGAGAAATCTACCAATTCTCCTTGGTAACGAATGGTGCCTTCATCGCGCTGGTATGTGCCAAACAGCACTTTCATCAAGGTCGATTTTCCTGCACCATTTTCGCCCATGAGTGCCATTACACGGCCTTTCTTTAGAGTCAGCTGCACGTTATCAAGTGCCTTTACACCGGGAAAGGTTTTGGTAATACCACGCATCTCAAGTATTACTTGGCTCATACTGAATTGCTCCAAAATTGGCCCTACGCGGCTAGCGGATAACTAGCGTGTAGCAGGGCCGGATAAGTTATTTATAGAGAGGGTGGTGGATTAACTTTTAGCCTGGAATTCAGCTAGGTTGTCTTTGGTAACCAGTTCTGCAGGGATCCAAGTGATTTTCTCTTGGGGTTGTTTGTTGATGGCATTCATTGCCGCATCCAATGCGCCACGGGCTTGGCCGACACCGTCTTGGAATACGGTTGCATCCAGAGCGCCTTGTTGAATTGCCATGATGCCATCCGGGGTCGCATCGACACCGACAACAATGGTGTCTTCGAGTTTACCGGCAGCGCGCAGTGCCTGGATAGCACCCAGTGCCATGTCGTCATTGTTAGAAAGGATAATGTCGATTTGCTCGCCAGAGTTGATCCAGTTTTCCATTACGATCATGCCCTGAGAGCGCTGCCATAGGCCGGTTTGTTTACGGGTGATGTTAAACTCTGGCTTGTCCTTGAAGAAGTCTTCGACACCTTGGGTGCGAAGGATAGCCGCTTCTACTGTCATCATGCCCATGATGATGCCGATATTGCCGCCATCAACTTTAGATGCCGCATATTTTGCTTGTTCTTCACCAAAACGAAGTTCATCAGAGCCCACATAAGATACACCATCTGGCAGGTAAGAAGGGCGACGGTTTAGGTAAACCAGTTCGATGCCGGCTTTCTGGATGCTGTCTGTCATCGGTTGCGTTGCATCGGTGTTAACCGGAACTAGGATGATGCCGTCAACTTGCTGAACAATGAAGTTTTGGATTTGCCCCAATTGTTTCACTGTATCTTCTTTAGCATCGACGAAAATTAGCTCTACATTACCCATCTCTTTGGCGTACTTATCCATAGAGTCCTTCATGTTGACCAAAAAGGTGTCATCAAAGTTAGGAATGGCGACGCCGATTTTGATCTTGTCCTCACCGTCATCACCGCCGCACGCAGCTAGCGCAAACACGGTGCCAATGATGGCTATTTTGCGAAGGACCCCTTTTGATAGGGACTTTGTCGTTGAAATAGAGTTTGTGAATAGAGAAGTAATTCCATGTATCAGTGACGGCATTGTTGCCTCCTTATTATGATGCATCTAACCGCTTTCTTGGGTGAAATGTACATTTCATATATCACGGTAAATAGATGCTGATCACTTTCTGTAATGAAATATTCATCCAGAAAGTGTGTTCACGTTGATTGAAATAAATTTATTATTTTTATGTAAACAACTATATGCTCGAGCTCAATTAATAACCACCCCTGATTGAGTGTAAATAACAAAATTGTTAACCAAGTCTCACTGGAATCAATGTCTAATTGTTGTGATATATACTAATTTTATGATTTTAAAGGCTAAATTTTTGGCTGATATGCTGCTTTTTGCCTAACTTGTTGATAAATGGTGGAATATTCCGCAAACGTTATCGTGTTGGAGGTATGTTGCAATTATTTGAAAAAAATTTTCCATTTTATTCTGTTGTTGTACGCGGGTTGAACAGTTTTGGAAATTTTACCTTGATCACAAAATATATTTTTCATTTCATTTTTCGTTTAAAGTGAAATGAATATTTCGTATGATAAGGGCATTGAAACAATGAGGGTTGGGAAAGGTGTTCTCAACAACGATTGCGAAAATCAGTTTAATCATTATCTGAACGGTTCTTAACTACTCGGTAGTTAAAGGAAGGAGTGAAAAGGATGAATACCAGCAATAAGAAATTGGATCTTATTTGTTTGGGGCGAGTTGCCGTTGACTTGTATGGCCAGCAAATTGGGGCTCGCCTAGAGGATATGGGCACTTTCTCTAAGTATCTCGGTGGGTCGTCAGGCAACGTCGCTTATGGCACGGCAAGGCAGGGGTTGAAGTCTTCCATGCTGGCGAGGGTTGGGGATGAGCACATGGGGCGCTTCTTACGCGAAGAGCTGCAGCGAGTTGGTGTTGATACCAGTCACTTAATTACCGATAAAGAACGTCTTACCGCCTTGGTCATCCTTGGTATTAAGGATGAAGACACCTTCCCACTGATCTTCTACCGTGATAATTGCGCAGATATGGCTATCACTGCCGATGATATTGATGAGCAATATATTGCCTCGGCACGCTGCTTGGCAATTACTGGTACTCATCTGTCACATCCCAACACCCGCGAAGCCGTGCTGACCGCCTTGCGCTATGCCCGTAAGCACGGCGTGAAAACAGCCATAGATATTGATTACCGCCCCGTGCTTTGGGGGCTAACTACCTTGGGAGATGGCGAAACGCGCTTTATTGAGTCAGGCAAGGTTACCGAGCAACTTCAAGAAGTGCTGGGCTTGTTCGATTTGATTGTTGGTACAGAAGAAGAATTCCACATTGCAGGTGGCTCGACGGACACTGTGGAAGCGCTGAAAGCCGTACGTGAAGTGAGTAATGCCGAGTTAGTGTGCAAGCGTGGTCCGCTAGGTTGCTCAGTATTTTCTGGTGAGATCCCTAATGATCTCGACGACGGTGTCACCGTTGAAGGTGTTCGGGTCGACGTTCTTAATGTTCTCGGTGCTGGTGATGCCTTTATGTCAGGGCTGTTGCGTGGCTACCTAAATGATGAAGGTTGGGAAAAAGCCTGTGCCTATGCCAATGCCTGTGGTGCCTTGGTCGTCTCTCGCCATGGTTGTGCACCGGCCATGCCTTCGAAACAAGAGTTGGATGATTACTTGTCTCGTGCTGGTGATGTTCCTCGTCCTGATCTGGATGAGCGTTTAAACCATCTTCATCGGGTAACGACAAGGGATAAAGAGTGGGACGAACTCTGTGTGCTGGCTTTTGATCACCGTATCCAGTTCGTCGATATGGCCCGCGAAGCCAATGCCGATATCAGCCGGATCAGGTCACTGAAAAAGCTTATTCTGCAGGCGAGTCGCGAAGTGGCTGAAGAGGCGGGCTTATCCGGCAAAGCGGGATTGCTGTGTGACAGCACATTTGGTCAAGACGTACTGAACGAAATCACCGGGGAAGGCTGGTGGATTGGCCGGCCGGTAGAGCTGCCAGCTTCCCGTCCTCTTGAACTAGAACACGGCAATATTGGTACCCAGCTGATTGATTGGCCGCTGGAGCATGTTGTTAAGTGCCTGGTGTTCTTCCACCCTGATGATCATCATGCGTTACGTCTTGAGCAAGAAAAGCAAGTGTGTGAAGTGTATCAAGCGTGCTGCAAGACAGGTCATGAGCTGCTGCTAGAAGTGATTTTGCCTGCTGATATGGAGCGCACCGATGAGTTATACCTGCGCGCGATGCAGCGTTTCTACAACTTAGGCGTGAAACCGGATTGGTGGAAACTGCCGCCAATGGCTGCTGAATCATGGCAGGAGGTGAATGCGCTGATCAGAGACCGCGATGCGTATTGTCGTGGGGTTGTATTGCTGGGCCTGGACGCACCAGAAAACGAGTTGAAAGCCGGGTTCAATGCAGCAGCAAGTACCGATATCGTAAAAGGTTTTGCCGTTGGCAGGACTATTTTCGGCCAGCCTTCCCGTTTGTGGCTAGCTAATGACATTGATGATGCTGGCTTGATTGAGCAGATCAAGCAGAACTATCACAACTTAATAACCCTGTGGCGTCAGCGTGGCTAAAGGAGTCGAGCATGAGTGTTAATACGGTACGCCTGACGATGGCTCAGGCTTTGGTGAAATACCTGCAAGCGCAGAAAGTCGAGATCGACGGTGAGATCCAACCCATGTTTGCCGGTGTGTTTGCCATTTTCGGACACGGTAATGTTGCCGGGCTAGGGGAGGCGCTCTATCACGCCAATGAAGCACTGCCGACCTACCGCGCCCATAACGAGCAGGCTATGGCGCACAGTGCCATTGCTTTTGCCAAGGCCAATAACCGCCAACGTATGATGGCGGCGACAACATCGGTCGGGCCAGGGGCTCTGAATATGGTCACAGCAGCAGCACTGGCCCATGTCAACCGCCTGCCTGTATTGCTTCTGCCGGGCGATACATTTGCTACCCGTGAACCGGACCCTGTGCTGCAGCAAGTTGAAGACTGGAGTGATGCGACTATCACACCGAATGATTGTTTCAAACCGGTGAGCCGATTCTTTGACCGCATCACCCGTCCAGAGCAGTTGCTAAATAGTTTGCCGCAAGCGATGCGGGTGTTGACCGATCCGGTTGAGTGCGGCCCGGCAACGATAGCGATTCCGCAAGATGTCCAGACCATGGCGTTTGATTACCCGCTTCATTTCTTTAAAGAGAAAATCCACCGTGTGCGCCGACCTGGGGCAGATGAGCATGAGCTGACCGAAGTTGTTGAGTTGATCAAACAGGCTAAGCAACCGCTGGTCATTGCCGGTGGCGGTATTCACTATTCCGGCGCGTTGGAACAGTTCCGTGAGTTTGTAGAAACCTACCAGTTACCAGTAGGTGAAACCCAGGCCGGTAAAGGGGCATTGCCTTGGGATCATACTTCCAACCTTGGTTCAATTGGCGTGACAGGATCTGCGGCGGTGAACCAGATGGCTGCTGAAGCGGACGTGATCATCGCGGTGGGAACACGCTTGCAGGACTTTACCTCTAGCTCAAGAGCACTGTTTAAAGCCGATGCCAAGATAGTTTCGCTGAATGTGAACGGCTTTGATGCAACGAAGCATTATGGGATCCCTCTGGTAGCTGATGCCAAGGTGGCATTACCTCAATTAACCCAGTATCTGGTCGACTGGCAGGTCTCGACGGTTTGGCAGAATAAAGCAGAGACACTTCGTCTGGAGTGGAACAAAACCGTATCTATTGCCATGACTGATCGTGGTACGGCACTGCCGACTGACGCAGAGGTTATTGGTGCGGTTAACCGCGCGGCGGGCGAGAAAGATATCGTCGTTTGTGCCGCCGGTGGGTTGCCGGGTGAACTGCATAAACTGTGGCGTACCCGTTATGACAAAGGGTACCACCTCGAATATGGCTTCTCTTGCATGGGGTATGAAATTGCTGGCGGCCTTGGCGTCAAGATGGCTAAACCGGATTCAGAAGTATTCGTTATGATCGGTGATGGCTCATATCTGATGCTGAATTCCGAAATTTCCACCTCGGTGATGCTAGGGCACAAGTTGGTACTCGTGGTACTGGATAACCGTGGATTCGGCTGTATCAATCGTCTTCAGCATGCTTGCGGCGGGGCTGGTTTCAATAACTTGCTCAAGGACTGTAACACCATTGAAGAAGGTGCACCGAAGACTGATTTTGCCGCCCATGCTCGCTCGCTAGGGGCACAGGCAGAAAAAGTCGCCAACATTGCAGAGCTAGAGCAAGCCTTGGTGCGGGCGAAGCAGGCGACATCAACATATGTAATCACCCTGGATACCGATCCGCTGAGTACGACTGAATCGGGTGGTTCATGGTGGGAAGTGGCAGTACCTGAAGTATCTGAGCGCGAACAAGTGCGTGCAGCCAGATCAAGGTATGAAATCGCCAAACAACAGCAAGTGATTTAAGGAGAATTAGCATGACTGTTCAACTAGGTATCAACCCACTGACTTGGACCAACGATGACTTGCCATCTTTGGGTGCAGAAACACCATTAGCAACATGTTTGACTGAAGGGCGCCAAGCCGGTTTTGCTGGCTTCGAACTTGGCAATAAGTTTCCGCGTGAAGCCAGTGTGCTAGGACCGATACTCGCCAATCATGATCTTAAGTTGGTGTCAGGCTGGTACTCCGGCGAATTGCTTACCCGCACGGTAGAGGAAGAAATCGAAGCGGTTCAGCCTCACTTGACCTTACTGAGTGAGTTGGGTGCCAAGGTGATGGTATTTGCTGAAGTCACCGGATGCATTCACGGCCAGCAAGATACACCGGTGCGTCTTCGCCCTAACTTTCCCGCTGATAAATGGCGAGAGTACGGCAAGAAACTTAGCGAGTTTGCCAAGTACACCAAAAGCCAGGGGGTTGAGGTAGCCTATCACCATCATATGGGCACCGTTATCGAGACTGCTGAAGATATCGATAACCTGATGGAATACACCAGTGAAGAAGTGGGGCTGTTGCTTGATACCGGTCATCTGACCTTTGCTGGCGCTGATCCGGTACAGGTGGCAACGCGTTGGGCCCACCGGATTAACCATGTTCATACCAAAGATATTCGTGCTGATGTACTGGCTGATGTGAAGAACCGCAATACCAGCTTCCTTGATGCAGTACTCGATGGCGTATTCACTGTTCCGGGCGATGGTTGTGTGAATTATCCAGCAGTATTCGAGCAGTTAAAAAACGTCAATTATCAGGGCTGGTTGGTCGTGGAAGCTGAGCAGGACCCTGCAATCGCTCATCCAATGACCTATGCCACTTTAGGTTTTAATAATTTACAAGAACTTGCTCGCGAGGCCGGGCTATTAGAAGGCGAAGGCCGAGAGTAATTACAGGAGCAAACAATGGAAACAGTTCAAAACTTCATTCAGGGCCAAATCAGCGAAAGTCACAGCCAGCGCTTTGCCCCGGTATTCAATCCAGCAACCGGTGAGCAGACCCGTCAGGTCGTATTGAGCTCAGCTGCTGAAACCGCCGAAGCCATCGCTGCTGCTGATAAGGCATTTCCTGCATGGGCAAAGACATCGCCGCTCAAGCGTGCTCGCGTGATGTTCAAATTCAAAGCCTTGCTTGAGCAGAACATGGATGAGCTGGCTCGCCTGATCTCAAGTGAGCACGGTAAAGTTTATTCAGATGCAGTGGGTGAAGTGACCCGTGGCCTTGAGGTAGTTGAGTTTGCCTGTGGTATTCCGCATCTTCAGAAAGGGGAGCATTCAGCCAATGTGGGGACTGGTGTCGATAGTCACTCGCTGATGCAGCCACTAGGTGTCTGTGCGGGTATTACCCCATTCAACTTCCCGGCAATGGTGCCCATGTGGATGTTCCCGATTGCCTTGGCGACGGGTAATACTTTTGTGTTGAAGCCTTCGGAAAAAGATCCCTCTCTAGGATTGGTGTTGGCCGAGCTGCTTAAAGAAGCCGGTTTGCCTGACGGTGTCTTTAATGTGGTGAACGGTGACAAGGAAGCGGTTGATGTATTGCTTACCGATCCGCGTGTACAAGCGGTCAGCTTCGTAGGGTCGACGCCGATTGCTGAGTACATTTACTCAACTGCATCAGCGCATGGCAAGCGTTGCCAGGCACTGGGCGGTGCGAAGAACCACTGTATCTTGATGCCTGATGCCGACCTGGATATGGCGACAAGCGCGATCATGGGCGCTGCTTATGGTGCCGCTGGTGAGCGTTGTATGGCATTGTCTGTCGTAGTTGCGGTTGGTGATGAAACGGCTGATCAGCTTATCGGTAAGCTGAAGTCTCAAATTGATGTGATGAAAGTTGGCCCGGGCGTGGTTGAAGGCCCTGAAAATGACATGGGCCCCGTGATTTCCTCACAGCACAAAGACAAGATCTGTGAATACATCACATCGGGTGTAGAGCAGGGCGCATCCTTGGTGGTCGATGGCCGTGATATCCGCATTGAAGGGCATGAGAATGGTTTCTTCGTTGGGCCAACATTGTTCGATAATGTGTCACCGGAGATGACCATCTACCAAGAAGAGATTTTCGGCCCTGTGCTTGCGATTGTCCGTGTGCCTGACTACCAGACCGGCCTTGAGCTTATCAACCGTCACGAGTACGGCAATGGTACCGCGATCTTTACCCGTGATGGCGAAACCGCTCGTCAGTTCAGTGAAGATGTACTGGCGGGTATGGTCGGGATTAACGTGCCAATCCCTGTTCCGATGGCGTTCCACAGTTTCGGTGGCTGGAAGCGCTCTGTGTTTGGCCCGTTGAATGTTCACGGCAACGATGGTGTTCGTTTCTACACCCGAATGAAGACAGTGACCAGTCGCTGGCCAGCCAGTGTTCGTTTAGAGCAGCACAGCAGCAGCTTTGTGATGCCAACGATGTAATAAGCAATTGAAATTAAACGAAAAAGCCAGGCTGCATAGTGAGCCTGGTTTTTTTCGTATATGTTACCAAGTAGCTTGCTATCGTTTGTTACCGGTATCTACGGGCGATATAGACAGTGCCTAGCCCATAAGTTGTGATTAATCCTAGTAAGATCAGATTTCCGGTGTTAGGTGATACTAGGGTAAATACTTTAACCATCAGTGACACTAACAAGTCACTTCCCTCCCACAGCAGCATAAATGTTAATGGTAAGGAGCTAGGGTTAACGGATTCGCGAATATAGGCAAGGCTGATAAAAGCTGGCAGGCTGCAGAACAAGAAAAAGCCCAATGCCATTGCTGCAATCTGTGAGTCCATCAAGACATTTTGGCGATTTGGACGGAAAATTTAATATACTAACTTTGACGTGGAACAAGAGCGTTAATGGTGGTAACTCCGGATTTATCGTAGGTAGTTTCGATCCCAATGATTATATAAATATCCTCGGCTACGCAAATCCGAAGCCGTGATTCGCAATCAACCACTGAGCTGTTTTATCGATTCCAGGTATCAAATAATTTGGCAATAACACCTAGTTTGCAGTACCTGGCAAACCCGGCCTATTCCTCCAGTGTGGAGAGTATGTGGGTCACGGGTCTTCGTGCCCGAATGAATTTTTAAAAGCCCTCACGGGCGAATAAAAGCAAGATAGTAACAGTATATAAAGTAGCAGATACAATATGTTTTTATCTGTCAGCCAGAGATACTGTTACTACAGCCAGTCCGTTTATCGTGACAGTTGCAGAGAGTTTTGATGGTAAATGAAACGTTTTCCCTGAGCGGCCTAGCGAATTGCTTCAATAAACATCGGAAGTAACTCCAGCCAACCATAGATGACAATAAATGCGATCACCATTGTCCAGACAATGCGTTCGATCCAACTTTTTCGACTATGGTAACGGAATGGGTCCGGCTCACCACAGTTGGGGCAGGCATGGGCACGTTTGGAAATCGATTTTTCACACAGTGGACAGGCTAGCAGCGGCATTGTAATTCTCCATCCGTTTCAATTATTCTTTAAACATAGTTTAAAAGCAGTCACTTAGAAACAACCTCGGAAGATTAGTTTGATAACTGGGTTAGTTTTATCAAATTTTACAAAGACAGTCGCATAATGTGTTCTGGCTCTTCGCTATCAAGCAAACCTTCTTTTACTCTTTGCAGTAACAGGCAGAGGTTTCAATTTGTTCTTGCAAACTATCTTTCACTAATCCACTTAGCCAGTTCACCAGATTGCTGTGGTGATCCTTAATATGACAAAAGCTGTTTACGCTGAGCTGATAGTCCTCTGGCTCCACTAAATTAGCGACAGACTTCATTTTGAGGTGTGGAAAATGTTGTATCGGAAAGAAGTCATTATGCGCGATATACATATCGGTTTGGCTGATGACGTCGATTAATGCAAGGAGTACTTCAGAGCGAATACCGACTTTTGCCTCCACTCCGTATTGTTTCAACGTTTCAACGGCATATACGATTTGATCGTTCCAGCCCGGAATGATTAAAGAGGCAAGCTCGTATTTAGCAAAATCTGGCAGTTCAAGTTGCTTAGATGCTAGAGGGTGGTCTTTTCTGAAAATCACTGTGGGATTGAAATCAACGAGCTTTTTACTGTATATCTGTTTCGTGTGCGGAACGGAGCTGTAGTTAATCGCAAGGATGATTTTATTTTGCGCCAAGTCATTTGGGGTCTGCTGGGCCCAAGTCACAATTTCAAGCTGGATATTTGGCGCTTGTTCCCTGATTTTTCTATGTAAACTTCCAGCAATGCATGTCAAAATCGGCCCTGCGATTGCTATACGAACAGTTTGATCTATGTATTTAGGATCAAACTCAGTGAGATTGTTTAATTCTCTGGTTAAGCCTTCTAGATACGAGTTGGCCACACCAGCAATTTGGTGGGCTAAAGGCGTTGGCTCCAAGCCTTTCGGAACTTTGACAAACAGCTGATCGTCAAAGTGCTCACGTAGTTTTTTCAACGAATGGCTCACAGCAGGTTGGCTGACATGTAGCCGGTTTGCTGCTTTACGCATATTTTTTTCTTGGTATAACACGACCAATAACTTGAGCATGTTCAAGTCTAAGCTGTTGGCATCACGTTGTGTCATTACAAAGTCCATATTGAAATTTTCCATAAGTATATCAGTAGTCTAATCAGCTGAACGACATTGGCGGTGAAACTTTTTAATGGCGATCAGAATTCTGAGATTAAGCAATGTTTTATAGGGGCAATAATGGGAAAAGCGCATTGAGAGGGAGCTGAGTCCCTCTCAATGCTAGTGGTTTAATAGCCGAATGCAGGTGCTAAGACATCGTAGATGATTGCAGGATAAGCTGTGTCCATCATCAGTGGGCGTTTGTAAACATAGTTTGTATGGTTGTCTGTAAAGTGAACGATAAAGAACAGTCGTTCAGCCGTACGGTATGAGTCTATGACGAAGTCTGATTCCCCACCATCTAGTGGCGTACCATCAGAGAAAACATGGTTATTATCTGAAATATGGCTGAGAGGGTGCTCGATGTAATTATATTCGCCATCTTCGGTACAGAGGCCATTATCGCAGAAGCTTAATGAATACCATATTTTTCCATACTCAATATGCATTTCTTTACCATCTAGGCCTGTTGCCAGATGATTAGCTTGCGGCCAGATTTTCCCCGCATCAATGTTGGCATCATTCACTACCCAGGTGAAGTTGTGTTCAAAGTTGCTGCTGCTATCGCCAGGGTCGCTGTCACCGGTATTTTTTGCAACGTAATATGTAACCGTCAGCGTTTCATTTTGCCAGCTACAACCGGTAAATACCTCATATTGCAGATGCTCACCCTCAAAGCTACATGCTTTGTGAAGCGCTGCAACCGTCATACCAAAGCGGTCTGAAACTTCCTGATACCAGTTGTCTGGGGTTGGGCGATCGGGTGAGGTATCATCACCTGGTAAGTGTTCGGGTGGAAGTTGAGGCTGCGGTCTCTCCGGAACTTCAATTTCAGGTAAATGAGTTGCTGGTGGTAGTGTCTTGTCATCAGTAGAGTCACTTGATGAGTTACAACCAGCGAGTAATGCAACGGCAAGAACAGCAAAGAGTTTTTTCATTTCAATTCACCATAGTGATGACCTACCGTGTAAGCCAGTGTTTGGAGTAGTAAATGTAATCTATGGCGTATTTATACGTTGTTTTATTGGGTTGAGGATAATTACTCTTATTGATATCGCTGATAAAATTTGCTGATTGCCAGTAAAAGAATATTGTTCTATTGGATTTTAAATACAATGGAACGGTATTTTATTGTGGGTTTTCGTAAGTTTGATATCTGTTTTAAATCTATAGTTTATGCCTTCATCAGCTCTTCAACTTTTTGCTGAATGCTCGAGGTAACATGCTCAGTAAGCCACTTTTGCTTTGGGTGTAAACTGTCTCGGCGGCGGGTGATCATTTTTATATCAAAATCTGGAATAGGGATGGGCGCCTCACAAATCGTGACGCTTTCACTATTTGGTGCTGAGCGACCAACCAGCTCGGCCATGACGCAAAGGAGGCGCCTGCCCATTAGCATATGGCGTAAGGTAAGAAAGCGGTTGGAGCCAAGCACGACTTTTCGTTTTTTATTCATGTCCGTCAGAGTGATATCGACCGCAGAGGTTAATTCACGATTGGCCGTGATCACCATTTGCGGAGTCGCTAGGTAATCATCAAGACTGATAGGTAATTTGACTTGTAAAACAGAGTTATCGAACAAACAGACATGACGCTCACGATACAGAAAGGTGCGAACTAGGCTCTCGGGAAGGGCTTTAAACACGCCAATCGCCAAGTCTATATCACCTGATTCAAGCGCAGATACGCAGTTGGAGGGATCGATGGCTTTGAATAACACCTGACTGTTTGGACAATCACTAAGCAGTTGATCAAAAAGGGTTGGACCAAACACTTGTTCTGCGTAGTCTGATAGGCCAATTATAAACTTGTCGTGGTATTCTTGCGGCTCAAAAATATTCGTCGAGTCGCTTTTTCGAACCGTTGAGATATAACACCTATTAGCACCATGCCCTTAAGGGTGAGAGCAGCATGAACAGTAGTCACCAAAAAGTATTAACGTCATTAGCATCACTGCCAGTAAAAGAATTCAAGACGCACAGCCAGAAGGTCAAGTCGGGTGATGTGTTTGTCTGCCGGCAAGGCTTAACTTGGGATAGTCATTTGTCTGCTGAAGATGCGGTAGCGCGTGGCGCTTGCGGCGTGATAGCGAATCGTCCTCTGGACTTGGCAGTGCCCTGCTTGGTGACACCCAGTCACAGCACCTCAGTCAGTTTGATCAACCAATACTATTCTTATCCTCAAGATAAGATTAAGCATATTGGGGTGACAGGTACTAACGGAAAAACAACCGTCGCTTATTGCCTTAACCAGTTGCTCAACCTCAAGGGTAAATCAGCTTATACAGGTACACTTGGTAGTTCATTTGATGATGTTTATTACCCGTTAGATAACACCACACCAGATGCCATTACCTTGCTGAATCTATTCCATGCAATGGAGCAACGTGATGTTTCTCACCATGTCATGGAGGTGAGCAGCCATGCATTATCGCAGGATAGGGTGACACATATCGACTTCGATATTGTTATTATCACCAACATTGGTTCCGATCACCTTGATTATCACAAACATCGTGAAGACTACATTCAAGCCAAACTTCGACTAATTGATAGGCTAAAACCAGGTGGCGTAGCCATTGTGAACTTGGATGATGAACAGTCCCTTTCAGTGATAGAACGCTGTAGAAGCCGTTGTGAGGTCATTACTTTTAGTTGTACTGATGTAACCGCTGACCTCTTTGCTGCAAAGATTCGATCTGCATGCTGCGGCAGCCAGTTTAGCTTGGTATATCAAGGTGCAGAATATCAAGTGGTATCTGGCTTGCCATTTCGCTTCAATATTGAAAATAGCCTTGCCATTATTGCGTCTATGCTGGGGTTGGGAATGCCAATCAACGAGGTGTTGCCCATATTTGAGACGATGCAACCTGCTCCGGGGCGGAGCGAAGTGTACCCTTTGAGCAATGGCGCGACAGTGATCCTCGATTATGCCCATAATTACGATAGTTTAAAAAAACTATATCGTAATGTCCTTGAACATAAGACAGGTAAGGTTGTTACCGTGATCGGTGTGACAGGAGAGAGGTTAGCAGATGCACCTGACATCGGTGAATTGTGCTTTGAACATTCAGATCAACTTGTACTGACGACGGATAATCCATTAGGCGTAAATCAGGACGATTTGTTTAAAGCGCTGACAAGTAAATTGCCATTAAGCTCCAATAAACCTAGTGCTTGTATTGAGGACCGGTTGTTGGCAATCAAAGTGGCAATTGCTGAGCTCCAATCGGGAGATGTTTTGCTGCTCTGTGGTAAAGGACATGAAAAGTACCAGTACATTACTAGCAATAAGAATGAAGCAAAGCCATATGTGGGAGACTTGGATGCAGTGAAAATGGCATCTGAAACCATTGCTTTTCAGCTTGTGACAGGGCTTTCTGAATCAGCGGAGTCAGCAGATCTTACGGTGAAATAAACTTCTTTAGAGGAATGGTAAGCATGGCGTTAATGAGCCATACAGAACCTATCCCGATGAGAAAAAACGCAACATATTTGAAGTTGCTGTCTGCACAAGTGGTTTCCCTTATAGGGACTGGGATCAGTACCTTGACGCTGGCACTACTTGCTTGGGATATCGCAGGGGAAGAAGCCAGTGCTGTACTGGGTATCGCATTTGCTTTGAAGATGATTGCTTACGTTGGTTTGGCACCTGTGTTTGGTGCCATTGCCCATAAGCTGCCCAGAAAACCTGCCATGATCACGCTTGATCTAGTCCGGGTAGGTTTCATCATGTTTTTGCCCTTTGTCTCTGAAACTTGGCAGATCTACGTGCTTGTCTATTGCATTAATGCGTGTTCGGCAGGGTTTACTCCCTTGTATCAATCGACGCTACCAGCCGTACTTCCTGATGAGAACCAGTATTTAAGGGCGTTATCATTTAGCAGGTTGGCCTACAATCTGGAGCAAATCATCAGCCCGTTACTTACCGCCTCATTGCTGGTGGTGTTGGGGTTCAGGCAGTAATTTTTCTCAATGCTTTCACCTTTCTGCTGTCAGCGATATTGCTAATGATTTGTGTATTTCCATTTATCAAAGCAACGCCATGTAATAGAGGGCCTCTTAATCAACTGAAGCATGGTATGCAGTCTTATTTGTCGACACCAAGACTAAGGGCACTGTGGATTGGGTACCTTGCGGCTTCTGCTGCCAGTGCAATAGTTATTGTAAATACGGTCGTTTATGCTAATCAGGTCTTAGTTGGAGGAGAACAAGAGACCGCACTAGCTATGGCTGTGGTAGGTTTTGGCTCTATGGTAATTGCGTTGAAACTCCCTAAATGGCTTGAAGGAAGAAAGCTTCGCAGTTTCATGCTGCTTGGTAGCACGATGATTGTCACCGCATTTTTTGCCGCTCATTTTTCGCTTACCCACTTGTGGTGGTTGTTTACCTACTTGCTAGCAGGATGGAGTGCGGTAATGCTAGGATTATCTGCAGCATATTGGGTAATGGTCGTCCTTTGTCTTTGCAGCCTTTTAGCGGTATATCGATGCTTTCCCAAAGAAGACTAATTGAACGAGTTCAATACTATTAAAAAATAAAGCCACTCAATGTGTTTAATTGAGTGGCTTTTCTTTGTTGTGCTAATCAATAATAAACTATTTATTTGGCTTGCTCATGACGAATAAACATGATGGCAATCATACTAAAGCCCATAAATTGCCATAGGTATTGACCATCACTCGCACCAGAAAGTGTTTGGGTAAATGCCATACAATCAGGAACAAACAATGAAGATACTGCAGAGTAAAATAGTCATGGGCGCTCTTTGTTTGAAAGAAACTCTCCATTAAACACCGAACGAATAAATAAAATGAACGGAACGCATTGCAATGTAATCAAAATTGGAAACATGATATAAAAAGTGGGGCTGAGAAAAACATGGCCCACTTGGCTTTTGTCCCTCGTGCCAACGATATAGCCTTTCCAGCCAGCCCAAGTATCACCAGAATAAGCGGTGTCTGGTGTGACTACGCTTAACAATACGCCCATAACTTTATCGATAAAGCCATTTTTAAACCAAGATACAAACAAGAAAATTCTTATAGGAATAATTTGGAAGGCCATCTTTTTAACATGCTTTTACCACAATAAACAGAGAGTGTTGAATGAGGAGAGTATGAACAGATTGAACTAATAGGTTGTTGATGCAATGGGTTTGTGTTTTGCTTATTGGTGATTGATTGGACTGTTCTTTACGTCATTGAATGCATGGGCTGATATTGCTGATTCCGTTGTTCTGATAATCACTTTAGTTTCTAAGCAATTACCTTGGAAAAGCCACCTTGGCTTTGTTGCTCTACATTAGGTTCTTTTTGTTGTGACTTCCTCAGCACTGATATCTGAAACCTGTAGGACGAACAGATATTCCTGTTTGGGAATCGTTTTGATGATTTGGTAAGGGCGAGTTTTATCTTTTAGTTGGCTGCGAAGCAGGCTGACCATTTGGTAAACGAGATTGTCGGAGACTTGACTTTTTTGCCATACGTTATCGGCGATTTGACGAGCACTGACGACCACACCGTTTTGAATGATGAACTAGCCGAGCAGTTTTGACTGCAAAGGCTCAAGGTGCATCTTTCTTGAACAATGGTGATCTGGCGTGAACAAAATCTGTGATTCGTGGTGGATAAGATAGCGGGTCTTGGCAGTCATATGTTTACAACGGATAATCAAAAAACCTGTTGTCGTAGAGGGTTTGGTCGATGAAACCAAGTATCTACGTGTTGATAAATCAGCGGATATTCTGGAGACGATATTAATATTATCGATTTTTGAACAATACAAAAAATATTTTTAAGATACCTATAATGAATTTATCTTAATTGTAAATTTTTCCAATTTTAATATAAATGCAGTTTGCAAATAATCATTAATGAGGATAATTATATTTGTAGGTGGTTTAAATGTATTTTACCTTCATCAAAAGTTATTCTTATGTGGTATTTTTGGCTTACTGCAGTTTTTTACAGTTGTGGAAGTTATTATAAGTCAAGATAATGTTGTAAAAATTATTTTCAGGAAGGCTTTAAAATGAAATTCAAAGGGTTTGAGAGTTTAATTGCTAGATTTGGAAGAAATAAAAATGTAAAGAATAAAACTCTATCTAACATCTCAACCCAAAAAAATGAACTCGCTTCTTCAGATTGTAATGAGAACGACATAGCAATAATAGGTATGTCGTGTCGTTTCCCTGATGCAAATGACTATAATCAATTTTGGGAAAATTTGGAAAATGGTGTTAACTCAATAAAAGAGATACCAAAAAGCCGTTGGGATATAAATAAATACTACAATGTAAATAATAGCGAGTCTCATGAGAACACATCAACGAGTAAATGGTGTGGAATTGTTGATGATATAGATTCTTTTGACAATAGATTCTTTGGCATTTCTCCGAAAGAAGCACGAGAGATGGATCCCCAACAAAGATTAATCTTAGAGCAGGCATTGCATTGTATTGAAGATTCGGGTTTTCCCATTTCTAAATTACAAGAAGAAAAAACATCTGTTTATACGGGGGCAATGTTTGATGACTATCTTAATGATGTGTTAGAAAAAGGATCTAATATTGAAGGGTTTTCCGCTATGGGGAACTGTCAATGCTTTTTAGCAAATAGGTTATCATATTATTTTGGCCTGACAGGGCCTAGCTCATCAATTAATGCCGCTTGTGCATCATCACTTGTTGCTATTAATCACGCAAGACATGATCTCCTGCATGGTGATTCAGAGTATGCTTTGGTAGGCGCGGTAAATCTAAATATCCATCCTTGGAAGTATATTAGTTTTGGTAAATATCGGATGTTAAGCCCGGACGGGCAATGTAAAACTTTTGATGCAAGAGCAAATGGTTATGTTCCAGGCGATGGTGCTGCTGTTATATTGCTCCAGAGACTCGATAAGGCAATAAAAAATAAAGCTTCAATTCATGGGATAATTAAAGGGCTATCTGTCAACCATGTAGGACGCTCTGCTTCTTTAACCGCTCCGAAGGTTGAACTTCAAAAAAAACTTATTCAATCAGCACAGCAAGCAGCAGGAGTTGATAGTAATGAGGTTAGCTATATCGAAGCCCATGGTACAGGAACGTCTCTTGGTGACCCCATTGAAGTTGAAGCTTTGACGCAAGCGTTTAAATCAAATAGCGGCAAGGGAAATGAAAGGTCTAGCCCATGTTATATCGGCTCTGTAAAAACAAACGTTGGTCACCTTGAAGCAGCAGCTGGAATGGCTGGTTTATTCAAAGTTATTTTGATGATGAAAAATAACAAGCTTGTTAGGAGCTTAAATATTTCTGAGCCAAACCCTGTTATAAAGTTTGACAAAAACACCTTTGAAGTTGTTACAAGCAATCTGCCCTGGGTGACAAAGTCTGGACGTTTAATCGCTGGTGTCAGTTCGTTCGGTTTTGGTGGAAGTAATGCACATGTTATAGTTGAATCATTTGATAAAAATAAAAAAGAGTCGAATTCAAAGTTCGTCGATAGAAATTGTAAAAGTCAAAATAAAAATGAATATCCTATTCTTATTTCTGCTAAATCAAAGAAGTCTTTAGAAAAATTAATATCTCAGTGGTGTAAATATTGTGATAGTGATGAATTTAAGTCAGCAACATTAGAAGATATCAGTAAAAACTCAATTTTAGGTCGTGAACACTATAAGTACAGATGGAAATGTATTGTTGATAGCAAAGATGATCTCAAATTAAACTTGAACAACATAAAAGTAGAAAACCCTAAATTAAATGATGAGTCCATCTCTATCATTATCGATGATTTGAGATGGAACGGGTATAATGAAGTGGCCCCTATTATAAAAGATTTAGGTGGGCTGGATGCCATAATAAGTTTCTATGGGGAAAATGATTTTTCTTCGATTGAAGATAATTTCACAGATGGAAAATGGAAAGATGAAGAATGTCATGCATTCTCAGTTTTGGTATCCTCATTAATAATTAAAAACACTTTGCAATATATAAGAAAGCCCATCGCAATCTATGGGCGGAAAAATGGTGTTTGGGTAATGGCAAACATAGTTGGATCAATAACTATTGCGGATGCTGTTTCATACTTGTTGAAAACACGAAAGGTAAATGATCTATCTTTATCATGGCCTAATATTCCACTTAAAGATGTTACTACAGATAATATCTTTTCACTAGAATCTGTTGATGCCGAGTATTTATCTAATTTGGTATATGAAGCTCGTAATTCAGATGTTGATCTTGATTCGCTTAAAACTAGCGTTAGCCTAATGGAAGAACACCAGTTTACCTTTAAGAAATATATAAAAGAATGGGACTATCTTCTAGATGCGGAGAATGCTGCTGAATATCAAAGATTGCTATGGGATGTTATCAAGAATGAAGAAGCGCCTTGTATAGACTCGGCAGTTAGTTCATTGGTTTATATAATTTTTGTTTCTTCTGTTGCCGATCTTAATAAGAAGTGGAACCTGTCCAAGCGAGGTGTCAGTCACTCAGATAGCATTAACGTCATTCTTAATTTACTTGGTTCATCTCGTATAACCAAACAAGAGTTAGTTGCCGCTTTTTGCAGCGAAAATTTTGACTGGAAACTCTTGGCTAACAACATAAACAAACGTCCTTTACGTGACATGATGAGTTCAGAGTCGCGATTTATTCAAGAATGGAAGAATAATAATGGATTAAAACCTGATTTAAATTGGGTTATTGACCTCAGTAATAAACAAGTATCACTAGAAAATTTGGTTGAATCAGTGGCCGACGATAGTATTGTTTTCTCATGCAATAAAGTTTCTGGAACGGGTAATAAGGTCGTATGTTACTTAAATGACGAGTTAAGCTTTTCTATAACAGACTGGTTGTCAGAATTGTGGCAGCAGGGTATTGATGTCAAATGGCCTATATCAGATAGCTTTAATCGTCTAAGACTTCCAAAATCTGAATTTATGAGAAAAAAATTCTGGCATAGTAGCATTTCAAATAGAGAGCACGAGAGTGTGAAAGTTGTTAATCCTACACTTACATCTCATTCGAGAGAAAATGAAGAAAAAGCTACGCCTGCTGAAGAAACAGAAGTCTTAGCAGAGCCTATGAAAGTGCTTCAATCCGACATTCTATCAAGTGAAGACTCAGTCATTTCAGATCATGTTATTACTGAAAGGCTACTATTACCTTTAGCATCTTACTTGGCGATCACAAAGAGTTTAATTAATAAATTGAACTCTTCTTTTAAACCTTGTTTGAAAAATATTAATGTTTTGGCAGCTTCACCATTTAGACCGTCTGAAAAGATTCTCGTAAATTCTAGTTATGATAATGAAGAAATTGCTATAGAAATCAGTAATAGAGTGGTTTTTAAAGCAAGTGTTGATGGATTGAGCCCTCAAATAGACCCGCAACCTCGTTTCCCTTTTTCTCATGGAGAGGTTAGTAAAAACGAGATTTATCAATTGTTATCAGAGCGAGGCTATCAATATGGTCCTGAATTGCAATGTGTCACCTCACTCTTCAGTGAACCAGGCTTTAAGGACTATAAAGTTTCTACTCAAAGTGATCTTACTGTATTCGAAAGGGCGATTGTTTTGCTTGACGGTTGCTTGCAAGCAGCACTGCTAGCGCTTTATCAGACTAAGCCTGATAAAGTTCCCTATGGCTCTTTGTTGGTTCCATGTATGATCAAAGAGTTAGAGTATCTACCTGAGGATATAAATGAGCTGTATATTCGGTTCAATGAGTCGGAATTGAATATTGAGTCTGGATGCTATGTAACGGATATCTTGATCACTGATGTAAATGGCGTTCCATACTGTAATATGAACCAGGTGCTATTTCGCCAGGTTTCTAATAATTTCTTAGACACCTATATTGATTTGCCTACGAGTATGTATCAAACCAATTGGGCTCTTGAAGAACTTGATACAAAAATTGAAACAAACTCAGCAACGTCAAAAGTTGTTATTTCTAGCCGCTCTAATGTCATTAGACAGTTTGATCACAGTGAATGGTCACTATATGCTTCTCCGAGGGAGTTTTTAGAGTTCATTGAACCTTTATTGTCATCTAGCCATAGTAATTCCTATGATATTGTCTTTGATTTATGCTCCTTGCTCTACGGGGGGAGGCAAGAGCTAACCCTGCAAGAGCAAGCTAACTTAGAACAGGGTGTTATCAGAACTGTATTTGAATTAGTAAAACAGTTGAAGAAAATACGCAGGCGTAGCTTGCTGAATATTTTATTTGTTGCTGAAGACTCGCTGTCAGTCTATGAAAATGAACAAGTTGCTAATGCATACCTAGCTTCACTTATCGGTTTTTGCAATAGTGTCAGTGCCGAACTTACCAAAATAAGCTTGACTTATTGTGATTTATCCAGTCGAGAAGAGTATAACTTCCAAGATTTAGTGGCGAATGAATTGGTGCAGTCAAAAGAGGTGTCTGTCGTTGCTTACCGAGACGGGCTTCGCTTCACTCGTGGGTTTAATCTTTTAGTTTCGAAATATAGCGATCTAGCTGATGAGAGTACACCCTTTAGAGATAAATCCACATATTTGATTAGTGGTGGCCTCGGCGGGGTTGGTTTTGAAATATCAAAAATGATTTGTCAGCTAAGTAAGGCGAGTTTAGTTTTAGTTGGTCGCTCTTTACAGAATGAAGAGATGACACAACAAATTTCTTACTTGAGATCATATGGTAATTCTGTTCATTACTATAGTGTAGATCTTAGTGACTATAACCAAGTGATGGCTTTATTTAAAGACTTTAGACGTCAGTCTATGGCGATTAATGGTGTTATTCATGGGGCTGGATTAGTACGAGATGGATTAATGCTCAATAAATCTTGGGACGATTTTTCTCAAGTTCTCTATCCAAAATGGAATGCAACAAATTACTTGATAACACTAATGTTAGAACAACATGATGATGTTGAATTGGAATTTTTTGTTGGCTTTTCATCGGTCATTTCGTTAGTTGGTAACCGTGGGCAAATAGACTATGCAACAGCAAATTCATATTTGGATTCTATTGCACAAACACTTTATGGGAAAATTAATTTAACTAGATTCAAAAAAGTTCTCTCTATTAACTGGACGTTATGGGAAGGCGACGGAATGGGAGATGACCCATTAATTGTTGAACATTTTAAATCTAAGGGGTTGCCGCCTATCTCGCCTGAACAAGGTGTAAATGCCTTATGGGATATATTGGCTTCCTCTAATGATTTGGGAAGCATCTGTGTTTTAAAAGAAAATTACGATAAGTGGTTGCAACCAATCAGGGAATTACCAGTCACCACCTCATCAGAGTTAACCAGTCAATTTAACTTTAAACCTAACGACAATATTGTATTTAACGGAATGAATACCATGTCTTTACAACAGGGAACGACTCAAGATAAAGCATTAATCAGTGCTTGGCTCACTAAAATAGTGGCTTTAAAAATTGGTTGTAATGAGGATGAGATCGATATTCAAGATTCTTTTTTTGATTTGGGTGTAGAATCTTTGGCCCTTCAAGATATTTATGCTGAATTGGAGGTGAAATACGGTAACCTACCAGCAACTCTTCTGTTCGATTTCACAACAATAGAGAAACTGGCTGGACATTTGAACACTCTTCCAGTGACCGCTAATCAAGAAGTCGCTTTGGCTACAAATTTATCAACACCTGTAGCTAAAGATCCCTTTGCGGATACAAAAGAAATGAATGAATTGAAGGAAAGTTACCAGAGCAAAGAAGATTTGAATCTTTGGCTAACTGGTATCGTGGCCTCACAAATAGATTGTGAGGTTGATGAGGTTGACAGTCACGACTCATTCTTTGATTTAGGTGTGGAGTCATTGGCTCTTCAGAACATTGCCGCAGAATTAAGTAAGAGCTACGATAATTTACCAGCAACTCTGTTATTTGATTTTCCAAATATCGACAAGTTGTCGGCTTATCTTGTTACTCAAAAAGTCTCCACTGAGCGCATAGTAAATATTCAACAAAGTACTGTACCGGCCGCTATTGCCGTTGATGATAAGCAGCAAGACTATCCTCTAATATCTAATTCAAAGGATGCAAGTCACGAGCAAATACCTATTGCGATTATTGGCATTGCTGGAAGATTTCCGGAAGCAGAGACTGTGACGCAGTTTTGGGAGAACATAAAAGCCCACAAGCAATCTGTCGTGAAGGTGCCATTAGAGCGCTGGGATGCTGATAGTTTCGAGAATTCTTCAGGGATTAACAGTTATGGAAAATGGGGAGGCTTTCTCACCGATGTGGATAAGTTTGATCCATTGTTTTTTAGTGTGACGCCGAAAGAAGCAGAGCAGATGGATCCTCAGCAAAGGCTCTTTCTGCAAACAACATGGCATGCGATGGAAAATGCCGGTTACGGTGTTCCTGAATCTTACAAGGGTAAAACAGTCGGCCTTTTTGTAGGAACGATGTGGAATGACTATTCACTTGTTACCCATGACATAGGTTACAGCCAGGGGCAGTATCAAGGGCCGGGCTCAATCTACTGGGCGATTGCAAATCGCGTGTCATATATTATGGATTTTCATGGGCCAAGTATGGCTGTTGATACAGCTTGTTCTTCGTCTTTGGTCGCTATTGATCTTGCTTGTCAGAGCATTATTCGTGGTGATTGTGAAATGGCTGTAGCCGGTGGTGTTAATCTTATTGTGCACCCAAGCAAATATGCTTATCTCAGCGAAGCTCGCTTCCTGGCTAAAGATGGATTGTGTAGAAGTTTTGGTGAAGGAGGGAGCGGCTATGTTCCGGGTGAAGGGGTTGGCTCTCTAATTCTGAAGCCATTGGACTTGGCTGAAGAAGATGGTGATTACATCTATGCCGTGATACGAGGATCGGCGGTTAACCATGGCGGAAAGGCAGCAGGGTTTACGGTTCCTAATTCTGACGCTCATAGTGAATTGATTACCAAAGCCTTCCGCCGTGCAAACATATTACCTGATCAACTGGGTTATGTAGAGTGCCATGGTACTGGTACTTCGCTTGGGGATCCTATTGAAGTTAACGGTTTGGTTTCTGCTTTCACGAAAATGTCGCCGGACTTGGCTCTTGGGAGTATTCCTATTGGGTCGGTTAAATCTAATATCGGTCATTTAGAGGCATCCGCCGGCGTTGCTGCGACGATTAAGGTACTCGGTAGTATGCAAAGCAAAGAGCTACCGAAAAGTTTGCATAGCGAGACTGTAAACAAGAACATTAACTTTGAGCAGACACCATTATATGTGTTGCAGGAAAACGAGAGCTGGCTTGTTGACGGTAATAGGCAATATGCGTCAATCAGCTCTTTTGGTGCCGGCGGAACGAATGCTCATGTTATTTTGGAAGCTTACTCCAATAAGCATCCTAAGTCTTCATCACTTCCAGATGACGGTGAATGGCCGTTTTTATTATCTGCACGTTCTGAGTCGCAATTGGCGGAATCAGTTGAGGCATTGATTGAATGGTTAAGTCAACCATTTGCCAAGAATTTTAGCTTAAAAAATATCGCCTGTAGTCTAGCTTTCGGTCGGAAGCATCATGGCTTTAGGGCGGGATGTGTCGCTTCTTCATTGCCAGAATTAATTGATAACCTACAACAGTTAAAGCGTGAACAGCGATTTGTAAAAATGGAACGCAGTGCCGCCAAACAGGCTGTTCTTCACTGTGGGGGCAATAGTCATCTTGTAACTGAGTGGGAAAGGGGACGAGAGATAGACTGGAGTCGATATTTTACGGGGGGAGCTCCTATTGCTGGAAGCACTGGCAAAGTTAAATATAGCAAGGTGCCTCTTCCTGGCTACCCTTTTGTTAAGGAGAGCTATTGGGTTGGTGGCTTTGGCCACAATATAGCTTCACCCGGTACTCATTTGATTGATTGTCAGGCAAGGGAAGAAAACGTTGAGGGAAACGAGACAAACGCAAATAGATACCATCACCACTTGTCTGGTGATGATATAACGGTTTCGGGCCACCTATTTAATGGGGTGAATATTGTCCCAGGCGCGACTTTGATGGCCTGTGTCATTGAGTCGTATCAGCAATACCAAAAAAATACTACAGTTTCGCAAGGTGCTTTGATCTCCATAGGAGATATTGTATGGCACCGGGCTCTCCCTCTCGATAAAGGTCAGCATACTGACATAGAGATTGAATTTTCTGTTTCAAATGAAGGGCTTGAATTCCAACTTTCCCAGCTTGAACGGGGAGGTATCCGTCCAGAAATTTTGGTGATGTCAGGTTGGATATTACAAGGCGAGGGCAAGGAGTTGGCTTTGCCGTCCGAGTATGAGCGCTTGGATGAGTGGCAAGAAGACTCTTGGTTAGGTCAAAATGCATTCTATGCTCATATCCACCAACAGGTTGATTGTAAGGGGCTTCGATATGAGTCAGCATTTCGTAGAGTGTCCGAATTCAAACGCCTGACGCATTCCGGTAGAGGTGCAGGCAATTTCGCTAGTGCATCTATCCGGGAGCTATCGGCCCAAGAAGAAGCGCTAAGCCGGTCATATATTGCTGATCCCTTAGTATTTGATGGTTGTTTGCAGGCTGTCCTAGGGTTGGTTCCTCCTTCTGAGGTTCAGAATGTCATCCCTGTCAGTATAGGAAAGGTTGAACTTATTGCTCCTTTCAAAGGCCATTGCCAAGTTGTGGTGGTAGGTAAGAAGCAAGTGGGGCACGCCACCTTATTGTTTGATATGGCAATATACGACAATAAACGACGGTTGGTTGCCCGGATCAGAGATTTTACTCTGCAGATAACAGGCATGTCGGACAATCAGCCACACTTTTTTACCCCTGAGTGGTCGGCTTCTCCTTTGTCACGCTCCGGTGACTTACCGACAGAGAAAAATATGGTCTTGCTGGTGGGCTGGCCACAAATACTAAGCAGCAAATTAATTCACGCTTTAACGAGTGCTGAATCATCCGTTAAGGTTACCGCTGTTCCCATTTTTAATAACGAGAGTTCACAAGCATTATTGGATCAAGCAAGGGCGCAAGGTGTAAAGCGTATTTCAGTATGGCGTTATCAAAAGCAAGATCAGCCCTACCCGAGTGCAGGTAGCGGTACGAATTATTCTGTACGTGAGTTTGCTTCAGAAAGTGTTGATCTATTCAAAACTATCGCGATTTTCGATGATGATTTCTCTTTTGACTATCTAGCGGTTGTACATCAAGAAGAAGACTCGTTACCGTGCCATGTTGCCGATTATGGGCTAATGCGTAGTCTAGCAAAGGAGCTAAACAACAGTAGGTTGCGATTACTGGAGTTGCCCCAGGGTAACCATAACAGCACTGAGAGGTTGATCAAAACGGTGCTGTTAGAAGCAAAGGACTTAACTGGGCAAAGAAGAAGTACGGTAACACGATTTAAATATGAGCAAGAGCAGCGGCTGGAGTACCACTGGTCGGTAAGCGGCAACGTAAAACCTAGTAGCTCGGGTATTCCGTTGGCTAGAGACAACAGTTGCTATTTGATTACTGGCGGGACCAAGGGCCTGGGACTGCTGTTTGCTCAGCATTTGGCCTTACAGGCTTCCAATATCGATCTAGTACTTTGCGGGCGTCGACCTCTGGATAAGGATCAAAGAGCTCAAATTGAGAAAATCAAGCAGCCCGGTGTAAGGGTCCATTATTTTTCTGCAGATATCGGTAAGGAAGAAGATGTCGCTAATCTTCTTACTTTTTGCCAGTCACTACGCACTTTGCTGAAAGGGGTTATCCATAGTGCAGGGGTTCTAGATGATCGGATAATGATGGCGCAGGATTGGAGTAGTTTCAAAAAAGTTATGTCCCCAAAAGTGTTGGGAGCTTTGTGGCTAGATCGTTATACCAGTGAGATCGAGCTTGATTACCTAGTTCTGTTCTCTTCGATTACAGCTGCGGTTGGAAACAAAGGGCAGACTAACTATGGTTACGCCAATGCCTTCTTGGATTCATTCTCCCATGCACGTAGTAAACAAGTCAGGCAAGGTCGTCGTTTTGGACGGACAGTAAGTATTAACTGGCCGCTATGGCAGAGTGATAACTTACTTGGTGGGATGTCCGTTAGCTCACAAATTGAGCAGCGACTTTATGATGAGTTTGGGATGAAGTCCATGTCTTCGGCTCAGGGACTGGCTAGCCTTTCATTGATGCTTGAAAAAAACAATGAGCAAATCCTTGTTGCGCCAGGAGATAAGGACAAGCTATTAGATGCGTTAAATAACGTATGGAAAGATTCTTCACTTTCCAGTCAGGATCCAGCTTTGTTATCAGATTATGATGCAATGACGCAAAGTCGTGATTTATCGGATGTTGCTGAGCAAAAAGATTGGGTGATAGAAAAACTCAATACAGTGTTGTCCGAAGTTACTGGAATGCCCATTGATAAAATTGATGAAGAAGAAACATTTGATAATTATGGGCTGGACTCTGTAATGATTATTAAGCTGACTCAGTTAATTGAAGTTGATCTGGGTGAGCTTCCTAAAACATTGTTCTTTAAGTATAAGAGTACCGAAGAATTAGCTGGGTATTTACTGGGGGCAAAGTCGCAGGAACTGAAGGTGTGGCAACCGCAAAAAACAGAGATGTCACATTCCATGCAGGCGGAATCTTCTAGTGATTTAAAGCCAGAACCCGTGGTAAAGGTTTCTGATATTGGTTCCAACGATAATGAAACACCGCTGACAGATGACATTGCGATTATTGGTTTAGCAGGGAAATATCCCGAGTCAGAAACGTTAGCGCATTTCTGGATGAATCTAGCAAATGGGGTCGACTGTATTTCTGAGATTCCTGAGGATAGATGGCTCATAGAGGGGTTCTACCAGAAGTATCAGCAGCTGGCACCTGGAAAATTAACCAGCTACAGCAAGTGGGGGGGCTTCCTGAAGGATGTTGATAAATTTGATCCGCTACTATTCGGTATGTCCCCTCGTGAAGCTGAACTGATTGATCCGCAGGAGCGTTTGTTTCTTCAGTCGGCCTGGCATACCTTCGAAGATGCTGGTTATAACCGGGCTTCTATGAAAGATCTGGAGGTTGGTGTCTTTGCTGGCATTATGTGGAGTCACTACCAGATCTATGGGGTCACCGAATCCCTTAAGGGCAACCCGGTGCCGACCGAGTCAAACTTTGCGTCGGTTTCCAATCGTGTAAGTTACGTTATGGACTTAACGGGACCAAGTATGACGGTCGATACCATGTGCTCATCATCCGCCGTGGCCATTCATCTTGCATGTCAGAGCCTGAATAATGGTGACTGTGAGATGGCTCTGGCCGGTGGGGTTAACTTGAGTTTGCATCCTTTTAAGTACTTCAAGTTATGCGATAGTAACTTCCTGTCAGATGATGGTCGCTGCCGTAGTTTTGGGGAAGGTGGCAACGGTTATGTACCTGCTGAGGCTGTAGGATCTGTTCTATTAAAGCCGCTGCGTACAGCACAGCGGGATGGAGACCATATTTATGCCGTTATTAAAGGAACAGCTGTTAATCATGGTGGTAAGGCAACTGGCTACACTGTACCGAGTCCGACAGGACAGGCGAGAGTAATTAAAAAGGCGCTTTCTAAGGCAGGAATTGATCCGTCGACAATAAGCTATGTAGAAACCCATGGCACAGGTACTGCTCTAGGCGACCCTATTGAGATTGAAGGATTAACTGACGCCTATCAATGGCAGGCTGGACAAAGGCAGCCTTGCGCGATCGGTTCTATAAAATCAAATATTGGTCACCCAGAAGCAGCTGCAGGTATAGCTGCATTAACAAAGGTGATATTGCAAATGAAGCATAAAACCTTGGTGCCGTCCCTCCACAGCGAACGCCTGAACCCTAATATTAACTTCAATTCTGGTCAATTCAGTGTTCAGCAAACGCTTCAGGAGTGGCAAACAACTGAAAACTCAAATTCTGATGTGTTAAGTGTAAGGAGGGCCGGTATCAATTCATTTGGCGCCGGTGGAGCCAATGCTCACTTGATTATCGAAGAGTATGAAGAGAGGGCTATGCTGTCACAAGCAAGTGACAAGCAATTGATGACTATATCTGCGAAAAATCAGAGCGCGCTAGATTCTCTATTGAAGCTGTTGCTGGATGCTTTGCAGGAAAAACGGCAGCATCCGCGATATAGCGTAAAAAATATCGCCGCCAGCTTAATGTTAGGCCGGGAGCCTCTTGAGCAGCGTGTAGCATTTATCGCAGCTCATACGGAAGAAGCCATCGAGAAGTTGAGGTTGCTTGTTGCTGGCGAAACTCCTGACTTATGCTGGTACGGTAATACTTATGATGCACGCAGGGATAAGGTGCAAGCCGAACAGGTTAATTCTTATCTGGCCGGGCGTGATTTAGCTCAGTTAGGGGCGTTGTGGGTTGCCGGTAGTCGGGTAGATTGGACAAGACTTTTCAGTGGAAGTGGATTCAAACGTGTGTCATTACCGGGTTACCCGTTTGCCAAGCGTCGATGCTGGTTATCGCAAATCAGCGGTAGTGAAGTTACTCAGCCTGTCTTACCTGCTGTTGGGCAAAAGAGTGTCCAGGAAGGTGTCGCGAATCCTCCTTTGCTGACATCTATTGAAAGTAAAGAGCAGACAGTACGCTATGGTGTCAACCAACTAAAGTTATTGGCTCTTGTTCAAGATCATCGGATAAATGGTGCCGTAATGGTGCCTGGGATGGTGATGCTTGAAATGGTACTAGCGGCAGCATACCGGGAAGTTGCCCCCAAAGAGGCATCAGGCTCTTTCCCCAGCCTGTTCACTGTGAACGATATTGTTTGGCTAACACCTCTGACTCTTTCAGTGCCTAGTGAAGGAGTGGAGAATATTGATCCAAGTCGGATGCTTCTTGAGTTGGCTCAATGTGAAGGCGGTTATGATTTTAAGGTGGTGTCTGAGCTAGTTAGCGGCGGCTGTACAGAACATGCCATTGGCCATCTTGCGTTAAACGAAGCAATTGAGCCAGCGCAACAGGTAGAAGATGTAGACCTAATAGATGTGCCATCAGTAATTTCGGGGTCGACATGGCTAACTCGTAACGATGTTTACAGCTTAATGGCTGAAATGGGTATGGACTATGGCTGTAAATACCAGTCAATCACTAAGGCCATTGTCGAAGATAACGTGTGTTTGGCAATACTCGATGCCGAAGATTTCGGTGAGGCTTGTTATTGGCAGCCTCTTTTGCTCGACGGAATGCTTCAGAGTTGCTTGTTAATCGTTAAGGAAATGGTTCCAGAGTTTGATCAAGCTATTATTCCTTTTACGATTAGTCAAGTGAACCAAAAACTTGATCTATCAACCGCGAAACAAGTTCTTGCAGTCATGACATCAGACAGTGGCTTAAGGCAGGAAGCTAACAATAGCCAACTTATATTTGATCTTTACCTTCTTGATGAAGAAGGGCACGTTATTCTCGAAATATCAGATTTCATTGCATCGGTAATAGAAGGAAGTGGAACTCCGCGAGAGAGGCATCGTAACAGCGAGAAGCAATTTGGCCGTGTTGATGTTCTACAGAACAGCAGCAAAGAAGAGCCCGAAACGTGCCTTCTGTTTTGCCAAGAAGAGTATGAGAGTGGTCATTTGTCGTCGACTCCCTTAGCTCTCGACACATTTGGTGGCAGATATATAAATAAAACAATCTTGGTTATTGATGGGAATGAGCAACTGACTGCTAGTTTGGCAGAAGATGGCAAACTAACGCAAAGTAACCTTCTCTGCGCCAAACCGGTCTCAAACTTGACTCAGTTCCAAAAGGGGGATGAAAAGGGAGGATGGATAAATGGAAGCCAATGTTACTTCGAAGCTTCAGAGAAGGGGTACCAATGGCTCATTAGCCAATTTAATCTGCGAGGTACTATTCCCGACCATGTGATCTTTAATATATCTAAGGATCGCACTCCTAAAACAGATAATTCAATCATTTTTGAAAATAGGCCGGTATTGGCAATTGCTCAATTTGCCAAGGCATGGTCTTCAGTCGTTCGTGATCAGGTTATTCATGGCATCGTTGTTGTACAGCAGCATGCTAAGCAGCCGAATATTGCCAATATGGGGTTGGCGGGCTTAGCCAGAACACTGAATGTCGAAATTGAAAATTTCAAGCTTCAGATCTTGACTCTCGAAGCAGAGTCTTTGGTCTTACCTATTGCGAGTCAAGAATTGGCATTAACGCTGCGCAATGAATTAGGGCACCACGAGAAAGATGCGGATGTGATTTACAGGGCTGGTAGGCGCTATATAAGAGGTCTAGTGCCTTATGAAGTTGATGGTCTCCAAAGACCCGCCGATAGTGATAGGCCTTTGGGTAGGCCAGACGGCGTCATCATGATCACAGGTGGCGCAGGTGGCATTGGTTATTATATTGCACAGCAATGGATTGAAAGATTTAGTGGGCAACTTGTTTTTACAGGACGCTCTCCTTTAACCCTTACCATTATGCAGAAACTGGAGGCACTTCGTCAGCAAGGCGGGAATGTAGACTATCTAAGTTGTGATGTAACAGACGAAGAAGCGGTAATTAAATGCTTGGCCCAGATAAGGCATCAATATGGTCCGGTTTCTGGGATTATTCATAGCGCAGGTGTGACTGATGACAAGTTGTTGGTAAATAAAGATCTTTCAGCAATGTTGCCAGTTATTTCAGTGAAACAACAAGGGCTCATTAACCTAGACCGAGCTAGCGCGGCAGATCCCCTTCGCTTTTTTATTAGCTTTTCGTCGATAGCAGCCTGCTTTGGCAATGCTGGGCAATCGGATTATGCCTACGGTAATGCGTTTGTTGATGACTACATGAGGTATCGGAACCAGTTGTGTCGAGAAGGTGTTAGGCATGGCTTTTCTCAATCGATCGCTTGGCCTCTATGGGATGGTGTTGGCGGTATGGATGTCAAAGACCATATTCGTCAATGGATGCTTGAGGAGTGGCAACTCCAAACCTTGAGCAAAGAGCAGGGAGCATCATATTTCTTCCAGTTTTTAGCACAACAAATCGAATATGCAATGGTATTTCCCGGCCCGCAAACTTCAAGCCTACTCGCCAGAAGGACTGTGGTTGGCAATGAGCGGGGTACAGCCATAAATACTAGCGCTAGGCCAAAGAATAGTCTTTTACATTATGATGAAACGGAATCCAATAAACTTATGAATAATCATAGCCAACAAAGTGCGAGTGGGCCTTATAAAGAACAACTGCTCAAGTTAATCGGAACTCATACTGCTGATATCTTAAAGTTAGAGCCGAATGATTTAAATTCAAATGTGCCATTTGATGATTACGGTCTTGACTCTGTCCTTTCATTGAAATTGGTTAATACGCTTAAGGCTAGTTTTCCTGGCCTTACAACGACTGTTTTATTTGAGCAGACGACACTTACAGATTTCGTTGAACATTTATTACTGGAGCATGGTGCTGATGTTGAGAAAATATTCGGCACAGCGGTGGCTGGGACGACAGAAGCACTTGCATTGGATAAAAATGAAATAGAAACAGCAATCAACCAGAGCGATGACAGCTCAGCTGCTGAGATTAAATCGATTGTGAAGTCGACTGTTGCTGAATTTGCAAAACTTGAAGTTGCAGATATCAGGGACAGAGAGCCTTTTGAGTCGTTTGGTATAGATTCGGTTCTTGGTATGCAGATTGTTCGTTCATTGAGGGGAGATTTTCCCTCTCTGGAAACGACAGCGCTTTTCGAATACAACACTTGTAGCCAATTAGTGGATTATCTTCAGAGTCAGCCAAGGTCGGGGAGTAAATCTCCTATTGGAGAGGAGCCTTCTTCTGCAGAGGGTACAAAAAGCCCGTCGAGTCTAGCAGGCAATGCGAAGATAAAGAAAATCATCAAGGTTAAAAAACAGCCATATAAATCGGACTCCACGAAGTCAGCAGAGATAACCGAAAAGGCTATTTTCTCGACAGCCGAAAAGCCGAAGGTTAAGCAGGCCGATAAGATGAATGGGATAGCGATTGTTGGCATGTCCGGGCAGTATGCAAATGCTGAAGATTTGCAGGCATTTTGGCTTCAGCTGGAAAGGGGGGCAAATGCAATTACAGAGTTTTCGCAACATCGAGGCGGTTTTGGGGAGCTTGGTTCTGTTCGGTGGGGAAGCTTCCTAGAAGACTATGAAAAGTTTGACGGGCCTTTCTTTAAAATTCCGATGAAAGAAGCTGAACTGATGGATCCCCAGGAGCGTCTCTTTCTCGAGTCGGCTTGGCTAGCTCTGGAAGACGGCGGTTATACACCAGACACTATGTCAAGATATAAAACAGGGGTTTATGTTGGAGTAATGTGGGGACAATACCAACTGTTTGGTAGTCGTTATGATGAAATGTTGCCATTAAGAACGTCGCTGGCCTCAATTGCGAACCGGGTATCATATGTCTGCAACTTCAAAGGACCGAGTATTGCATTAGACAACATGTGTGCTTCATCGCTCTATACGGCACATTTAGCTTGTACCGCTCTTAAGGCCGGCGAGATCGATTGTGCATTGGTAGGAGGAGTCAACCTGACTCTTCATCCTCATAAGTACCGAGTGCTGGAGGAGAAAAATCTATTGTCGGACGATGGGCTTACACGCAGTTACGGAATAGGCGGAGACGGTTATTCTCCGGGGGAAGGGGTTGGTTGCTTATTACTAAAAACAGTAGAACAAGCTCGTGTAGATGGCGACCATATCTATGGGATTATTGAAGCGTCTGTTGTTAATCATAATGGCCATTCAAAATCATACATGACACCTGATCCCAAAGCGATCACACTGGTAGCTCAAGAAGCTCTTGAGCAGGCGGGGATCTCCGGTTCAGATGTAGGAGTCATTGAAGGTCATGGAACGGGCTCCGCCCTTGGGGATGCGATAGAAGTTAATGCATTGGCAAGGGCTTACCAACCACAGGAAAGGCCGGACTCAGACGTTGAGATTGCTTTAGCATCGTTGAAATCGAACTTCGGTCATCTTGAATCTGCCTCCGGTGTCGCTGCCATCAGTAAAGTGCTACTGCAGATGCAGAATGACGCAATAGCCCCATCAATTCATAGTCAGGAGCTAAACGAAAATATAGAACTGGAACGGACACCATTCTATATCCCCCAAACAAGGCAAGATTGGAGGGCTGGGAATCAACAGAAAGCCCGACGTTTCGCTGGTATTAATACTTTTGGTGCCGGGGGAGCGAATGCACACTTAATAATTGGAGAGTATATTGACGTTGAGTCAAGGGGGGCTGAATTAAAACAGCAACACCTATTCGTACTCTCTGCGGGTGAAATGGAAACATTGTCCCAGTACGCAACTCGATTTGTCGACTATTTGGAAAGGCAAATAGATTCTGGTTCGAACTTGTCTTGGCTAGCTGCCGATATCAGCTATACCCTGCGAGTTGGCCGGGTGGTACAACGGGAACGCCTTGCGATAGTATATACTACGCTTGATGAGCTGTTGAATTCTCTCAGGAAGTATATTTCCAGTGACACCGCACAGCGGTCTGACAGTATAGAGTTAGGAAATGGTCTCTATCTTGGGTGCGCCGAACAAACGACGATGGTAAATCCACTTTTGGCTGCGGGTGGCTCAACCGAACAATACCTAGAAATGTTATCGGTAAACCGTGAGCTAGATATGCTTGCCAAAATTTGGGTGAGTGGACTGCTCAATCGCCTGCCACATTTTGCTGAAGATAAACTATGTAAACGCCTTTCACTTCCGGTTTATCCCTTCTTGAAGGAAAAATGCCGGATCCCTGGTCACAAGGAAGCCATAAATACACCGCAGTTAAAGCCTGTTTCCAGCATAGAAGAGATGGCTACCAAGGATAATCAAAAGTCACAGGAAAATACGGAAATCTACCTAAAGAAAGTCGTAAGCGATGTTCTCGGATTCCCTGCTAGTCGTTTAAAAAAAATCGAGCGATTTGATGAGCTTGGGATGGACTCTCTCAATACGGTAAGCATCATTAAGCAACTAAAAACCCGTTACCCGACATTATCTGAAATTGCATTATTTGAATACCAAAGTTTTAGCCAATTAACAAAACACCTCGTTGATATACAGGGCAACGATACTGAAATATACAGAAAGAGTTTGCAAGAATCGATAAGGCAGCTACCGGACCAGGTTAATGCAGCCTGTGATAAAAGAGTTGTAGGCGATGAAGTTGATGATGAGTTTCTGATGCTTCTGGACTCGGTTGGATAACGCGACATTTATTTTAAAACACATGGACGTTGGAACTATAGGATTTAGGTTGGTCTGCAATGAGTAATGAAACAAATATTGCGATTATCGGCATGGATGGTCGTTTTCCGGGTGCAAATACACTTAATGAGTTTTGGGATAATTTAGCCGAAGGCCGTAGCACAATTTCAGACATTCCATTAAAACGCTGGAACTGGAAAACTAATGACAGTGAAAATAAAGATCAAATATATAGCCGGCGTGGAGGTTTTATCGATGGTGTTGATGAATTTGACCCATTGTTCTTTAATATATCTCCGATAGAGGCTAAGTCAATCGATCCCCAAGAACGACTGTTTCTGGAAACCTGCTGGAATGTTTTTGAAGATGCAGGGTACTCAATGGAGCGAATTCGTAATGAACTGGCTTCGACTGGCGTATTTGTTGGTGCGATGTACAGTGATTATGGGCTTAGGGGAGGTGGTTATCATCACTGGTCGATAGCAAATCGGGTTTCGTTCTTTTTTGATCTGAACGGTCCCAGTATGGCGGTTGACAGCGCTTGTTCATCTTCGCTTTTAGCGCTGCACCTTGCCTGTGAAAGCATAAGGCGTCGGGAGTGCCAGCAAGCAATAGCTGGTGGAGTTAGTCTGATATTGCATAAAAAACATTATCAAGATTTATGCAAGATGCAAATGCTATCCGCGTCAGGTCAGTGCTCAGCTTTTGGAGAAAAGGCCGATGGCTTTGTTGATGGTGAAGGCGTTGGCGCCGTCTTGTTAAAACCATATCAGCAGGCCCTCGACGATGGCGATAGAATATACGGTATTATTGCCGGAAGTGCTGTTAATTCCGGGGGACGTACTAACGGTTATACCGTTCCCAATCCGACGCAGCAGGCCAATGCTATCGCCAAATGTTTGAGCTCGGCAAAGATACCACCTGCTGAAATAAGCTATATCGAGGCACACGGCACAGGAACCTCCTTGGGGGATCCGATTGAAATCAGCGCACTGATAAATGCTATTGACCAAAATGGCGAGGGTGAGAAACAACAAGACTGTGCTATCGGAACGGTAAAACCGAACATCGGCCATTTGGAAGCAGCGGCTGGTATCGCCGGGCTGATCAAGACCTTGCTTCAATTGAAGCACCGCCAAATAGTTCCTTCACTTAACTGTGAAAAGGAAAACCCACGCTATAACCTATCGGATACACCTTTTTATATTAATAAAGTGCTTACACCATGGACAGTAAATACTGCGAGCAATCCATCTAAACGGCGTTGTGCCGGCATTAGTTCTTTTGGGGCTGGTGGAACAAATGTGCATTTGGTCCTGGCAGAAGATAGTAAGGGGCAGCCTGATAACCGTACTGCTGACAAGGACACGAGTAGTCCTTGCATGATCACCCTGTCCGGCAAAAGGCTGGACGATTTAACCAGAAACCTTGAGAGACTGTATAACTTCTTACAGCAGGATAACCCCCCCCGTCTTGATGACTTGTCCTATAGCCTTCATGTTGCAAAGACGGACTATGAGCACCGAATGGTATTTATGTCACATTCCTTGTCGGAGCTTGTTAGCGATATCCGTAATGTGCTTGATACAGGTATCAGTGCCAACTGCTTTCGGAGCGATAACGAGCAAGAGAGAAATAGCCGCTTGCAAGTTCTGGTTCAACAAAAAGGCGGTGAAGAATACCTCTATTCATTATGGAACAGTGGATGTGCCGATAATAACTCAATGCAGATACTAGGAAAATTATGGCTTGCTGGAATAGATATTAATTGGCGTTCGCTGTATATCCGTCAACAGTTGGATAACCTCAAGATAGGCAGCAAACCGATTTTACCCAGAGTTATTTCGTTGCCGAGATATGCTTTTGACAAAAAAAGTTACTGGCTGGAAGACAATAGCCTGAGGACAAATGAGGCTGTATCGGATGGCAGCCTGAATCAAGATAGTGTGGGTCAAGCATTTTTTTTTCTCTCTGATGGCTCAAAAGAAGTCACCGAAACGTATCTGGCTCTAAAGAATGAGCCAGGTAGAAATAGGCTCTTTCGGCTGAGCAGTCCAAAAGACCTGAAAACTTCATTACTAAATCACAATATGAGTGATGCTAGTACCATAAATATATTAGTGCCTGAAAGCTATCTAAGCCTATTATTGGGAAGCGAGAGTCGTTGCAGCATAGATGAAGGTGCCAATCGAGACTTATCGGACCTGATTGATTTAGCATTACGGCTTGACCAGAGCAAAAACTATAATTTTCATTTTGTACTGCAGCCGGATAGTGATAAATCTGTCATTAACACGCTTGGTACAGTAATTTCAAGTTCAAGGAAGAATTGTACAGTCAGCGTTGCTGAACCTCTTTTGGTACAAAAGCAAATGATAGCTCGAGAAGGAATTGGGGCTATCCTTTCTAAGGATGTTAAACACGACACTAATAAAAAATGTACGATATTGACTGGTCCCCATTCAGAGTGTTTTGAGATCTTCGATGGAAATGTTGCTTTGATAACAATTGGTGACGACAAGGCTTGTTTTGATGTTGTTTACGACATCGCTCAAAACACGGCACAACTTGTAATTATTGGGGGGATGAAAAAGTCTGAAATAAATGACGAAATTGAGAAATTAGAAGCAATTGCTCCTAATGCGATTTATCTTGAGTCCAGAGCTGATAAAGCCAGTTATCGCAAAGCTGTCAATTATAGCCTACAGCGTTTTGGCAAGTTGAATGTTGTTGCTCATTGCTCTGTAGAACAAAACAAAAAAGACAATAATTTAGCTGATAATATCATCGCCACTATGTTATTGGATATCGCGAGTGAAAAGATCCCACTTTCACATTTTTTACATATCATTGTATCCAATGAGAAAGGTACAAATTCGGCTGGTACCTTATTTGAGGCATTTTGTTGTGAACGAAACAGGATGACAGCACAGCAGAACAGGTCTGGTAAGGCGATAGTGGTGAATTGGACGGTAGGCGCCTTTGAAGTGAAGCAAGACACCTCCCGGTCACCTGAACATAAGCCGCCGTCTGATAAAGAAGTTGATGACAGTCAAATCAAAGATATTTTGGTATCAATACTATCATCGGTTTTGGAAATTGATGTCGCTGAGCTGTCCACAAAGTATATGGATACGAGTTTCTTTGAAATAGGTATTGACTCAATATTTAGTGCACGCATTTGCGAGCAAATCTCGAAATATACAGTTGAGAAGGTATCACCTGTTATTTTGTACAATTATAATAACTTGCAACTGTTAGCAAAATACCTCAAAGGAAAGTGGAGCGCGGATACCCCGGGAATTGAGCACAATGTACCAATAGTCCAGCAGCACAAGGAATCGTTGGATCTTAGTGTAGCAATTAAATCAGCCGATGAAAGCGGAAGCGAGACTTTGTTTTATCGGCCGCAGTGGAATAACTTCAAGGTTAGACCTGTAATCGAAGCCATCAACAGCACTCTTGTGCTGATTGGTGCTAAACCAGATTTTGTTCAACAGCTGAAAAGCGAAACAGGAGAAAATGCTGTCTTGGTGCATGAGCACTGGTCTGATGCATTAACCGCTAAGGTGCTTCATTCAGAGACTATTTCAAAACCTATTCATTTTGTTTATTTTGCCGACGCAGATTTAAGGTTGAAAGAGGAAGGATTTAATCAAATTCACAATATCTTTTCGATGTTCAAAACACTTTTCGAAAAAGCCGATTCTTACCGGAAAATCATGGTTACCTATGTTGGCGTTGCTCCAAATAGAATATCGAATTCTGAAATGAATTCTTCTTCGCATGAGGCGGTCATGAGCTTTGGCCGCTCTTTAGCAAAAGAATTCAGCCAACTAAAATTTGACTATATATCATTTACAAACGACGTGGGTAGCCCCCGATGTAACCAAGCTTTGATAGAGTTAATTCATTCAATACAGCATACGTCCTGTAATGAAGACGATCCGTGTGTTGGGGAGAAATGGAACAAATCAGAATACTATCGCTTGGTCGGCACGAATACAGAGATTCGGCGCTGGGAGCAAACAGCTAGCCTTGAAAATGAGCTTAAGGAAAGTGGTGAAAGTCATCGAGTATTGGCAAACCTGGCAGAAAATTCGAGCTATTTAGTGAGTGGAGGCTCTACTGGAATAGGCTTACTATTTGCGTCATACCTCGCGCAGAACAGTGCGGGAAGCAATATTTATATTTGCAGTAGATCTGAACTTGGCACGAAAAGCAAGCAGATGGTTGAGCAGGTCAATGCTGACCAAAAGTTAAACCACAAGGGTTCAAAGATTGTCCATATATGTGCTGACGTTAGCCGCGAAGAGGATATAAGCCGCGTATTTAGCCGGGTTGTATTAGATGGCAAACCTTTGAAAGGGATCATACATAATGCTGGTATAACACGTGATTCCATGTTTTTGAAAAAAAGTTGGCAGGATATGTCTGCTGTATTGTCAGTCAAGATGCATGGAGTGCACTGGCTAGATGAATATAGCACTGGCCACGCGCTTGACTTTTTCGTGATGTCTTCATCTATAAGCTCGGTAATAGGTAATGCAGGTCAAAGTGATTATGCCTTCGCGAATGGCTATCTTGACGGGTTTAGCCGGTATAGGCAATTTTTAGTTGAAAATGGAGAAAGGAAAGGTCAAACGATAAGTATTAACTGGCCATTGTGGTGCAACAAAAGCTTGATCAACGGAATGGAAGTGCCTACCAATTACCGTATGCACCTGGAAGAGGAATACGGGTTGCAGCTGTTGCCTAAAGAAGCTGGGTTGCTGGTATTACAAAACTTACTGCAGAAGCCATACTCGCAAATAATGACACTTCACGGTGTATCTTCGAGATTGAAGGAAAAGGTGATTGAGCCCCTCAACGCTGAGTATTGTGCTACTCAGCCAAACGGGGAAGGGAAAGCTGTCGAAGATGAGAAGGTTTTTAATGCACCGAGCGCTGTTTCCGAAAAGAATAATTTAGCGTCGATGGATATAGCAATCGTTGGTGTTTCGGGACGATTTCCCGATGCAGAAACACCCGATGAAATGTTCGAGAATTGCTTAAAAAAACATAGCTCTGTTAGAGAGTTACCGGAAAAACGTTTCAGTCTGGCAGATATCTACGATAAAAAACCTTATCAATTAGGAAAGACTGTTTGTAAATATGCGGGCTTGCTTGAGAACATTGATCATTTTGATGCCAAATTCTTTGGGATTATGCCAATGGAGGCGAACTACATTGACCCACAACAGCGTTTATTTTTGCAATCCGCTTGGCATGCTTTTGAAGATGCAGGCTATACCAAAGCCGACTTAAATGGAAAAAATTGCGGTGTTTATGTAGGGTGTATGACGAGTGATTATCAAAAGATTATCGAGCAACAAACGCCACCTAATGCTTTTGCGATGCTGGGTACGCATGCTGCGGTACTTCCTGCTCGTTTGTCGTATTGGCTAAATTTAAAAGGGCCAGCCGTTGCTTTTGATACTGCTTGTTCTTCTTCACTGGTCGCATTGCATCAAGCTTGTAATAGTATCAGGCTTGGAGAAACCAAAATGGCTCTGGTTTCCTCTGTATATTTGGTTGTTAACGAACGCGATTTAACCACTGCGAGCCAAGCTGGGATGTTGTCAAAAACAGATGGCTGCAAAACGTTTGATCAGAGTGCGGATGGCATTGCGATTGGTGAGGCGGTTACAGCAATTGTACTTAAACCACTGCAAGAGGCTGAACGTGACGGCGATCAGATCTATGGTGTTATAAAAGGCTCAGGAACCAACCAGGATGGTTATACAAGCGGTATGACTGCTCCTAACTCTTTGTCACAGGCTGCGCTAATCAATGATGTATATCATCGCTTCGGAATTGAACATGACAGTGTCGATTACATTGAAACACATGGCACAGGAACAAAGCTTGGCGATCCTATAGAGTGCGAGGCTCTTGCTACCGTGTTTGGCGGAGAGGCCGAGCACAGAGAATATACAAAACCTTGTTATTTAGGTGCGCTGAAGCCCAATATTGGACATTCGTTCAATGCAGCAGGAATGTCCAGTTTAATTAAGGTATTGATGGCCTTTAAATATAAGACAATCCCACCAGTAACCAAGGTATCTAAAGTTAATGACTTGATCAATATTGCTAACAGCCGTCTGGTGCTGCCGCAAGAACCTGTAACCTGGACTGAGTCGATAGGAAAACCAATGAGGGCGGGAGTAACAGCATTAGGGTATACGGGAACGAATGCACACGTAATATTGGATGCTTACTCTAGAGTGGAACGTCCTTCGAAGATTACTGAATTTGTGCCGAGATATCAATGTGTTGTGATCAGTGAATCAACCCCACAGCGTCTCGCGAAACTCATTGAAGAGCTAGTCAAGCTAGAATCACGGTGGCAGCAACATGATATGTATCCAGAGATCAAGGATATAGCCTACACATCACAGCACTGCCGTATTCATCATAAATATAGGGCTGTAATCATTGCATGTTCAAAGCCGACTTTCAGTAATGCCCTTAAACGCCTTAAAATGATTTCACCAAAACAGTTAGCAGACGGGGTAAGTGAATCTGCAGAATATGTTGAAAATAACATTGAAAATAGGCTGGAGCAATGGGGTGTCGTGACTGGCTGCGTTAATAAAGATGAGCAGTTGATATTTAACAATATCAGCAATGAAAAAGAACATCTTTTCTATGACAAAATGACATTAGCAAAATGCTGGTGTATAGATGGTGTACATGTAAAAGACATCCTATCGACATCAGATATTTTGGAACAGGTTAATGCCATAAAAGTATCATTGCCATTGAGGAGTTTCGAGACTCAGTCATTTTGGATTTCAGCTGATAACAATGCTAATAAGGCTGAAGGATTAAAAAAGCAAGGCACATTATATCCTGAAAATAAACTTGTAAAAGAAAATAAATTACGACCGTTAAAACTTGAAGAAATAAAGCGTCCTAACCATGAAGAGCGCAAAAAGTTGTCAGTATATATAAAGGGACTTGATACACTTAGTATCTAAGAATAATAAATATTATAGTTCAGCTTAATGATACTAGAGCAATTAAATGGCTCTAGTGTTATTAAGCTGTCAACTTGATGGTTTTAAATTAAGGATAATGAAATGATAGTCAACGAAATTAAGCAATTAATATCTGAGTTAACAGGTTTCCCTGAAAATGAATTGACAGCTGAAACAAAATTGCAGCTGGATTTAGCACTTGATTCAATCAAGATGATGGGATTGATGAGTCAACTTGTGGCTCGCTTTGAGCATATTAGGCCGTTAACTCATGAAGAATTAGTTAAATGGGATGTAATCGGTGATGTCTTTGAACATTATAACGTGGTACAGGATGAAAGTATCAATGAAAAGGAGAATTATCCATCTGATACTGAATTTCCAATATTAAATTCTCAGAGGATATTTTTCTTATCACATGCACTAAATGCGGGAAATGGACTTTGTACACGGTTAAAATTAAAAGGGAGTCTTGACCTTGATATTGCGAAAAAGGCGTGGCAACTTTTAGTCGAAAGAACTCCTGCATTAAGAACATATTATGTGCTGCCAGATAATGCAACATCTTTTAACGAAATGATAAGTTATATCAAGCATGATGCCAAAGTTCCAGAAATAGAGGTCATTCATCTGCAGGGTGATGATGCAGATGAAATTATTAATCAGAGAATAAATAAAGAGTGGAAGCTAGATCAATGGCCACTGCATCAGTTTGATATTGGTGTGATTAATGAGGAAGAATTTTACCTGTATTTTAGTAATGACCATGTAATTTCGGACGGTCGTGGAAATCAGAATATTGTAAGTGAGTTCATGGGTATATATGATGCCATTATAAAAAATACCATATCGGAGCTTAGCTTGCCAATAACCGATATAGAGTTTGCAAACACTATAAATGAAATCAATGCTGCTCGTGATGAATATAATGACTATGATTATATAGAATATATGAAAAAAATTGGTGAACAACCATTTTTCTGGAATATGAAAAATGATGAGTTTAATCCTGATAGATCAAGGTTTAAAAATTTGTTTATCAATGCAGGTGATGAACTTACAAGAAATCTAATTAATCTTACTAAAAAGTATGATGTTTCTATCAATACACTTTTAACTGGAATGTTTATTCGAACACTGCGAGACTTTGATGAAAATTTGGATGATGTTGTATTACAAATCCCAACTAGCGGTATTTTGTATCCCATACCAAAAATAGAAAAAATGGTAGGTTGCTTTGCTCAAAACATACCTTTTAGAACGAGGGATATATTCTCAAGCGAAGGGTTTGAACAGCAAATAAAAAATTTGCATGAGGAATTATATTGGGCGATATCTCAAGGGGTAGATTCATTACAAAGTGATGTAACTGCGAAAGTTGTTAAGGATACTGTTACTTTACACAGGGGGCAGATACCATCGAAAATGATACCCTTGATCAGAAGTTTTATTCGTTCCAATATCTACTTTCCATATATAGGAAGAGTTAAACTTAAAAAACACTACGGACAGGTTGAAGTTATAGAGTATCGACCTACGACGTCAAATAGCAGCGGTGCTATAGATTTTCTTCAAGAAATATATGATGGTCAATTAGTTATGTCATTGAATTTTGATGCAATACTTTTTGACCATTCTATGATGGAGCAATTAATGAAAAATTACCACCAGTCGTTATATGATTTAGTGAGTAAGCCAGAATTACAAGAAATAGATCATAAAACAGGTGATTTTGCTCCGAGTTATAACGTCAAGACACAAGGTATTCCAGAGTGGGATATCAATTATTTTAAAAATAAGCTATTGGACTTTATTTCAGAAAATATAAATGTCAAGCTGAAAGACAAAGACGCCAAGTTGCATTTAGAAGCAGATTTGGGGCTCGATTCATTAGAGTTGATCAGAATATTTAATAAAATAGCTAAAAAGTATAATATTAAAGATAAGTTATCACTGTTTAAGTGTAGAACTTTAGAGCAACTAGCTGACTTTATAATTGAAGCTAACTCGAAATTAAACAAAAATACAAAAACGCAATTTTACACTGATGTTGAGCCTATTCCGTTTCGGCATTTCATCAGGCAGGCTAGTTTAACCCCGGAAGCTACGGCTGTATATGATAAAAATGGCCGTATAACCTATCGTGAACTTGATGAAAGTTCGAATCAACTGGCAAATTACCTTGTGAGCCAAGGTGTTGGTAATGGCAAGTTGGTGGCGATCCACCTGAATCGAAGCTGTGAAATGATCATAGCAATGCTAGCAGTTCTCAAAACCGGAGCAGCGTATGTACCTATCGACGATAAGTTTCCTACCCAGCGGGTGACATACATTCTTGAGCATGCCCAGTGTGACATTCTCATTGCTAATTCCAATGTTGCAAAGCAAGTTGATGACTTATTGCTAAATTCTTCGCAATTGAACACAATCATTTTTATGGAACAATGGACTCCGCTGCTGCGAAACCGCAGCGTGTCAGAGGTAAGCCTAGTATCAAAGTCGGTATGGTCTGAATACAGTATCTTGGAAACAGGTATTCAGGTAAACCCTAATGATACGATGATTGTTCTATATACGTCAGGGTCGACTGGTAATCCTAAAGGGGTCGAGCTTAACCATCTCGGCTATATGATAAGGATGGAATGGCATCAAGACTTGTTCAGACTTATTGCTGGAAATCGTGTTGCCCAGAAGACATCCTGTAGCTTTGATATTTCTGTATGGGAAATATATTGGCCGCTGATGCTGGGGGGAGAGGTAGCTATTGTTGATACTGATACAGTCAAGAACCCTTGGGCATTAGCTGATTGGCTAACGAAGGAAGCTATTAACTATATGCATTTTGTCCCCTCAATGTTGGGCGAGTTCCTGAATGCAGTGGAAGGTGACGCACCTGATTTGTCGGCCATGAAATATCTAGTATGTAGCGGTGAAGCATTGCCACGCACTTTTGTTCGACAATGGTTTCATGAGTATGGTTCGATCCCATTAGCTAACCTATATGGGCCTACAGAGGCATCGATTGATGTAAGTGCATACGTTATTGATTCTATGCCTGAAGATAACGATAAGTCGATACCGATTGGAAGCGAAATGCCCGGTGTTCAATTATTGATTATAGATGAGCATGGAAAGCGGGTTAATCCTGGTGAAACTGGGGAGTTGTGTATTGCCGGACCACAACTAGCGAAAGGTTATCTTAATGACGAGGAAAAGACAGAACAAACATTCATTGATAATATTTGGCAAGATATTAAGTCCGATAAAGTATATAAAACGGGCGACTTGGTAACTTGTGACAGCTCAGGCTGCTATACCTATAAAGGCCGTCTTGACCATCAAGTTAAGATTAGAGGTTATCGAGTAGAACTTGGTGAAATAGAAAATGTACTTCTTTCTCATCCAAATCTGGATGAAGTTGGAGTAATAACCAAAGAAATTAACAATACGCAAAAAATAATCTGCTTTTATGCGGGTAAAGAAACGAGTCTTAGTGAAATGACAGGCTTCGCCGAAGGGAAGCTGACTTCATATATGTTGCCAAACTATGCAGTTCATCTTAGTAGCCTACCTAAAAATCATAATGGTAAGCTTGATCGTAAAGGCCTGTCACAGCTAAGTGTAGATTTTTCGCGCCAAAGTAATAGCTCTCTGCAGCCGGTATCTACGGTAAATGATACAAAATTGCCGTTAGGGTCAGCACAGCGTTGGATAATGAATCACTTCGATAAACCATATAATTGGTTTGGATATCATCGCTTTACCTATAAGCAAGCTTTGGACTTGGAAGTATTCACAGCGGCTCTGAACAAACTAATTTCTAGTCACGATGCATTAAGAACTGTTATCGTTCCAGGTGAACGGTTTCATTATCAGGAGTTTGTAGACAGTGATAACTCTGTGAATCCCGAACTGTTCAGTGCAGAGCACCTCACCACACTTGAGCGTGATGAACAAGTAGAGCTTAAGATAGCTGAGCTTTTGGAGGAGATTAAAATTGAAGTTTTTCCTTTATGGCGCCTTCTTATCGTCAAAGTAACTGATAATGAATTTGACATTTCAATTATTGGCCATCATCTGATCTCAGATATGATTTCTTCAGAAATTTTCTTTAGGGAGCTGTGGAGAAGTTATGGTCATTTCCTAGAATTTGAACAGTTTCTTGATGAGCCAAGAAAAACACAATATGGTGACTATGTCTGTAAAATTAGTGAACTGGAGTCTGCAGGTAAGCTAAATAATCACTTGGAATATTGGATTTCAACTCTTGGAAGTATTTCCAAAAAATCACTTATTCCTCTCGAATGTAATGATGGCATAAATGACCAGGCGAGCGAAGAAATAGTATCGCGCACTTTTTCAAAAGAACAGACGGCTTCACTTGTCATGTTAGCGAAACAACACTATCAGTCTTCGTTATATAGTGTACTTGCGTGCCCACTGTACGATCTGATTGCAGATCATCTAGGATTAGATACGGTTGTAGTCAGTCATAAATTTAATGGAAGAGGGGGCGATATTGAAGGTATTAATACTACAAACAGTATTGGTAACTATGCAGTCAATGTACCTTTAGTTTTGAATTGGAATCACAACGACAGTTGGGCTAGAAAAGTAGCTAACGTTGAGAATGGGATTGCCGCTATTCCGCTGTCAGGTATTACCTATGACTGGCTAGGCGACAGATTACCAGAATCGTGCTACCCCGATGAAAAGCTGACTTCCGTACGGCTGAACTATCTTGGATATGTTACAGCTCCTAAATCAGATGTGTTTGAGTTTAATGAGAAGGATTCACACCAACGAATTTCGTTTCCTCAGCAAAAACGAGTAAGTGAAATAGAATTTTGGCTTTCTATACATGAGCAGCAACTACAGGTAAGAGTAGGGTATAGCTCTAATCGTTATCATGCTAAAACAATTGAGAACTTGGTCGAAGAATATACAACAAGACTGTTGCGTATGATTAACTTTAAGAGTGAAATTAAAGAAAGCTCACTAGAAAATATCATGCAATAAGAGGCTTTTGACAATGTACCGTTTGGATATCTCATCTAGGAATACCAACTTAACTCGCTTATACCTTATTGCGTTCATGGCTGGGTTCTCACTCGGTATATTTCCTCCTTTGGTGTCTATGTTAATGGACTCCAAAGGAGTGCCAACTGATTTAATTGGATTAACTTCAAGTAGCTACTTTATTACCATGGCAGTAATTACTCCTGTTGCTGGAGGTTATATTACACGATTAGGTATCAAGCCCGTAATGCTGGCTGGAGCAATGATAACGGCTATTTTATCTGGGTGCTATGCCTTTTTCGAATCTTTAGAGATATGGATATTATTACGGGTAATAAGTGGTATAGGGATGGGATTATTTTTAGTTGCTGGACAGACATCTGTAAATTTACTAGCTAGCAATAAAAATAGAACAGCAGTATCGACTATTTACTCAATATTATTAGGAATAGGTTTTGGTATAGGTCCTGTGTTCGCTGCTTATATGTATGGATTTGGTGAAAAAATGGCATTTGTTGTTGCTAGCATCGTTATCATTATATCTATACTAATTGTCAACTTTGGATTTAAAAACCTCAAGCCAAGATGTTCAGAAGATGCAATAAAAGGAAAAGCAGGAATTTCTTCTATTATAGTACCTTTGCACTATATATTTGCATATGGAGTACTGGAGAGTGTGATGATCTCTTTAATTCCATTGTTAGTACTAAGCATGGGTATGACTGTCAAGTATACTGGCTATCCTTTTTTAGTTTTTATTTTATGCTCTGGATTAGGTATGGCATTTTTAGGTCAGCTGGAGAAGAGCTTGGGTAAAGATAGCTTGTTAAAGTTGACTACATTGATTGGCTGTATCCTTCTTTTTGCTATGTCATTGATTGGATATGACTCTTTTGGTTATGAGGATAAGATTAACTTCATTGTTTTATTGATATTTTGTGGGTTAATCGGACTTGTCTTAGGTCCTATGTTTCCGCTTGTTTTGTCAATGATTGGCGATAAACTTGATGAAAATAAAATAGCATCTGGTAGTGCATGGTTTACAGCAATGTTTAGCTGGGGATGTGGTATAGGACCAATTTTATCTTCTTTCTTAGTTGAGAGAACAGGCGATAAAGGTTGGTTTTTTTTAGTGTCAGCAATTCTTTTTTGCTCAGTTTTAGTTAATTTCCATTTACAGCACCTTCGAACAGAAAGAAAACTAGTGAACTGATAATTAATGAGTTTTAAATTACGGATTATGAAATAAGGATGGATTTAATGAGAATAAATATCGTAAAAGCATTTATAACAGCTACGATAGCAATGTTATCTTTAAATGCAGCTAATGCTGCTGTGACCAAAGTTGAAGGTCTTACAGGACAGCAGATAGCCGAAAAAGTTGCAGCTATGGAAGATGGCTATGTCGGTGAGAGCCGTAAGTTAAAATTCCTAATTTATGATGCAAACAATAATGAAACTGTTAGGGAAATGGAATACTTTGCAAAACAGTATGAAAACAGATTTGACCGCAGCATTGTAAAATTCACGTATCCAGCGCAATTAAATGGTGTACGTTTATTAACTCATTCTAAAGGTGCTGACGATGATGATCAGTGGTTGTTTTTACCTTCAATAAAGAAAGTAAAAAGGATCGCCACCTCAAATAAAAGTGGTGCATTTATGGGTTCAGAATTGGCTTACGAAGATATCTCTATTCGACAGCTTGAAAAATATCAGCGTATTTTATTGGGTTCGGAAATAATCGACGGGGTTGAATCTTATGTGATAGAAAGGACACCGATTAAAGCAAATAGTGGTTATAGTAAACAAATCATCTGGCGAGATCAAACTAACTTGCTAGAGATAAAAACAGAGTTTTACGATCGAAAAGGCGATCTGCTTAAAGTAAGAAAGTCCATGGATTGGAAAAAGTTTGGTAAATATTGGCGTGCACAAACCGTGGAAGTTTTTAATGTACAGACAAACAAACGCACGGTAATGGAACTAAGTGAAATTAAATTATTTGAAGATTTTGATAATGTCAATTTTACACCTAGGCGATTTCAGCGTTTTTAAACGATAACATAGATTAAAACGCATGTAGGTAATCTGAATGACCAAAAAGTGTAAGCAAATAAAAGCTAATTGTTATTACGCACTAATACTATTATTTACTACTATGGTTGCCGCAGAAGAGTCAGTTTTATTAGCGGCTATATATGAAGCTGATTCAAGTGTTGAGCTTAAGTACTATCGAGATCAGTTTGATGAAACACCGCTACCAGGTCAATATTCATACACTGATATGTTGCAGCTTAGAGTTAAAGCATCGGGATTTATAGCTGATAATAGTGGTTTTGGAATAGATGCCTTTACGAGGTTCAACCCAAATTATAATGATCAAATTGTAGCAGGATTTGATGAGCTGTGGTTTCAGACACTAAGTGGTCTTTTTGAATATACTCTTGGTTATCAAATTATTGATATGGGACTGATGGAAAATAAACCCATTGTCGATGTTTTGAATAGTAGAGACTTTCAATATGACTGGTTACGTCCTGATAAAATTGGTACTCCTTACATTACTACAAAGTTTCTAGGTGATTCTAATAACTTAGAATTTTACTATGCACCATTTTTTATTCCAAATAGGGTGCCTGATGTGGAGTCAGGTCATTATTATCCGGGTCTAAATACTATTAACAAAAAAAATGTTCATGATAAGCAGTGGGCTATTCGTTATACCTATTTTGGTGATCATGTCGAGTTTGGGTTAAGTTATATGTATTTAACACAGGAACACTTGTTTAGTCATCCTAATAGTTCGCAATTTACTAACCGGAGGTTGGGAGTTGAGTTGACTGGGTTATACGGAGACATTTTACTTCGCTCAGAGGTGGTTTATCAAAATCCTACAGGTGACTTGAGTAGTGGAACTATAGGTGCTGTAGGGGTTGAACATACATGGCAAAGCCTGTGGGGTAAGTCGGATCTTACATTAGTGTATGAGTATTTTTTCAATAACACTGATGGAACAGATATGACTGTATTTGAGGAGAACTACTTCTCAGTAAGATGGGCTGCGAATGATGAAGCCCTTACTCAAGTTGAATTAATTGCGATAGGCCAGCGTTGTGACTGTACCGCTGATGTTTATAGAATTAGTCTTAGGCGATCTATTAATGATAAGTGTACATTCGAAATACAATTTCAAGACTCTCAAAAATATTTCTCTCGAGGTGATTTAAATGAAGATGGCTCAGGTTGGCTTAGAGTTAAGCTAGAATATTCTTTTTAATATTAACAATATCAGGACGATAAATTGTGAAATCATTTATACCAGAGGATAAAGGAATGGATGACTATGATATGTTACTAGTGAGTAAAACCAATATACCTATTCTAAGCTATTGCAATTGGTTATTGCGTAATAGGCTCATAGTATTTACTTTAGTGATGCTAGTAACTTGCTTTTTCGGATACTTTCTTAAAGACCTAAGGTTCGATTCGAATTATAGAATTTGGTTCTCTGAGAACGATACATATCTTCAGTCATATGATAATTTTATTACAGAATTTGGTAATGATGATATGTTTGTTGTGGCTTTTAATGACCCGAATGGGGTGATCAATGAAAAACCAATACAAACAATCGTGCGTCTTACCGATCAATTCTGGAAAATGACAGATGTTATTCGTGTTGACTCACTTACAAATTACCAAGGGATCTATGCTAACAATCATGATATTCATGTTGATGCATTATTTCCTGATATCTATAGTGTTAATGCCAAGAATCTTAAAAGAGCATCAGATTATGTAGAAACTGACGCTCTACTGATGGGTAGCCTAATAACAGCTGATAAAACTACTGCTATATTGCGAGTAAAGTTTTCACCAAATGCAAATCGAGAAGTTCTTCCTGTCGTTATTTTTGAAGAGTTAACAAAAATCTTACAAATTGAAACGGAGCGTAGTGGTTATGAGTTTTACATGGCTGGTGGGCCCATAACGGATGCTGCATTCGATCAACTTGCTCAAAAAGATGGAGCCACACTGAACCCTATATTGTGGACAACTTTGCTAGTTGCACTTTTCTTGTTATTTAGAAATATATGGGCGGTGTTAGTTCCATTTATTGTCGCTTGTTTTGCAATTGTAATTACTCTTGGTATTACGTCAATGTTGGGCTTTAAACTCAACACGATGACAGTATCTTTGCCACAATTTATTATGGCAATTGCTGTTGCTGGATCACTACATATCATATCTGGCTTTCTGTTTAAAAAATCGACATCGGCTTCGACAGCTGATGCTGTACGCTATACAGTACTAAAAAATTTCAAACCGATAATGCTGACGAGCATTACCACAGCGATAGGATTTTTCTCATTCATTTTTGCTTCAGTAGAACCTATTAAAACAGTAGGCCTAATGGCAGGATTCGGCACTTTGGTTTTGAGTGTTCTTTTCCTTACTTTAATGCCTATTATTTTAAGTTTGTATCCAAAAAAACCATCGAAAAGGCTCACTAAAGCGAATTATCTCAACGGACAAGGGTTTGTTCGTCTATCTAAATGGATTAATTATAGGCAAAAAGGGGTTCTTACTCTAGGGGCTGTTGCAGCTTTAATTGCAGCTATCTGTGTACCAAGTATTAAGATTGATACTTTAACATCTGAATATTTCTCTGATAATTATTGGTTCAAACAAGCAATTAATTTTATTGAAAAAGAAGGCTCAGGTGCTGCTGTCTTTGAGATATTGATCCATAGTGAAAAACCGGGTGATGTGGCTACCAAACAGTATATGGACCAATTATCGTATTTTACTGATTATTTAACAGAAGAGGCACCAGGAGGGTTCACTTCTGTCTACTCGTTATCTACAATAATTAAGAATATCAACAGGGCAATGAATCAAAATGATCCAACTTATCATGTAATTCCTGAAGATGATCAAACAATAGCACAATATTTGTTCTTGTATTCTTTATCTGTTCCTGTAGGAATGGATATCAATGATAGAATCAACATAAGTGAATCTTCTTCTCGTATCACAGTTATTCGTCCTCTGTTATCAACCAATCAGAGTCGTTTAGATATGAAGGAAATTCACGATTGGGTTGAGAATAACTTAACAGGAATTGATATTGAGTTTACTGGCCGTGATGTTCTTTATACCAATATGGGCAACAATATAGCGATGACTTTTGTTAAGTCTTTAGGTGTTGCTCTAGTCGGCATTACTTTATTGATTGCTGTGATGTATCGATCTGTTAAATATGCGATATTGAGCTTGATTCCGAATGTTTTCCCTTTGGTAGTCGTTGTTGCTGTAATGGTTATTTTTGAAGTGAGGTTAAATGTAGGTACTGTTATGGTAGCTAGCCTTGCATTAGGTATTGCCGTTGATGATACTATCCACTTCTTAAATCATTATTTAGCAAGTAAGAAGGCTGCATTCACTACACAAGAATCAATAGAGAACACATTAAAGTTAATTGGTTATCCGATTTTTTCAACAACAGCCGTTCTAATATTGTCATTCCTGACATTCATTTTAGCTAACTTTAATCCTAATCTCTATTTTGGATTATTGCTAAGTGTAGGTATTTTTGTAGCATTTATTTCTGATGCATTTTTATTGCCTGCGGTACTGCTTCGTTTTGATAATAACGAGGAATATGAAACTCATGAAAAAGGTGAGTTATTAACAGAGCAATCTTGTTAGTTTTTGTAACTGAAAGCTAATTTATAAAAATATGCTCTGCCTGAAGCAGAGCATCTTATTGAGGAAAATGACTTGAACCGTAGGAATATATTGAAGGCACTATTTGCAACCGGTGGAGTGGCGGCGCTAGGGGGATTTGCTGTTGTTAACTATAATAAGGTTGACTATGGTCACAGAGGATATCGAACTTGGTATCATGATGAGCCATTGGGTTACAGTTTGGCTGAATATCTTGTTCTTGCTGGTACTTTGGCTGCAAGCCCTCATAACACTCAGCCTTGGAAGTTTAGCGTTTCTGGGAGCAATATTGATCTGTATGCTGATCACCGCCGCCATTTAGGAAAAGCCGATCCATTACGCAGGATGATGGGGCAAGGGTTAGGGTGCGCAATAGAAAACATGGCGGTGATGGCAAGTTCGTTAGGCTACAGCTTATTTGTTGATGATAGTGTGTGTAATGAACACTTCTACGACAGCGGTCTTGTTGCCAGGTTGCAGTACACACGTATCACTGATACCTCTAACGGGCATCACCAAACAGATGATTTGAAGGATTTACCTGAAGTAAAGGCAATCTTTAACCGTCAGACCAACCGAAGTTCCTACACAGGAATTGGAAAAGTTAGTTCGCATTATTTTGATGCAGCTCTGGAACAAAAGCCTATTGCAGATGTTGGTGTTACTTGGCTTGACGATCGCGCCAAATGCCAGGACATAAGTGAAGTATGCAGTGTCACTGTTAGAGAGTTTTTAAGTGGTGATGCAACTAATGACGCAATGAAATGGTTTCGTCGTAATAGGGCAGAAATGTTATCAACAGGAGATGGGATTTCAATCTTCCAGAATGATGCTCCTATATTGATAAAGCATTGGATGCAGCTTGCTGCGACTAAGGAAGATTTAGTTAACCAGCAATCAAAACAGTCTGAAATCGATATGGTTGATACTAGCTGCGATCACGTCCCTATGTGGGGAGTTATCCATTCTAGTACCGATCAGCCTAAGGATTGGCTCAGTGTTGGTAGAGTCTTGGAAAAATGCTACTTATTATCGGCAAAATTAGGATATGCAATTTGTCCGGTTAGCTATCCTGTGGAGAGTATTGCGGGGAGGGAGGCACTGAGACAGATTGCTGAAATAGATTCGGGGCGAGTGCCCCAAGCTTTGGTTCGTGTTGGTTTAGCACCTCGAATGGAGAAGTCTGTAAGGCGACCTCTGCAGTCTGTACTGGTATAGCTTACGCAAAAGCTATTGATATAATAAATCCTAAGTGCTTATTTTTGGCACAAAAGCATGGTCAATTTGATTAAGGTTAGATATGACAGTTTATATGTTTCCTGGACAGGGTTCTCAATATAAAGGTATGGGAAAAGATCTTTTTGATAAATACCCTGAATTCCTAGATAAAGCTGATTCTTTTTTGGGCTATTCTGTGCGCGATTTATGTTTAGACGATATAGGTGATAAGCTAAACAACACCCAATATACTCAGCCAGCTCTTTTTGTTGTTAGTGCATTATCTTACTTGAATGAAGTAGAATTGACAGGAGTGATTCCAGATTATGTTATTGGTCATAGTGTTGGCGAATACTCAGCACTTTTTGCTTCAGGTTTACTCGATTTTGAAACAGCGATTCGGTTGGTAATAAAACGAGGGCAATTGATGAGTAAGGCTGAAAATGGAGCAATGGCCGCCATAATTGGGCTTAATAAAGATAAAGTTAACAAGATTTTAAAGCAGAATAAAATTAATAGTGTTTGGGTTGCCAATGACAATTCTTCTTTACAGGTAGTGATAAGTGGTGAGCAACAGATTGTACCAGAACTGTCATCACTTTTTTTAAATAACGGTGCTACGTATTTTGTACCTTTGAAAGTGAGTGGTGCTTTTCATTCACCATTGATGAAAACTGCTAAGGATGAATTTACTCACGCGCTGGATGAAGCCCGCTTAAACAGCATATGCATTCCAGCTATTTCAAATGTTAACGCAAGACCTTATGCAAAGCAGCGAGTAAAGCTATTGTTATCGGAACAAATTACGGGCCAAGTTAGATGGTTAGAGTCTATTGAATACTTATTGAGCATTGGCGAGTTTGAGTTTAAGGAATTAGGGCCAGGAAGTGTGTTGACTAAGTTAGTGAATAATATTAAAAATGAGTATAAGGTAAGTGCCTGTCAATAAGGTTTACGGATGTTCTTAGAGGTTATTAAGGCGATTAAAGGTCAATTTATTAATTACTGTTATCTAATAATTGATAAAAAGCAAAAAATCGCTATCGCGGTAGATCCTGTCTGGGATGAAAAGGTTTTTAAACAGTATTTAGAGTTTCATGATGTCAGGTTAGCAGCAATATTGCTAACTCATCATCACTTAGACCATAGTTCTTTGTCTGATCAGTTAGCAAGAAAGCACAATGTCCCTGTGTTTATGTCAAAAAAAGAAGCAGAATATTATAATTTTTCTTGTTATGGTCTTTTACCATTAGAGCGTGATAGCGATTTTACTATTGGATCTACAAAAGTAGAGTTTATCAATACACCAGGACATACTTTTGGCAGCCTTTGCTATTTAATTAATATACCATTTGTTAATCAAAGTTGGTTGTTCAGTGGTGATACACTATTTGCTGAAGGTTGTGGTGTTTGTATCGAGAGAGGTAGTAGCCCAGAGCAACTTTTCGATAGCTTGCAAAAATTGAAAGAAATTTGTACTGAATCGACAAAAGTTTATCCTGGTCATAGTTTTGGTCTAGATGTTGGACAGGCTTATAAGGTTGTACAAGATAATAATCTTTACATGTCAATTACGGATAAAAGTGTCTTCGTCCAATTTAGAAGAAAGTCTGATGTTAAGAATGCATTTAATTTTGTATAGAACTTACTTTAAATACATGGTGCATACCATCATTGATGATATATAAAGATCGATTAGATATGTTTTTGAGCTTGAGGTTGAATTCATGAGGATTCGATATCGAAATTAACTATTTGATAATAATAGCGTCTTGCTATAGGATTATTAGAGTTAGCAAGACGCTGCAATATCTATATTTATATCTAGAATTTTCGGTTGTATTAGGCCTTTGCTGATAGCAATAGCAACAGTATGTTGTCGATTGCATGCACCTAGTTTAGTGGCTGAGTTGTTTAAGTGAAAACCTACTGTTCTTTCAGTAATTTTTAAGATTTGTGCAATTTCCCAAGTTGTTTTACCTTCACAAACCCAAAATAGACACTCCTTTTCTCGATTAGTAAGTTCGGTTTCGGGCTCTTGTACACTTTCGATGGATAATAAACTTCTGAAAGTTTCAAATAGATGCATAGAAAATGTATGTGCGTATGGTAGAATTTTGTTCAATTGTTTGACACTTGCATGAGTGCAGTTGTCAACACCAAGACACATGATTCCAACTTCTCCTTTACCGGATCGGAAAGGAATACTTAAGCCATTTTTCAAACCTAACTCATTAGCATCTTTTACAAGTTGCATAAAATTTTTGTTCTTATGGGGTTGGTTGTCTAACAATTTTTCCCACCTAACAGGTGAGCTTTGAGACATGATCTTCAAAATGATAGGATCAATAGCGAGTTTATTTTTGTTATAAAATGCTTTGATAGATTCCGTATTATGATTAGTTATAATATTAAAGTTTGGGTTGCATAGAGACTTGTGTGATATGACACCCATTAAATAAAATGGTATTTCAGTTGATTTACATAACTGCTCACAAATAGAACGCAATTCACTTTCACTACTTGCTTTTTCTAATTTTGAAATTAATTTGTATAGTATAATTGCATTCATCAATAAACCTTTGAATCTTTAATATAAGGATTACTTACATGAGTTAATTGTTAGTTGTTTGTTTGGCGATTTTTTTAATTATACAGATAAATATTGATAACTATCAATAACTATCAATGCTGATAAAGAGAACTGTCTCTAACATTTTTTGTTTTCAGACCTAAACGGCTTTGTTGACTAAATCATACTGAACTATCTTCTATTATCGCGATCTGATCTGGTACACCTTGTACTGGACGTAATCGATGAACAAGCTAATGAAGCCTGGAACTGTTCTGTTCACCACGGACGTCGAGGACGAGGTCTCCAGTATTCTGATACGGCAATAACGACCACGCTTATGGTGAAGTACTGCCAGCGTGTTTTTACACTGTAGCTCTGCCTGATTTTCTCGATTATCAAGAATTGTTCAGTGAGTCCGACATCAACAGAGCTGTGGCTTTTTAATATTACGTTGTGATCTTCAAGACGAGCCAGCTTTTTCTTTAATTCACGAATTTCAATTTGTTTAGGTGTCATCGGAGAAGCCTTTGGCGAAGTGCCTTGCAGTTCACCCTTTAGCTGGTGCATCCACTTATCCATCGTGTATTTACCGACATTCATCGCCTTGGCTGCTTCCGCTACTGAGTATCTTTGGTCTAGAACTAGCAGTGCAGCTTCTAGTTTAAACTCGGGGCTAAATGTTCTTCTGCTACGTTTTGTCATGTTGTCACAGAGCTGGAACTTGCCGTTGTTATTGTGACTCACGACTTGGCGTTGTGCGTTTGCTTGCTCATCGACTGATGGTAATGAAACAAAGTCATGTAGTGGATACAGGCTCAACCGATCAGGTACTCCACGCCCGAACGTCGATTGGCCAGTATTTTCAGCAATGAGTGCCCATGACGCTCAGCTGGTTGGCTCGGGGATCACCACGGTATTGGATGCTGTTGCCCTTGGTGTCTACCGTGAGGGGGGGCGCCGTCAGGAAAACTTGGATCATCTTATCGATACGGTCATTGCAAGCCAAAAATGCGGAGTGAACCGAGCTGAGCATTTATTGCATCTGCGTTGTGAAGTCCCTCATGAAACCACGGTTGGTATGTTTGAGCGTTATGCGAATGTGTCTGATGTTCATTTGGTTTCCTTGTTTGATCACGCGCCAGGTCAGTGCCAGTTTGTTGATGTACAAAAATACCGTGATTAATACCAAGGAAAATACAAGTTCTCTGACGAGCAGATGTTCGCCTTTGAGAAAGAGCAGGTAGCACGCTCTCAGCAATGGTCTGCGGCGAACCGTGCTGAAATAACCCGCCAGTGTCGGGAGCGAAATATCCCATGGCATGGGCTTGAAGGTCATGATGGGCGCGCCGAACGTTGTTTGTGGCGGTTCGCATTCAGGCAATGTGGCAGCACATGAATTCGCAAGCTTAGGCGTATTGGATATTCTGTCATCAGACTATTACCCGAGAAGCCTGCTTGATGCGCTGTTCCAGCTGGCAGATGATGAGCGAAATGATTTGGATTTGCCGCAGGCCACCAAGCTGGCAATAGTGGACCCAGCAGAGGCACTTCAGCTCAATGATCGCGGCGTGATAGCAGAGGGCAAACGTGCAGATATACTTCTTGCACACCATTTGCATGATCACACTTATGTTACTCGTGTTTGGCGTCAGGGCAAGCAGGTATTTTAATTAATACAGTGAGCCAAAGAAATAAACGCAAGGAGATCTGCGTTGAATAAACAAGGTACCTTATTCTATGTAATGGGTGCGTCCGGGGCAGGTAAAGACAGCCTGCTTCAGGCGATTCGTACGCTTTACCCGAAACAGCTGCTGGTGGCACATCGTTATATCACCCGCTCATCGCAAGCGGGCGGCGAAAATCATATTGAATTATCAATCGAAGAGTTTACCCAACGACAACAACAAGGCTTGTTTGCTATGAGCTGGCAGGCCAATGGCTTTTACTATGCGTTGGGTAAAGAAGTCGAGCTTTGGCTTTCTCTGGGTTTAGATGTAGTCGTCAATGGCTCTCGAGCCTATTTAGAGCAAGCCATGATGGATTTTGGCCACCGTGTTGTACCTATCATTGTCGATGTCAGTGCTGAAGTGTTGGAAGCTCGGCTCTACGCTAGAGGGCGTGAGACTCCCGAGCAAATCGTCGATAGGCTGGCGAGGGCTGAGTACTATCGTGGACAATGCCCTAACAGCGGTTTTGTCTTGGATAATAGTGGATCACTGCAACAAACTATCGAGCAATTTGCTAAAGAGTATCGGCAATACCAAGACTCATTGCAACAGCTTAGCTGTTATTCAATGTCGCGGGACGAGGATATATTGCAATGAAGTTCACGGTAAATTGAACAGGTAATGCCCGGTTGTTGCCGGTCTATGGCTGCCAGTGCATTGCTTGTGAGCGGGCGAGAGAAAACCCTGTTTATTCTCTTGGGAAAACATCCGCGTATATCAGCGACCAAGGCTGGAATTTGTTGATAGATGCCAATGCCGAGGACTTGCTGAGACGTTTTCCTGCCGGCAGTATTGACAGTATTGTACTGACCCACTACCACATGGATCATGTGCAATCCCTGTTTGATCTGCGCTGGGGGTTGAACTTATCTATTCCTGTATTTGGCCCCGACGATCCTGTCGGTTGTGATGATCTTTTTAAACATCCCGGAATATTGGACTTCAAAGCAGCAAGGCAGCCATTTGAGCATTTCTATTGGCGAGATATCCGTATTACTCCAGTTCCCCTGATTCACTCAAAGCCTTGCTTGGGCTATGTATTCGAATATCGGGGAAAGCGTATCGCATACCTCACTGACACCGTGGATTTACCAGAAAAAGTCAAACAATGGTTCGAAGGCAACCTGATGTGATACTCGCAAAATCACTCAAAGAAGAATGCCTTCCTAAGAGGATGGGCTTGATCCATATTGGCCATGACCTTGAAAGCTGGGCAATGGCAAACCCACAAGCCTTTGATGACGACTTCTTTCTCGTGTCCGATGGACAGGAAATTAACCTTTGAGCCAATAATGATGAGTCAAAAACGATGAACCAACCTCTCTCCAATCTAGTCCTCTGAGCCAAGCATTGCTGGAACAAACAAGCTGCTAGGGCCTTCCTCGAAGGTTTGGGGTTGTTAGCGTAGTTACTTTCAGGGCTAAAGAACGGTACCATGGCACGGCTCTCTAGCAGTCTGAATCAATAAATTCCACCTGATATGAGTCGGTACCTTTTGCATCGGTATAAATGACCCTGCATTGGTAGTTTAACACTCCATTCTTAGGGAAGGATATGTGGGCTGTCAAACCGCCATTGTCATTACTCTTGTTGGTGACATAGAGCTTCGCGTCGATATCGAATGCCCTGCGGACGTTATCGATATGACCTGAGGGGTAGCCGTTGCAGATATAGATATCTTCGAGGAAAAAAGAGTCTTTCTTATTTTCTAGTGCTTTGCTGAGTTCCTCACTGCTATCTGGATAGCATTTTGACAGTGCGCCACCGATTTCGGCTTTTGTATGAACGAGCTCAGACATGGTGTGAATGTTTGCCGCGATAGATTGAAGTGTCGCACGGCGAGAGTCTTGTTGAATGTTGAGCATCTTGACCGCAGCAGTGAGGGCCAGAAGTCCGACTAAAACAATAACGGTAACGAGTCTAATCATAATAAGTTTTTGAGCTGTTGAGAGAATAGTTAATTATTTTGAATGCTGTTTTTTAACGGTGTTGATTGTAGGGGTAATTTTTTGCTTGTGCAACTGATGAATGCGTGGATAGCAAGATATCACACAGGTCTATGGCTTAGGGGGAGGTTTGAGAGGTGGATACAAAAATGCCAAAAGTAGTTAGCTTTTGGCATTGAAGATTTCTTGGCGTTGAACGACTTGAATTAGAAATGCAGCTGGATGACGGATTCAGCGACACAGCCAGGGCGTCGTATACCCTCAATTTGTACCGTTAGCTCTTGGACGATTTCCAGTCCTCGCTTAATTGGTGTTACAGATTGAATTTTAGTCGTTGCACGAATACGGTTTTCTGATTTCACCGGATATGGGAAGCGAATTTTGTTGAAACCCATATTGACGGTCATTTTAGCCGTTGGGAACTTTTGGTTCTCAGGGTCAACACTGTCTGTAAGAACAGAAAGTAGTGACAGCGTCAGGAAGCCGTGTGCAATAGTCGTCTTAAATGGAGACTCTTCAGCAGCACGTTCTGGGTTAGTGTGAATCCACTGGTGATCTTCAGTCACATCAGCAAATTGGTTAATACGACCCTGATCAACAGTCATCCATTCACCAGTATGGATGACTTCACCAAGGGTAGCAGTGAGCTCTTTGTACAAGGCTTCTGCTTCAGGCTTCATTTCAATAGCTGGTGTTTTAGCAACAGCTTCAGGTGCGATATTTTCCACAACAGTTTTTTCTATCTTGGTTTTACTCGGTTGCTCGACAACATCATCATTAGATGCAGACTGTTTGTGCGTAACAAGGGCACCCAGCTGTGTTTTGTTTGCTCGGTTAACAAAATCAAGCCAGTGCTCACGTAAAGATGGTGAGAGTAAGTCTTTTAGTTCAAAGGCATGTAGTGATAGGCCATCACGTTTTTGCTTAAAATAATCGACAACTTTCATGACTTGATACCTTATTATTTAAAACTGCCTGAAGCCGAATCAAGGCGAAGTATTGTAATGGGAAATAAAATTATTGAAAGAAAAAAATGTGTCCCACATCTCGATTTTCTTACTGGGCTGTCTTTAACTAACTGAATATTAAGTAATGTTATAAGCTGTTAGTTTAGTGTAAAAATACTAACTTAACTCGCGTATGATATTCGGTTGTTAGAAAAATAGCCATTGCCTTCGATTCAAGCGTACACATGTAAGTTATTTCAGCGTACATGTGTAACTATATTTCAGCGTACAAGTGTATATATCTATAATTGACAAGAGCATAAAAATACACTGTATAAAACGCATTAAAACCAGATTCATCTTAGAGTAAATTAAACAGAATTGCTCTAAAAAATAGCAATATTTTATGCATGGTGAAATTATTCATATGTTGGAATTGCTAACTTGTTAATAATGTCACTTCACTGAAACTCATTCTCAATTGAGAGAAATATGCCCTATCTGCGATACGTCTACGCTTATAGCCAGATGTTGTAATCCAAGTAGCATGAAGCTAGTTGGATATGAACGTCTCAATGATTAGAACAAACCGAATGCCTTGGCGTGTTTGGGTAAATATCATTTTGGCTAGGTAGTAAAATTGATGAAAAGTTATCGGACAATGGGGCTGGCAGTGTGGCTGCTGGCTTCAGTCCCTGTTGTTGGTGCTGAACATGACGACATGGCACTTAAACTTGATCAATATGTCAAAAACGCCGTAAAGAAGGGGATTCCTGGCGCCTCATTAGCCGTCGTCATTAATGGCGATATCAGGTTATTACGTGGCTATGGTGTGACAAAAAAAGGCAGTAAAGAGAAGATTGATTCAGCAACAGTCTTTCCGTTAGCGTCGATTTCAAAGACATTTGCCTCTGCGGCTGTGTCGATTCTTGTCGACCAGGGGGTGATTGAATGGGATACCCATGTCGTCCCGTACCTCGACAACATCACGTTCAGTGATCCAATGCTTGGTAAGGATGTGACATTGCGCCACTTACTGTCCCATACTACTGGCTTGGTACCGCAAGCCTACTCGGACCTGATTGAAGATAATGTCAAATACTCCCGTATTCTCAATATACTCGACAGGGTGAAGTTTGTATGTGAGCCGGGGAAATGCTACGGCTACCAAAATGTCGTCTATAACCTTACAGCAGATATGCTGGCATTGGCAGTGGGAGTCGACTATTCCGCCTTTGTGCAAGAGAACATCTTTGTGCCGCTTGAAATGGATCATGCATCATATGGTATGGAGGGCTTCACTGAATCAGAAAACCGTGTCACTCCCCATGTGAAGGTCAAAGCGGGGTTTGCCCCTGTGAAGCCTGCCTCATACTACTATCGCTTACCGGCAGCGGCAGGGGTAAATGCAAGTGCACAAGACCTGGCCAAGTGGATGTTGGCCCAATTGGGCCACAATCCAAGTGTATTGCGCCCGCCACTGCTTGAGATCATGCACAAGCCACATATACGTGCTAATCAGTATCGTTACCGAGCCAAGCTAAGCAATGTTTATTACGGGCTGGGTTGGCGAACATTTGACTACAAAGGGATCTCAGGTTTCGTTCACCATGGTGGTTGGATCAAAGGGATCCGTACAGAGATGTTGTTCAATCGGCATACACAGACCGGGATGGTGTTTTTAACCAATTGCGAAACCGATGTTGCGAGAGATATTGTGCTTTATTTCCTTAAGCTGTATCGTGAGCGATTCGAGCAACAGAAGAGCTAAATGTACTATACATGTGATTATCTGAGAGGAATAAACATGGCTAAGAAAAGAAAGACGCCATCCGTCATTGGCTTGGATGGTATGGATGCAAACGCAGCGAAAGCGGTAGATACCGATTTTGGTCGAGGTACCATCAAAGACAATGCGCTAAAAGCTGTCGTAACCAGTCAATTGTTCAAAACACGAGTTGTAAAAGCGAAAAAAGGCAAGGGGAGTTTCAAGCGCAAGGGTAAGCATGCAGGACGAGAGTCCTATTCAATGGCGGCGTGATTTCGTCATCATTGGATAGGACTTTCTTCCTTTTAAGTTAACTAAGCAAAGCACCTCACAATTTTTCAATATGTTAGCTTTAGCCGCAACATGGCTAGGTTAGCGATTCGAAGACCCACGTATATTAGGCTGCTAGGCCGGCAGCTCCTCTGACTGATTTCAAGTGTTTTCCGCCTATAAGGCGCGATCCATCACATGATGTATAACATGCCGTCATCAATGTCATGGTTTGTTAAGACCTATTCACAAATTGATACCTGTTTTCTTAAAATTGAGCGATTTTTGACTTGTTTGATTTTTGTTCAGCCTGCATCATGTATACCCTGTAACAAGTTGGCGTGGTCGCTAAGTGGCTTATGTTTAAGGGTTTTACTTGTGGCTATGTTAAAAAAGTGACAGTTTGATGCTGGCTAGGTCTTTGAGTTATCAGCTGTTTGAATGCAAACGCACTATTGGGTTAGGACTTTTTTGTCACAGGCCTTGTAGTCATGAATCAAGAAAACAGAATAGACAGATGAAAAAGCAGATTACAACCAAGAGACGTAATACATGCCGAACCAAGAGAATTCTCGGCGTAAGTAGTGGGGTAATAGTTGGCGGGCTTCTTTTCGTCGGAAATGTGCAATCAGCTGACAAGTGGGAAGAGGTTGAGAATGTGCATAATGGGCGGGCTCCCTTGTGCCATCATATCGAGACTGGCGCACTTAAATTCTGCTCTGATATCCAGCAAGAACATGAGGAGCCATAAAGTTAGCCCAAGACTCTTATAGGTTGTGTGAATTAACGGAGGAGTACGTGTTAGTGCTCCTTTTCGTTATCTAAACCACAAGACGCTGTCATGATGTAACGAAGCTACACTATAGATGGGTACACAAAGCTTCGTTGATACTATGAAAAAATTAATCCTTGGCTTGGCGGGTCTTTTCGTATTTTTCATTATTTTCCGACAGTTCGATAGCGAAGAAAGCCTTGTCTCTAGGCAAGTAAAGGGCTTGGCACCGGCGGAACCTAATTACCTGCTGGAAGTTGATGGGCACATAAGCCGGAGTCCGAGACCAGAAGAAACGTTTGCCTTTCCCATCAAAGTGGGAGAGATAGGTCCGGTCAACTCACTCTATTCAGGTCCCAATCAATACCCTTTTTTCTGTATGACGGTCGATTCTGGACTTGGACAACCTGTTGTTGATAACCAGGATGGATATGGCGTTCCTGTTTATGACCCCGTTAATGGGGTTAAACTGATGGGTTACTCTAAAGATTGTGCTATTAAAACCCAGTTATCCTATGTGGTGGTGGGCGAAAACAATGTCTTAGTGAGTAGGAGTGAGCTGGAACTCAGGCAGGATCCTCCCAGTAAAGGTGAGCTCTTGGTCCGGGTCGAAAAAGGAACGATTAACCGGTATATCTATACTATTGCGATGCCTATCGGTATTGACGAAGTGGGAAAACAGGACAGCGCTGAGGTATGGAACCAAAGGTTAATCTACCGGTTCGAAGGTGGCTCAGGCTTAGGATTTCGCCAAGGTAAAATGAAGCTCAACCGGCTGATTGATAAAGAGCTGTCCCAACTGAGGAAGGGGTATGCCGTTGTAGCGTCCAGTGGCAATAAGACCAGTTATGGCTACAACATGCTACTGGCTGAAGATACGGCTAGAAGGGTGAAGGCGCAGTTCGTCAGTTTGTTCGGAGAGCCCATATACACCATAGGGATCGGTGGTTCGGGCGGGGGGCTTGCCCAGTACCTGATTGCCCAAAATAGTGAAGGGATTCTCGATGGCCTGCTTCCTTTGTATTCGTACCCGGACATGGTCAGTGTTTCGATATACGCCTTAGATTGTGATTTGCTCAATACTTATTTTAGCTTTAGAGCCAGTGACAGGGACAGGTGGCAGGATTGGCAGTCTCGCCAGCATATTGAAGGGTTGAGGGCCATCAACGAGGCTGAGCAAAGGTTTGGCTGGCTTCAGCCGTTGAATCAGTTAGTCCGGTTTAAAATGCCACAGTTCCCGCAAGGTAATAGCGAATGTATAAATGGCTTTTTTGGTCTAAGCAGCTATCTCAATAACCCAAGGCAGGGTTTCCTGAAACCGTATTACCACGAGTCAGTGGTTGATAAGGTCAATTGGAATTACTGGCAAGATCTTGTCCACATTTACGGCAAGGATGAACATGGTTTTGCCCAATCGACATGGGATAACGTGGGTGTGCAGTATGGGCTTCAAGCGCTGCGCGAAAAGGTGATTTCCATTGATGAATTCATTGAGATCAACCAGAGAATAGGGGCTTGGAAACCGTTTAACGACATGGAATCCGAGAGAAAACTGAGCCTAAGTGCAAGTATTCCACCGTTATGGCTCTCTCTGTGGGGGGAGCACAATGTAACGGAAGACAAAAGAGCGCCGGCTAAGCGGCGATCCGCCCCCCTGTCGGCCATCGAAAGAGCGTATCAATACGGCCAAGTCTTCATTGGTGACGTCAGCTTGCCGATCATTGATATACGCCATCACCTCGAAGATGATCTGAATATGCACCATACTTCCGCCTCTTTTTCGACGCGGTTGCGGATCCTGGATGAAATGGGGCATGCCGACAATCACGTGATATGGATTTCCGACAAGCAGTATAATCCCGTTGAGCAGGCCTATACCCTGATGGATCAATGGTTAATGGCGATTAAAGCGATGCCCGAGTCGATGAGCTATTCCGCGAAGGTAAAAGAGTCGAAACCCCAGCTAGCCGTTGATACGTGTTTCAGTGCCGAAGGAGCTATTCATGCCTCTGGCAAAAGGGTATTTGATGGACAGTGGAATGCTCAGGCAAATGGCCCATGCACCGATTCGTACCCCATCTATAGCAATAGCCGTATACAGGCAGGAGCGCCATGGAAAGGCAGTATCTTCAAGTGCCATACTATTGCTGTCGAAGCCGCGATAGCTAAAGGGATGTATGGCGACGTTGATGCTACAGCTAGATTGAGCGAGCTACAAAAAACTTTCCCCGATGGCGTCTGTGATTATTCCTTGGGCGACAAGGGACGGCCTGTATCAATAGACCGAAATAACGCAGGTTAGTTTCTTACCGGGTACCTGCAGGCAGGATGGGTATCTACCAATTACAGGCTAGTCGATGGTCGCTATAGCTGTTGCAAACGAATAGCTTGATGAAGCCCACACTTAACAGTGCGGGCTTATCCTATTTATAAAAAATGACTTTTAATTAGGCGCGGTATTGTGTGATATTGCCAACGTTTAATGTAGGACCTGTATATCCCAGAGGCTTGAAATTAAGTGGGTATATTTACTCTAGGAGGAATAATGGAGTTTTCCCTTCGATCGGCAACAGAGTCAGACATCGGCTTTTTGCTTGCGCTAAGAGACAAAACAATGCGGTATTACCTTGAGGAAGTGGGTATGCCGACCTGTCGTGAGGAGTATGAAAAGCGTATCCGTTACCAGTTTGACCATGCAAAGATAGTTGAAATGGCAGGTAAGCCAGTTGGTTTATTTAAAGCGGCCTACAATTCAGAGCTGAATCACTGGTCTTTAGTTCAAATACAAATTGCACCAGAGTATCAAGGGATGAACATTGGCAGTCGGCTTATTCGGCAGTTGATTGAACAGGCAAAAGGTGCAGGCGCGACTGTGGGGCTGAGTGTTATAAAGACGAATCCAGCACAAGACCTCTATTCGCGTCTTGGCTTCAAGGTTGTAAGTTCATCTGGATCCGAACTTATGATGGAGTGGCATAGCTAATATCGGTAACAAACAGTAGCCTAAATAGGCTTCATCTTGAAAAGTGGATAAAATGAAAAACAAAATAGTCAAACTTGGATTTATCGCAGCCGCCGCAATGAATATTGGTGGTGTTTTATTCTTTTCTCGCCTTTTTACTAATACAGCAATAAATGAGGCAGATCCTGTTGTTATGTCGAACTTTGGTTTGCTGATGATTGTTGTCTGGGGACTGGCTTATCTCGGCGCTGCATTTATCAAGTCTAATATCAGATGGCTGGCCGCTGTTTTTGCCGTAGAAAAACTGGTTTACGTGGTGGCTTGGCTGGCATGGTTTTTTCAAAATAGCCTATCAAATGTTTATAACGCCGATATGTTTGCGGGTGTTTTCTTTAGTATCTATGGCTTGAATGATTTGATATTTATGCTGTTCTTTATCTGGGTTTTTAAGTCCCAGAGCAAATTGGCAAAGTCTACGATCTGATCACCCATTTATGGGACCGGCAGTTTATTACTCATCACTGGGTATCAATGGATTTTCGGCTCTTTTTTTGAACTTGGCGGCATGGTAAGACAGCAAGCGTTTGGCCAATATCCCGAGTTGCATACTGACCTTATTGTTGAAAAATCTAATTAGGGCTTTGAGTTAAATTGTTGCATCAACAATGCATCCAGCGCTTGAGTGCCAACCACGCATTGTCTACAATGACGCACTTTTTACTATTATCAGGTCAAAAACATGAGCGACTCTAAACCAGCACTGCCAGATCATCTAGCATGTAATCCACGTAGCCCATTTCACGTGGCAGAGTGCTTTGAACACCAAATCGGTATTCGCCTAAACGGCAAAGAGCGTACGGATGTTGAAGAGTACTGCATCAGTGAAGGTTGGGTTAAAATCCCTTCGCCAAAAGCCTTGGATCGTCGCGGTCAGCCAATTCTGATCACCCTTAAAGGTACGGTTGAAGCCTATTATGTGTAAGTAGCAAACTGCTACTGGTCATATAATCTTCACATAGAGCCTAACTCCAGAGCGGTAGTTCGCATGGGCTCTATGTGTTGTATCTGTAAATCCCTCCAGCAAGTTCTCACATCGCCCCAAAATCAGCATTTTGCAACTACGTTATTGGCTAAAAAATTGCCTGGTTATTGATAAGCTAAAATTATTGCTCTCTGTAGCAGTTGATAATTGATGGCTTGTCAATTTACGCTGTCTTTTGACCAATAAAAACACCGCCATAAGGCGGTGTTTGGAATTTAAAGACAGGTTCGGTATAAGGTTTACTGAACGACTTCGCCGCTTTCGATTACGGTTTTACGCACTTTATCAGCAAACGCTAGGGCTTCGTTACGAATCTTGTCTTCGTCAACGGTCGTCATGGTGCGGTCTTTCATCAAAATCTGACCGTCAACAATGGTGTGCTTCACATTTGCTGCGTAAGCAGAGTAAACCAGTGCAGAGTATGGGTTGTAGACAGGCACCATATTAGGCGCTTTGGTATCAATTACGATGATATCGGCTAGTTTGCCGACTTCCAGCGAACCGATAGTGTCTTCCATGTGAAGGGCACGGGCGGCACCGATAGTGGCCATCTCAACGACTTTCATTGGAGGCATCGCAGCGCGATCTTTGTTGACGAGTTTATGAACTTTGGCTACCTGGTTGAATTCGTCTAGGGTAGAAATAGTGTTTCCGGACATCGGGCCATCAGTACCCAGACCGATGCGTAATCCGTCGTCAAACATCTTAAGGGCCGGGGAGACGCCTTTTGCTGACTTGATGTTGGCACTCATGTTGTGGGCAATCCCCACATCATGTTTTTTCAGGAGTTCAATATCGCTATCGCTGACGTTGATAACATGGGCACCAACAAGGTTCGGGGTAAGGGCACCGATATCGGCCATGTATTCAACCGGCGACATGCCGCCGCTGCGCTCGGCAATGACCTGATCTTCGCGATCAGACTCCGCTAGGTGGATCAATACCGGGACATCGTATTTCTTCGATAGTTCGGTGATCTTTTGTAGGGTTTCTGTGGTGTTGGTATATGGCGCATGCGGCGCAAACGCCGGTGTGATACGCGGGTGGTCTTTATATTCTTCGATGAAGTTAACTGCGTACTTGATGCCTTCTTCCGCGTTTGCGGCATCGGCTACTGGGAATTTAATCACCGTTTCGCCCAAGATAGCGCGCATACCGATTTCATCGACAGTTTTCGCGACTTCATCTTCGAAGTAGTACATGTCCGCATAGGTCGTGACACCACCTTTTAGCATCTCAACGTTACCCAGCTGAGCGCCGATACGAACCATATCACGTGTTACAAGTTTACTTTCCAGCGGGAAGATATAGCGGTGGAGGCGATCTGGCACATCATCGGCTAGCGAGCGGAATACCGTCATGGAAACGTGTGTGTGGGTGTTGATAAGACCCGGCATCACGATATCACCGTCGGCGTCGATCACTTTCTTCGCTTCAAACTCTTTGAGGTCACTGCCGTCAGTGACTGCGACGATTTTGTTTTCTTTAACCGCAACAAGACCTTTTTCATAAACGTTCTTATCTTCGTCCATGGTGAGGACGGTGGCGTTTTTGATCAGCAGGTCGACATTTTCCGCGGCCATAGCGGTCGCGCTAGCAAGAGAAGCTGCAGCAAGGGAAACCGCTACAAGAGTTTTTTTGAACATGATTATCACCAGACAGCAATGAAATTGCGCTGATAATACCTAATAGCAAATTATTGAAAATCAGTAATACAGACTCCGCTTACAATCTGTGAGCATGGTCACTATACGGCATAGCGGTTAGCGACAAAGTGAACAATAAAGCAGCGAAATAGCGGGGCGAAACGATTGCGTCGCCCCGATTAGGGAAAGTTATTATGGCTTCAGGCTTTGCCTACGGAGTGCATAGAACATCCATATGGTCAGTACACTGCTACACAGAGGTAGGGCAATCCAAACCCCGTTAACCCCCAATAATTTGGCTAAGCCAAATATGAAGAGGCTGATTAGGATCAGCTTCCCCCCAGACAGCATAGAAGCTTCGCGGGCCCGGTTAATCGACTGGAAATAGGTTGCACCTACCAGCAGCATGCCTTCCATAGGTAAGCCCCAGAAATAGTGCTGGATACCATTGATTGCAACAGGGTGAAGGGCAGGGTTGTCACCGGCAAAGAGGTATACCAGTAAATCTGGTTGGCTATAGATGAAAACGACCCCCACGAGTGCAAACCCAAGCGTTGTGGCGAAGGCCAGATTTCTCACCGCAATAACGCGATCATGCCTACCTGCCCCTGTGTTGTAACTGGTGATTGGTTGGATCCCCAACGCAATTCCCTCAAAAACAAGGTAAAAGAAAGCTTCGGTGTAGCTAATAATGCCGTATGCGGCAACGTGGATCGGTTTGCCGACCCAAAGTAAGGCTTTGTTGTGTAGGGTCAACACGACAGATAAATAGAGGTACATCAGAAAGCTGGAAAAACCCAGCTGGCAAATCTGGCCGACGTCGTGCCACCGCAACCGGAGGGTTTGCCAGGAGATCCGGAGCTGGCTTCTGTCTGAGAAAAAATGCTGCAGGCAAAGTAGGGCGGTTGCTAGCTGCGAAAGCATAGTGGCAATTGCTGCCCCGGTTAGCTCCCATGGGATCACAACAATGAACAGCCAGTCCAGCACAACATTCAGCACACCGCCGAGGATCATGATCAAGGTGACACGGTTCGGTTGCCCGTCATTGCGCAGCAGGGCAGAGAAAGCCATCGAAATGATAGGAAAGGCACCAAGGCTGAAATACCAGAACAGGTAGTCCGAGGCCATCTGTAAGATTTCGCCTTCTGCACCAAGCCAGCGTAGCATAGCTTCGCCATATACAACACCTAGGGTACAGGTGAGCAGTGATATCACAATACATAATGAGAGGGCATTGCCGACGATGTTCCTTGCTTGCTGTTCGTTGCCTTCACCCAACTTTATCGATACCAGAGCTGACGCCCCCATGCCGACCATGGCCCCGAGTGCGTAGAGGACCGAACCGATTGGGTATCCGAGCATAATACCGGCGAGGCCACTCTCGCCAATGAAATGACCGATAAACATGCCATCAATGGCGACATAGACCCCGGTAACCAACATGGCTGCAATTGTCGGTATGGTGTATCGTAAAAAAAGGCGCCCTAGCGTGTCTTCTTTGAGAGAAAGGTGTGATGCTTCAGACATAATCAATTACTTATGCAAAGGAATGAAGGCACTCAATAAGAGGTATCTATGGACTATCTTATTGTTCGTTTCGCGTTTAAGCGGGTGGTGAATATGATACTCGCCATGGGATATCTGATGTTCATCACGTAAATGCTCTGCCACATTGCCAGTGCAGCCCAACAGTTTTATCCCTTCTTTCGCGTATTCATCGGTGCTATCCGGAAGACGGCCAAGCCACCAGGCTGGAATTTCTTTACTGGCCTTACTGCGATCGAACCAATGATCGGCAACCACGACAACATAGGTTGGTTGGCCCTTGAACAGGGTCGACTTCACGTTTGCAATGGTATTCACCAGCCCCTGGCGGCATGCTTTGTTGGCACTGAGTAAGCGGTGAGCGACAACAACGATTACAAAACTGGCGGACTCGATAACAAAGACAGGCTGAGAGACTTGTTCATCGTTTTTGTGCTGTGAAAAGTGAACATCAAGCGCTGCCTGTTCGAGAGTTGCCATGATCCGTCGGCACAGCGCTTTGCCGAGATGGTTTTCACGCATGCCGCGGTTGTGCACAGTAGGGTAATGCTGTGCGCACAGTTTGGAGCAGTCTTGTTGAAACTGCTCGATGCTGGTTGAAAGAAAGTCAGATATAAGTTGCTCAGAAAACAAGGATGCCCCACTAGCTCACTGCGAAGACTGGAGTGGGATACCTTTTTCTCCAGTCTTAAGGTCCGGTACGGACGTAGATTACTATATCGTATCAGAAAATGGGCGGACAGCACCTAGTAACAGCAATTTACTTAGGATAAAACAGTGACTTATTTAACACGGATTGGTGTAAATCGCGCAGCAAACCCTTTTGCAAACCTGTTATAGCGAAGGGCCAGTAAACCCAGCGTCACGAAAATGTACATTATTGGCTCGAATAAGCCTGACTTTACCGACCAGATATAATGTATCGGTATGAGTATTGCGGCAACGTACACCCAGTTATGCAGTTTTTGCCAGCGCTTGCCCATAAGTCGCTGAATGCCCTGAGGTGAGGTCACGGCCAATGCAAAGAGAATCGCCCAGCTTACCGCCCCCAGAGTGAGATAGGGCCTGCTAACAATCTCGTTGACGACAAGGGACCAACTGAAATTCAAATCAAGTGCCACATATCCGCCGAGGTGAAGTGCGGCCCAGAAAAAGCAATAAAGTCCCAACGGGCGGCGTACACGCACCAGCATACCGGCTTTCAATAGCTTGGCGACGGGTGATATAGCCAGGGTGAGCAGTAGGGTATTTAGCGCAGCCTTACCGGTAAAATGGCTGATCCCCTGAACAGGATCTGCGCCCAACCCACCACTTAGTGTCAGGTACACCAATTGGCCGATGAAGAACAGCGAAACACTATGGATGAACACCTTTAGCCAAAAAACGTGGCGCGGCGACATCTTCCAGCGCCAATTCGTTGTTATTTGCAATGGCATTTTGCTCTCCTGAACAAATATCAATGAGTTGAATTAAACTCAATAGTACTCAGTAATTACGTTTTAGATCTAAGCCCTGGTATAGCGAGGCAACCTGTGCCTCATAGCCGTTGAACATCTTGGTCGGTTGCCTGCGGCTACTGAAGATACTGCCTTCGCCGATGAAACGTTCACTAGCCTGGCTCCAACGAGGATGGTCGACTCGTGGGTTCACATTGGCATAGAAGCCGTACTCATTGGGTGCGAGAAGGTTCCATGTTGTTGGGGGTTGGTTGTCAGTCAAGGTGATTCTGACGACGGACTTGATGCTTTTGAAGCCGTATTTCCACGGTACGACGAGCCTTATCGGGGCACCGTTCTGCGGTGCCAGAGTTTTGCCGTATAGGCCGACAGACATGAGTGTCAATGGGTGCATGGCTTCATCTAACCTCAGCCCTTCTACATAGGGGTAATCGATACCGCCACCCAGACGTCTTGATGCTTGTCCTGGCATTTGTTTGGGATCGTACAGGGTTTCGAAAGCAACATACTTGGCGTTACTGAGCGGCCCTGCCTTCCTGAGTAGTGAGGCGAGTGGAAAACCCAGCCAAGGAATGTTCATCGACCAGGCCTCCACACATCGAAGACGGTAGATACGCTCCTCAATAGGGAATGACTTGAAGATATCTTCATAGCCTAAAGTGATCGGGTTGCTGACAAGGCCGCCAATTTCTATATTCCAAGGGTTGGTTTTGAAGTTCTGGGCCCTTGCAGCAGGATCCGATTTATCGGTGCCAAATTCATAGAAATTGTTGTATTGCAGTACTTTGTCTTCGGGGGTCAGAGACAAGGCTCGGTTCGAGTAAGGTGATGACTCTGAGGTTAATACTCGTCTTTTATCAACAGGTTTATCTTTTTTGCCAAAGCTATCAAACAAGCCGGCTTGAGCGGTTTGAGCAAGGGGCAACCCCGCAACCGTAATACCCAATGCTTTTAAAATGGTGCGTCTTTGTTTGTAGATAGTCTCAGGTGTCGCTTCATTTTCATTCAGAGATAGCTGAGACGGTTTCTTGATAAGCATTGAATATTCCTTTATCAAAGATGATGTTAAACAAGTAGACCTCGCTATCAGCTAATAAATTTCACGCTAAGGTCGGATTTCGTTGGAAATTCAGATTAAAGCAGGTAAGGTCGGCGTCTTGCGCAACTGTACCGAGATATTCAGTTCGTAACATGTAACAAGAATAGGAAAAATGGAGCCAATATGGCGGCGACCAATGCGTTTAGTGCCAACCTTGAATTACAGCATATCTACCTAGAAGCCTACAGCGAGCGCTATCATTCGCTGAGCCAGTATTTTGAGGCTTATTACTGCTACCGTCATAACCTAGTGACCCGCCAGGGTAAGCCTGACTGGCAGCAGATTTTTTGTTTTGCCAAACCGTCTAAAAAAGCGCGAGCCTGCCAATCACGCAAAGAAACGGTCCGTGAAATGGTGTTACCGTTGCCGGTGCTGACGGGGAAGTTAAAAGCTTTGGTGCGTGATGATGAACTGAGTGTTGAAGCGATTGGTTCCTTGCTCGATGAACACCTTGAATACGTGATCCTGTCACGTTGCGAATGGCAAAAATTGATCCGACTAGGTCTTGAGCATCAGGTGCCTCGGTCTTTTTTTCAACCGAATAACCCAGCATACCAAGATGCGATGAGCAGATTTAATTTGGCAGAGATCGAGTTTTGAGCAATTTGTTGCTAACCTTCAGTTTTTATTTAGAGTCGATATTCTAAACTGTCTGAAACACATGGAGTTTTAGACAAGATGATCATTGAAGGAACCGTTGGAACTAAATCGGCGTTAGTCGTTGAAGGTGGGGCAATGCGTGGGATTTTTGCCGCGGGTGTACTGGACCATTTCCTCGATATCGACCATCGACCATATGATTTTTGTCTCGGCGTATCTGCTGGCTCAACAAATTTAGCTGCTTGGCTGGCCAATCAACCGGGTCGTTCGCATCGAGTTATCACCGACTACTCTTGCCGCAAGCAATTTATCGATTTGAGCCGTTTTATTCGGGGTGGACATTGGCTTGATATTGATTGGCTATGGGAGGTAACGATAGATGAAATCCCTATTGATGGCTGGGAGCTAGAACAGCAGTCGATCCCGTTGTATGTCGTAACTACCAATGTTGATAATGGCGAGCCTCATTATATCCAGGCCACTGAGCAAAACTTGAATCAGCTGTTAAAGGCCTCCTGTGCCGTGCCGTTGGCTTACCGAAACTATCCGCAAATGGATGGCTACGAGATGACTGATGGAGGTGTGGCAGACTCCATCCCGGTGATCAAAGCCTACGAAATGGGCGCGCGCGATATCACGGTTGTGCTTTCTCGTCCTCAGGGTTACCGGAAAAAAGCGCCGAGCAGTGCTTGGCTAGTCAGAAAGCTGCTTCGTAATAAACCCGGTTTGGCGCAGGCAATGTTGAAGCGAGCAGATAGCTATAATCGCGCGATTGACTTTATCTATAATCCACCTGAAGACTGTAACATTCGGATCATCACCCCACCAGATAGCTTTGAAGTGGGGCGGGTAACTACCGATAACCGCAAATTACAGCGCGGTTATGAACAGGGCGTTGCGGCAGCCAAGGCGATGTTAGCAAGCTAAACTCCATAGGTGATGATCACTGCAGGGTATAGCGAGCATGATGAAAACACAGCAATTGGGTTTCTCGGGCAGCTGTTATTGGTGCATGGAAGCTGTATTTCAATCGCTTGAAGGTGTGATATCGGCAGAGCAGGGCTGGATGAATGCACTCAATGATACAGAGTGTTATGAAGCCGTGCTGGTGGAGTACGATCCACTCAAAATAACAGTAGATACATTAGTGGGGGTACATCTTCATACTCACCATTGCACTTCCGAACATGCGCTTCGTAGCCGATATCCTTCTGTTGTTTATGCTTTCACAGAGCCTCAAAGATTGAGGGCAATGGAGGCGTTAAATCTGCATCAAGCTGACTTTGGCGATCCGTTGCTAACACGGGTACAAGGAGCAGGTACCTTTATTTCCTGTGAGGATGAAAAGCAGAACTACTTTTTTTCCCACCCAAATCGTCCTTTCTGTGAAGGGCAGATCATGCCTAAGCTACAAATTCTGCTGGCCCGTTATAGTACTCATGTCAGTGCAGGAAAAAGGCGTTTGATTGAACAGTTCCAGGAGCAGAGCACTACAATGAAAAAAGGCGGATCTGATGATCCGCCAAAATGAGCTAGTGAGTTATGGTTGTTTTATTCAGGCTGCGCCGATGTTAGCGACAACTACGAGTTAAAATGTCATAAAATATTTCCTTCCGGTTTGATTTTTGCAGCCAAGCATCATCTAGGTTTTTACCTCCTCTAATCACTGTGCAGTGAGATTGAATAGAGTATTAATTTATATGATTGGTATGATCTTTAATGCTCTGGCTAAGTTAGGCTAGTTATTGGATGAAACCATGATCTTGTTTTAGCTTTACGCTGAGGAAGATGGGTTACAAAAAAGCGCTCGTAGTGGTAAGCTGTAAAATACAATTTGACAAATTCCAGCAAGGAATATCAATATTGATAACTCACTTTTTAATGCTAACTGGTAATAATGCTAGCTAATAAATGTTAACTGAAAAATATTACTGCTTATTGGTATTCTAACGAAAGTTACAGGTTCTAGTATCTCAATTCTTTGTTATCTAGCAAGTCGAAGAAATTTCAAAAAAATAAACATTTAAAAATTATCATTAATGACTGTAAATATTAGCTTTTGCAACACAGATTGGCTTGAATTTACCTTATTTTGTTATTTTAATCTGAGTGCGTGTAATCTTAAATGAACTGTAATAGAACATAAGTAGCAAACAAGTTTGACATTTTGTTACAGATGGTGAAATAATCTTGATTGTTTTTTTAATCATAAAATTGGTTTTGGGGCCACACTCAAGGGCGGTAGCGTGTATAAGAGAATACGACATCAGGTGGATAATGATAATTTCAATACATATGCCTTCATATATTTGCTATTGGTATTTAGAATCCATATAAATCTCAAGAGTACTAGTTGTAGCACGAAATGGTTGTATGTGAATTTCACTTAGAGTTGAGTTTGATACTCGTACTATAAAGTACGGATTTATTAAGCTAACTATTATTTATTAAGTGAAGAATCAATTTGATAGAATTAAATAACACTGTTATAAGCGGTGCTCTTGCATCAAAATCTTCAACTCAAACTATAGAAATACATTGTGAAGTAGAGCATATCTTGGGGGAGCAAAGTATGGGGTTTTGCCATCATGATTATCAAATGATGTACTAATTCTGAAGTGGATTCTACTTCTATCACTCTCAACAGAAATATCAATGCACACTGTATCTAACCTACTGTGATAAAGCGATTATTGAATTTTATTAATATGTTTTAGGGCTTTAAAGTTATGACAAAATCAATTGTTTTTTTAGTTGGTATCTTTTTCTCTTTAACCGTTAATTCCGCCTCACTAGATAACTCACAACTTATGATTATTGATTCTATTGAGTCAAGATATAGTGGCGCTCATGCTGTTTTTGGATCAGGTTCTATTCCAGACCAAGGGTGTACCTATAAAGATAGAGGCATTATTGTTGATACAGATATCGGGAGTAATACAATGGTATCAGTCACATTAAGTGCTGCCATTTCAGCCACACCAGTCATAATACAGGTTTCTGGCTGCACAATGATCTCTCCTGGCCATGGTACTGAAACGGCGCCCAAAATAACTAAGGTTCAGTTGAATTTAAAATAAATTGAATCTTATCTAGAGTGAATTAAATAAACGAGGGATGTTATATGAGGTCATTATTAATAATGTTATTTATATTATATTTTCAAAGCCATGATAAAGCTGACAATGATAATTATACGTGTTAAACATGTTGGTGCACATGCAAATAAGGGATATATTTATGTTTAAGTTGATAAGTTTCCTAAAAACTATCAGTGTAGTAGACAGCTAAAAGAGTTTGTTTGGGAAATACATAACCCAGTTACAAACAATACTACGTCAATTGCTCTAGCTGCGCAGGCTTATAATAAAACATTTCTAATCCGTCATGATACTGGTGACTGTGTTGGGTGTTACCCAATAGTCTCATGGGCCGCTATCTTGGATTGAGATTAACTTTTAACATATATGTGAAGTAAAATGGAAAAAATATTAATATTGCTGATTATTGTCTCATCGTATGCCTACTCATGGGATAATGGTGGCGTGAATACATACATTAATAATGTTACTGTACTGCAAGATGGTGAGTTTTATGTCGATGTTACCGATGATATTTGTGGTGAGGCGAGTAACAAACGTGTAGGTTATGTTTTCAAAAATGCCACTCCTAACAGTATTAATCAGTCGGAGGCTGGCGTTTCTATGTTGTTATCAACAGCTCTTACAGCACAAACAACTCAGAGCCCAGTAAGGATTTATGCTGATAATGGGAATGGTGCGTGGGCTTGTAAAATGGGGGCAATTAAAATAATGAAATAAACTTATTATAATATATTTGTTTTTATATTTGAAGTTGTCATTTAAAATGATGATTGAAGTTTTAGCTAATTACCTTAAAGAAAGAGATTTTATGAGTATCAAAAAGCTATTTATTACAATACTGTTTTTATTATCATTTAACACGTATTCAGAAACCATAGATAATGATAACTATTATAAAATTAGGCATATCTACTCATGGAGTAACGGCAGCGTTCATGTATGGTTAGAGTCTAATGGCGGGGAGCATAAATGCAATGATAAGACCTATACGACTAGGTACTTAATGTCAAGGAATACAACTTTAGAATTTGACCAAAAGTTTTCTATCCTTTTATCTGCGAAGACATCTGGACAACCAGTTAAGTTACGATATGAGTGTGATAGCTTAGGCTTGCCTTATATAAAAGCGGTAAGATTTTGAAGTCATTATTAATGACATGCCTATCAGTTATTAATCTGCTTAATAAATTATATTTACATGGAGAGTGTAAGTGAAAAATATTAACATTGTCATTGTTTTTCTTTTTTGTTTTTGTACTATGCAATATGCACAGGCTGGTAATTTTTCTGGTTATCAATCAATCGGTGAACTGAAAGTAGACCAAGCCAATCTTATCAGAATTAAAGCTGAAAGTGGGTCGTTATGGGTAGATGACGGACAATGTAATGGTTCAAGTCAAGCTTCACAAGTCTATTTGGATTTATCAAATGAGGCGGGAAAAGCTATGTACTCATTAGTTCTTAGTGCCAAAGTTGCAAATCAGCCTATAGCATTTTGGCTCGATGGCTGTAAAAAACTTTGGGATGTTAATATTCCTATTGTTGTTTCTGCTTATATAAACTAATTGTTGGATATGTTTAAAGAGATAAATATATTTTATGTTAAAGTCACTACATAATTAAAGTGCAAGGTTAAAAATGACGACTAAAACATTTTTCAATTTGGCTATTATTTTTAATGTGGTTGTAACTGGGCAAAGCTATGCTGGTTCTTGTGGAAAAGGGAAAGTCCTTTCAATATTGGAGGGGGGGTAATGATATTGACTATCGCATTACTATCGATTACTCAGAAGGGCAAAGTGAGTTATCTGGCACCGAGAAAAGTGGCTATATTATATTCAGAGATTCACTAGACCAGTCTCGACTTAATGGTATTAGATCTATTGTTCTCACCTCATTTACTACAGGCCAAGTTATTAACACCTATTCACATTCTGAAGATTGTAGTAATGCTACCCAAATATCTGTATGGAAAAAATAACTGAGTGTAGCCTCCATTCTAGAATATATCTAGATACAAAAAATTAATACCAAAAGGCTGGCTAATGAAAACGAAAATAGTCATTTATTGCAGTGTGGCTTTGTTGGCGATCATCTCTATCAATCTTTTCCTTTGGCAGCATGATGCCAAGGAAATCAATATGACTGATAACTCCATCGAAGCACCACAATCTGAGATTCAGATTGATGTCCAAGGCAGTAACAACTTCGAATACCCCGCGCCGGTAAAACAACTCCAGCAGGTGCTGGCTAAGTCTTACCAGCCGCCAGTGTTTGAAGGGGAAGAGATTTTCCCTGAAGATCTTTTGCCGCTTGATGGCAAGGCTTCCGTAAAATCTGAGATGCAGGCTGATATTGATCAGCTTAGAAAAAGAATGGAATCTCTAAAGTAACGTTCGTATACGGAGAATATTACAGTGGATGTAATAAAAAAAATAATACGCAATACGCTTTTACCTACCGTTTGCTTAACAGCCTTGCTCCCTCTGTTTGTCAATGCATCTGACGCCTCCACCTATCTTGAAGGTGAATTTAACGTTAGTGGCGGCCAGGCTGATTACCAGTTACCAATCAATATTGCTCCTGGGCGAGCGGGGCATGCGCCGAACCTTAGTTTGGCCTACAGCAGCGACAATCCTAATGGTATTCTCGGTGTCGGATGGCAATTGCGTGGTTTGTCGTCGATATACCGCTGTGGAAAGAACCTGACTTTTGATGGTAACTGGGGCGGTGTCAATCTCGACAGCGATGACCAGTATTGTATTGATGGCCAACGGCTTATCCCAATTACCGGTAATGCCGGGGCCGACGGGACGGAATACCGTACCCGTATCAATGATCAGCGCAAAATTATATCTTTTGGTAAAAAAGGCAGCGGCCCGCAGTCGTTTAAAGTATGGTCAAAGGACGGCCAGCTTTTTGAGTACGGTAATAATGCGACTGCCCGCCCTGAGCTGGCGGGTAAATCCGATGTCTACAAATGGTCACTGAGCAAGATTTCAGATATCACCCGAAATAACCATATTCACCTTACCTATTACTATGACAAAAATGGTGGCCATCACCGTCTCCAGGAGATCACTTATGTTGGCGGTAAGGTGAGCTTCAATTATGAAGTTCGCGATGATACCCAATTTAGCTATTTGTCGGGTAGTAAACTTAACGCCAACCACCGGCTGTCATCGATTGTCAGTACTACAGATGATGGTGATGAAGTTGCTCAATACAGCTTTTCCTATCAATATTCATCCGGTACCAGCCGTTCGCAGTTGACAACAATCACACACAGTGTCGATGGGGTTGAGAGCGTGCCGGTGAACTTTACTTGGCAGTCCCAGGTTGGGGCACAGTTTGATAGCAATAAGGCAGTTTTTGACCATACTGTTAGAAGATCAAAATTTTACGATATAGGGCGTGACGGGAATGTCGAAATTTTCTCCAATAGTAAGGATCCCAAACAAGTCGTTGTAAATTCAGATTCAGGAAAGAAAATATCAGGCTCGATGTATAGTAATTTTGGTATGACCACTGACTTTGTTATTGCGGATTGGAGTGGTAATAATCAACCGTCTTATAAAATTTTGCCTATATTAAGTTGGGTCAATACTGATTCATATTTTTCTTACCCAGATGGAAATGGTGGCTTTAAAGAGTTTTACACTCGTGACATCAATGAATATGGATGGGCAACTTCCAAAAAATACCCAAGAGATACTAATGGTAATGGCGTTTTCACGCTAGAATCTCGCTGCGAAAACTGTAGTTATTATGATTTTAATGGTGATGGTAAAACAATAGAATACTTGAAGTACTCTAATGGAGTACTGACTTATAATAACGGTTCAAAAACACAAACTGTATTTAGTGGTTCTGAGAAAAAACAGCTATTGCAAGTTGCCGATTTCAACAATGATGGTTATTTAGACCTACTGATTGGTAATTTAAGTTTTGTCACTAGTAACAAGAGTGATAGTGTAAGTAATAAGTTAAAAGTGTATTATTTTACCGGCTCTGAGTTCAAGTTTAATGGCGATGAGTTGCAGGTAACTTACAATACAAGCTTAAAGACAGAAACGTACGATTGTAGTGTGGGGGATAAAGACAAGACTTGTTATCGCTACTACCATAATTTTTCACCTGATGAAGCTGCTATCGTTGATATTAACAGCGATGGATTGCTCGATATCGTTTATGCCGACAAGTCCTTCATCAATAAAAATGGCATGTTTAGCAATAATGCCGTTTCAAGTCGTTACTCAAAGCTCGATATCCATGAACAAGCGGATGTTCAAATTGTCGATGTGAATTCAAACGGTTGGCCGGATAACTTCCATGGTTCGAACATCAAACGCTCAAAAGCGTTTGCTCAAGACCGGATAAAAACAATTTCCGAATATTCAGTGAGCTATTCCCTGGCCTATAAGCCATTGTCTGATCCGGATATACATAAACAGATCCCCTATTACAATTACCCAGTTGTTAATAGTACACCAACGAAGTACGTTGTTTCACAGTTTGAGGTCACTCCACGTGGCTATTCGCCGGTTAAAACAACCTACTTCTACCACGGTGCTAAGTCACACCTGAAGGGGGAGGGGTTCCTTGGTTTCGCCCAGATAGATCGTACCCGTCACGGGGTTAATAAAGAGAAAACGGTCACCACATTTGAGCAAATTGATCCCATTATTGCCGGTCGGGTTAAAGAAATTACCACCTACCGCAACGATGCTAAATACCTCAAGGAATCCAATACCTACAAAACGAAGTCCCACTCCGGGGTGGGGGCAAAATATTACACGGTTACACGCTCCGATCATAAGAGCTATGTATATAACAAAGCCGGCCAGGTAGAAAAGCAAACTGTCCGCGAGTTCGAATATGATAACTTTGGTAATATCACAGAGAAAACCGCCGATATCACCAGCGGGATCAGTGGGGGCGGTAGCTTTACTGAAAAAGCCTCCTATGAGTACCTTAGCTCAGGCAGCATCACCAAAAGTACAGTGCTTTCAGCGACAAGCTCGTCTATTGCCAGTTCACTGTTTACCAAATATGACAGCTTCCAGATGTGGTGCACGGCGAATGGCACCCAGTACATCAAACCGACCGATGAGTTTGTTCTGATCCATGGCGATATTAGCATCCCGCTGATCACTAAACGTTATAACGAATACTACAGGCTGGATACCAGAAGCACGTCCTCGTCCAACGGCGTATCGGTGATCAAGCAGGTCGATTTCGTTTCGGTTTCTGAAAGTAGCTTCAACGCCGCTAATGCTAGCCCGTGCGGTAGCTATGTGGTGGTTGACCATGACGGCAATGGTCAGCTCGATTTATCCACCAGCAAGAAAACAGTCACCCAACTTTTAACAGAGTCGGGGGACAATTACTGGAAAGTCAGTGCCCCAGACACGGTGACTAGCGCCATCAAGGACAATGGCGCCAATAGTTTTAGCAAAACCAACATTACGGTCTATCGCTATGATAGTAATGGCCTATTGCTAGAGGAGCTGATCACTCCAGGGGAATATGAGTCTGGAGATAGTTTCTATGGCAATACATCCAAGCAGGTTGTCAACCGTTATCGTTATGATCCCTATGGTAACCTGGTCGACCAAGAAAATGGCGGTACTGATGCCCAGTCTCGTTCTACAACAACCGTTTACGACAGTAAGGGCTTGTTCTCAATCCGCTCTACCAATGCTGGAAATCTGACGACCACTTTTGAACATGATGCCCGATTTGGCTTGGTGACAAAATCTGTCAGTCCAGTGAAAGGTCGAACAACCTCCTGGAGCTACGATGGTTTTGGACGGGCACGAAAGGAGAACCGACCCGGCAGAGGGGATTTTACAGACTTTGAATACCGCCTTGGAAATCAGTGTATAAAAAGCACCAGCCGGACTGTCAGCTGTATCATTGCCAAAAACGCCAATGGTAACGGCGGTGTATATCAAACTGTTACCCACTTTGACTATGCTGGTCGTGAGATCCGTGCCATGCATCAGGCTTTTGATGGTAATTGGGTCTACCGTGATACCCTGTGGGATACAGATGGGCGTAAAGTGGCCATTACACGCCCAACTTTCAAGGAGCCCGGTAGTCATAGTAGTATTCCGACCGTTACTTTCAGCTATGACGAGCGCGATAGGGAGATAGTCAAAACCGAACCGTCTGCCTCGGGCGGCACGGCATCGTTTACGACGCGATACAGCGGCCTGACTTCAACCATGGTCGATGCCAAAGGCAACGAAAAAACCATTACGTACAATGTATTGGGTCATATCACCAAAACCACGGAGCCATTGGGTGCATATCAAGAATACATCAACTATCCGGATGGAAAGTTAAGGCAGACCGCGGATTCGTCTGGTAATAGAACGGAGATTCGTTACGACAATTTGGGCCACCGTACTTATCTTGATGATCCGGATATGGGCAAATGGAGCTACAACTACAATGTGTTCGGTGAACTGGAGTACAAGAGAGACGCAAACGGTGTTGTTACCAATATAAGTTATAACGACTTGGGGCAAAAAAAAGCAGAGAAACAGGGTAACCAGACATCCAGTTGGAGCTATTTTGATAATGGATTGCTCAAGGCCTTTGTCGGAAACGGCAATAGCCGAGAGTTCATTTATGACAATAATGGGCTAGTCAGTGAAATTGTCGTTAAATCCAACGGGAAAACCTTTAAGAACCGCTATACCTACGACAGTCTTGAGAGGGTTGCCACCGAGGTAAGACCTAATAGCTTGAAGTTAGAGTATTTGTATAACCCTTATGGTTACCATGCCGCGGTACGCAGCCCGAAAGAGTTTGCCGACAATGTATTTAACAGCCCAAGCTTTAAGGCGGATATCCAGAAGCTAATTGATGAAGCCTTGGAGCAGGCAAATGCGTACCTTGCGATAGCGGAAGACTATGCTGATAAGCAAGTGTTCTTTGCGAACAAAGCTGGTGAATATGCCAGCCGAGAAATAGATTTGCATCAGCTTGATAGCCAATCGATACAGCTACTTAAAGACGCCAGTCGCTACAAGAGATACTGTACCGCAGACGGCGAGTGTTATCTGCAGGCGGCAACCTGGGTTCTACTGCACGATGATGTGACCGTCCCGTTGGATATTGACCTTGAACAGTACTTCAAGCTAGACAGTCAGCACAGTGGCACAAAACCTGGACGCAAACTGTTTGATTCAACGGTTTATCGCGTTGATGTTGAGGAATTTAACAGCCGCAACTTCAACAGCCAGGATGAATGGTTGCTTACTGACTATGACCGTAACGGCTTACTTAACCTGATTGGCCGTGATGATGTCTACGGGGCGGGTGCTGGATCGGATACTCGCAACATGGCAAGGGAGGTATATAGCTCTGATGATCTCAGCCTAGCCGCAGAAATCGCCTCGTCCCGTTATCAATACTATTACCAGCTAGCTGACAAACTCGTCAGCTTGGCAGAGCAAGTCGGAGATCTGTTTAACCTCTATTGCGATGACGCTAACCGTTTAGCGGGTAATAGTGACCAAATTATGGGGAGAAGGAATTGTGTCAATGATCAGGAGATCAGCCAAGTCGACCACCTGCAAACCGTATTGACACAGGCTGAGTTAGAGGATGCCAGTGGCGACAAAGGCTTTATTTACTACTGGCAGCGACAAAATACCGATGCTTATGATCATACCTTGGCTGAAACTTTGGGCAATGGCTTGGTTAACAGCTATGTCTATAATCAGGCAACAGGCCGACCTAATGCTATCGCTACCCACTGGGGTAGCAGCGTTGTTAGCCAACGTAACCACTTAAACATAATAGCTGGGCAGAATAAACGTTTCCTACGCTATTATTATGATGAGCACAATAACGTGGTAAGGCGTGATGACTTTGAGCTGGGGATCAGCGAAAGCTTTGAGTATGACGCGCTTGATAGGCTTAGGGCTGCCACACCGATGCTGGATAAGGCTGATCGCCACGGGCCAAACAACCCGGATTTCAATCGTCGGTTCAATTATGACTATGATAAGCTGGGTAATCTAATAGGCAAAACGGATATCGGTGCCTATGAGTATGATGGCAAGAATGCCGGCCCGCATGCTGTCACAAAAGCCAATGGCATCAGCTTTACTTATGACAACGTCGGCAACCTTGTCAAAGGCGAAACCGGTACAGCGGTCAAAACCACTGAGCGCTTGCTGGAGTGGAGCAGTTTTAATAAGCCAACTAAGATAGTGCGCAATGGCCATACAATAGAGTTTGCCTATGATGCCAACTACAATCGTTACTACCGTAAAGACAGCAGCGGCAGTGAAACTTATTACTTCGATAAGCTCTACGAGCAGGTTACCGACCTTAGTACCGGCGAGGTGCAACACAAGCAGTTTATTTATGCTGATGGCAAGCTGATTGCACTGAATATTCAGAAACACGATAGCGACAATCATCTTGAAGATAGGCAGATCCGCTACTTGCATTACGATGCCCTTGGCTCGGTGGACATGATCACCGACGGCTACGGCTTTATTGTAGAACGTCGTAGTTACGACCCATGGGGTAAAACTCGCAATATCCAATGGGCAGATGAAGACGACGCCAGTACTTTGCGCCAATTTACCTTGACCAACCGTGGTTATACCGGGCATGAGCAGTTGCCGGAGGTCGGGATGATCCACATGAACGGCCGGGTCTATGACCAAGAACTGGGGCGTTTTTTAAGTGCGGATCCGATTATTAAATCGCCGTATATGACCAATAGCTTTAATCGCTATTCCTATGTCACCAATAACCCACTGAAATATGTCGATCCAACCGGTTTTGTACTTGTTGAAGGAAGCGGTCAAGATGACGGGTTAGGCCGTACGAGTGTCGACTTGGGTGGGCCTAAAGACCAGCGAAGAGAGAGTAATCGGAATAATGGACGAGATCGTCATCATCAGGGAAGCGATACTTCAAAGAATAACTCATTAATCAGTGAGCCTGTTGATGAACAACAGATTACGTATAGCGAAATCCCTTCTGTTGAGAGCCAAGCCATTATAAACGTCATTGATGAAGCTATTGATTACGTAACGAATATAAGGGCTATTGAGCAAGGCTATTATGAAGTCTTAAATGCTACTAGAGAGAATTTTATTGGAACGCTCGGTAGTGTATCATTTTCGATTGGTATAGCATTCATTGAAAAGAAAATACCAGGTCCAAATGTTACAAAGGGGGCAAACAGTACACTTTCTCGTAGTGGCGCGTTTAAAGAAGCGAAACTAAAAGCTGGGGTTCCACGGAATCAGCACCCAGATAAAGTCTATAAAGAAAAAATACGTGACCAAGATGGGCACGTAGAAGGTCGTGTTTATGAGTTTAAGAGGCAGGATGGAAGTACTGCTACGATTAGAGAACATTCATTAGGCCATAAGTTAGATAATCACGGCCCTCATTTCAATAGCGAAGTTCGGTCAGCTGATGGTATTAAACAGTCATTAGGCGGAAACGGTGACTCGCATACTTACTTTAATTAGGCAGAAAAAAATGAAATCAATTTATCTTTATGACGTAGGTATAAGACCATGGGAACAAACAACATCAGTAGCAGATCACAGATTTGCAACTATTACTGTTGTTCAACGGTCGGTTAGTGACTTGTTGGGTCTTTGGCTGACGCTTGTTACAAGCGTCAGCGAACGGCTGCCTAGAGCTTTGAAGTGGAGAACCGTTGGTCATTCTATCGAAGGTTCGAAAGTCCAGGAGTTGAAGCTTTTAAAACAGCTTAGATCAGGCCTTGTTAATGACGACCTTCTTAGGAAAAATGAAGACTCAAATATCTATTCGTATGTAAAAAGGTTATCTGAGTCTATGTCAGAATTCGATTTAAATACGATTACTCAGGCTCAGTATACCTCTCTTCTATTTTTACCTGATAGAGAGCCAAGTATTGCTACTGTTTGGAAAGTATTTAAGAATTCTGATACGGGACTTGATGCCATGGGGATGGAAAGAACCCTCGACTTACTTGATAATTTGCTTATCTGTCGAGTAACGGAATCAGATACTCATGTGAGTACTCAGTTTATTGGTGTTGTGGAGCAGGTGGACGAACTATTAGTAAAGTTAAACGACTTAAATATAACCAGGGTTGAAAGCGATGATGTTGCTAAATTAATTAGCAATTAGTTGTTACAAAGGAGACATAATGAAAAATTACTTTGGCTTTGCCATTTTACTAGTAAGTTTTTTATCTTCAGCTGTACACGCTAGCACCGGGAAAATTAAGCGAATTTACCCTCAAGGCGAATTAGTAAAGTTCCAGCTAAAAGACGATTCATGTAATGCTGCCTACAATTATTATTATTTTGATACATCATCAACCCAAGGTAAGAGTACATACTCGCTATTACTATCTTCTGCTGTTGCTAGACAAGCAGTTTCAGTACGGTTTGAAGGAGATGAACAGCCTTGTGATCCAAATGTAGATAAGAGAATTATGTACATTTATGCTGATTATTGAGCGAAAGTTTATGGCCCTGTTAGAAAAACAGCAGCCTAAAAGGGGGGATACAAGAAATTAGTTTGCCCCGCTTTTGCTACCAAAGGTAGAGATAAGCGCAGGACAACATACACAACATTGAACAACCGATTCATGAAGGCAGATTTCTCCCTTACCCTCGTCTTCAGATTATCCGTCCGTAACCAAGAATCTAATTGCCTTTTGTTCAACCATCGAGGATTGACTTCCTCGATGGTTGAACAGGCTCGCTTACGTATCTTAAATCCACCAGCGGTCACTATCAGTTATTAGATAGGGCATGGTTAAACTCTATACTGTTATTGCGGTTTTTAGTGGGCTACAAAGGATCCTTGATCGTATAAAATGACGCCGAAGTAGCCATAGTTCAGGAATGTTGAGTGAAATTAGAGGGGGCAGGCAACAGTCGCAGGAACCGGGGCTCCACGATGAAAAAAGGCGGATCTGATGATCCGCCAAAATGAGCCAGTGAGTTATGGTTGTTTTATTCAGGCTGCGCCGATGATACCGCCGTCGGTGCGAGTGATGCGGATCACCGACGAACGTGGGATAGCGTCGCCGCCATCTGGGAAGTGGGAAGGTGCCAAATCTTCACCCGGGTGTTGGACACCGACGAACATGGTTTTTTGATCTGGGCTGAATGTCAGGCCGGTAATTTCACAGGCGATAGGGCCAGTCAAGAAACGACGGACTTCACCGCTGTCAGGGTCACCACACAGCATTTGGTTGTTGCCCATACCGGCGAAGTCTCCCTGGTTTGAATACTTGCCGTCTGTTTGGATCCATAGGCGCCCGGCGTTATCAAAACCGATACCGTCAGGGCTGTTGAACATGTTATCGGCGTTGATGTTGTCGCTGCCTGCCATTAAGCCTTCATGTACCGTTGGGTTACCGGCGATGAGGTAAAGATCCCAATCGAAGTTGTTTGACGTATGATCTTGGCCCGATGGCATCCAGCGAACAATGTGGCCGTAAGGGTTCTTCTCGCGTGGGTTGACCGCATCAACAGGTTGATTGGCCTTCACACCACGGTATTTGTTGTTGGTCAGCGTGCAGAAGACACTTTGGTTCTTCGGGTTTACTGCGACCCACTCAGGGCGGTCCATGGTGGTTGCGCCAACTTGAGTTGCAGCTTTACGGGCAAAGATAAGCACTTCAGCCTGGCTGTTGAAGCCATTTTCCTTGGTCAGGCCGTTTTTGCCGAATGTCAGTTCAATCCACTCGCCCTTGCCTTCCAGTTCACCGTCTTTGGCATTGAATTTGGCCACATATAAGGTGCCTTCATCAAGGATGTCGCGGTTGGCAGTTGGATTACTCGGGTTGTACTTGTTCTTCGAAACGAACCGATAGAGGTGCTCGCCACGCTCGTCATCGCCCAGGTAAACGACAACACGGCCATCATTGTTAATGGTCAACGCCGCATTTTCGTGTTTAAAGCGGCCAAGCGCGGTCCGTTTTTTCGGCGTCGAATTTGGGTTCATAGGATCGATTTCAACGACCCAGCCGTGGCGGTGCGGTTCGTTGGGGTTCTTGGCAAGATCAAAGCGCTCGTCATGCTTGAACCAATCGTAACCGGCACCTTTGGTATTCAGGCCGTAACGCGCATAGTTGCTGTCAAGGGCAGGGGTTTCTGTTGAGCCAAACAGGCCATTGAAGTTTTCCTCGCAGGTGAGGTAAGTGCCCCAGGGTGTTTCACCATTCGCGCAGTTGTTGAACGTTCCTAGTACCTTGGTGCCTTTAGGATCGGCAGCGGTTTTCAGTAGGGCATCACCCGCAGCAGGCCCCGTTAATTCCATCTCCGTGTTGGCAGTAATACGGCGGTTTAAACGGCCTTCCTTGTTAACCTCCCATAGGCCGTTTATTTTCTTCAGTTCCACTACAGAGATACCATGTGCGTTTTGTGACTTGAGTACGTCATCAGCTGACATGTCTTTCCCCTGGTGGGCAAACAGGTATTCATGGTTGGTATATTCGTTGTTGATTGACAACACCCCACGATCATCACTGATCTGGAAAAAAGTCATACCGTCATTGTTGTCACCAAACTGAAGCGCTTGAGCTTTGCTGTCAGCCTTTTGGCTAAATACTGGGGCACCTTTAAATAACGGATCGCCCCAAGAGATAAGAACATCGGCTTGGTAGCCTTTTGGCACAGTGACTTTATCTTCTGTGGAAGCAGGGATGGCTTCGAAGCCAATCAGGTCTTTGTTGTCTTTCGAGGCCGCAATTGCACTAGATAGGGGGGATGCACCGAAAAAAGCGACAGTCCCTGCCGCTGAAGAGGCTTTGAGGAACTGACGACGGTTAAGTCCTTTTTCGACGATTTGATTAAACTCAGGTTCTGCGCGGCGAGAGAATTCAGATTTGGCGCTCATGTAAGCTTCCTTTTTATTATCGCAATAATAGGCTGTTATGTATTTTGTTGTCAGTATCCTATCGGGCGATTGTGACAGAAATGTATCACTTTGGTGATCGTCACTTTACGAAATAGAAGCATTATTGCGATAGCGACGCAAACGTTTGCTTTATATTGTTTCTAAATGTTTCCGTGGTCGTTTTTTTCATTTTACAAGATTGAAATCAAATTTCAGACCATTAAAATCCGCGCCCAAGAATTATTAAATTGTATATTTTTGGTGAGACGGACCAAAAGTTTCTACTTCAGGACCTATTCCTGAAACTACAATTTATCCGTAGCTGGGTAGCTATACATCTTGGTTTATATGCCTCACGCTAAGTATATATTTAATAATATCTTTCCGATGATTTTTACCCTTAGGGATTTGTTGTGAATTTGGATAAGATATTTAAGCTTTCTGAGCGAAAGACCACTGTTTCAACCGAAATGTATGCAGGTTTTATTACTTTTTTGGCGATGAGCTACATCCTTGCCGTTAACCCTGCCATTTTAGGGGACATCCCTGGAATGGACCGGGGGGCGCTATTCACAGCAACTGCTATTGCCTCAGGCTTGGCGACGTTGGTGATGGGGATCTGGGGTAACTACCCTGTCATGCTCGCACCGGGCATGAGTATGAATGGCTTCTTTAAGGGCATTCTTCTCAGCGGCTCTATTGCACTGGTGTGGCATGAAGCCCTATTGGGCATCTTCCTTTCAGGTATCATCTATCTGCTGTTGAGTATGACTTCAATCCGTAAGAGCTTGATTGAATCGATTCCAGAAGATCTAAAGTTGGCCATTTCGGTATCTCTAGGCTTGTTTATTGCTTTCCTCGGCCTGAAAAACGCCGGTATTATCGTTTCAAACCCTATCATTCTGGTTAGCCTGGGGGACATCCGCGATCCCCAGGTGGCAATTGCTTATATCTCTATCTTTATCGCTCTGGCTTGCATGATCCGCAATATCAAGCTGGCCACATTCTTCGCATTCATCTCTGCAATTGTGCTGACAGTCGCTGCCGATATGCTGATGGGTACCAGCAATGCGCCAATTCCAGACTCCATCGTGTCTCTGCCTCCGAGCATTGCGCCGACATTCGGGCATATTTTTGATTTCTCCGGCTTTACTCCGGAAAAAATGTTCGACTTGCTGTTTGTTGTTTTGATTTTCCTAATTGTCGACTTTTTTGATGGTCTAAGCACTATCGTTGGTGTAGGCCGTGATGCCGGCATCATAGACAAAGACGGTAAGGTGCCAAATGCTAAATCTGCGTTAGTTGCCGATGCTGGCGGTACCGTGGTTGGTGCGGTATTGGGTACGACATCGGTTACGGCTTTCTCTGAATCTGGTATTGCATCATCGCAAGGGGCAAAAACCGGGTTGAGTGCGGTTGTTGCAGCAGGCCTGTTCTTTGCTTCGCTATTTTTCTATCCCATTTTCTCTATCTTCTCGGCGGCGATGGTCGCTCCGGCCATGGTCGTCGTCGGTATTTACATGATTGGCCGTATTGCCAAGATCCGTTGGGAAGTCGTGGAGGTTAGAATTGCCTCTTTCTTCACTATCATGTTTACCGTTCTGTCCTTTTCTCCGGCGAACGGTATGGCAATGGGCTTTGTCAGCTACGCGTTCTCGATGGTTGTGGCAGGTAAGGCAAAGGAAGTGCACCCTGTGATTTATACCTTGGCAGTAATTTTCCTCGGTTACCTACTATTTATCTAAATCAGTAACGACAATCTGTGTAATCACTTATAAAAGCGGCCTCTGGCCGCTTTTTGTGTTTATGCGGTGAGCTAATTTTTATCGCGGCATCACGAACCATAGAGACATTGCAGATATAGAGAGTTTAACTTTAATGAATGTAAGTCCGGCGGAAACTTGCATCCACTACTGATGGCTACAGGTCTAACTAAATTCATCGTGAATGATTTGGTAATGGTTAGTTCACAAAGCAAATTGCCTGTTGGAATATGCTTCTGATGCGCATAAAACTAACATTTTTTGGTCAAAGATTGTCCTTTAGATGTTGATTTATAGCAAAACTTGACACTATAGGGGTGGAAATGGTTTGATCTATCCATTGTTTGATTATTTACAGGGCTAACTATTTTGTGCCGAGGGGTAACTGAGACATTATCTGGCCCATCAGTCTAATCTTACTGATAGGTCAGATAATGCTTCCGAAGTGCTTCGGCATACTTGTAGGAAAATACAATGAAAAAAGTTGATAGATACAGCATAGACAATACGGATTACACGGTAGGGCAGGACAACATCCAGAAATGGGGGTTCGATGTTCACAACCCTGTATTCGGTACCAGTGCTGGCTTGATTGTTCTCTTTTTGATTGCTTCTTTGGTCAGTGATCCAGCGACAGCTAAAACCGCGTTAAATGGTGTGAAGAACAGCATCATTAACAACTTTGACGCTCTATTTCTTTGGTCTGGTAATATTTTCGTGATCTTCTGCTTGGGACTGATCTTTTCGCCATTTGGGAAAATCCGAATCGGCGGCCAGGATGCAGAAGCAGACTATTCTCGTATGTCATGGTTGGCGATGCTATTTGCTGCTGGTATGGGTATCGGCTTGATGTTCTGGAGTGTAGCTGAACCTGTCGCGTATTACACAGGTTGGTATGGTACTCCTCTCAATGTTGACCCTAACACCCCTGCGGCAGTAGAGCTTGCGTTGGGGGCGACCATGTACCACTGGGGCCTACACCCTTGGGCGATTTATGGTGTGGTAGCGCTTTCGCTTGCTTTCTTCGCGTACAACAAGGGCCTACCTCTTTCAATTCGATCTATTTTCTATCCGATTCTTGGTGACCGCGTCTGGGGTTGGCCGGGCCACATCATTGATATCTTTGCTGTTCTTGCAACATTATTCGGCCTTGCAACATCACTAGGCCTCGGAGCACAACAGGCAGCAAGTGGTATCGAGCATGTATTTGGCATCTCTGGGGGTATTGGCCTGCAGATTGCCGTTATCACCTTGGTTACCTTGCTGGCAGTGATCTCTGTTGCCCGTGGTATCGATGGTGGTGTAAAGCTGCTGAGTAACATCAATATGTTGGTGGCTCTGGCGCTGCTGGTATTTGTCGCGCTGGCAGGGTTTGCTATCTCGATGGGGACAGTCCCAACAACAGTTACAGGTTATGCCAAGAACTTCTTTGCCTTGAGCAACCCGCATGGTCGTGAAGATCAAACCTGGCTGCACGGCTGGACTGTTTTCTACTGGGCTTGGTGGGTATCTTGGTCGCCTTTTGTTGGTATGTTCATCGCACGTGTTTCTAAGGGCCGTACTATTCGTGAGTTCATGATTGCAGTGCTGATTGTTCCAACACTGATTACAACCCTTTGGATGTCTGTATTCGGTGGTCAGGCGATTGACCAAGTCATCAATGGTATCGGTGTCCTTGGCGAGAATGGGCTCACCTCGGTGCCGCTTGCGATGTTTGAGATGTTTGAATCGCTACCGTTGAGTTCACTGCTATCAGTAACAGCGATTATCCTGGTAATGGTGTTCTTCATCACTTCATCGGATTCAGGTTCACTGGTTATCGATAACATCACTGCGGGCGGTAAAATTGACTCGCCGATGCCACAGCGTATCTTCTGGGCATTTATCGAAGGTGCTGTTGCTGCTGTGCTGCTTTATGTTGGTGGTACAGAAGCTATCGAGGCGCTGCAGGCGGGGGCGATTTCAACCGCATTGCCGTTCGTATTTATTCTGCTTCTGATGTGTGTCAGCTTGCTGATGGGCTTTAGCACAGAGAAGTACAACAAGTAAAACAGCTTACATAGAGATCAAGAACGCCGTCACAATGACGGCGTTTTTTTATTCTAAGGGACGTATTTCCTATAACCAGATATCCGATATTGGTGTATCCGGAGAGAAGTGATAGGCAATTTGTGCCTGCAGTAACTCTGCGGTCGCAAGTGCATCCGTTACTGCATGGTGCGGCGGGTAAACAGGGAGGCCATAGCGCTGGCGTGCGCGAGCAAGGCGAACCGAGCCAGGACGTTTACCTTTTAAGCGGTTAATGATACCGCCGTTATCACGCTGTTGTATCGCCATTTCGATAGCCATGGTATCGACAACAGGAAAGTGTATCCCTTCTCCCAAACGGCTAAGCAAAGCTTGATTCATAAATTCACGTTCGATCTTTTGGTAGTGAACGACAACAATTTTGCCAGCCAGCGCATTTAATACTCGCTCAAGAATTTTCAGCAGATCAGGGGCGTTTTCTACTTCGGAATCGGTAATACCGTGGATGATCACCGATTCCTCATTGAGAGGGCGGTGAGGGTTAACTGTCCATTGCGCAGATTCCCTGCAACGGATGCGTTGCAGAGTGAAAGGAATGAGGCCAATACTGATGATTTCGTCTTTCTTCGGGTCTAGCCCTGTGGTTTCGAAATCCAGGGCCACGAAGGGCACTTCACTCAGCGGCGTATCACCATTGACCATAGGCGTAGAATAGAAACTCTTCAGCCTGTCGTCCTTCGCTTTGTCATGCAAGGTTTGAAAGAAGGTTGGCCAGTCTGGTGTGCTGCGGGTGTTAAGCAGTTGTCGGTGGTGCTTGGTTTTACTTACTGTCATACTGCTATTCACCGGCGATTACCCTGGTAGCGGAATTTGATAAAGTTCTGGGCATTACTGAGGATCTGGAATGCTGCTTTCAGGTTCCGGCGCTCGAAGTCAGACATATTTTCCGGCTCGATACTGTTATCGGCTTCTATACCAGCTTCAATATCGAGTGCTTGGTGACGGATTCGAACCATATAGATGAGTTCCATCGCATCACGTAAATCTTGCCCTCGCCCTTTTGGTAAAATACCGGCTTCAATTACGTCATCCAGCCGTTCGAAAGAATTTTGAGAGCGTGAGCCTACCGCCAGGGCGTGGACGCGGATCAAGTCAGCTAGCGGGGCCGTCCCCCGACGTTTGAGGTTGATGGAGTTGTTGTGTCTGCCATCTTTTTCCATGACGAAATCTTTGAAGAAACCCAGTGGAGGAGTACGGCTAATGGCATTTCGGGCCAAACAGGCCAGGAAGCGGTTATTTTTCCTGGCGCGGCGGACCACGAAGCTGTTGAGCTGCTCGGCCCACTTTTCACGACCACAGACACCAGACAGGTCGAAAAAGATAGAGCTGTTAAGGAGTGCCTGTGGTTTTGGATTGTCGATCCACTCAGCAAAACATTCTTCCCATTCCGTACGCGTTTTGCGCCATTCTGGGTTGGTTGCCATGATGTCACCGGTACAGTAGCTGTAGCCACATGCCGCAAGCCCATCACAGACAAACTTGGCGAACTTCTCAAAGTATTCACCATGCAGTTTTTCGTCATAGCTATCGTCTAGGATCAGTGCGTTATCCTGATCAGTCACAATAAGTTGCTCATCGCGCGCCATGGATCCCATTGCCATGAGGCAGAATGGAATAGGGGCTGGGCCCAGTTCTTCCTGAGCCAACTCCGCAAGACGTTGTTTGAAACTGCGACCAATGACAGATAATGCACTGCCGATCATATGGGCATTAGCATCTTCATTCACCATACGCACGAAACAGTGTTTAACTTCTTCAGAAACAACCTGTAGCTCTTCAACAGTTTGTTGCTGGAAAATAGTACTTACCAGCAACAGGCTGTTTTGTGACTCGTAACGAACGATGTCGGTTAGACCGATCACACCGATTGGATGCTTGTTTCTCAGTACGGGTAAATGGTGCACATTGTAACGAAGCATGGTCAGCATCGCTTCGAAAACATAGGCATTGTGATCAAGCGAGATAAGCTCGGTGCTCATCACTTCGGAAACCGGTGTTGAAGTATCTAAGCCTTTGGCAATAACACGGGAACAAAGATCGCGATCAGTAATGATACCAACGAGAGGGTCATAGTCGTCATCGTCACTATCTTCGTTTGGCTCAACAATGAGCATGGCAGAGATATTCTCTTCAGCCATGGTCATGGCAGCGGTTTGAATACTTTCATCACGGCTAATGGTGACAGGATCGCGTGAGAGTAAGGTGCGAACCTTCGAGGTCGTAAGATCATTCTCTTCGGCGTGGGTTGAGACAACGTTACGCAATCGGGCGCTATCCTCAAGTTCCACGAAGTCGGCAAAGGTATCGTACTCATCACACAACTGATTGAAGATTGCTTCCGGAATACAGTAAACCAGAGTGTCTTCGATGGCGCGGGCCGGCATTCTGACTTTGTTGTTCATCAGTAGGCCCATTTGGCCAAATAGATCGCCTTCATCAATCCGGTTGTATAATTCACCTTTACGGCGGTAGATTTCAACCGCACCGCTGCGGATGAGGTAAAGGTCATGTATTTCATCACCAAAGTTTAGGATCATGGAATCAGCCCGGTAATAGGCGACCTCTATATTGAGGGCGATTTCTTTTAGCGACTCTTCCGGGAGTGTCTTGAAAGGGGGGTATTGGCTGATAAAATTGAGAATTTCCAGCTGTTCGGCTTCCATTGTGTGATCCGCGTTGCTTATGGTGAATGGCTATTAGTATACCTAATTTGGCCAGGAATGCTTGTACCAAGCGCAGTCTAACTGCACTATATAATTGAAAAATAAGGACTAGGTAACCAGTTCTGTATAAACTTTGTGCAGTAAGTGATTTTGGTGTTTGCATTCAAGTTTATGCAAGATGCTTTTTATCTGTGATTTTGTGGTTTCTTTTGATACCCCCCTAAATTGGGTTATCTCACTGCCGTCATAACCTCGAGATAATAACTGGATAACTTGTCTTTCTGCTGGGGTGAGCGTATCGGGCAATTGCAAACTGCCGTGCTGCAAGGGGATAGTGCCAAATTTATTCATGAGTTGTTGCTTAGATAAATAATATTGTGACCATGGTACGAGGGCGTCCATTAGTTGTTGTAACTGCAACTGGCACTCTGGCTTGAAAGGGGAGGAATAGCGATGGAACGTCAATACTTGTACGTCTGACTTATTTAGACGGCAATAACCGCTTAGCGAATGTTTAACGGCAATGGTGCGAAGCATCTCATCCCTGAACCATTCATCTGTAATTTTATTTAAGGGGAGCATGGTTTGTAGCGGAACGATTGTACCTTGCAAGTTTTGTTGCGAGTAATGCCGGAGGTATACATCGCTTTGTGAGTGACGTTCATAATATTCGAGCAGCGGCTGCTCAATGCCGGCGTGAAAAACGTGACCCAGCGAGAGTTTCGGTGAAGAGCCGAGAAAGAGAATACTGACATCGGCGCCGACGGATCGTCCTATATCAGCCACAACGTGGTTAATATCCAAATGAGATTGGCCTGCTTCGATAAGGTTCCGTATCCAATAATCGGCTCTATTCATAGCATAAATTTGTCACTAGCGTTTAATATAAACATTAATGACACCCTTAACGATTACAAAAAAAAACTGGCATCTTGTGATCTTGATAGGTAAATCTATAGGGAAGAGAGAAATATTAATAGGAAGTGAAATGCATATTAGATACTGTGCTTTTGAACAACATGCCGATGAGATGCTTGCCATTTTTAATGATGCTATTTTGAATACTACGGCGCTCTATGAGTATGAACCGCGTACGATGGATGTTATGGCGCAGTGGTTTGAATCAAAAGAACATGGTGATTACCCCGTTATCGGGGCATTCGATCAAGCGGGGCGGTTAATGGGCTTTGCCTCGTTTGGTAAATTCAGGGAGCAACCAGCTTTTCAATTTACCGTTGAGCACAGTATTTACGTATCGAGAGAGCACCGGGGAAAAGGAGTGGCGGTAGAGTTGATGAAAACACTTATCGTGTTGGCTGCCCATCAAGGTTACCGTTCATTAATTGGAGCTATCGATTTGGAAAATATTGCGAGTTTACGATTACACCAAAAATTCGGTTTTGAGGAAGTCGGCATTATCAAACATGCAGGCTATAAATTTGAACGTTGGTTAGACCTTGCGTTTTATCAGTTAGTACTCGATACATAAGTACGTCAGCGCAATGTCAAAAGCGACCAAAAAACGATCAGGCGATCACCTTGCAGCAAATAAATGGTGTAATTTAGTACAGTTATCATGATGTAATACAGTATACTGGTTATTTATCCAGTTAACGAGACAACGGCAGTTACACACTAAGGTTACAATGATCAAAAAGGGCGATACTGGCCAGTATCTTAGTGATGGAACTGTCTTGTATATGTGATTACAGTGGCTAATTTCAACACACATCTTGGAACAGCCGCACTTACGAGTAGTTTGGCGGCTACAGCACTGCTTTCAGCAGGACACATTGTGCCGATCACTGCATTGTGGTTGATGTTATTGGGCACCATTGGCGGTTTGTTGCCGGATATTGACTCCGATAATTCGACTTCGATGAGTACACTTTTCCGCTTGTTCGGCGGGTTGATCACGTTCAGTTTCGTCGGCCATATTTATCAAATGGTGTCGATGTTCGAGCTCATCGTCTACAGTGTGTTTTGCTATTTGACGATTCGGTACAACTTCAAGTCGTCGTTAGAGAAAATTACGGTTCATCGTGGTTGTTGCCACTCATTGGCATTTATCGCTGCGGCTGGCTTATTGACCGTCTGGTTGGTTTACTTATTGGGTTATAGTGATATTACGGCCTGGCTGTCGGGCGGCTTTATTTTTTTTGGCGGTGTTGTTCATTTATTGCTCGACGAGTTGTATAGCGTAGATTTAGCCAACCGTCGACTGAAGCTATCCTTTGGCTCCGCGTTAAAGGTTTTCTCTCCGAAAAACCCCTTTATCAGTGCGTTTCAGTGCTTATTGATTGCAGCGTTATATTTGCATGGCCCATCTTTTGATAATACCTGGCAGCAGGTAAGTAATTGGAGCGATTTTCGTTTCAAGCCGGAATGGCTTAATCGCGATGAGGTCATGCACTTTTTTGATGAAGTCGTGAGCTCGACGCAAAAGGCAATGAGTCAACGTCAGGGGTGAGTCTCAAGAAGCGGTGTATTCACATCGCTTTTATATTTTTCATGTGTGTGATGATATTTTGACGCTCTCGACAAAATAATACCGCTGTAGGCGTATTGATAAAAATCAACAGAATTGAATTAATTCATGGTAAAGTGAAACCTTTATTACGTTATTATTTTTATCAATACTCATGCATTTAAATATCAATAATATATCTGTACGGAAACAGGTTCTTCTTCCGGTACTGCTGATATGTGCCATTATGGCGCTTGCTTTTGCGGTAGTAACGAAAGAGTCTCGCTCACAACGTGAAAATAGCAGTAACACGACAGTATCGGCACTAGAGCAAAAAACAATTTCACAACAGATACTTGAGCATAGTTTTGCCGCACGCGTTAGTGCAATTTATGCCCTTTATGATCAAACTGCATTTCAAAATTTGGATGCAGAGATAAAGAAAGGCTTTGATGCAAATAAGATTCTGCTGGAGCAGTTATCGCGGACTGGCGCATTGGTTAATAATGTGAATGCAGTAAAAGACAAAATGGCTAATTATGAGCGTTTTATCAGTAATGATTTGAAGCCATTCGTCGCCCGTAAAAATAGCATTGGTGTGACATATCAAGAGACTGAAATGCTATCTGCTAATTTCAGAGCAGTAGGCAATGAACTTATCCTGTCTATCGATGAGTTGACCAATGCCATTGATCGATATGTCGAGCAAGAAATCATCGTAGTGGAAGCAGAGTATCGTCAAATGATGCAAAGCGTTATGTTGATTATGGCCGTTATGGTTGTCTCCGGCCTTGCGATTGCCTGGTTATTGTCTGGACGGATGGTTAAACCCATTCTGGATGTCCGTGAGGTGTTAAAGCAACTCTCTTTGGGAAACCTGACGGGACGAGTACATGTATCGGGTTCTAATGAAATCGCCGAGTTAAGTCGAGATCTGAATAACACGTTAGATCAGATGCAAGAAACGATATCTCAATTGAACCGTATCAGCGAAGAGGTGGCAGCGGCATCGACAGAGCTGGCAGAGGTTATGAGTAGTTCACAAGCCAATGCCCAGCAGGAGATGGCTGAAATCGAACAAGTTGCGTCGGCAGTTAATGAGCTTTCTAGTACTGCGGACAATGTGAGCAGCAATGCGCAAGATGCGGATACATGTGCCAAGCAGAGCCAGAGAATGGTAGATGAAGGCCGGAATGTATTTAGTCAGAGCGAGCAGTCGAACAAGGTAACATCAGATAAAATGTCTGAAGCCGCTGATGTTGTGATGCATTTGCGTGAGCAGTCTGATCAGGTCAGCAAGGTGATTGAAGTTATTCAGGCGATTTCAGAGCAGACTAACTTGCTGGCACTGAATGCTGCCATTGAGGCGGCTCGAGCTGGTGAATCAGGTCGTGGTTTTGCCGTGGTGGCCGACGAAGTACGCATGTTGGCTGCACGTACTCAGGAGTCAACCCAAGAAATCCAGGCGATCATCGAGGATCTTCAGCGTCAGTCTGCCAGTGCCAATGATGGGATGCAGCAATCGTTGCAGATGCTGAAAGAATCCGAGGAACTGACGAGCTTGGCGAACGAAGTCTTTGAAGGTATTACCGATGCGATTACCTCTATTGGTGATATGAACACCGAAGTGGCAACAGCAGCTGAGCAGCAATCGATGGTAACCCAAGACATCAATAAGAATGTGGTGAATATGTCTGAGTTGGTCAACCAAAATGTGGTGGGGATCAGCCAGAGTGCCAGTGCCAGCGAAGAGTTGTCGCAGCTGGCCGAACAGCAGCGCAAACAGTTGGCGTTTTTCCGCTACTAGCGGCACCGTAAATTTTATGACATTGAAAAGGAAGCATCAGCTTCCTTTTTTTTTGCCAGAAATTTTGCTCTATATCAACCTTCTTATCTGTTTATCGCTTCTTATTGTTTTTATCACCCGAGTGGGTGATGCGAACAAAACACATCCTTCATATAACCTCAGTAACAACCCACATATCGAAATTTAAGAATGACAAATTGTGCGGGTTGTATTGTGTAGAGGATAGACAAGGAAGAGTGTATGAAACGGCATCCAATAGCTGTCGCAGTAGGGATAGGCACCTTATTGATGGTAGCGGCTTGCAGTGATGATTCTACTCCCATTGCGCAAGAGCCAATCCCCGAGCCTACAACATCGATGAGCATCAAGGCGATTGATGGTTATCTTCATAATGCTTTTGTCTGGTTGGATTTAGATAGAGATTACCAATTTGATGAAAACGTTGAACCGAGTACGCGCAGTGAAAATGGCCTAGCAACTTTGGATGTTAGCGGTATTGACAATCCTGAGTCTTACCCGGTGGTGGTAAAGGCCATACAAAAGGAAACCATAGATTTAGATAACCCGGGTACCACGGTTGCCAAAAACTTTGTTATGTCAGCCCCCAGTGGGAGTGCAGTGGTGTCGCCATTAACCACTATGGTTGATTTCAAAATGCGTCAAGAGGGGATCAGTGAAGAAGCGGCCAAATCAGATATCGCCCAGATGTTCGGGATAGAGCCGGATCTGATAGACAGTGACTATCAAGATGCCGCGACCACGGGGGCAACTGTGGCGGTAAAATTGGTTCAGCAGTCGGCAAAGTCCATTGTAACGGCAGGTGTGTTGCCGGAGAGTGAAACTGAACTCGATGAAAATACGCTTGGTGGTATGGTTGAGCAAGCGATGGAGGAGGGGAGTCAAGTTGGTCAGGTGTTGATTGATGATCGAGGTGAGAACATTGCTGAAGATTATGATTTTGACCGGGTCGTTAGCGAAGAGAAAGCGGTAGAGGCAGATACCGACAAGGACGGTGTGGCAGATTCTGAAGATGATTTTCCTGAAAACCCGCTAGAGTGGCGTGATGTGGACGGTGATGGCCACGGTGATAACCTGGCTGATAAGTTCCCCACCAATAAGGATGAGTGGGAGGATAGCGACGGTGATGGTTATGGCGATAACTTAGCCGATCAGTTTCCTGACGATAAAACCGAATGGTCAGACTTTGACAAGGATGATATTGGTGATAACAGCGATCCCGACGATGACAATGATGATGTCAACGATGAGGATGATGCCTTTCCGTACGACGAAACAGAGTGGATAGATACGGATGGCGATACAATTGGGAATAACGCCGATACCGATGATGATGGCGATAAAGTCGATGATATCGACGATAAATTTCCGTTAGATGCCAGTGAATGGGCAGACAGTGATTCGGATTCTGTGGGGGATAATAGTGATCAGTACCCCAATGATCCTGACAAGTCAGTTGCCGATGTTGTAATTCAATATGCTTATCGCTCACCAATGTTCGTCGATATTCTGATGGATGTTAAAACATTGGACGTTGCACAAGACATTACAATCGAAACGCTGAATGATGCCAGTATCCGCCGCACTGAAAATACTGTTTATACCGTGCCCGACACGGAAGTCATCTTCGGCGAATGGGAAAGCCATGCCCTGTATAAAGATGATGGTACTTTCGAGCGAAGCAGCTTTGGGTATTATGACTATAATCTGGATGGCTATATCCAGTATGAAAGCCAATGGTTGGATATCGGTACATACACCCAAGGTCACGAGCGCTTCTGGCGCTATATTGATGAATCGGATGCTGCCCTTGAGGGGGGAAGTAACGGCACTGGCAGAGAATTTGATGAGATCGATATAGCCTCGCAAATTGCCAATGAGGATCTGAGCGGTGTTGATGCTATACAATACCTTACCATCGATTCTCGCAGTGAAGACGCGGTGACAACCACCACCACGAGGATCAAGCAGTACGTCATAGATGGTTGGACATTCGGAGATAGCGAAGGTGAGCTGAACTACAGCGCACAAGCGACAGCATCCATTGCCGATGGCGTTGTCGTTGACTATTACGATACTCGTGACTGGCAAGCAGACGGGATAGTTAACACTGCAATTGGCTTTGCCAAGCAAAACGATCAGCAATATACCTTCAGTTACTTCAGGCCGGTCTGGGCCGCACCGGAACAGCCATATTTTGAAGAATATGCCCAATATAGCTATATCAAAGATAAAGCCGATGTATTGGGTAATTACTGGTATGAAGTGACAACTGAATACGATGAGCAGGCAAAAACAAGATCTGTGACAGGTCAACGGTTCATCTTATCAAATACCGATAGTAAGCTCGTTGATGAAGCCTATCCGCAAGGTATGCTATTTAATGGCTATCATGCAGTAAGAACTGACCGTTCCGAGTCGGAATATACCGAAGCGGTCAACTGGAGCCACTTACCCATCTCCGATGGCTACTTCGCCTCTCCTGAGGGTAATTTTACAGTCAAAGAGATCGATGTTGGCCAGGACTACAAAGTATTCACCAAGCATGAGAATGGGTTATGGGTTGGCCAGCGCTTTGCCGAGTGGGGTTCACAGTTGGTTACCGATCTTGCGCAAGAGATTGAGTCGTTAAGAAGCAGCGGCTATGCCCTTGATGAGATAGACGCCAGCCTGCTGCCAGGGTTGAGCGACTACAACGGTATGCTGTTGGGTGAATCATTCCAATACGACGAGTCGGGTGAGGCAAGGCAGTGGTACGTCGTAACCAATAATGACTTGTTCACGCCCCTTCAAGACGGGGAGTATCAGTTGGTTCCGTTACAACTTACTCATAATGGGATCAAGCCTAACTGGCGAGTCAATGATAGCCAGAGCGGCACCATAGTGATTTCTGTCCCGCATACCGATAATCCTTGGAATTGGTACGATGCCTATTGGCGCTTAATGCTCAATGCTGATGAAGTCGAGCCACTGACGGGGGCATGGAAGAACTGGCTCGGGGAGTTTTATCTCAGCGAGGAGGAAGCCCAGGCTGCCATCATCCAACACGGCCGGATGTGTAATCTAGGCAATACCGAATGGGATGGCGGAATACCGATTGGTGAGCCGCAGTATACTGATTATGCAGCGTTACTGGAGGCGTGTTATTACCTGCAGGTCACTGAACAGGAAATAGTAGGTCAGTCGTACTACTTGTTTAACGGACAGGAGCTGCAGCAATGGCACTTCTATGACCAAGGTAAAGGGGAAACTGTATTTGCCGATGGTAGCTCTGCCAGCTTTGATTGGAGTGTCAATAATGATGGAGTCATTAAGGTTGATTATGAGTGGGGTCCGGTGGATTACTTCGCTTTTACCGGCCGTGATGAACAGCATATTGGCGTTAAAGTCTATAGTCAGTGGAATGACTTCGGAGAAGATAGGTTTAATATCTGGGCGGCACGGGTAACGACTTACCCACCCATGATAACCAGTTGTCCGTTAGATCAGGATAATGCGAGCTACGATGACTTTTATCAGGCAATTGCAGCGTGCGGCGGATATAACCCGATTGAAGGTGATTTCGAAAATACGCTTGCCGGAGAAACGTTTGTACGCGTCAGAAGCGATGGCGATACTCGTGCGTATCAGTTCCATGAAAATGGTCAATACAACTTGATACGAGCCGGTGATTGGCGCTCGCAAGAGGGAACGCTGTGGGAAGTTACTCCTGAAGGCTTCTTGAAAATAATGCCCGATGTGAATACCCAGAATGAGTTCATGTTACTGGCCCATCAGCAGTTCTATGACGACCAAAGTAGCTTTGTCGTGTACGAGCAATACACTGATGGTGCACAAAATCATAGTGATATATGGAGCTTTGTTTTCCGAGAGTATGAACAAAACCAGCCTCTATCTGTATGCAATACCGGTAACACCCCATGGAATGATGAGCTGGATCAACCCGCAGGCTATGCTGATGTACAGGCATACCAAGCGAGTGTTCAGCAATGTCAGGTCTTGACGGATAACCGGGCGCTGAAATTCACCGAAGATATGTTGGTAGGTAAAGAGGGCGATCAGCAAACAACTTGGCGTATCACAACGGATGGAGATGGAGAAAATATCCGCTTCAATCCAAATCGAACTGGTGCGTTTGTCGATCCAGAAGATGGCGAGTTTCCATTTGATTGGCAACTAGTCGACGGTCAGGTTCACTTGACGATTACTCACCCTGATTATATTGGCTCTTCTGAGATAATATCGATCACCGAGTCCGATGGTATCCAGTTTGTGCTCAAGTCGTTCTGGATAGATACCTCTGGCGAATGGGCTAACCCAGCCCCAGAGGAAGAAGAAGGTGAAATATGGGGATATATCATAGAGTTAGTTGATAAACAGTAGACAAATGGGAGCCTCCAGGCTCCCATTTTTAATTTGTAGGCTAATTTAAGCAGCGACTTCTTTGGATGGTGACTTGAAGATATTGAACACCGCTTTTACCGTGTAATACCCGCAGAGGGCGGTGAAGGAAATGGCTCCCACTGATTCGCCGAATTGCTCCGAAGCACCGATGAAATTGAATATATCTCCACCGAAATCTCTGACATGATCCAAAGCCCACTTGTATACCAGGTATAGCTTTGTGAGAGTAATAAAGACTAAATAAGCTTTACCATAGGGAGTGGTTAGGAAATACTTAACTTTATTCCAAAAACTTTTCACTTTTACTTTCAACCTCGTTACTTATTGGACGAGTAGAAGTGTAGATAAAATGAACGGTTGGAATTTACCACTTTGCGCCATAGGGGTTAATCGGGTGATTTGCCCGTCGGTGTTGTGATTTCTTCAAACGAAGCGACCTGATTTTTTCCATGCCGCTTGGCAAAAGTGAGGGCCTGATCCGCTTGGTGTAAGGCCAATGTTGGTGATGTCATGTCACCAAGTAAGGTATTGACCCCAATGCTAATTGTAAAATTTACGGTGCTATCAGCCGTTGATACATCGAGTTGGCTTACCCGCCACCGTAAGCGCTCTGCTAATAAGAGGGCGAACTCATGGGAGGTATGAGGCAGCAGGATGATAAACTCTTCGCCGCCCCATCGACCGATAAAATCCGATTGACGGATACTGGATTTACAGCATTGTGAAAATATTCTAATGACATCGTCACCGGTCTGGTGGCCATATGTATCATTAATCAGCTTGAAATCATCAATATCGATGTAGAGACAAGAAATAGGATAACTGTGTCTCTGGGCCTTCGCTATTTCATTACTCAGTATGATCTCAAAGCGGTTTCTGTTGGTGAGGCCTGACAGCGAGTCAACCGAGGCTTGCTGCTCGAGTTGATAAAAGTCGTTGTACTTTTCAGTAATGTCAATAATAGCTAACTGGATTGCTATTTCGCCTTCCCATTGAACAATCGATTCGGCAACGAGGACATGGGCGACTTTGCCGGAGGGTTTGGTAACTTTGAATGTCTGAACTCTTGGTCGCTCTACACCTTTGATCAAACGGTGATGGTGGGCGAGTGCTTGCTCCGGATTGACATCGACAAGCAAACTTAACAGGTTGGGAAGTGATAATTTGGCTGGGATCTTACTCAATCCAATGATGTTGCAAAGATTCTGATCCACATGAAGCACCTTGAATTCATCATGGATTAAAATGCCAAAATCAGAGGCAAAGGTATTATCAGGATCAAGCTGTATCTGTGGGAATTCAATCATTTAAATTATTACTACCGAATACATCCATGGTATGACCCAAATCGGTCAGCTACTGCGTCGATAAAAGCACTAACAAGAATAATATGTGACATTGATTCCAGAATTTCAAGCTAAATTACATTTTATAAGCAAGTAAATTCAGATAATCAGAGCTTTATCATCATTTCTAGCATGATATTCTGCGTGGCTGCAGAACAGTGCTTTGTGGCGTGGATTGATAAGAATACAACGTACTTTATTACTTAAAATGTTGGTTTTTATCCATTTACCAATTGTATGATTACAATGAGGTTGTAATGAGTCAGCAAAGTCAATTACCTGCAAAAAATACGGCATTAGAGTCAGATGATCGAAACACAGCGATAAAAGAAGCCATAACCTCTAAAAATAAAACGAAAGCAGCGGACCCTCGCCGAGCGACATTAATGGCATTACTAATTTGCATGGGTTTATTTGTTTTTTACCTGATTTGCGACAGGGTGATTCCCACAACCGATATGGCTAGGGTAAGGGCGAACGTTGTCCCTCTCGCGCCATTGGTGAGTGGCCCAGTTACTAACGTGCATGTCCAACCCAATGATATCGTTCGCGCAGGTCAGCCTCTTATAGAAATAGACAAAACGGATTATGTGATTGCCCTCAAGCAAGCCGAGGAAAACCTCGAAAAAGCGGGCAAGCAAGTCGGTGTACAAACTGCGACGGTTGAGTCGGCGCAAGCGCAATTGAGTGATGCTATGGCAAACCATGAAAATGTTCGCCGTCAGGCAAAGCGAGTTTTTTCGATGGTGGACAAAGGCATCGTCACCCAAGCCGATGCGGATAAGACTCATGCAGCTTTAGCCCAGGCGAAAGCACGTGTTGAACAAGCCAAGGCCTCTGTTGAGCAAGCAAAAGAGCAACTTGGTGCACAAGGTAATGAAAATACAGAAATACAGGCTGCGTTGCTTGCATTGCAAAAGGCACAGTTGGATGTAGAGCGAACCATTATCCGTGCTCCGTCTCAAGGGGTGGTCACTAACTTTAGGCTTGATGAAGGCATTTTTGCGAATAAAGGCCAGCCACTGATGACGTTTGTTGCTGGTGGCGATAGTTGGGTTGAAGCCTATTATCGCGAGAACAGCCTTGGCAACATTAAGCCCGGCAATAAAGTGGAAATCGCCCTTGACAATGTGCCGGGCGAGGTGTTTTTAGGTGAAGTTACCAGTATTGATTATGGTGTTGAGTGGGGACAGGCTCAGCAAGCAGGCCAACTAGCAACCGTGGCGCATCAGTCAGGCTGGCTGCGCCAAACCCAGCGTTTTCCCGTGATGATCCGTTTCGACCAACCGATACCCAAAGGTAGCCTTCGAGTCGGTGGGCAGGCTGATATCATGACGTATACCGAACAAGACTCAGTCATGAATCTGTTCGGCATGGTTTGGATACGAGTGATCTCTTGGTTCTCGTATATTCGTTAAAATTGCTGGGGGCGGAAAAATGCACACGGAACAAAGTCAAAAGATACTTCGTTACGTCGTTGGTGTGATGTTATCGCTGATCATTGCCTATGGTTTGAACTGGCCGCTAGCCTATGTGATGCCTGTGTTCGTTGCCAAACTGCTGGTCGATAAGCCCATTGCAGATAAGCGGGTGATGACTGAGCTGGGTTTATCGATGGTGGCTACTGTTCTGATTGCCCTGATGGTAACCAATGGGCTAGTCCAATATCCCCTTATTATGTTGGTGCTTATTGGGCTGATGATGCTATGGGCATATTTTCTTTTTCAGAACCCGAATTGGAACTTCTTTGCAACGATGCTGATGATTGCAGCACTACTATTGCCGTATTTGGGCCTTATGCAGCCGGTGATTGCCTTGGAGGCAGGAAAAGCGTTGATGCTGGCTGGGGGGGGGGCTGTTGCTGTTTATGGTATTATGCATTGGTTATTTCCTGCGCAGGGGGGCGAAATACCGAATGTAGTCACCAAATCCGCACAAGAGGAACGCCAAGCGCAGCAGGTGAGGTTACAGGAATCATACAAGGCACTGTTGATTAGTTTTCCTGTTATTGCTTTTTGCTACTTTTGTCAGCTGACAGGAGCTATTTTGACAATGATCTTTATTGGTATCTTGTCACTGCAGCTGACCGCTGCAAAGAGCGTAAAACTAAGTCTGTTTTTGCTTGTAACTAATATTGTTGGCGGATTGCTGGCCATTATGGCTTATGAGCTGCTGGTGACTGCACCGTGGTTTCCCTTCCTGGTTGCGATGATGGCCTGTTTTACCCTGATTTTCGCAGTGAAGATTTTTTGCCAGCCCGAGAAAGCGCCAATCTATGCCAGTATATTCTCGGCTTTGTTGGTTATATTTGGCGCCGTTGTTGCCAGTGATAGCAAATTGATTGATATGAACTTTTATACTCGAATCTGGCAGCTTATTTTAACCAGCGGTTACATGATCGTGGTGGCCACTTTTATTGAAAAGTGGCAATCAGCATCCTGTACAGGCGCGAAGCAACCTGCGCCGGTATTGCTAACCTAGCGGACAAATTTCTTGCGGTAGTCTTTTGGGGGAAATCCAGTCAGCTTTCTAAAAGCCCGTGAAAAGTGGGCGATATCTGCATAACCAAGCTCAACTGCTATATCTGTCAGGGAGAAGTCTTTTTCTTCCATTAGCCTACAGGCAGTGGCTAGCATGATATTCTCCCTAATATGCTTGAAACTGGTATGCTCCTGCGAAAGCCTGCGCTGCAGGGTTCGCGGAGTTGTTCCTAAAATCTTTGCTGCTTCAGTGATGGTCATTGATTGTTTGCACAAGTATGGGGAGAGTGCGAGATAAATAGATTCAATATAGGTAATCGTTTTAGGTGAATTGCTCGAGGAAGAAGAGACAGCAAAGCTAGCTGCTGAGTGGTAGGGTAAATTGAGTATTTCATTGCTAAGAGCAACCGCGCCAATTTTCCTTTTGGTGAAAAATTTGGTTTCCTTGCACTTCAGTATTTGTGCAAGCTTATCCGCAGCATCTGATTGCATGGCAATGTATGTCGGGGACCATGGCTGTTTAGTCGTGTGCCGAATAAACTCGACAAGAAACAGGATGGCAAAGATTTCCGACCAGACATAACCTTCGGTTTCCTCGATCGGTTTGTAGCGGCAGAGCCATGGTGTATCGTTAAAATTTTCTATGCTTAATTGGGTACTTGGGGATTCATGTAGCACCGCTGTTTTCATTTGCTCAATGGCTTCGCCAATACTTTTGGGATTATCCAGATGTGAAAGTAATTTAGGAATAAAATACTCCCGAATGGAAGTACGCAGAAGTTCACCGTAAAACTCTGGCTCAGCCCGCTCCGCCATCATACCCATGAGATTTCGTATAGGAGCCTCTGGCAGATATTCATGTTTATGTTGCATGATATCATCAGGTATACCCGCTGCACTCAGTAATGGATAAATATCTTTTTCAAAATGCTTAATTAAAGCAATAATCGTACTGGCATTGACAGTTTTTACTAGTGGTACCAACTGACCTTGTTGCATTGCTATACCTGTATATTTCCACTGTTTGTATAATTATAACGGTTTCGGCTAATTGGAATAAAGCTTTCTTCTGATAAAATTATAATTATCACATTAGAGCTGTTCAACGGACTTCATTGCTTTGTGTTGAAGGAATAATATGCTGCTGTTTTTTTGGGGTACACAGGCATACAAAACCGTACATCGTCAGTGTTGAGTTGGCATATCGAGGGCTCTACTCTTTACCATAAAGAACGCTGTTTTATTGGTGTGTGTAATGAGTTTAATTCAAGATGCTTTCAGTACTTATAAAGTCACCTGCCGCAACAAACCTAAGTCTATAGCGAAATATATATTACGTGGGGTGATTCACCGTAAATCATTGAAATTATTAAATGATAACTTTAAGTGTGGTGAAAGAAAGGTCGTTTTTCGAAATCAACCCGAGTTTGCGCTCAAGGCGATGCGGCCATATCTCAGAGCTGGTTTGAGTCGCATGATGGCTGTCAAAGCCGTGGTTAACCATCATGAATGGCTCGATAGTCATATCAACCTAACCGCTCGGCAGATGATTTATCAGCATGGCTTGACTTTGCACAGCTTCGATATCGGTGAAGAGACCTTTATGATTAAGTTTTTGTTCCTTGATAGTTATAGACGTGAAGGCGAGCTGACATTGGCACTTTGTGATAATACGGGAAATAAACGTTACGTAATTACCTTTACTGTACATGAAGGTAGTGCTTATATTGGCGGAGTGCAGGGAAGTGTTGATAACGATAATTTCAGCAGAAGGTTCACAAAAACAGTTTATGGTATTCGTCCTAAAGCCTTTGTGGTTGAGGCGCTAAGAATAGTGTTGAACTATTTTAATATTAATAATCTTTATGCCGTGAAAAACTCAGCTCATGTATATACCGATACAAGATATAAGAAAAAGCTAAATTTCAATTATGATCAGCTGTGGCGAGAGCAAAGAGGGGTAGAATTTAATGATTGGTATTATCATTTGCCTTTAATTAGTGAAAGAAAAGATATTGAGTTGATTAAGAGGCCGAAGCGGAAAATGTACAGAGAAAGATATACTTGGTTGGATAAGCTTGATCATGATTTAGCTGAAGAGTTAGCCAAAATCTCTATATGCTAAGATTATAGAAATCCGGGTCTATATGCCTGGTTTTCTAAATGCCTGTAACCTTTAAATTGCAAATGTATTTTGCAACTTAAAGGTTTATTTATGGCTTTTTGTGAATGATTAAAAATTAAATTAGCAATTAGGTGGTGCTTTCTAAATTACTGTCTTTTTAGGAAGGCTTCAAAAGATCGTTGTGCTTGATCAAGCTCAGCCATTAAACATTCAATATCGGCATGATTTCCTGTTTTAATTGCTTGATAAAGCTTGTTTCTACAATCAATGAGGTTGTCTCTGGCCGTTTTGTGTGAAAAAAGGCTACGTAAACTTTCCGCTTGATCCATAATTCTACCTCATTTAAACAACATGTTTAGATCAGTACGTCTGCGGATACCAAAATGCCATGGAAGCTAATTATTACCTTAATTATGAAAAAGATAGCATATCTAAGGCGTGTTGTACGGTTGCGGGTGTGACGAGGTTCACGGTTTTTGCGATGGTAATGCTAGATAAGCATGAAATTTGATTTTGTTTGTATAAATATCGACGGTGCGTAGATGAGTTGATTGGGTTGTTGGTTGGGGCGTCAATGAGACGGTGCCGTTATACGTTGTCATAAGCCACCAAACGCTAATTTTGGTGGCATAGGCGATTTATTCACTATTTAGTGAACGGGGCCTTTGGGGCCTAAACGTACAAGGTCTTTGCCGTTTTCATAGACGTCTTCTGTTACCCAGCGCCCCAACAGCAGTTGATGATTATCATCTAGTACTGCAATAAAACGACGGCCATCAGCATTGTTGGTAGCCAGGGCAACACCTGCAACATTGGTTAGGCCTAATCCACCGTTTTCAACGGCCAGCAGAAATGCCTCCAGTTCTTCGAGGCTTGAGATAACATCATTTTCGTTGATCATAATACTTCATCTTTTTGTGTTGTTGCTCCTCTTCGCTAAGACAAAGGTATACTGCCATTTGCCTTTGGAACAACTTGTTCGAGGAATGCCTCAACAGAGTATGGCTGCTAGAGGACGTGAATGCATTTTACAGAAGATAATGGGTAATTTAAATTTCGATTGATTTGGTTGTCTAAAATTGAACCGCCACCTTCGGGAGGGTGTCAGCCCATTCACTCCGTCGTTGAAGCTTTTTGAAAGGGACTGCCATTCCTGCAAACCTTCGCCTTGGATTGAAGGCGCTGACAACCCTCTGAATCCTGCACCTTGAAGTAACGTGGGTATATGCACTTGCTGCATAGAAAAAATCCGGTACATTAAAGCATTAGATTTACATCATGGAATATGCAGGAGCCTAACAGTAATGGAAAGCAAAACGTATGCAGTCATCGGCACAGGAGCTATCGGTGGTTATTATGGCGCTAGATTACACCACGGGGGCTTTGATGTTCATTTTTTGCTAAACAGTGATTATCAGCAAGTTCGCCAACAAGGTTTGAAGGTCGATTCCCATTTCGGCGATTTTTCCATTGCTGCTGATAGGATAAATGCTTACAACGTGACCAACGAGATGCCCAAAGCTGATGTTGTCTTAGTCGCTCTGAAGACGACCCAGAATGATTTACTTGAGGCTTTAATCCGTCCTTTGCTCAAATCAGATACGCTTGTTCTCTTGCTGCAAAATGGTATTGGCGCAGAGCAGGCACTCAGTAACCAACTTGAACTGGAATATACTGCCGGAGGGTTGTGTTTTATTTGTTCCAACAAAGTTGGACCTGGGCACATCCACCATATTGATTATGGTCGGTTGACTTTGGGGGTATATGGGGAGTCTGGAATATCAGCCTTGACCAGCGTTGCTGATGATTTTAAGCACTGTGGTGTAGAGGTAGACATAGAACACAGTATCCTCGATGCTCGATGGAAAAAATTATTGTGGAATGTGCCCTTTAATGGCTTGTCAGCTGTGCTGGATGCCGATACGGCTCAGATCATGGCTTGCCGTGAAACGGTCGCCCTGGCCAAAGCGATAATGTTGGAAGTGGGCCTTGTCGCAAAAGCGACAGGATCGTCGATTGATCCAAGTCTGATTGAAACCATGCTCAATAATACAGCCAAGATGAAGCCATATTTGACCAGTATGCTGCTTGATCGGCGTAACGGCCGTGAAATGGAATTACAGTATATGTACAGCAATGTTTTGGATATTGCTCGGCAACAGGGGGTTGAAATGCCAAAAACGGAAGCATTATACCAGCAGCTCTGTTTCCTCAATCGACAAATCACCAAATAGTGTTCTATTCTACTGTTGCTACCCGATTCATAGTTCTAGTTACTTGGGGATATTGATTCGGACTGGTAGACTGCGAATCCACTTTTTCTACCGTAACAGTTAATGCCCATGACTTTTGCATCATTGCAATTAAACAAGATGGTGTTGAGCGCTCTGCCAGACCAATTGACGACACCGACCGATATACAGCGTTTAGCTATTCCTGCCGTAATTAAAGGCAAAGATGTGCTGGCGTTAGCACACACGGGAAGTGGCAAAACCTACGCCTTTGGTTTACCGATGCTGCACAAGGTTGATGCAGGGCAAAGTACTCTTCAAAGCCTAGTGCTGGTTCCGACTCGTGAGCTGGCTTCACAGGTGACGGCGTCATTGCTCGACGTTGCCAGTCAGCTTGGTATTCGGGTGGCTATGTTATGTGGCGGAGTTGCTCCAGAGGCCCAAAAGGCTGAGCTGGAGCTGGGCGCTCAGATTGTCGTTGCTACACCCGGACGATTACTTGATTTTCTTAATAAAGGCTATGTGTCGCTAAAATCTTTGCAGATATTGGCATTCGATGAAGCCGATCGGCTGCTGGAAATGGGCTTTTGGCCGGACGTACAAAAAATAATCTCTTTTGCCCCGGCTGCGAGACAGACATTATTGTTTTCCGCCACCTTGCCCGAAACACTGGATCAGGCGGCGATGGGACTAATGGATAACCCAGACCGAGTGGCTGCCAGCAAGCAGAATAGTGTGGTTGAAGAAATCCATGAGCAGCTTTACTTGGTCAACAAGGGCAGCAAACCACAAGCACTGATTGCTTTGCTGCAACAAAATGACTGGCCGCAAGTTTTGGTTTTTGTCAGCGAGAAGAGTGCGGCTGACAGTTTAGCTAAAAGGTTGAATAAAAAGGGTATTGACGTTGCTGCCTTGCATGGTGATAAAGAGCAGTCGGAGCGTGAGCAAATCTTGGCCAATTTTAAGGCGCAGCAAACCCGAGTGCTAATCACCACTGATCTGCTTTCTCGCGGTATTCATGTTGATGCGTTGCCTGTAGTGATCAACGCCGATCTTCCTGACAATGCGCCAGTCTATGTGCACCGCGTTGGCAGGACAGCTCGTGCGGGTATGAATGGCCTGGCCATATCACTGGTATGCCATGGTGAAACCGTTGCCTTAAATGCAATTCGCAAACTCACCGGTCGACCGATGGAAACGACTGGGCTGGAAGGGTTTCTGGTGACAGATAAACCGGCCGATTCGACAGTTGGTGGCGAGCGAAAAAGGGCTCCGCGAGATAAAAAAGCCAACCGTCGCAGTCAGGCGAAACGCAGCATTAAGCAGTTTAAGCCCAAGAGAAACCATAGCTAGTACCCAAGTATAGATGAGTGGTTAAATAGTCATCAGGGTATTTCAGGAGACAGGAATGGAACAAATTTATTTTGCCGGCGGTTGCCTATGGGGCGTTCAGGAGTTTATGAAGCACCTACCAGGAGTTATTGCCACAGAGGCCGGGCGGGCTAATGGAACAACCGATACCACCCAAGGTGAATACGATGGGTACGCGGAGTGCGTATTGGTGCAGTTTGATGCCGAGGCCGTGACAGTGAAGCAGCTGATGGCGTATTTTTTTGAGATCATTGACCCATACAGCCTCAACAAACAAGGGGAAGATGTCGGTCTTAAATATCGTACTGGTGTATACAGTAGCGACTCGTTGCATCTCGCCCAGGCTCGGGAGTATATCGACTCTCGCAAAGATAAACCGCGCATTGTGGTTGAAGTGATGCCTCTGACCAACTACGTCAAAAGCGATGAAGAACACCAGGACCGGTTGTCACGCTTTCCAAATGACTATTGCCACCTTCCGTTGGGCTTACTGCACAAATATAAGAAACCAAACTGAGGGTGATTGATGGTTTTAAGTTGTTGAGCGACTGATTTTAAATAAAAGCCCGAGTTAACCTGGTTGACTCGGGCTTATCGCTTATCGCGATTACTCGCAAAGATCTAATTCGTTATGGATTAGCACCACACATTGAGAAGCAAAGATCATTTTTGGCCCGAGGCTGAGTTTTTGGGTGCCGAGGCGTTCCAAGCTTTTAAATGTCTTCTTCGGCATCGGAATGTGGTCAGTAAGCAAGAAACAGGAGTTGCCGCTGAATGCTTGTTCGCGGATTGATGTGCCTTTCTTGTCCATCATGTAAAGCTGATAATCTTCAGCAAGCTCTTTCACCAGCTTTTCGAAGCTTAGTGTGCGAACAGTAATGCCCGGTTCGACCTGACGCTCTTGCTCTTTGGTCATTCCGACTGATGCATCGAGCGCTTTGGCAACTTTTTTCAATAGTGCCTGCTCATGAAAACCTCCGATATTGGTCATTTCATTCGCTACAAAAGTTACCGTACGGGAGTAGTCCTGGGTACTCTCCAGTACCAGGTGAACGATCACGTCTTCACGGTGCGACTGCGCCACAAAGATCGAATTCATCAGAGTGTGGGCCAAAATTTCGGTGTGAGCTTCTTGGCCAACTGAAGCCAGTAGTTGCTGGCTGTCGGTAGGAGCGGATCGGGCTCGTAATACAAAGGCGCGCATTGAAGAATGTCCTACAGAAAAAATACTTTTGAATCAGTGTTCTGATAATCAGTCGAGAACTCTCGGCAATCAGAGGAGAAAGATTATCGCACCTTTACTGTGAGATGTAACTGAAATAATGCTTGTGAGCAACGAGATGGGTTGTAACTGATGATAAAAAGGCCGCTTGACTCGAGACGCTAATCCTTTCGCTCTGAACACCAGCAGACTGGAACAGAGGATGGTCCACCGCACTTCAGTTTTATTACGTTATTTTTAGGGAAAAAGAGGTGTGTATATGTCAAAATGCACCGTCTCCACCAAGAAACCTGGAATGTGATGAACTATCAAGCTGCTATTTTCGATATGGATGGTTTGCTTCTCGATACGGAACGCGTATGTATGCGTATCTTTAAAGAAGCATGCGAAGTGCAAAATCTTCCATTCCATGAAGATGTCTACCTCTCTATCATCGGCCGTAATGCGGCGGGAATCGAGGTGATTTTCCGCAAAGCCTATGGCGATGATTTAGACCGCCTGCATGAGGAATGGCGTACTCGCTACAACGGCGTGGTTAAGCACCAAGCCATTCCAGTTAAAGAGGGCGTGGTAGAGCTATTGGAGTGGCTTAAAGAACAGGGAACGCCTATCGCGATTGCTACTTCAACAGCCAAAGATGTGGCTAAGAAAAAAATAGAGCTGGCGGGTATCGACAAGTATTTTGATAACCTGACCACGGGTTGTGAGGTTGCCAATGGCAAGCCTCATCCTGAGATCTACCAGTTGGCAGCAAGCCGATTAAATGTTGAACCACAGTACTGCCTGGCGTTCGAAGATTCAAACAACGGTGTCAGGGCTGCAGTTGCCGCTAAAATGATGACCTACCAGATCCCTGACTTGGTACAGCCTTGTAATGAAGTTCGCCAGTTTGGTCATGCAATTTTACCTTCACTTCATGACGTACTTGCCCAGCTGAAAACGGCATAATCCTAAAAAGCCTCTTTTAACAGAGGCTTTTTAGTTTATAGCTTGCAGGTATTGTTGTTAGCTCTTTATCAAAACGCTTCAACGATACAGATTGGTGCATCAATATTGTATTGGTGTCCAGTTGGTTCGACTTCTCCTGTTATTCTGTTACGCCTAAAACTAACTATGTTGTCAGAGAATAAATTGGTTACGATTAACCAAGTCCCGTCAGAAGATAGAATAAAGTCTCTAGGATGATCCCCTAAACAATCAAATGCATTGAGCCTTGAAGGAGTGTCACCTGAGACGTTAAAAATACTGATCAGGTTTTGAGACCTGCAAGATACATAAATAAACTTTTCATCAGGCGAAAGGCGAATTGCGGAGGCTGCTTCACCATTTGCCTTATCAGTCAATAATTCACATTCATAAGAAATATCCCAAAGGCCATTATTTTGGGTCAGTACTATGAGGGTTTCGGATAGCTCACATACTACGTATGCGCGTGTTTCACTCTTGTTAAAAACAAGGTGGCGGGGCCCAGAGCCAGCGGGCATGATGACACTCTGCTTATGGGTAAAACTTTGTGGTTCTTCGCTGTTTTCATAGTGATAAAAATGGACTCTGTCTGTTCCAAGATCGACAAAAACCAAATGGTTTGACTGTTGTAAAAATGTGACTTGATGCGCGTGGGGTGATTGTTGGCGTTCGGTATGAGAGCCGTGGCCTTGCTCAAAAAGTTCTGTAATTAATTGTATCGGTCTACCAGCCTCATCAAGTTGGTAGACTGACACATTGCCTGAACCATAATTCGCAACGGCGAGGTGAGGAGCTTTTACATCAATGTGACAAGGGTAATCTCCTGCAATAGGTAGGTAGATATTACCCATACTTGAATTGAAGTAGAGCGCGGCACCTTCTTGTTGCGGTATTTCACTAAAACTATAGATACCATGTTCTGAAACGGCGAGATAGGTAGGGTTACGCAGAGATGCTAAATCTTCCTGTCGAAATAGCCTTCCGGTATTAGGGTCTAATGTGATATGTGCTATACCATTACTGGTGCTTGGTTTATCAGTATAGCTCCCAACATAAAAGTGCAGATGATTGTCAGTTGTCATAAATAGCCTTGATATTATTAAAGAAACCTTTATATACCATGCCTTTTGGCCTTGAGGTCGGCAATAATTTCAAGGGGGCAATAACTTGAATTGTGAGGCAGTTGACTAGTTTGTCTGTAATTGAAATGTGTAGCTTGCAATTGATAACCCGTATTTGTTATTAGCAGTATTCACCGATATTGTTGTCTAGAGCACAATAAATGAATCACCAATAACAACGGTGAATATGATCTTGCTTATGATGTTAAATATGAATATGCATGGCCTTCTAATTATGCATCGAACTTTATCAAGATGATGATGGTCACAATGACCTCCTTGCTGTTAGCCGATTGATCCTGTAAAAGATGTTTCCCCTTACCGCGGCATTCTTTAAAGCAGAGAAGGTATTATGAAATCAAAGATGTACTCAACGTTCGCTAGCCAATATGACGAAGTTATTCAAGACAACATCTACAATGCTCACCTAGAGCGACCAACGCTTCAAGCAATGCTGCCAGCACTGAATGATCTTGATGTTCTCGATCTTGGTTGTGGGTCCGGTGTATATGCCGAGTACTTGCTTAAGCAAGGTGCTAAATCAGTTACCTGTATTGATTACGCTGAAGAGATGGTTCAGTTGGTGGCTAGCAAGGTAAAAGAAGCGGGGTTGAGCAGTAAGGTGGTGGCTTATGCGCAAGACCTTTCAAAAGGGCTACCGAAGGAAAAGGATGCGAGTGTCGATTTGGTGATTTCACCATTGATGGTACATTATCTGGAAGATCTTAATCCACTTTTCAGCGATGTTCATCGTGTATTGAGGGCTGGTGGTTATTTTGTCTTTTCAACTCACCATCCGTTTGCGGATTTTGAATGTACGCAAAGTGGAAATTACTTCGAGCGAGAATTGGTGCAAGAAGAGTGGAATACCGTTGGCAAGCCAGTTCAAGTAAGCTTTTATCGTCGATCGCTGACTGAAATCACAAACGCTTTAACCCAGAATGGTTTGGTAATTACCCAGCTTACGGAAGGAGAAGTGTCTGAAAAGGTGAAAGAAATGGATGCCGGTCGTTACGAGTATTTATCGAAAAACCCAAACTTTATTTTCATTAAATGTCATAAGCTTGCTTAATCAATAGCAATAATGCTTGGGCAAAAGGCCGAGATAAGTATCTCGGCCTTATTTTTAGTTGCAGGTGCTGGTTAAGGCTCCGAAAAGGTGCGGACAATCGTCGTAACAATCATATCTATTTTATGCTCAAGTTCATCGCCTTCGGGTAAAGGCATTAGATCAAGGACTTGAGGCCAAAACAGCTGACCTTGTAGTAGGCTGATATAAATACTGGTGATGGTTTGGACATCTTGGGCGAATAACTTTTTCGCTGCGAGTGCTTGCTCGAACCATTGACTCACTGCGTGCGTATGATAAAGGCGCTGGGTAATGGATTTTGCAAGTTCAGGCTGACGGAAAAACTCCATTAGGATAGTTCGCGATAGTTCAATTCCATATACCTGGTAAATATTTTTCAATTCATGTTGTGTAATCAAGCGCAGTTGTTCATCTAGCGATTTATTTTCATCAAACTGATAGTGTTCTTCAACGACTGACTTTTCTCTTATTTCAGTCAGGACCGCTTCAAAAAGTAACTCTTTACTTTCAAAGTGGCGGTAAAGGGTTCGCTTCGACACTTCTGCTGCGGTGCAAATATTGTTCATATTGGCAGCCAAAAAGCCGTTAGCGATAAACTCTTGCTTGGCGGCTGTAATGATGGCCAACCTTTTTTGTTCTGAGCGCGACATCTCTTCAATCCGTGATGGTTTTCATTGATTTTAGCAACGTTTAGTTGCAAGGTAAACTCATGAGTTTACTTTTGGCTAAGGCTGAACTAAAATTCGCCGAATTCGTTGTACAGACTTTGAACGCCCCAGACAGGGGCTGATTTCTTCTTTCCTTTCCCTATTGGAGAATGTTTTGAAAAACATGCACAAAGTATCTGCCGGGTGCTCGTTGAAGACATTGGCGATGGCTGTAGGCCTGGCCATCACAGGTTTATCGTTATTTGGCTGTGGTCAAGAGACTGAGCCAAGCGTTGTGGCGCCTGTTGTGCGGCCAGCACTTACTGAAGTCGTGTCAGTGTCTCGTAGTGATAGCCTTAGCTTTAATGGCGTTGTTCGGGCTGCTGAGCGTGCGGAATTGGCTTTTCGTGTGGGTGGACGGTTGACTGAGCTACTGGTAGGCGAGGGCGAGAGAGTTAAGAAGGGACAGGTTCTAGCTCGGCTAGATTCACGGGATGCCATTACGGCATTGGCTTCAGCAAAGCTAGAGCTAAATAACACAGAAGCAGAATACTTGCGTGCAAAAGCGATCTATGACAAGAGTAAAGCGATATCAAAAAGCCAATTAGATGAGGTTACAACTCGCTATAACTTAGCTAAAAACAGACGTGATGAAGCACAACGCCAATTGGATTACACCCGGATAGAAGCCCCGTTCGATGGCATTATCGGTCGCAGGTACGTTGATAATTTCGTCCAGATGCAAGCTAATAACCCTGTGTTTACCTTACATGATATAGATGATTTGGAAGTCGTGATTCACATACCAGATAGCGTGATGCTATCGAGTGTCAGTGGCACGGAGGCAAAAGCTGAAATCAATGCCATTCCGAACCATCTATTTGATCTGTCATTGAAAACATTTGCAACCCAAGCCGATCCTGTCAGCCAAACCTATCCTGTTGTGTTGGGGTTCAAGGATATCCAAGGTTATCGGGTGTTGCCTGGGATGGCGGTGAAAGTGCTTCCAGTAGAAACCGGTGCGGTAAGTCAAAACTTCACCATCACCGTACCTTTAGTTGCTGTTGTACCAGACAACCAAGGCAAGCAGTACGTATGGGTCGTGGCAGCAGATAATACCGTGAGTAAACGCTACGTTGAAGTGGGGACATTAAGTCGCGACCGAGTGGAGATCATCAATAACCTGAAAACAGGTGAACAAGTGGTTATCGCCGGTGTTTCTAGCTTACATGATGGCATGAAAGTCCGCCCGATGGTTGACGATAGCATTGAGGCCAAATAATGGATATTGCTCGTTACACGCTGGCCAAGCGTACCAGTGTTTGGGTTCTTATTGGCCTGATACTGCTGGGTGGCTATATCAGCTACCTGAAGCTAGGCCGCTTTGAAGACCCTGAATTTATTATTCGTCAAGCTGTCATCAATACTGCTTATTCTGGTGCGACGGCACAAGAAGTCGCCGACGAAGTGACAGATGTTATTGAAGGGGCGGTTCAGTCTTTGCAGGAGCTGAAGGAAGTGAAGTCAGTTTCCAAGCAGGGTATGTCTGAAGTGACGGTCGAAATAAAGCTTGAGTTCGCCAAAACCGGCGCTGAGTTACAGCAAGTTTGGGACAAATTACGTCGTAAGGTCGCTGATGCACAGCGGTTGTTACCACCTGGCGCAGGGCCTTCGATTGTTAATGACGACTTTGCTGATGTATACGCATTGTTTTTTGCGGTTACGGGAGATGGCTTTAGTGACAAGCAACTCCAAGATTATGTGGATGGTTTACGTCGTGAAATGGTGCTGGTTCCGGGTGTAGCCAAAACAGCAACATTGGCGGAACGTCAGCAAACGATTTTCGTTGAGATCTCGAGAGAGCGGCTGGCATCCTTTGGCGTGTCGGCAGAGCAAGTGTTCCAAGTGTTGCAAAAGCAAAACTTAGTGACGGTTGCTGGCGCTATCGAGACACAAGACATGCGTATTCCGGTCGTACCTGTTTCCAATATCCGCTCTTTTGATGATTTGCGTAACTTGCAGATTGGTGTTGGCCAGCACAATACCGTAATGCGCCTTGGTGATATTGCCAGCGTTACCCGTGGCTACCAAGAGCCGGCCAGCATGTTGATGCGTTACAACGGTCAACGGGCGGTGGGTTTTGGTATCTCAAACGTCACCGGCGGCAACGTCGTTGATATGGGGGATGCCGTAAAGGCACGCTTGGCTGAACTTGAAGGCCAACGCCCCTTGGGGATGGAGCTCCACATCATCTCAATGCAGTCTGATTCGGTAAGGGATTCAGTTGCAAACTTCATTGATAACTTAATTGCTGCGGTTGTGATTGTTTTCGTGGTTCTGTTGCTGTTTATGGGGGTGCGATCAGGCTTGATCATTGGCTTTGTGCTATTGCTCACTGTTGCCGGTACGCTGTGCATTATGTTTATCGAAGACATCGCAATGCAGCGCATCTCCCTGGGGGCGTTGATCATTGCTTTGGGTATGCTGGTGGACAATGCCATTGTGGTGACCGATGGTATCTTGGTTCGGTTGCAGCAAGAGCCTGAACAAGACAAAGAAACCATAGTGGCAGAAGTTGTGGATGCAACAAAATGGCCATTGCTGGGGGGAACCGCAGTGGGTATTTTTGCTTTCAGTGCCATCGGCCTTTCCCCTTCCGATATGGGCGAATATGCAGGCTCGCTGTTTTGGGTCATCCTTTATTCCATGTTTTTGAGCTGGGTGTTTGCTGTTACTGTCACCCCGATGCTTTGCTACGACTTCTTGAAAGTCAAAGCCGTTAAGGGGCAGGCTAACGTTAGCCCGCTGATGGCTATGTACAAAGCGGTGCTGGTTTGGGTTTTGCAGCATCGTCTCGCGACAGTACTCATGCTTGTTGCTTTGTTGGCGATGGCGGTTTACAGCTTGCGATATGTTCCGCCCGGTTTTATGCCTGAATCACAACGGCCGCAGTTTGTCGTGGATGTGTATCTTCCTCAGGGCTCCGATATTCATCGTACTGAGAAGCTTGTTGCGAAAATCGAATCAGACGTGAAAGCCAAGGAAGGGGTGACGAATATTACGAGTTTCATCGGCGGTGGCGGCCTTCGTTTTATGCTGACTTACGCCCCGGAAGCACGGAATAGCAGTTACGGGCAGTTGCTGATTGACATTGATGACTATAAAAAGATTGCGCCCCTGTTGGTTGAGTTGCAGGATGAGCTGTCGGCTAAGTACCCGGATGCCTCGATTAAAGTGTGGAAGTTCATGCTGGGCCGAGGTGGTGGCAAAAAAATCGAAGCTGGTTTCAAAGGTCCAGACAGCCATGTATTGCGCCAACTTGCCGAGCAGGCCAAGGACATCATGTACGCGGATACTAACCTTATCGCGATACAAGATGACTGGCGTCAACAGGTGCCTGTGTTGAGTCCGGTCTATTCGCCGGAAAAAGCCCAACGTTTTGGCTTGACCACCCAGGAGATTAATCAGGCTATTGCTCAAACGTTATCTGGGCGTAATGTAGGTGTCTATCGCGAAGGGGATAACCTCATTCCAATTGTGGTGCGCTCGCCGGAAAATGAACGTGGCCATCAACGTGCAGTTGAAAACACCGAGGTGTTTAGTTCAGCGGCTGGTGGTTTTATTCCAGTCAGTCAGTTGGTTGACTCGGTAAATGTGGTATGGCAAGACGCCATCTTGCGCCGTATCAATCGTATGCCCACGATTTTGGTACAGGCTGATCCCGCTCCAGGTGTATTGACTGCGGATGCGTTCAATAGTGTTCGAGGCCAAATTGAAGCGATTGATTTACCGCCGGGTTACGAGCTGATTTGGTATGGCGAATATAAAGCATCGAAGGATGCCAATGAAGGGCTGGTTATATCTGCACCTTATGGGTTTGCCGCAATGATTCTGTCGGTGATCTTTATGTTCAATGCTATCCGCCAGCCTTTGGTGATTTGGCTCACTGCGCCATTAGCCGTCATCGGAGTGACTGTGGGACTGATTGCTTTTCAAACGCCGTTTGAGTTTATGGCAATATTGGGTTTCCTCAGCCTGATTGGCATGATGGTAAAAAACGCGATTGTATTGGTAGATCAGGCGGATATGGAAATCGCACATGGCAAAACGCCATACTTTGCGATCATAGACGCGGCCACCAGTCGAGCCAGACCGGTTTTGCTTGGCGCGCTGACTACAATCTTGGGGGTTGCGCCATTGCTGATCGACCCGTTCTTCAAGAGCATGGCGGTGACCATTATGTTTGGCCTGTTGTTTGCCACTGTCCTTACCTTAGTGGTTATTCCGCTATTTTATGCCTTGTTTTTTAGGGTGAAAATCGAGAGTTGATAAAAAGGCGAATCATGTGATTCGCCTTTTTTACAGTGAAACATGGGTGATATCGACAGTTTGGTCATAATAATTCGTGGGATTTAGATTTTTTGCTCTATAGTGGTACCTGCTGTTGCAATTATTATCTAATATGTCAGTGGTTTATAACAGAGCTAACAGTTAAAGGAAGAGCTGATTATGTATCCGTTTATGCGTCTAGCAAAAGTGATGTGGCAAGCCAAGCGCAACTCTCCGGTTCACATTACCGACAAAAGTGAAATTTCATTCTCTTGCCGTCCATGGGATCTCGATATTTTTAATGAAATGAACAATGGGCGAGTTCTTACCCTGTATGATTTGGGGCGAACTGAATTAGGGATTCGCTGCGGGTTGATGAAAGTCTTGGCGAAAAAACGGTGGGCGTTGGTGGTTGCAGGCAGCTCGGTGCGCTACAGAAAACGCATACATATGTTTCACAAGGTAAAAATGTACTCACAGTGTGTCGGTTGGGATGATAAATGGCTGTATGTCGAGCAGTCGATGTGGGTAGACGGCAAGCCGTGCTCGTCGGTGTTAGTTCGGGCTGGAGTGACGTCTAAGAAGGGGTTGATTTCACCGCACGAATTGCTGGAAGCGATGCACGAGCCGGTGAATACACCCATATTGCCACAATGGGTAACCGAGTGGATTGATTCTGAGCAGCACCGGCCGTGGCCACCTATTGGTCAGTAATCGGATTTTAGTCGTAGAGAGATAAACAGCGAAGAGCCCAGTAGGGCTCTCCGGCAACTAAATCAAGCTTAATCGAGTAACTCACGTTTGATGACGGTCATTACACCCGCATCGCGATGGCTTGGTGCTGAAAAGCGCGCGACTTGTTTCACTTTAGTGTGGGCATTGTCCATGGCATAAGAGTGGTAGCTCGCTTTGAGCATTTCTAAATCATTGAGGTAGTCACCAAAGCTCATGGTCTGCTCATAACTAAAGCCAAGCGTGCTCTGCAAGTGTTCAATCGCCGCTCCCTTGGAGGCATTGGCATTCATTACATCGAGCCAGATCCTGGCACTCACGACGACTTGATGGCTCTGGCCAAATTCGCGGTCAAAACTTGGAAATACATGCTCTTCGGTGCCGTCGAAATGACAAATGGCGACTTTAATGAAGTCATCGTCGACAGCCAAGAGGTCGTTGACATACTGACAGCGCTGGTAGTACTTGGCAAATTCGTTGAGCGCTATTGGGTCTTGAGTTTCAATGTAGGCTGACTGAGTTCCGCACAAGACAATATGTGTACCATCAATTGCTCTCGCCTGCTTGATAATCGCCGCAATAGAAGGCTTGTCAATCTCACAGCGGTATAGCTCTTTACCCTGATGCATCACCATGGTGCCATTTTCGGCAATAAACATCATATCATCGCTAACTGGCGCGAACGTCTCCATCAAGCTGTAATACTGACGACCCGATGCTGCTGCAAAGATAATATCTCGTTGCTCTAACTGCTGGTAAACCGAATAGAAATCTTCGGGTAGTTGGCTATTCTCATCGAGTAGTGTCCCGTCCATATCGACGGCAATAAATTTGATGTCTTTAGTTGGCATAGTGGGTGTATTGTTGGCAATCGAGATAAATTAAGTATGACAAACTACATGAGTCATTTATCTCTGCAAGTATTTTCTTCTTAATCCCAAGATATTGATCCTGTCTGTTGCTGTAAGGGGTTATCCACGACATATATGCATGGCCGCTCAAGATGTTCACCTAGACGTTTATTTATAGAGTAGGATGATTGAAGCTTTGGTGTTGAATTTACTCTACTAGACATGAGTGTTTAGTATACTTGGCAGGTCTAATCCCATTCTAGATACAAAGGTGGATGGAGAGTTCTTTCTGACCGGGTATAATATTATTTCTATGAAGATCGTTGGTTGACTATGAAACAATTGGATCTTAATTTACTACGCGTTTTTCTTGTTCTACTAAAAACCCAAAATACCCGTATGGCAGGGGATGCGCTGTCATTGAGCCAACCGGCGGTGAGCAAAGCATTGCGCCGTTTAAGAAACTACTTTGATGATGAGCTCTTTACCCGCGTACATACCGGACTGAAACCGACGCCGCGTGCACTAGAGTTAGGCGAGCAGCTGCCGATGATTATGGAAAGCTTAGACGCCGTTATTTTAGATACGCCTAATTTTGAGCCCCTAGAGTACAAGGGCAAGATAACCATTGCCATCAATGGATTCATCTCAAATTGGCTGGGTGCTCGGTTATGTCTTGCTCTTGTTCAGGATGCACCGAACGCACAAGTTAATATTGTAAATTGGGGCTCTCAAACACTTCAAAAATTGCTTAATGGTGAAATACAGGCAGCGATCAACTATTCACCGGTTGTTACTAACAAGCAGTTTACCCATCAGGTTATTGGTGACGATGACTTTGTTGGTCTGGTCAGAATAGGGCATCCAATGGCAGGAAAGGTCTTGTCACAAGAAGAAGTAAAAAAGGGGCAGTATGCCAGTTTGGTTGTGCCTGGCTGGAATGATACTCAGCCATTTATTGAAAAGCATTTGTCGGCAGGCGAACTTAAGATACAAGCGAGGAGCTCGTATCTTCATACACTGCTCGATGTAATCAAGCAAAGTGAACTAATCCTGCCTTGCTCGAAGCAGTTAGCCCATTACCTGCATGGTGAATTTGATTATCTTTCTTTCCCCGAGCAAACCCCGGAAGAGATAAAGAAAATCGTCTTGGTGGAGTCGCATAACATGCGAATGCATCCTATGCATCAGTGGATAAAAAATAAAATCCTAACGGCCTCGCAAGCGAACATCGGCGATTAAAAAGAGGCCTCTTAAGTTAAGAGGGCTATGGGAGCGGAAGTTGTTATGAGCGTTATTGAAGAAGGTATATGCTCATAATTGCGACAAAAAAGGCGAACCAAACGGTTCGCCTCATCTCTAATGGGTTTTGACAACCTTAGTCTTCAACAACCTCAGTCTTCAATGTAGTTCTCAATGCCTGGGCAAGAACATACGAGGTTTCGGTCACCGAACACGTTATCAACGCGGTTTACTGTCGGCCAGTATTTCGCGTCTTTAGTCTGGGCCGATGGGAAGCAGGCTAGTTCGCGGTTGTAGCTGCGGTTCCACTCAGTGTCCATGATATCGGCTTGAGTGTGCGGTGCGTTCACCAGTGGGTTGTCTTTCAGATCCCACTCGCCATCTTGGACACGGGCGATTTCATGACGGATAGCAATCATGGCGTCACAGAAGCGGTCTAGCTCGGCAATGTCTTCCGATTCCGTAGGCTCAATCATCAGCGTGCCCGCAACTGGGAACGACATGGTTGGCGCGTGGAAACCGTAGTCCATTAGACGCTTGGCAACATCTTCTTCCGAGATACCAGACGCTTCTTTGATTGGGCGGATGTCGATAATACATTCGTGTGCAATACGACCATGAGTACCACGGTATAGAACCGGATAGTGTGGACGTAGACGCTCCATTACGTAGTTCGCATTCAGGATAGCCAGTTTAGTCGCTTCAGTTAGACCCGCTTCACCCATCATCGCGATATAGGCGTAAGAGATTGGCAGAATAGACGCAGAACCCAGATCCGCAGCAGAAACTGCGTATTGTGGCTGTTCCGCTTCAGTGTTCTCAACATGGCCCGGTAGGAACGGAGCAAGGTGAGATTTCACACCAATAGGACCCATGCCCGGACCGCCGCCACCGTGTGGAATACAGAAGGTCTTGTGCAGGTTGAGGTGAGAAACGTCAGAGCCGATGAAGCCAGGGCTGGTTAGGCCAACCTGGGCGTTCATGTTCGCGCCGTCAAGGTAAACCTGACCGCCAGCTTCATGGACTAGCTCACACACTTCCTGTACCGCTTCTTCATATACACCGTGCGTAGACGGGTAGGTGATCATGATGCAAGACAGGTTGTCACGGTGTTTTTCGATCTTCGCTTTAAGATCTTCAACATCGATGTTGCCCTGATCATCACAGCCGACTACCACAACTTTCATCGAAACCATCGCCGCAGATGCCGGGTTGGTACCGTGGGCAGAGCTTGGGATCAAACACACATTACGGTGTGCATCGCCGTTGGCCTCATGGTAGCGCTGGATAGCGATGAGGCCGGCGTATTCACCCTGCGCGCCTGAGTTTGGCTGTAGCGAGAAAGCATCGTAGCCGGTGATTTCACACAGCATTTTGGACAGGTTGTCGGCTAGCTCGGCGTAACCTTTGGCTTGCTCTGCTGGCGCGAATGGGTGCAGGGCACCAAACTCAGGCCAGGTTACCGGGATCATCTCTGCGGCAGCATTTAGTTTCATGGTGCAGCTGCCCAGCGGGATCATACCGTGAGTCAGTGAGTAGTCTTTATTTTCCAGCTTCTTCATGTAACGCATCATCAGCGTTTCACTGTGGTACTGGTTAAACACCGGGTGAGTTAGGTATTGGCTGGTACGTCGGCAGCTCTCAGGAATCGCGGCAAACTCGTCGCTGGCGATATCTGCCGTGAACATCGACGCTTTCAGGCTTTCGCCGCTAAATAGCGCCAAAAGCTCTTCGATATCGGCAACCTTAGTTGTTTCGTCGATGCTGATACCTAGCTGGGCATCATATTTGCGCAGGTTGATGCCGGCATCCAGTGCCTTGTTGTAGAACTCAGTCGTTTTCTTGCCAGTGTTCAGCGTCAGGGTATCGAAGAAGCTGTCATTGGCCAGCTCAATACCAGAATTGCGCAGGCCGGCAGCAAGAATCGCGGTAAGGTGATGTACGCGACGGCCGATCTTGCGTAGACCTTCGGGGCCATGGTAAAGCGCGTAGAACGCTGCCATGTTGGCGAGCAGTGCCTGAGCGGTACAAATGTTCGACGTCGCTTTCTCACGGCGGATGTGCTGCTCACGGGTTTGCATTGCCATACGCAGCGCCTGGTTGTCACGGGCATCTTTAGAGACACCAATAACACGGCCCGGCATAGTGCGCTTGTGCTTGTCTTTGGTTGCCATGAAACCAGCGTGCGGGCCACCAAAGCCCATCGGAACACCGAAGCGCTGTGCTGAACCAATCACGACATCAGCGCCCATTTCACCCGGAGCTTTAAGCAGGGTGAGCGCCAGTAGGTCTGAAGCAACGGCTACCAAGGTCTTCTTGGCGTGGGCCGCATCAATAATAGCGGTCAGATCTTGTACGTTACCGGTTGTCCCTGGGTATTGCACCAAAGCACCGAATACATCGTGCTGGTCAAGATCTTGGATATCACCGCGGATAATTTCAATACCGATGTAACCGGCACGAGTGAGGACAACATCCACGGTTTGTGGGTGCAAGTCGTTAGAGACAAAGAACGCCTTGCTTTTGTTCTTGCTGGCACGCTGACACAGGGTCATTGCCTCTGCAGCAGCTGTTGCTTCGTCGAGTAGGGAAGCGTTAGCCAGCTCCATACCGGTCAGATCCATGATCATCTGCTGGTAGTTAAGCAGAGACTCTAAGCGGCCTTGAGAAATTTCAGGCTGGTATGGGGTGTAAGCAGTATACCAACCTGGATTTTCCAGTACGTTGCGAAGAATAACGTTAGGTGTGTAGGTGTTGTAGTAACCCTGACCGATAAAGCTGCGGTTGATAATGTTTTTGCTGGCGATTGCCTTGAGAGAGGCCAGCATGTCCGCTTCGCTTTGAGGCAGGTCGAGCTGCATTGGCTCTGGGAGACGTATTGCTGCCGGAACCGTTTCATCGATTAGCTGATCGACGCTTGATACGCCGATGGTTTCCAGCATGATTTTTTGTTGTGCCGAATCCGGGCCATTGTGACGACCTGCAAATTCCTTATCGTCACTTAGTGCATTTAGAAGAGTCATGTCGGTCATGGTTCTTTCCTGAACAGTTACTACCTATTGCATTGAGCATACTGCAATAGCTTATGGTCATCGAGTCGCTGTGCGATTACTTGTCGAAGATGGCTCTCGGGCGCAGAGGCCCGAAAGCCCGGCTCAATTAGTCTTCGTCGATGGATGCTAGGTATTTTTCACCGTCGATCAGGTTAGAGAGTTCCTCTACGTCCTGAACTTTGATTTTAGCAATCCAGCCACCTTCATACGGTTCTTCGTTGACTAGCTCTGGGCTGTCTTCTAGCTCTTCGTTGATTTCAACGATTTCGCCGGTCACAGGTGCATAGATATCAGATGCGGCCTTGACTGACTCGACAAGAGAGAAAGACTCACCAGCTTCGGTTGAATCGCCAACTTCTGGAAGGTCAACAAATACAACATCACCAAGTAGGCCCTGAGCATGGTTTGAGATACCCATAGTGATAGTACCGTCACCATTGTCTCGTACCCACTCGTGGCTTTCGGCGAACTTCAGTGTATTTTCCATTTAAAACTCCTTGCGCAATCTTTCCGCAGATTTTATTAGTTGTTACCGTGACCGGGCTTATCCGGCCACTCTGTCATAAAAAGGGTTACTTATTGGTAAAGAGGGAAGCGGCTGCACAGCTTCTGTACCTGCTGCTTAACCTGCTGCTCAATGGCGCTGTTGTCTTCAGGGTTTGCAGCCAAACCATCAAGTACATCGCCAATCCACTGACCAATTTGTTTAAATTCTTCGGCACCGAAACCGCGGCTGGTACCAGCTGGTGTTCCCAAACGAATACCTGACGTCACCATTGGTTTTTCAGGGTCGAACGGGATCCCGTTTTTGTTGCAGGTGATACCGGCACGCTCAAGGGCTTCTTCCACCTGGTTGCCTTTAAGGCCTTTCGGACGCAAGTCGACCAGCATCAGGTGGGTGTCGGTACCGTTTGTCACAATGTCGCAACCGCGAGCTTGCAGGACTTCTGCCAAGACTTTCGCGTTGCTGATCACATTCTTGATATATAACTTAAATTCAGGCTCTAGTGCTTCGCCCAGAGCGACCGCTTTACCCGCGATAACATGCATTAGCGGCCCCCCCTGAAGACCTGGGAAAACCGCTGAGTTAATCTTCTTATTGATGTCTTCGTGGTTGGTCAAAATCATGCCGCCACGTGGGCCACGTAGCGTTTTGTGCGTGGTGGTAGTAATAACGTGGGCATGAGGAATTGGGCTAGGGTGTTCGCCGACGGCGATAAGACCGGCAATGTGGGCCATATCCACCATCAGGTAGGCACCTACTTCATCGGCGATGGCGCGGAACTTAGCAAAATCAATCTGGCGAGGAATAGCCGAACCACCGGCAATGATCATTTTCGGCTGACTTTCGATAGCGAGCTGGCGCACCTGCTCGTAATCGATTTCGCAGGTGTCTTTGTCTACCCCATACTGAACGGCGTTGAACCATTTACCAGAAAGAGCAGGGCGCGCACCGTGTGTTAGGTGGCCGCCAGCATCCAGAGACATACCCAAGATAGTGTCGCCCGGCTGAAGTAGTGCCAACATTACCGCCCCATTAGCCTGGGCTCCGGAATGTGGCTGGACATTGACGTACTCACATTGGAACAGTTGCTTGGCACGGGCAATAGCGATGCGCTCTACTTCGTCGACATGTTCACAACCACCATAGTAACGGCGTCCAGCATAACCTTCGGCATACTTGTTTGTCAGGCAGCTACCTTGGGCTTGCATTACGGCTTTAGATACGATGTTCTCTGATGCGATCAACTCAATTTGCTGGTTCTGGCGTGTAAGCTCTGCCGCAATACCGGCATTAACAGCACCATCAATCTGAGCAAGGTTGGTTGAGAAGAACACTTCTAAATCGTGGTTTTGGTACGAAGCTTTCATTTCACGTTATCCTCTAATCGCGCTCTAAGGTCAGTCCTTATTCCGAGCCAAAGCGTATATCGTTGTTATGGGGTGTCTCTGTTACGCATTGTGGGGTTATCAGAAAGACGTGTTGAGCAACGTCTCCGCCTAACAACTGCATAACATGCTTTACTATAGATAGCCGATTAAACGAAAATTTCCAATAGTGGAACAACATGTACTTTAATAGCCACAATCTTACGCAAACGTTTGCTTTTTGCAAACTAAATTTCTAATATGCTGTTAACTTTTTTCTAAAGAATTGGGTGGTCGATGGTGTGTGCAAAAAGTTAAAATTGTATATCACCCCTTGTGCTGTATGGGGTTGTGACGTTCTACAATACCTTTACAAAGCATACTGAATTGCAGGCTGGTCGAACTTTTTTTTGTCAATCCAGACAAAACTGGCGCTTGAAAATCAACCTGTTTCCTTTTGGAAACTAAATTTCAAATATGATGCATGGGTCATATTTTTTTTACCGGCAGGCTTTTATGTTTCTCCGGCGGTATGCCAGAATGAATTGAATGTCGTTACCAGGGAGGGAAGTAATGAGTGACGAACAGCAGGTCGATGTGTATCCATCAATGACCGTCGTAAAAGAGTTCGAGTCTGAAAAGGCTGACAAAATTGAGCCGATGAAATTAGGAAAAAGGCTCAAGGAAATTCGCATGGCGCACGGCCTGACTCTTGAAGAGGCCAGCAAGCGTACGGGGTTGGCCCGCTCGACATTGTCGAAAATTGAAAACGAGCAGATTTCACCGACGTTTCAGGCAATGCAAAAGCTTGCCGGTGGGTTAGAGATTGATATTCCACAGCTTTTCGCGCCGCCAAAACAACTTAAAGCGACAGGACGTCGTGACATTACACGTAAGGCGCAGGGTAAACCTCACCCAACGACGACCTACGAGCATGAGCTTCTAGCTACCCAGTTAACCAATAAAAAGATGATGCCTTTCAAATCAAGAGTGCGGGCTCGGGCTTTTGAGGATTACCCGGATTGGATCCGCCATGATGGCGAAGAGTTCTTACTGGTCCTGGAGGGTGAGATTACTTTTTACTCTGAGTTTTACGAGCCGGTGTCACTGAGTGAGGGGGATTCGGTCTATTACGATGCCAATATGGGACATATGCTGACTTCTGTCAGTGAAGATGATGCATTGATTCTTTGGGTTACTGCATCTTAAGTGACGCGGTAACGCTGCGTAAGAATGCCTGATATTGTTTAGATCGAAAAGTACAGGCAAGCCATCTCCGGCATTTGCCTATAACTATAGACACAGGCTCAGGTCAAGCTTGTTAAAGTTATGGGTGGTTTTAACAATTGGTGCGCAGGGTTACGAGCCGGGGACTTGCTGTAATAGCTTCCTTTCTTGATAAAAGTGTTAATTCAACAAATCTTTACTTGTGATTCAAATGTGTGATGTAGCACGGTTTGAATGGCGGGAAACTTTGTTTACTATAAGAAACTATGTATAACATGGTTGTAACAGCTGATATGGAGTATCGCCGCTTTGCTCGCGGTGTATGGAGTAAAATCGTATGTCACAAGAATTACTGGTAACACCACTACACGCACTACACATCGAAATGGGCGCCAAGATGGTTCCTTTTGCTGGTTACGATATGCCAGTGCAGTATGCGTTGGGTGTACGTAAGGAACATATCCATTGCCGTGAGTCGGCTGGTCTCTTCGATGTATCACACATGGGGCAGCTTCGCCTTCATGGTGCAAATGCGGCAAAAGTCCTAGAGTCACTGGTTCCTGTTGATATTATCGACTTGCCTGAAGGTAAGCAGCGTTATGCGTTCTTCACCAACGAACAGGGTGGGATCCTTGATGATCTGATGGTGACCAATCTTGGCGATCACCTGTTCGTCGTGGTGAATGCTGCATGTAAAGCCCAAGATATCGCCCATATCCAGGCGCACCTTCCCCAAGATGTTACGCTGGAAATCATTGAAGACCGAGCATTATTGGCTCTGCAAGGTCCAAAGGCTGCACAGGTATTGGCGCGTTTGAACCCTGCTGTCAGTGACATGATTTTCATGGATGCGGCGAGAGTTGAATTGCTGGGGGGTGAGTGCCTAGTCAGCCGTTCAGGTTATACCGGTGAAGATGGTTATGAAATCTCGGTCCCTGCGGATAAAGCTGAAGAGCTAGCTCGCGAACTGCTAGGTCAAGAAGAAGTTGAGTGGATTGGCCTTGGGGCTCGTGATTCGCTTCGCCTCGAGTGCGGCTTATGTCTATATGGTCACGATATCGATACGACAACTACGCCAGTAGAAGGCAGCTTGCTTTGGGGTATTAGCAAGCCGCGCCGTGCTGATGGTGAACGTGCTGGCGGTTTCCCGGGTGCGGATATTATTCTTGAGCAAATTAAAACGAAAGATGTTGCCCGTAAGCGTATCGGCTTGGTTGGCCAGTCGAAGGCTCCTGTGCGTGAAGGAAGTAAACTGTTTGACGCTGAGGGTAAAGAAGTCGGTCTTGTCACTTCAGGAACGTTTGGTCCTACCAAAGGTGCGCCTGTCGCAATGGGCTATGTACAAACGGATCTAGCTGTAATTGGCACTGAGATTTTTGCTGAAGTTCGTGGCAAGAAACTGCCGATGACAGTGGAAAAAATGCCGTTTGTTCCTCAAAACTACTATCGCGGTTAATCATTTCTTTTATCAGCAATACATTGATAGTTAGAGTTTATTTTGACCATTTTAAAAGGAGCCATTAAGGCTCCTTTTTTTGTCTCAAACTCTGGTTGGAAAATTACTGATAAATCAACTTTGCTTTAGATAAGGCATTGCCACTAACGATGAGGTTGATATGCAGAAGTATTGCTTACCCAGACTCCGTGTCTCGATATATGTCGCAATTGCAAGCATGGCGATTTCGGTGCCAATTAGCCTCACTGCAGAGCCTCTATTGATGGGGTTTGATGAGTATATGGAGCGTTGTACTTTATCTTATGGTGAAGACAAGATCGCCCGCTCGGTATGTGAAAACCAATATAAGGCGATTGAACAAAAAGAGCAGGAAATTTTTGCTCATACTAACGAGCTAACAAATGAAATATGGCTGGATGAAAAGAATAATAGTGAAAGCTTGAGTGAGCAAAATGAACAAGTTGACTAACTTTGTTAACAGTTAATATTTATATGTTTAAAGAGCCTCTTTCAAATCTGTCTTTTTATTGCTTGCTGAATGTAAGCTGTCTGGTTGTGTGATTTATTTAAAATTTACTGTTTTTTGTTCGAATTTGGCTAGCTGGAAAAGAAGGTGATATTTTTTGATGTATTAAAACAATGGTTTATATGCTTTGGATGCTGCTATATCTGCAGGGTTAATCCAAGGCTTGTCAATTAACTGTTCAGCTTATATTTAGCCGATTGGCGTACTATCAATAAGGTAAATTAAACAATTAATGAAAGCCACTTTATTCTCTGCCTTGTTATGAGATTTTTTGCTTTCATTAAATCCAAAGAGTTATATGGTTATGCGGCAATATTTGACTAAGTTACCATTGTTTGTTCGTGAGCAATTAAATATGCGAGAAATGTTATTTGAGATCGTTTTAGCGATCGTAGCAATAGCCGCAGCGATAGGTTTGTTTACCGCTGCAGTTATGGCCTAGTTCTTAGATATTCCTTCAAGCGTTGCAACTGGTAGGGTGACGCAGACTTCAACCCCCTGTTTATCTGTACGGTTTCTAAGCAAAATTTTCCCTTGATGGTAGTCTGTGATCAGGCGGGCAATGAACAATCCAAGTCCTAGGTGAGGTTTGTTTTGCTGGCTTTGGGTTCGAACGGATACCATAGAGTTAAGCAGTTGGTCGTTCATATTCTCTGGTAGTAGTGGCCCATGGTTGCTGACGGTCAAGAAAGCCTGAGAATCAATCTGTGACAACGTCACTTCTATCGGATGGTCATCCCGGCTAAAATCGACGGCGTTCGAAATCAGCTTGTCTAATAATTGTGCCAAGTAATCAGGTGCGCCATTAATCATCACCGGTTCACTGCATCTATCGACGCGGAATATTTGGTTGGCATAGGCCATTTGATAGCCCTGCATGCATCCTTCGACCAGTTCGTTGAGAGGGAAGAGCTCTTTTTCTGCCCCTTGTAAACTTTGCTCGATACGCGTGGCCTCGGTCATGCTGGACAATATCGTATTGAGTCTTTGCACTCCCTCTTGAGCTCTTTCAATGTACCGTTTTGAATCCTCGTCTTGCTCCTGCATCGATAGGTTTTCTATCGATGAGCGAACCACGGCCACCGGCGTGCGTAACTCGTGAGATAAGCGAGAGGAGAGATTCTCCAGATAGTGGTTATATTGGCCCAATCGGCTAACCATACCTGCCAAGCTCCGGCTCAGATCTCCAATCTCATCGCTGTTCGTTGAGGCTGCTATGGTGTGTTGAATTTTTCCTTGGGTATCGATGGCATGCTCAGCCTCATTGCGCAGTTTTCTGATCCGGCGAGAAATATTCGAGGCAAAAAGGAATAATGTCAGAGTGCCGACCAGTATGATCGCGAAAAGCGCGTTGAGTAATTCCTCCAGAGCACGGTTACGCAGAGTTTGAATGCCAATTGTCGATTCTTCCGCTACGACGGCACCCATTACGTTGTCGCCTAACCAAATAGGGTAGGCCGCAGCCAATATCATTGCCTTTCCGTCACTGGATTGGCGCCAGTGTGAATAGCCTCGTCCTTGTAGTGCTTGGGAGATATGCACCCCCTCCACCTTAGCCGCATCTTTGAGTGAATCGCTGAACTCTGTGGGTTCGTTGATGAGGTAGCGGTAGTAAAGTGGGTGAAGCCATTTTTCTTCTAGTACTGTCCACCAGGAGCTATTTTTGTTGCCATATTTGACCGACGAAGACCATACACCGTTAGACTCTTGAATATCGCCACTTTGCGCTAAGACACGCTGGTGCCTGTCTATAACCCAAATCCGTGTACTAGTATGTCCCATACCCTTTAGAATATTTTCGATCTCTGGTGAGGGGATAAGCACTGTGCCGAGTTTGATAATTTGGTTAGTATTCGAGGTCCCTATGATGGTCTCAATCTCACGGTTACCTGTGTTATTGACGTCATAAAAAGCAAAGCCGAGCTTGCTGCCAAGCATGGAGAGAGGAAGGCGTAATTCAATGTTGTAGCCGTTATCGGTAGTACGCCAGTAGCCCTGGATTTGACTTTCCAGGACGAGGTCAGCCGGGTCGGCAATATCGCCGTTGATCTGCCAGGCGTTGAACCAACCGTCTTCGTAAACTGAAACGACGTAGCGATGGAATTCGCCGTTAGGTGCGGTCAGTGCAATGATGAGATGATCATTGCGATCGACTCTTGAAGACCCCTTGCGGCGCATAACGGGTTTATCGTCATTCACTTCGAATATGGCGTAGAGATACCCATCATATTTGCCGACCATATGGTTGAACTGGATACCGTTATGTTGATACGGCCAGCGGCTGAATTGGACATAATCACGGCCGTAGTGCACCATTTGCTCGGTGTAATCAGCCCAGTCATTGGTTTGACCATCAAGTTTGATGGGCGAACTGAGTTCGTAGGCGTACAGATCTCGGCCTTTCTGTACCGACTGTAAAAAACTGGCCTGATCACTGAATAGGTTAGGGCGCTCATTGAGAGCCGTTGCGACCGCCCTTGAGGTCCCAATCAATGTCTGCTCCTGGCCTTGGCGGAGCAGCTTTTCCATCTCCAGGATATAGTTATAGCCAATCCAAGGTAGGGTCAGCAGCATACAGGCGATAAGGGTGATTTTTGAACGCAGGCCAATGGCGGGCCTGAGCCGTGATAGATTGGATTTGAACTTTTCTGCTATAAACTTAGTTATCATCAGGCCCCCCAGCGGTAGCCCATGCCGTAGACTGTATTGATGCAGTCAAATTGATTATCGAACTGCATGAATTTTTTACGGATACGCTTGATATGTGAGGTGATGGTACTGTCATCGACCACAACTTGTGCTTCGTTCATCAAGTCATGTCGGCTTTTCACATGCCCCGGGCGTTTGGCCAGGGCGTAGACCATCCAGAACTCGGTCACGGTCAACTCTACGAGGTTTTGCTGCCAGTACACCTGCATTTTGTTTTTGTCGATGGAAAGATCCCCATGCTGGATCAGTTCAACTTTTTCGGTTGGTTGCTGCATCAGATCGCTGCGGCGAAATAATGCGGCAATACGGGCAATCAAATGTGGCAGGCTGATATCTTTGGTCAGGTAGTCATCTGCGCCCATGCGAAGACCACATACCGTATCGAAGTCGCTGTCGCGTGCAGTGAGAAAGATAATAGGTAAAGTCGGTGATAGAGCTCGAAGCGACTGGCATAAGGTAAACCCGCCATCAATTTCATTTTGCAAGCCAATATCGATGATGGCCAGATCTGGTAGTGCATTTTCAAATGCTGCTTGCGCATCAGGGCGATTGTCATAGCCTTTCACATCATAGCCGTGTTTTTTCAGAACATCGATGTAGTTTTCACGGATAGCTTTTTCATCTTCAACAATGGCAATTTTTTTCATGACTCTTTTCCTGTACCGCCAGCGGTAGAAAATTGTGAACAGTGTTTATGCTGTGACTATACAACAATCTAGCTGATAGAAAAGGCTTGAAAGAGGGATCGGAGTAAATGCCATTTTTTTGCCACAATTGATCATTGCATTGCCTTTTTTTGTGCCCTGATTCGCCAGATAGACTTGCTTTAATAACCTCATCAACACGAAACAGCGACTGATAGCGTTAGTCGTAACCCAGTACATTCGATGAGGACATCACGATGAAAAAGCAACTTATCTCGACTCTAATCACAACAGCGCTAATGGCATCCCTTGTTTCTCCAATGGCAACAGCCAATGACAATATGGACGATAGCTACAAGGTGGGTGAGCAAGAGCAGCTTATCGGTTTGGGCTCTGGTGCCGCATTGGGTGCCATTGTCGGAGGGCCTGTTGGTGCCGTTGTTGGTGCCATGGTTGGGGGTATTGTTGGCACTGCGGTCGGGCAGGATGAACAAATCAAGGCCCAAGATGAAGAACTCGGCGAATTGCTCGCTCGCAATACCGAGCTTGAGCGCATCAGCCGAAAATACAACCAGGCACAAATTGAAATAGCGCGTCTGGAGCAGGAAAAATATGAGTTGATGAACCTTGAGGATCGCCAACTAGACCTTGCACTGGAAATGAACGTGCACTTTAGAACCGGGTCTGCAGAGATTGAACCCTTGTTTAAAGTTCAGCTGGATGAGATTGCCGAGATCATGAAGCAAGCGCCAGATATTCGCTGGGAGCTGTCAGGTTACTCTGATCGCCGTGGCAGCAGCGAACGAAATCTAGCGCTTTCGGAACAACGGGTAGAGGCGGTGCGTCAGTATCTAGAATTACAAGGTGTTGATACTCTGCAACTTTTTGCATCGGCTTACGGTGACCAAGCACCGCTCAAAGGTGAGCAGAATTTCGAAGGGGATTTCTTTGACCGTCGAGTCACATTACGCAGTGCAAGTGACAATGTCACAACGGCCAAAAATCATTAAGAGAGCTAGCGATGACTGAATACCAAAAGAACAAGGTCAAAGAGGAGGCCCCTAGCTGGGTGCTCTCCTTCCTCATTACCTTGCTGCTAACGATGCAGTTGACGGTAAGAGCGGATGATATCAGCGCTCAAAAAATCGATATTGTCGGCGGAGAGACGCTCTATGCCTGGGATAACAGTTGGCAGCCCGTTGATACTGAACAACATATTCACCGCATGCCTAACAAAGCAGAGAGTCCGTCAGCGCGGGAACAACAGGGAGCAGGGCACGATGATAGATGAAGCACTTTGGTATGAAACAATAGTGAAACTGTCACTGCTTCACTTCAGCCTTATTTATTGTTGAGCAAAGATTGAAGAAGAAATCTGCGGTGACTCAGCACCAATCAAGCGATGATAGTGATACGTGGTACAAGCGCTCGCCCTCAGACTTTGATCGTGGCTAGGAGGGCGAGCTGATGGAATTAGAGGATCTGTTTCAGTCTTTCTTGAACGACTTCTACCAGCAGATCAGGCTGGAATTTGGAGATGAAGCGATCGCAGCCGACCTTTTTTACCATAGCTTCGTTAAAGTTACCGCTCAGCGAAGTATTCAAAGCGATATGCAGATCACGCATCCTAGGGTCATTACGGATTTCGTGGGTCAGCTTATAGCCGTCCATTTCAGGCATTTCAGCATCGGTAAACAGCATCAGCAGCTCATCGTAAAGGTTGATGCCCTTATCGCACCAGTTTTTCAACATAGTCAGCGCATGTAGACCGTTATGGGCCTCAATCACCTCCAAGCCAAGCTGTGACAAGGTTTCTCTGATTTGCGCCCGCGCCGTTGAAGAGTCGTCAACAATCAATACCTTACGGCCTTGGAAGTGGCTCAGTAGCGACTGATCGAGCACTTCGTGTGATATTTGCGTGTCGTAATCGATGATTTCGGCCAGCACTTTCTCGACATCAATGATACTGACTAAGCGCTCAGTATTGTCTTTTCGAATTTTGGTAATTGCGGTGAGGTAGTTGTTTTTACCTACTTGGCTTGGCGGTGGCTGGATGTCTTGCCATGTCATATTCATGATATTCATCACTTGGCCGACCAAGAAAGCCTGCACACTGCGATTGTATTCAGTGATGATGATGTTGCATTCGTCTTGGGTATCGCAGGCACGCATTCCAATGGCCTGGCGCAGATCGATAACCGGGATAGACACGCCACGGATGTTGGCCACACCACTAATATTGGGGTGGGAGCCCGGCAGTTGATTGAGCTTGGGGAGTTTGACCACTTCCTTTACTTTGAACACGTTAATGGCAAACAACTGAGCGGTATGAAGCCGGAAGATAAGGAGTTCTAGGCGGTTTTCACCAACGAGGTTAGTCCGCTGGTCTACAGAGTCGAGTATCGTGGTCATTGAAGTGCGCAGGCTTAAGTAATATTAAATTTATCAATATATTATCTCACCTCTAAACGCTTGTCTAAGCAACCCTTTGAGTTAGCAGAAAAAAGCTACTATTTATCTCTTTTAATTATTTCATGGCCAAAATAAATATCCAAAATGTTTCAAATCAAGGAATTTGATGCTGTAGCTGATATTCTGACCTGATAACTACAAATAGATGATCGACTGAACCTACATAAAAATATTACTGGTTATCATCCTGAGCGCTGTGCTGCTTCTCCCCATGAACAAGAAGTTAGCAAATTTAAGAGCATTTGAAACTCACAATAAAGGCACAGTGCCAGCAATACAAAGAGGCAACTATGAGCAATTTAACGATAGACGGTCAGGTACTGGCTACTGACGGTCAATTGTCAATTCTCGAGCTCGCTCAACAGTTCGAGATTGAAATCCCATCTCTGTGTGGGTTGAATAAAAATGGTGAAAAAGTACCATGCGATTTATGCGTGGTTGAAATTGAAGGCCAGGGTGTTCAGCGGGCATGTGAAGTTTCTGCTGCTCCTGAGATGGTGATCACCACGCAAAGCGATGCACTATCTGAGCGTCGTCGCCAATCGCTAAACCGTATTATGTCAGACCATTACGCAGACTGTGAGGCGCCTTGCCAAACAGCCTGTCCTGCGGGGGTCGATATTCAGTCTTATCTGTACCACATTTCTCAAAATGACCACCAGAAGGCGGTTGAGGTCATCAAACGAACCTTGCCAATGCCACTGTCTATTGGTCGTGTTTGTCCTGCATTCTGTGAGACTGAATGTCGTCGTGGCATTGTCGACGAGCCAATTGCGATCCGCCAATTGAAGCGTCACGCTGCCGATATTGATCTTGAAGCACAAGAACAGTACGTGCCGCCACGTAAAGCGGATAAAGGAATGAATGTTGCGATCATCGGTAGCGGACCAGGCGGTTTGAGCTGTGGCTACTACCTGAGCAATGAGGGTTACAACGTCACTGTGTTCGAGTCTATGCCGGAGGCGGGTGGTTGGTTACGTTACGGTATTCCTGAATACCGTTTGCCAAAAGCGATCCTAGATAAGGAAATTGAACTTATCTGCCGCAATGGTATGAAGGTAGAGACCAATACCACGTTGGGTAAAGACTTCCTGCTATCTGAGCTGACCAAACAGTATGATGCGGTATGTTTGGCCGTGGGTGCCTCTCAAGCTGTCGAGATGAACTACCCGGGAAGCGATCAGGACGGTTGTTACCTAGGTGTCGATTACCTGAAAGACTATGTAACGACACAAAACTACACCACAGGCAAGAAAGTGGCAGTAATTGGTGGTGGTAACACCGCCATTGACTGTGCGCGGACCGCAGTTCGTGCCGGAGCGGATACCACTCTTATCTACCGTCGTACCCGCGATGAAATGCCTGCAGAAGACTACGAAATTGTTGAAGCTGAGCATGAAGGTGTGAAGTTCCACTTTCTGACCAACCCGGTTGAAAACATTGCTGATAACAATGGCCGGGTGACGGAAGTGAAGCTAGAAAAAATGGCGCTTGGCGAGCCAGATGCTTCCGGCCGTCGCCGCCCTGAGGCTACAGGTGAGTACTTTGTTGAACATTTTGACACGGTAATTTCAGCGGTATCGCAAAAGCCGGATTTGTCTTTCCTCGACAATGATACCATTGAGCTACCAGTTACTCGCTGGCTAACCCTTGAGTCAAACGACAGTACCATGCACTCTGGTGTTGAAAACATTTTCAGTATTGGTGATTTCCGACGTGGCCCTGCGACAGCCATTGAAGCTGTTGCTGATGGTCGAGTAGCGGCAGAGGCGATTGACCGATTCTTCAATGGTGACATGGAGCATATTCCTGTTAAGCCATACATCTCGCAGAAGGCGGCCAAGGTTAAAGATGTGGATCCTAAGCAGTTCGAAGGGATCCAAAAGGCTATGCGTTCAATTATGCCTGAGCTTACCAGTGAACAACGCCAGTTGAACTTTGCTGAAGTTGAAACAGGTTTTGTGAACGAAGAAGCGATGCGTGAAGCTGCGCGTTGTCTTGAGTGTGGCTGCCAAGCCAATACAGATTGTAAGCTACGTGACTTTGCGACTGAATATAAGGTCGACAAAGAGGAGCTGGATATGTCCAGCTGCCAGAAGTTTGCCGTTGATGACAGTTCTGAGTTTATTGTCTTTGATGCCAACCGCTGCATCAGCTGTGGCCAGTGTGTCGATACTTGTAACAACCAGGCTGTTCACGGTGTGCTGGGCTTCATGAAAGATGCTGATGGTAATAGTGCCAAGCGTCCAGAATGCCGTCCGGGCTTTGAGAATGGTTACAGCATGGGTGACTCGAACTGTGTTCAGTGCGGTGCTTGTGTGCAGGTCTGTCCGACTGGTGCGCTCACTGATGCCCGTGACAAGTCGCAGGGCCGTGTCGAAATGCTAAAACCGGTAGACACCATTTGTACCTACTGTGGTGTAGGTTGTAAGGTCACCATGTATGTGGATGAGTTAACCGATAAGATCCGCTACGTCCAGGGGGCAAAAGACTCACCGGTAAACCAGGGCATGCTTTGTGTCAAAGGGCGCTTTGGTTTTGACTTTATCCAAAGCGAGGAGCGTCTTAGCCAGCCGTTGATCCGTAAAGATGGTGAGCTTCAGCCAGCAAGTTGGGAAGACGCGATTTCACTGATTGCCGAGAAATTCACTGCTATCAAGCAAGAGTCGGGCGGTAATGCATTGGCTGGTTTTTCCTCGGCGAAAACCACCAATGAAGATAACTTTGCATTCCAGAAGTTTATTCGTCGTGAATTCGGCACCAACAACGTCGACCACTGTGCGCGTTTGTGCCACTCAACCACGGTGACAGGCCTAGAGGCTTCGTTGGGTAGCGGGGCAATGACCAATGATATCCCGAGTATTGCCCACTCTGATCTGATTTTCATTATCGGTTCGGACACGACTTCAGCTCACCCAATTATTGCCTCGCATATCAAGCAGGCGCTTCGTAAGGGCACGGCACGTTTGGTCGTTGCTGATCCGAAGAAAGTGGCTATTGCCGATCACTCAGAACTATACGTCGCACACCGCCCGGGTACTGACGTGATGCTACTTAACGGTATCATGCAGCAAATCATCAAGAACGGCTGGCAAGATCAGAGCTATATCGAACAGCGCGTAGAGGGCTATGAGAACCTTAAAGCTGAGGTTATGAGTGACGCTTACGCTCCGGATAAAGTTGAACTGGTCACCGGTGTGAAACAAGCTGATTTGCTCAAGTTGGCCGAGGCAATCGGTACTGCCAAACGTACAGCGATTTACTATTCAATGGGGATAACCCAGCACACGACGGGGCACGATAACGTACGTTCAATTGCGAACCTGCAGTTGCTGTGTGGCAACATCGGTATTGAAGGTGGTGGTATCAACCCGCTTCGTGGTCAATCGAATGTTCAGGGTGCTTGTGACATGGGGGCGCTTCCTTGGGACTTCCCAGGATATCAGAAGGTCACCAACAAAGACGCTCACGCTAAGTTTGCTAAAGCATGGGATCGCCCAGACTTGTCAGCAGAGCTTGGTTTGACTCTCACAGAAATTATCGATGCAGCCTGTAAAAAGGAAGTCCGAGGTTTGTATGTGATGGGTGAAAACCCTGTACTGAGTGATCCAGACCAGAAGCACGTACTGGAAGCTATCGATAAGCTCGACTTCTTGGTTGTCCAAGATATCTTCATGACCGAGACCGCGCAGTTGGCGGATGTTGTTCTTCCTGCATATTCATTTGCTGAGAAGGCGGGTCATTTCACCAATACAGAGCGTCGTGTTCAGCGCTTGAATCCAGCAGTGAAAGCGCCGGGTCAGGCAATGGAAGATTGGCAGATCATCCAGAATATTGCTAACGCGATGGGCAGTGACTGGGATTATCAGTCTGTTGAGGAGATCACGGCAGAGATAAATGCGCTAACACCGCAATATGCAGGTATCACTTGGGATCGTGTCGGTAAAGACGGTTTGCAGTGGCCGTGCCGTGATGAAAACCATCCAGGCACGCGGGTTATGCACCAAGAGAGTTTTGTTCGTGGTGAAAAAGCCGAAATGGCTGCGGTACCTTTCTTGTATGCCGCAGAACTTCCGGATGATGAGTATCCTATGGTGCTGTCAACAGGGCGCCTGTTGGAGCAGTTCCATACTGGAACGATGACCCGTAAAACGAAAGGCCTTGATAACCTTGCGGGGCCAAGAGTGATGATCTCCGTGTTTGATGCAGAGCGGTTAGGTGTGTCTAACGGTGAGATGCTGACGCTATCAACTCGACGCGGCTCGATTGATGCGCCAGCCTTTGTCACCAAGCGTATTCAACCAAATGTTGTGTTTGTACCGTTCCACTTCGTGGAATCAGCAGCAAACAAGCTAACAGTCTCAGCGACAGATCCTTATGCCAAGATCCCTGAGTTCAAAGTGGCAGCGGTTAGAGTTGAAAAAGCACTCGCGTTAGCAGAATAAATAGTCTGTAGAAATTCATTAGCGGATTAACAAACACCCAGCTCGGCTGGGTGTTTTTTTTTGCTTCTATCAAGCAAATACAGACGAATGTCACAAAAATAAGATGCTAAAGGCGTATCATACATGTAAAACTTATTGCTTATCAGCAGATCCCGCGCTATCTGCCTAGATACAATTCTTTAATTTTATTTCAAACAATTACCGCAACACGCGAAAGTGTAATCATATATTGCAAATAATTAATGCAAGAAAAACTTATTTAGCCCTATAATGCTATCAGTTTTTCTTATATGCGCATCGATTGACACTTTAACCTTTTGATTTAAGCAAAACGCTCACGTTAATTGGTTTTCATTTTTGAATAAAGATGCGTAACACTTGGGGTAAGCATGAGTTACGTAGATTCCAACAATAACCAACTGTTCTCGCCGATGGAAATGATGGCGGAAGCAGAAAAGTTTGCGCTTAGCAAAGCAAAGAAGACCAGTAGCATGACACTGGGCCTTGCTATGATGGCGGGGGCTTTTATCGGATTGGCATTCGTATTTTATATTACGGTAACAACTGGGAGTTCGTCTGCGGGGTGGGGCCTAAGCCGATTAGTGGGTGGTATGGTCTTTAGTATGGGGTTGATTTTAATCGTTCTCTGTGGCGGTGAGCTCTTTACCAGTTCTGTGCTTTCAAGCATTTCTTGGGCGAATCGCCAGATCACACTAAAAAAGATGTTATCGCTATGGGCTAAAGTGTATATCGGGAACTTTTTCGGTGCCATGTTCATGTTGCTGCTGATCACCGGTGGTGGCATGTTTCTACTGAACCATGGTCAGTGGGGATTGAATGCGCTTAACATTGCCCAGCATAAGCTCCATCACACGCCGCTTCAGGCATTCTCATTGGGTGTTTTATGTAATTTATTGGTTTGCTTGGCTATTTGGATGACATTTAGTTCTGCAAATGCGCTGACTAAAGCCATGTTAATGATTTTGCCTGTCTCAATGTTCGTCTCTAGTGGTTTTGAGCACTCTGTGGCCAATATGTTTATGGTCCCGCTTGGCATTGTGATTCAACATTTTGCGCCTGAGCAATTTTGGCAAATGATTGGCACTAATCCACAGCAATACAGTGATCTTAACATTCACAACTTTCTACTGGCGAATCTGCTACCTGTCACTCTTGGCAATATTGTCGGAGGGGCTGTATTAGTAGGCCTGGCTAATTGGTGTATTTTCCGTCGTCCAGAGCTTAAAGCGACAAACGTAACTTCTATTTCCCAAAGTGTAGAACTCTCGACTGCCAAGGAGGCGGATTTGCTTTCACATTTAACTGTCAAGGACATTGTCGATTCACAACCACTTACATTATCTGCTGATCTGTTTGTGCCGAAAGCCGTAGATATATTGGTAGCGAACAAACTGTCGGGTGCACCGGTCTGTGATGTTAATGGCCGTTTGGTCGGGTTCCTGTCCATGTTCGATATGATGAAAGAGCTATGGTATAAGGATTTCCAACCGGCCAAAGAGACAAAAGTCGCCGATCTCATGAGAAGTGATGTTGTTGCTGTAGATATCAATGATCGCTTGGTAGATGTCGTCGAGTACTTGTGTATTGACAAGGATATGCTTTACCCAACATCAGGTATCGGTATGGCAACCAGTGCAACGTCACTATCGTTAGAAGAGCGTGTGAAAGCACTGAAAGTCAGTAAGCCCCGTGTGTTACCAGTACTGCACAACGGCCAGTTTGTTGGAACCATTACCCGTGATAGTGTGATGGTTGAATTGCGGAAGCTTTACCACGATGTCACGCTGACAACAGTACAGAAGCTAGAGATCGCATAAAACTCTGCATTGAATATGTGTTTTTTGTGATGCCGAAAACACCCAGTTTTACTGGGTGTTTTTTTATGTTCGTCACAAAAACCAATGTGACATAACTGAAAGATTAAATTCCATATTTAATCTTGCCAGGTGTTCGATTGGTGAAATTGAATTCTAAGATTTCAATATTCATAAGCTATAAGTTAGATGTAATCTATGAAAACGGGTGCTTTGACATTATTTCTTACATTTTTGGCGTGTGTTTACATTTTTATAACAGGTTGGTGCTAAACTCTTATGTGGTAGATGTTTAGGGTGTTACAAATTGTAAATAAATGAAAGTTAGGGCGAAATACTGCGTGCTACAAAGCTATGGGGTGTATGCATTTTGAACGGAAAGTGGGAAAATGCTCGTATTAGTATGATGCACATTGAAAGGACGCATTTCTAACTTTCTTAAAGAGGTGACTATGAAGTTCGGTTTGATTTTTTTGTTGTCTGCCGTTGCTGGTGTTCTATCTGGTGAGCATTTTCACTCGTTTCTCGTAGGGTTTGGCGTTGCTTCTGTTGCCGTTGGGGCGGGCTATTGGTTGGCGTTCCGCTGCTCAACTCGCTATCCACAACTCGCATTGCTGATGCTTCTGATGGGGCTTATGGCTAAAATCGGTGTCACGATCACTGGAGTAATGTGGGGGTTGGAATCGAACCTGATCAATTCTCCATTTGTATTCTCGCTGTCATATTTGTTCTTCTCTATTGTTACTACTTATCTGTATTCGAAATGGCGTGAATTCCAGCTGTCGCGCTCTGAAACGACGCTAATGGCCAAGACTGCATAAAACAGTGTCTACTGAATAATAAAACGGGCTTTATGTCCGTTTTTTTTTGTCTTTTCGTTGGTATATGAAAGAGTATTTGGCGGCATAGCGTCACTCAGAAGCTATTCTTTGGGGGTCTACAAAGTAGGAAATAACTTGCCCTATGCCGCCAAGTACCACTTGGGTACGAGGCCAATTTTACGTTAAAATAGGAAGTCTAAAACAGAAGAAGTAATATAAATAGGTTCCTCTTTTATGAGTGGTCAACGTCTCAAAGTCCAATTTCAGCGCTTGTATAACCATTTCTCAGGCAAAGATGCCGATACCAACCTCCAAGACATTGCCGAAGTGTTATTTTGTACCCGTCGTAATGTTCGTATGGTTATCAATAAAATGGTGGACAAGGGCTGGATCACCTGGGAGCCTGCGGTAGGTCGGGGCAAACAATCTCGGCTAGTGTTTTGTAGCACTGACAATGAATTGCAGCTAATGCATGCAAGAAAGTTGGTTGCAGAAGGTAAACTCGAACCTGCCCTAGAAGCACTTGAACACAATGCCGATAAGCTGGCGCAAATCATTCAGGAGCAACTTGGCCATACGACTGCTCACGGTAAGCAAATTGTTCGTCTGCCATACTATCGCGAGTTCAGTAATCTTAATCCGCTTCAGCCGTTACGGCGCTCAGAGCAGCACTTGGTCCGCCAGGTGTTTAATGGCTTGACGCGTATAAACGAGGAAAAAGAGGAAGTTGAGGGGGATTTGGCGCACCACTGGGAGGCTATCACCCCTCGCCACTGGCGCTTTTATATTCGCCCTTCAGTCCGTTTTCATGATGGCCGTTTGCTAAATAGTAACGATATTATTGCGACCTTCAACCGCGTCAAGCAACACCGATTGTTCAGCCATATCAAACAGATTGAGGCACCTTTTAGCAATACTATCGACTTCTATCTCGGAACTGATGATCATCGCTTTCCTGATTTGTTAACCAACCTTATCGCCATGATTCAACCTGCAGATGCTGACATGGATAACCCTAATGTGTTGTTTCCTATCGGTACTGGCCCGTACAAGGTAATTCAGAATGACAGTAAGCGTTTTAAGCTGGAAGCCTCGGATCAGTATTTTGGCTTCAGGGCGTTGATTGACGTCGTTGATATCTGGATGCTCTCTGATGTGGCTTCGTGTTACTTGCAACCTGCAACTGATGCAAGCCAGTTGGGTGATGTCAGTGTATCCTCGAAGTTGAAACTGGATGAAGGGTGTAACTTTCTTTTGTTTAACCGAACAGGTGGCCTTCCTGCTGACCCAGATTGGTTGCGATACTTACAAGGTCGCCTGACGGCTTTGCAGTTGTTGCAGAGGTTGAACAAGGATCAAATAGGAGACTTCCGGTTAACCAATGCCTACGGCATCCTACCGGGATGGACGCATGTGCCGCTTCACTCTATACCGGTGAGTGCACCACCATCGAAAAGAACGGTGACGATTGCCTTTGCCTGTCAGCATCCGGTTTACCCACATGTCGCGAATGCGATCAAGGACATATTGGCAGAAGATGGTATCAAGTTAAAAATATTGGAGCTCACCACGACAGAAATTGCACTCGGAAAACATAGCCAGAAGATTGATCTTTGGTTAGGTGGTATGAGCTTGATGAATTATCGCGATGATGCCTTGCTGTCGTGGTTTTTTAATTTTGATCACATCGCACGGGCAATGCCGGAAGAGGAGTTCGAGCAGCTTGAGCAAGAGGTAACGCGATGGCGAGCAAACCCCGAACAGGCCCCTCCGTGTCAGCATATAGGAGCGAAGCTTGTGCAGTTTGGTCAGGTCTTGCCACTGTTCCATAACTGGTTGGGAGTTGATGACTCTGGGGCAGTACAGGGCATGCAGTCGAATTCTATGGGATGGTTTGACTTTAAATCGGTTTGGATGAAACCGGAACACGAATCTCAGTAGCTGAAGTGTTAACAAGGAGAAAGTTCATACTCTTTACACTGCTCATTCATCATTTTGACATTTGTGCGGATTAAAAAGTCATTGTGCCTCGCTATTTGATACGGCGCATGGGCGAGAACTAACATGACTGCATGGAGAGTCACAATGTTTGAAATTGATCTTACTGACTTTGAACTAAACGAAGATGAGTTCTGGAATGAGTATCAGCAAGACTTGGAGTTTGCTGACTGGAGTGAGTCTGATAATTTTGATGAATATGAATACGTCGATGATCAAGTAGGGTAGGCATATTCCTTCCAACAGAACAGGCATCTGGATTTTACTGCCTGTTCTGTTCAATACAATAAGGCTTAGTGTCGAGTCATGTTTGGTTGGCTTTTGTTTTTAGCGCTTCGTTTTGACTGCTGAACCATTGGTTTATCGGTCGCCAAACAACATCGAACATCGACTTGTACCAAGGCGCTTCCTCTACTTGCTTGGTTGCCAGTAACGGTTGTTCAGCGATAACGACCTCATCGATGTACCAGATAACTCTACCGACCTCTTGCCCTTTGTCGACAGGGGCTTCTAGGTTGTCGTAGATAATTGCATAGTCTACGTTCTTTCTTTGGCGCCGAGGTATAGTGACCTTACCGCCAGAGCCAACTTCAACCTCGATACTTGAGGGGCTGCCGTACCAGACACGCAGTGGCTGCAGCTCTTCTTTGCTGAAATTCGGTTCGATGTCCTGGTAGAAGCGAAATCCCCATGTCAGAAGCTTTTTACTTTCAGTGCGGCGTACAGTGGCACTTTGAGTACCCAAGACAACGGCAATTAGCCGTTGTCCATTTTGTTGTGCGGAAGACACGAGGCTGTAGCCGGCCTGTTTGGTGTAGCCAGTTTTCACGCCATCAACATTGATCGTCGTGTCCCAGAGCAATGCGTTGCGGTTGCCTTGTTTTATTTTACCGAAGGTGAATGACTTTTCTTTGAATAGCGGGTACATATCCGGTAAATCACTGATCAATGACTTTGATAGCAAGGCCATGTCATAAGCGGTAGTTTGCTGTTCAGCTGAATCTAACCCATGAGGATTGGTGAAGTAAGTATCTTTCATACCGACTTTTTCGGCATAGCGGTTCATCATTTCGATAAATGCAGTTTGGTGGCCGGCAACGTGCTCCGCTAGTGCTACCGTAGCATCATTACCCGATGAAATAATGACACCCCGGTTGAGGTCGTCCACAGAGACTTGGTCACCTACATTGAGAAACATTTTCGATGACCCTGGGAATTTCTTACCCCATGCATTTTCACTGATGATGACCATGTCGTCCGATGTGATATGGCCAGACTTGATTTCTTGGCCAACAATATAGCTGGTCATGATTTTTACTAGGCTTGCGGGGGCATGGGGCGCATGGATATTTTCACCAGCAATGACTTGCCCTGTGTCGTAACTCATTAAAATCCATGACTTGGCTTGAATGTCAGGAGGGGAAGGGTGGATTTCTGCATGACTTAGCGATGTCATTACCAGTGCAAGTGCATAACAAGCGATGTGGTGGCATGTTTTATTAAAGGAAGAAAGTGTCATCGGAACTCACCCTGTCTCTACTACATGGTTGCACTTTTCAGCATAGTAAATAAATACCATGAAGGACTAACTTGATACCGGAAGGGAAGAGACTTTTGTATGAATCTCACCGGTGAGATTCAAAGGGAGTCGCACTCGTCCAGGTCGTTATCGCTGTTATTCGGGGCTCGGATAACCGGGCCGAAAGAGAGATGTTGGCTTTTTCCATCTTATTTAACCAACACTCAATAATATCCATATAGCTTTCACCTTACTGCGCAGAGTGACAGTATTCAGTGCTACTTTAAATGGATATTCATAAAAACAACAAACAAAGCAGAAAAATGCGCGGTGCTTGATGTTTTTTTGTTGGAAATCAGATGCATCTCACGTATGTTTGTTTGGTGTTAACTATGTGTTGTGGTTGTTGTTGTCTTATTGGATTACTTCACGTAAATGCTGTCAAGGAATGTGTAGACTAATTTAGATTAATCACTCAGGGAGTTGAGTAGCAAATGAAACTGTTACGAGTAAGTATGATGTTGGGGGCAACCGTGACAGCCCTGTTGGCAGGAGGCAGCGCTTTTGCTGCAGTACCAGGGGCCGATTTAACTCAGTCGACGGTTGGTTACGCATCATTGCTAATTTTTGGTCTAGCGTATTGCTTGGTAATGGGGGAAGAGTATCTTCAGCTGCGAAAGTCTAAGCCGGTATTGTTGGCCGCAGGTTTAATATGGTTAATGATTGGCTTTGTCTATCAGCAGCAGGGGCAGATCGAGTTGGCCAAAGCGGCCCTAGAACACAATTTGCTGGAATATGCAGAGCTATTACTGTTTTTGCTGGTTGCAATGACTTACATCAGTGCGATGGAAGAGCGGCGTCTATTCGATGCCCTCCAAGCCTGGATGGTAAGCAAAGGCTTTAACTTCAGGAGCCTGTTTTGGCTTACCGGGTTCTTGTCCTTTATGATCTCTCCTATCGCCGATAACCTGACTACGGCTTTGCTGATGTGTGCAGTTGTGATGAAAGTGGGGGGTAGCAATTTACGTTTTATCAACATAGCGTGTATTAACATCGTTGTGGCTGCCAATGCGGGTGGGGCATTTAGTCCATTTGGTGATATTACAACGTTAATGGTTTGGCAGGCTGGATTAGTTACCTTTACCCAGTTTATCGACTTGTTTATCCCATCATTGGTCAATTATCTTGTTCCGGCGTTTATTATGTCGCTCTTTGTCCCTAAAACGAGGCCAAACACGACCAGTGAGTACGTAGAGCTGAAACGTGGTGCAAGGCGAATTGTTCTTCTATTTATCCTGACGATTGCAACAGCAGTTGGTTTTCATGCCTGGGTCCACTTCCCACCGGTTATTGGGATGATGATGGGGTTGGCTTATCTGCAGTTCTTTGGTTTCTTCCTGCGTAAGACATTGAAGCGTTCACTCGAAAAGAAAACTGCATTGGCGATAGCTAACCAGGATGAAGAAGCGCTGAAACGAATAGGTTCTGTGGTGCCTTTTGATGTTTTTAAGCGTGTTTCTCATGCCGAGTGGGATACGCTGTTGTTTTTCTATGGTGTTGTAATGTGCGTGGGGGGCTTGAGCCTATTGGGTTACCTGGGCATGGTGTCTGAGGTGATGTATTCCCAGTGGAACCCTGTGTGGGCGAATATCATGGTCGGTATACTCTCGGCAATAGTCGATAATATCCCGGTTATGTTTGCGGTCTTGACAATGCAACCCGAGCTCTCATTGGGCAACTGGCTGCTAGTTACCTTAACCGCCGGGGTTGGCGGGAGTTTGCTGTCGATTGGCTCTGCGGCCGGCGTTGCTCTGATGGGAGCCGCTCACGGTAAATATACTTTCTTCGGACATTTGAGGTGGATGCCGGTTATTGCATTGGGCTATGTGGCGAGTATTATTTGCCACTTGTTACTGAACAACCATTTGTTCTAAGTGGTAACGCTTAAATGCTTGTTAAGAAAAGAATTTGAATGAAAAACGTTCAACTTTGACGTGTTAACAAATAGAAAGTGTGTAGAACATCACTAAAGAAAAAATGAAATGCGGGCCCAGCAACTGCTGGGCTTTTTTTTGGGTAATTGTCGTGCTTAACTAGATGTATACGAAGGTATGTCAGAGGATTGGCGTATGAAAAAATACGGATGTTTCATTGTGAGTGCGACTGTGCTCTTTACGGGTTCTTTGGCCCATGCGATGGATTTGGACACCTTGTTCAGGGTCCCCAGCGTTAAATTGGCTATCGCCAAGTCCAACGGAAATATCGATATTACCAAGCGAGAAGAGTTTAACGATATCCCGTTTAATTCCTCAAATTCGGTCACCCCGGTTATTTCTCTGATGCAGTCACCATACTATTTCTCGGAGTCAACTCGCTGGGGGTACCATACAGAGCTGTCCGCTAGCTATTTTGATCTCGATTATGATGACGACGATGATGATCAATTCGTTGGCGGGAACTATAAGGGCTATTCGGTTGGTTTAACGCCAGTACTGTTTTACCAGTTTGGTGACCGAAAGTTATGCTCTACATGTAAAAGTTGGCGTTTCGAGCTAGGGGCAGGGGTCCACTACATTAATGCAGATGGCAAACTGAAGAATGCTGACAATAGCCAGATAGACTTTGATTCGTCGGGGTTTGGTTTCAATTCCCATCTTGGGGCTGTACTTAACTACAAAAACTGGGAGCTGGGGCTGCGTATTGTGGCACCGACCAGATTAGATGATGCCGGTATCAAGGTTGAGCATGGGTTATCGTCAATAAGCTTTGGCTACCGCTTCTAGGTCGGCCAATGACGACAAAGCGCCTATTTGAGCTGCGAAATAGGCGCTTCATATTGGGTCTGCGTTGCTATTTGAGTTGTTTCAGTGCTAATTCAAGTTCAGATAAAAAGGTGTCGATATCTTCGCGACTGATATCGATATGGGTGACCAACCGCATTGGATTCCCCGGCGTAATAATAATCCCCTTCTCCTTCAAGATATCGGCGAGTTGCCGTTGATCGAGAGCTGGATCTACTTTAGCAAAAACAATATTGGTCTGTACCCTATCGGACTTCACCGAAAAACCAGGCAGGTGGTTCAGGCCCTCGGCAAGCTTCTTGGCGTTGGCGTGGTCATCGGCTAAACGGGCGACATGCTCGGTCAAGGCGATCTTTGCGGCCGCCGCCAAAATACCCGCTTGGCGCATACCGCCCCCCAAGACTTTTCGCCAGCGGCGTACTCGAGCAATAAAGGCCTTGTCGCCAAGGACGAGAGAGCCAACCGGTGCACCCAATCCTTTGGACAAACAAACTGTCATAGAATCAAAGTACTGACTGATCTGTTTGATATCCACGTTCAGAGCGGTGGCAGCATTGTAGACTCGGGCGCCGTCTAAATGCAGCTTGAGATTATGTTTATTCACAAACTCTCTGGCTTCAGCCATATAGGAAAGCGGTAAGACTTTACCGTTGATGGTATTTTCCAGACTAAGCAAGCGGGTACGGGCGAAATGCGCGTCGTCGGGTTTTATTGCGGCCGCAAGCTTGGCGAAAGGAATTGTGCCATCCTTTTCATTCTCTATGGGCTGAGGTTGGATTGACCCGAGAACGGCTGCACCGCCTCCTTCAAACATATAGTTATGCGCTTGTTGGCCGCATAGATATTCATCACCTCGCTCACAGTGGGCCATCAGCGACAGTAAATTGGCTTGTGTACCGGAACTGCAAAACAGAGCACTTTCAAAACCATGTCGCTCTGCTGCCCACACTTCAAGATCATTGACGGTCGGATCATCACCGTAGACGTCATCGCCAACAGGAGCGGTAGCCATCGCCTCGCGCATGGCCTGGCTTGGGTGGGTTACAGTATCAGAACGAAAATCTATCATGGTTACTTCCTTGGTTTATTCTGTTTGGCCCATTGGGTATTTTCATGGGGTATATCACTTTGCCAGAAACGGGACCGAGTGAATAGAAATCTGTGCCATGATTTTTCTCAATTGGCTAAAATTTGATACCGAGCAAGAAAATGAATGAATAATTGTTGTTAATTCGTGAATTTTCATTTGGCACTTTCGGTTTTAGCTAGAATTAGTAATGTAGAGATTGGGGGCGCTGCTTGCAGCGTTATTCGGCAACTTGCATTTTAAGTTTGCTGTAGCAGAAGAAATCATGGCATAAGCCAGATGGGAGGCTGTCATATGTTGGCTGAACATAGACATTTCACTTTACCTGGTGAATCAAGACTTCATGCAGATGTTACAGTAAGTCCTGTAGGGGAGCTTGAAGTTAATATCCTCGAGCAGAATAGCCATTTAAGCGGTGAATTTGACCAGCTGTATTTCTATTCTGAAGGAAAGAAAACTGAACTTGTTTGCAAAGATCAGATCAAGAGAGACGATGTTAAATGGCACCTATCTTTAGCGAGCGATGATGCAAGAGAGCTCGCCAAACTGATAGAGCTTGCTGAAGAAGAATATGAAATTCTGATGCGGGATCTGTAGTTACCCTGTAACTTAATTGGTCTGGCAATGGTTAGTAAAATCCTGCTGTTTAAGCAGGATTTTTATTTCTGAAGGCATGAATTAGCTTTGGCTCAGAAGGTGCGTAATCACATCGATAATCTGTAGGTATCGTTTCGCCAGTGGGCGGTGCTGTTTTCTCAGTAGATAAAGCTCTTGTCTGACTGTTTTTGGAAGCGGGAGAGTTTTGATTTTGTCTTGGTTGCTAAACTGGCTAACAGCCTTCTCGGGTAACACGGTAAAACCGAGACCTTCAGATACAGGAAGCAATATCTGGTTGAGCTGATTAATATAACCCGTTTTTTTTATTTTATTGAAATCAAAATGGCTATCACTGTAGTTTGCCAAGTGCACCTGCTGTAGGTAATGCTTGCCGTCAGGGTGGTCAATAAATCCGAATGAATATAAGGCGTCTTTTGATAATTGATCTTCCGGATAGTCTGCCGGCACCACAACGCATAATGCTTCCTGGCCGATTTGGTGTTGGTCGAAATATTGGTCGTCAACCGAATGGGTCACGATACCAATATCAAACTGGCCGTTTTTGATCCCTTCGAGAATTCTATGATTCGGCGCTGATTCCAGGTGTATACTGATTGCCTGATGTTTTTGCTGATGTTTGAGAAAATGGGGATAGAGAAACATCGCCAGCGAACCAGAACAAGCCAAGTGGCATTCGCCACAGAAAGGGTCATCGGTTAATAATTCGCCCAATAGCTGTTTTTCATCTTCTTGGCGTTTTACGCCGTATCGATAGAGTTGCTGGCCAGCAGGTGTCAGCTCAAATCTTTTACCGATACGTTTAATTAACGGCGTTCCGGCTTGCTCCTCGAGTTTTTTAATATGTTGGCTGACGCCAGGTTGGGTCATGAAGAGTCTTTCTGCAGTCTGAGTGAAGTGGCCGACTTCAACCAAGGTAATAAATGTATGGAGCCATTGGGTATTTAGCATGGCAAGCAAGGTACTGTTTTAATATCTGTGTAAAAGATTAGTACCATCGGAGTATGAATGTCGTCAAGCAGATACCATTGGCGAGGTATCTGCCTGCTTTAGGATGTGCTTTACCTTTACAACCGTTTGAGCCCCATCTGATAGACTGAGCAGACATCATTGCTGTCGTTGAGTAGAGTAATGTTAGCTTTATAGCCCGCGGCAAGCTTGCCGTATTGGTGATCGATACCTGCGGCTTTCGCAGGGTAGAGGCTTGCCATGCGAAGTGCTTCTTCTCTGCTTAGGCCGACATGTTGGATTAGGTTTTTAACCCCTTCAATCATGGTGATTGCAGCCCCTGCAATCGTCCCGTCAGCATAATGGCATTTACCATCCGTCACATACGCTGTGGTTCCAGCCATGTCATATTCCATCATATCGGTTCCAGCTGGAGCAACGGCATCTGTCACCATGAATAGTTTATCGCCCAGTAGTTGGTGTGCGATACGAACAGAGGCGTATGAAGAGTGAATACCATCGACAATAATGCCCGCATGCGGTTTCTTGTCGAAGATATAGCCCACGGCACCGGGTTCACGAGAACCCAGGGGCGTCATCGCGTTATACAAGTGGGTCGCCATCTTCAAATGATGCTTGCAGCTAAGCTGGTGGTAGTTGGCATTGGTATGACCGAGTGACACCGTGATACCAGCATTGTCGAGGATATCAATGACAGTTTGCGAAGTGTTTTCTGGCGCAAGGGTAACGACGGAGATATGTTTGGCATTATCGGCTAGGTAGTGCGCGGTTAGCTCATCAAGAATGCGAATATGATTTTCATCGTGGGCCCCTTTTTTTTCTTTACTAATAAAAGGCCCCTCAAGGTGCAGCCCGATGATACCTTCACTTTCAGGATCGTCGATTGTCGAGACAAGGTCTACCGCCTGGCACATGGTTTCATGCTTACTGGTGATCAGTGTGGGCAAATACTGGGTTGTTCCATTTTGGAGGTTGGTTTGATTCATGGTGTCGAGCGTACGCTTAGAGATGTCAACATTGAGCATCACACCACCACAGCCGTTAAGCTGCAGGTCGATAAAACCAGCAGTAGCCGTTAGACCCCGGCCGTTATGGGTGTTGGCCGGCAGGCTGGCATTTTCCATTGGGACAATAGCTTCAATGGTATCGCCATTAACAATAATGGCTTGGTTTTCAAGGGTAACATGGCCGTTAAAAACATTGATGTTTGTGATAGCGTACATAGGCGTCCCAACTCTTGAGCTTGTATAGGATAAGTGAAAGCGTAACCATGCGAATAAGCAAATTTAGGTAACGCAGGCTAACTTATTTTTATTTAAAAAATAAGTTAGAGTAATAGGTGCCGTTTGTCAATGGTATGCAAGCTATTAGTGAGAGCTGATGCGTCATAATTTTCAGTTTTCGGATTCAGTTGCTTGATTTATCCTTGTCACGCATTGATAGGAGAGCATATGTCGCCGAAAACGATTTTTGCCAGCGTTGCATTGGTTATTGCGCTGGGTTCATTAGAGAAAAGTATTGTCACAACGCCGTTGCCAATCATTGGAGAAGAATTGGGAGCCGGGCAGGCGCTAACTTGGGTCGTGACAGCCTACCTGTTGGCGGCTACGGCAGTATTGCCAGTATATGGCAAGTTGAGTGATATTTTTGGCCGGGTAAAGATGCTGAATATCAGTGTTGCTCTGTTCCTGTTGGGCTCTGTAGCTTGTGCGCTTGCCCAAGAACTACCAACACTTGTTGCGGCAAGGGTATTGCAGGGGATCGGTGGCGGTGGTCTTATTGCGCTGGCGTTTACTGTGATTGCGGACTGTATCCCGGCCCGTGAAGTGGGCAAATATCAAGGCTATATTTCGGCAGTTTACGCCGCATCGAGCATTGCAGGTCCGTTGCTGGGAGGCTATTTTGCTGAACACTTGAGCTGGCGCTGGGTGTTCTGGATCAATCTCCCACTTGGTGCAGTAGCGCTGTGGATGATCAATACCAACCTCAAACACCTGAGCAAAGGCCGTGACAGCCGATTTGATTGGGCAGGAGCCGGTCTGTTGATGACCATCACTACCTTGTTGCTGTTACTGGTGTCACCCGATATATCTATCAGCCGCATCGGATTAATTTGTGCCACAGCTTTTTCTATTTTGCTGTTTATTATTGTGGAAAAGCGCATAGCAGATCCAATTTTGCCTGCACGTTTGTTTACACTCCCCGGATATCTGATCAGTGTAATACTGATCATGTGCTCGCAGTTGTTAATGTTTGCCGTGCTGGTTTACTTACCCCTTCAGATGCAATGGCAGCATGGCACAAGTGCTTCGGCCAGTGGACTTATTATGATGGTCTTTATGATGAGTATTACCAGTGGTGCTTATCTGGGTGGTAAGCGAATCGCCAAAACGGGCTTTTATAAGTCTTTGGTCGTGCTGGGTTTTGGGATGTCTGTCGTCGCTGTTTTTCTATTGTACCAAGGGGTACTGGTGACTGTGGCACTCGCTGTTGCAGGGCTTGGCCTCGGGCTGACATTGCCAAGTTTAAATGTTGTGGTTCAAAATGTATTGCCGCCTCATGATAGAGGTATTGGATTATCGATGTTTGGTTATGGGCGTGAGTTTGGTGGCGCCATCGGTGTTGCCTTTTGTGCTACTTTGTTCCATATCAAAGTACCGGTGCTGGTGGGAGAGGGAAGCGCCGAGGGCCTTTCTCAATTCGATCCGTCAGTCTTGGGACAAGGTTTTACCATGACCTATGGCGGTTTAGTGGTGGTGGCGCTAGTTTCGTGGCTCGTCGCCATTGTATGCCTAAAGGCCCAACCGTTGTCTTCTGATGTGGTCAAGCCAAAACGTTCATACAAGCCGAGAAATGTGAAATAGGTAACCGACAAAAGGTATGACAATTATCTGCCCAGTTCGTATTTTAGCTGGGCTTTTTTGTGGACAAATTATTGCTGTCAGGCACAATACGCCGCCTTACGTTTTAAAAAACGTCACTAGAATGACGGCGAGGTGAGTTATGGCTTGGTTTGAGTGGCCATTTATTCTTTCAAGTGTTTTAACCCAAATGGCTATTGGTGCATTTATTGTCCTTGGCACGGTGCTGCTCAGCGGCAAACTATGTTTCGGTCAGGCCGATCGACTTCACAGAACGATGCCGGTTTTATGGTTGATGTTATTTGGTGCACTGTTACTGCGAGAGCTCAATATGATGCTCTCTGATACTGCTGATGGATACCGCATTGGAACAGAGGCGCTGCTTGCGATTACATTCTTTGCCGCGGCGTTGTTGTATTGGTTTGTCGAAAAAACACTCGTTGGCTCAGAGCGATTCAGACAGTTGTGCCTGGGCCTTGCTGCTCTCATTGGCGTTGGGTACTTGGTAAATGGCCTGGTGGTGAGAAGCGAGCAATGGCTGGTGGCATCGCATTTTATGGCGACGACGTTTTGCGGTGGTACTTTGCTGGCGCATGCCTGTTTGATCCGTGCAAAACATAAAGTGGATGAGCTTAATACTGTTTTACCTCGCATTGGTGCGCTCGCCGCACTTGCCTGCTTACTGACCGGGTTGCCACAACTTGGTGAGCTATCCAGTCAAATTGAAGCCGGTGGGGCAATCATGCCGTTTGTGTCACAAGTGGCCAGTCTCGGCTTGCTATTGGCTGCCGTGGGTGTTTGGTATATGCCTATTGTGACAAAAAGCAAACCGGTGATGAGTGTGATGACTTTTGCGTTGGTCCTGAGCGGGATCTCATCCTACTTTGCCGGCGTTGGATACTAAGGCTTTGCATACCCAGATGTAAAAAACGCGGTACATAGGTACCGCGTTTTTTTATGCAGTGCTGCGTCTTTACTTTACAACGCTAAGTATCTCTTTGAAGCGGTCGCCTTCAGCGACTTCTTGCAACTCGAAAATCAGCATCTCGGCAGTGGTGAGAGATGCCCCGAATTGCTGCATCTTCTCTAGGGCTACCTGCTTGTTTGTTGGGTGTCGAGAAGATACCGCGTCGGCAACGACTTCAACATGGTAGTCAGCTTCAAGCAGCTGACGTACGGTCTGGTATACGCAAATATGTGCTTCAATACCGACTACCACAACATTCTTACAGCCAGCCTCTGCTAGTGCTTCGATAAATTTTGGCTCGCGGTAACAGCTGAAACTATTTTTGGCGATTGGTGTGTGATCGTGAAGGTGATCGGAAATCTGCGGGATGGTTGGTCCCAACTTGTGAGGGATTTGTTCTACCCAGATTATCGGGATTTCAAGAACCTTAGCGCCTTTGACTACGGTTTCTAGGTTCTTGAAAAGCGCATCTCGGCCGTCCATGATTTGGGCAAGTTTGCCTTGGACATCAACTATCACCAGTGCGGTATCGTTTATTGTAAGCATATGAATATCCAATCTTTAATTGAGCTTATAACCTTATCGGAAATTTCCCTTGATTGACAATATCGCCATCGCAATTTTTCTAATCCCGTTGTTTGTATCCAGAGTATTCAATACCTGCCAGCTGCGCCATATCATGATGCCATGTGGCTAAATCGTCTTGGTTGAATTGATTGAGATGGTGGTGGCCACATGCCCGAGCCATGACCTGCATTAGTTCGGTGGAAGCGGTGAGGAAGTTGGCGAGTTTAGTTGCCGCGATATTCGGGTCGAGCTTCTTACGCAGTTCAGGGTTCTGCGTTGCAATGCCAGCCGGGCAGTTATTGGTGTTGCAAATTCTGGCCCCGACACACCCGATGGCTTGCATCGCACTGTTTGCAAGGGCGATACCGTCGGCCCCCAGAGCCATGGCTTTAATAAAATCGGTTGGGGTCCGCAGTCCGCCGGTGATTATCAGGGTGACGTCGCCAGTCATACCTTGCTTGTCAAGGAAGTATCTGGCCCGGGCGAGGGCTGGTATGGTCGGGACACTGATATGATCACGGAATATCTCCGGTGCGGCGCCGGTACCGCCGCCACGGCCATCGAGAATGATGTAATCGGCACCGGCTTCGAGTGCAAATCCCATGTCCCTTTCGATATGGTTGGCGCTGAGTTTGAAACCAATGGGGATACCACCGGTGATCACCCGGACATTATCGGCGAATGCGGCAAAGTCGCGTGGCGTTTTGAGATCTTTGAATGTGGGGGGAGAGATAGCGTCGGTACCTTCTTCGAGGCAGCGGGTTTTGGCGATCTTGCCGATGTTTTTCACCGCAGGCAAGTGCCCGCCTGTACCCGTTTTAGCGCCTTGTCCGCCTTTAAAATGGAAGGCCTGTACCTTTTTCAACAGGCCCTCATGGTAACCAAACATTGCACTGGCTAATTCATAGAAATAACGGCTGTTCGCTTGTTGCTCTTCAGCGAGCATGCCTCCTTCACCGGAACAAATCCCCGTGCCGACTAATTCTGCTCCCATCGCAAGCGCGGTTTTGGCTTCTTCGGAGAGGGCGCCAAAGCTCATATCGGAGACAAACAAGGGAATATTGAGCACCAGCGGTTTCTTGGCCTTCGGCCCTATGACCAACTCGGTGCCGACTTTGGCATCTTCCATCAGTGGTTTGTTGGCCATCTGGGCAACCATAATTTGGATATCGTCCCAGTCGGGGAGTTTATATCTAGGCACGCCCATTGCCGTCATAGTTCCATGGTTCCCAAGATTATTAAGTCCTTCGCGGGCTAGTTGGTGAATATATTCGACATTGGGCTCTTCCTTGGTTGCTTTCGCTGTTGGGAGCTCATTATTGCCCGATGTTGCGCCAGGTCCCTCTTTGCCGATATCGTCTTGGCTGAATTGTTGGTGGGTGCCATCACAAAAGGGGGCATTAGCAGTATGCTTGCAGGCACAGAGAAAGGCATCTCCGTCTTTATCTGCTTTGAAGCTCATTGGCTTAAAATCAGTCGTCTGGTGTGAGCCATCGCAGAAAGGTTGCTTGGCTGAACGACCGCAAGTGCAGAAATAGTAGGTTTGTCCTTTTTTCAATGTGACTTTAGCTGGTTTGTTATTGCTAATGACAGGCTTACTCATTTCGCACTCCACGGTCCACGGGCAAGAAGTATGCACAAAGTATGGGAGAGGATAGGCGTATTTGCATCCACGGGGCAGGCAGTAAGGTGCACTATTCCATCGGGGGATGATAGGATTTTGCGTAATTCACAAAAGGGATTTAACCTTTTGTAACGGTCATCTACTTTACAGTTGACTCATTTCACGGAACAATGCAGATGTTTACGTTTAGATAACTTTGTAAAATATTATGACGGAAAAGAAAGCTAGCCCTCTTAACGATTTGATTTTCAATGTCATTGTACCTTCAGTTGTACTAATGAAGCTTAGTGGTGACGAGTACCTTGGTTCTGTAGGCGCTCTTTTGGTCGCCTTGGCTTTTCCGGTTGTACTGGGTGGCTATGAGCTGATCAAGTACAAAAAGTTTAATTTTATTTCTCTGTTGGGTTTTATCAGTGTTTTACTCACTGGCGGCATAGGCCTACTTCAGCTCGATCCAAAATGGTTGGCCGTAAAAGAAGCCCTGATCCCTGGCCTGATTGGGGTTGCGGTATTTGTCTCAACCTTTACTAAATATCCGGTTGTCAGCAAGATGCTATTTAATGACACGGTACTCAATCTGCCATTGATCAACCAAAAGTTGAATGAGTTTGGCCGAAAGAGTGACTTTGACCGTCGCTTGCTTACCTCAAACTATTTGTTTGCCGGAACCTTCGTATTCTCATCTGTGATGAACTACGTGCTGGCCAAAATGATTGTCACTAGCCCGGCAGGTACCCAAGCATTTAACGAAGAGTTGGGTCGACTGACTTTGGTTAGCTATCCGGCTATTGCCATTCCATCTATGCTGATGATGATGGGGATATTCTTCTACATGTGGCGTCAGATCCGTCAGATGACACATTTGGAAACAGCAGATATTCTAAAGACAGAGCAATAATTAACCCTTCGTTCAAAGAAGCCGGCAGTCATATGCTGGCTTTTTTTGTGCTTATAGAACAGCGGTATTGGTTGAACTGCGATAGACGTGTATAGTTCAGGCCAAGAGCGATTGCTTAGATTTTAAAGGCTGGGACAGTAAACTGGTTTGGGTGGCGCTGCTCTATCAGCTAAGAAACAATGAGGTATACCATGGCACAAACAGCCCATGCGCTTCACATCTTGGTGAAGCACAAAGAACAAGCTGAAGACATCATGAAGCAGCTAAAGCAAGGTAAGAAGTTTGCAGACCTTGCACGTAAACACTCCACTTGTCCATCTGGCAAAAAGGGGGGTGACTTAGGGGAGTTCCGTAAAGGTCAGATGGTTCCGCAATTCGACCGAGCAGTCTTCCAAGGTGAAACGATCACTCCTCAACTAGTGAAGACCAAGTTCGGTTGGCATATTGTAAAGGTACTTTGGCGAACCTAGTCATTCAAGAGTTAAGTAAAAGCCCATCGCTGTTAGACTGTGGTGGGCTTTTTTCTACGCGCAATTATTCTTGTTTCGGTTTGTGCGGAAAGTTGATGACCGAGTTTTCGTCTTTCCGTGTATCTGTCAATTTTAAAATGGCTGCATAGTAGTATCTGACCAGGGTGATCCAAAGTATTGTTGCTATACAGCCAACTAAGACCAAGCTGCCGGCCACTTGAGTGTGAGGTGACAATAGCAGCAATGTTGAAGTAGCCAAGCCTACGGTAAGAAGTCCCAACAATGGTTTGAAAGTCAGTTCGAAGAACGCTCTTAGGTGGTAGAAAAAAAGATAAACGGCCTGTTTAGTTTGCATAGCTTCTCTCCTTTTCCTGAAATTATAAAATAACATACCATTAACATTCTTCGTTGGCAGCATTTTTTAGATAATTTCATGGCGTAGGAACTTCTTCTTCCAGTTGGGAGCGATGCGCCGAAAGTGGGTCAGGGCATTTTGATTCCAACCGCTTGAGGGTCTCCCCCTTTAAGGTCATGTCTTGAGCGATATCGGGGTATAAATGGTGGAAGGATTCAAGGCAAAGTCTTGAAGCATTGATCACAGCCATCATTTCATCTTGCGATTGAGTCACTTTTGCGAGATCGCCGGAGATCTGTGCGCCTAAGAGCTGTTTGAGTGCTTTTTCAGCCTGCTGATATGGTGCCTCGAGACACAGGCAGATTTCATCAGTGGCTTTTTCCAGTTGATTGTCTGGTTGCGAGGAATAGGAAAAGAACCCGAGAAGAAACAGGATATTGACATTGCCTATCATACAGCCCCCTCTCAGAATAATCTGAGTAAGTATATACCCAAGCCAATATGGTGGGGGCGGTTCAGGAAAAAATTTTTAATTACAGATATATCACGATAGGCGCTGCTACGGATCCTCAGGGCAGGTTTGATTGTTATCAAACGCTATAGGTAGCTCCGAGCATTTTTCGCCGCGAATGAACTGGTTAAAAACATTGTCGTTGCTGCCATTTTTGATAAACCAATGAAAGCCATAGCCTTCAGATAGCCAAAGCTGGAGGTGAGGCTGGCGGAACAGGAGGTAGCTCTTGTATTGCGACACATCGACATAGAAATCATTGGTTAGGGATTCTAGTGGGCCTGGAGGCTTGATACCAAGCTTGGCTTTATCCGATGGGCTGAGAACCCAATAGAAGTACTCTGGATAATTGATCACGGTGATTAAAAATGGCAGCTTACTTTGGGGTTTCATTATTGCCCTGCCGCCACGGAAGGAGGTAGCAATGTATTCGCTTTGATTGCTATTTGGCCTGTAATTAATTGAGGTGAAAAGCCAAGTTGAATCATTGACTTGATTGACGAAGTGGTGAGAAAGATTGGTATTGAAATCGCCATCTTCAAGAAAAATATTGTAAGACTTAACGCCCGATTGCAGGTTAGTGTTGTCTTTGAGCACATTCATTGCTGCTAGGGGCGGTATTTGCGGTAGATATTGATCCAGTAGCTGCCATAGGGTATTTAATTCTGAATGCTTGAAGCTAATTGCATGCGCGGTATCAATATCACAGCCGTTAGGTGTTTTGGTACAAAGAGCAATAGAGAATTCTTCGTCCAGCTTATGAATGAACATAAGAGTGTTGGTGAGATTGGTAGGTTTGAAAAAGAGTGCGGTGGTTTGAAGTAGGGAATCAAAATCATCCTGCTTCATTGATAAGAATATAAAGGTATTATTCTTTTTGTCATTGATTAGCTTGTATTTGTAATCAATTGTCCTGTCTGCGGTAAAATAAACGGCAAACAATGCGCAAACGGCCAATAACAAGCTGATGAGAATATATGGTTTGGCCTGCTTTTTACGTTTTTTGGCGGGCGGCTTTGGAATACTGGTGACAGAGTGGAGTTGCTCTCGAGTTAGGAAACGTTTGATCTTGATTTTATAACCTAAGCGGGGAACCAGCTCTATCACTTGGCCGACTTTCTCTTCCTTGAGTTTGATGCGCAGTGTACGAATCGTCTGGAAGAGCGATGTCTCAGCCACCTCTTTTCTTGCCCAACCTGCTGCGATTAACTCTTCTTTGCTGACCATCTTGGGTGATAGGGTTATGAGTTTGTATAGCACGCCTTTTTCCGCTCTGTTGAGAGAGAGGTTACCAGCAGATGTGAATAGTGTTTTTTTTTGACAGTCGAAGAAAAAGTCTTCTGAAATGTGTGCTATGTGGGCCGAAGCGTTAACTTTCTCAGACATGAATTGCACTCAAAGTCATAATGGCTTAAAAAAATAATATTGTTCTTATTGTATAATTATAGATATAACTATCTATATAACTTGAGGATTTTGCCATACATTATAGTGTTCGACCACTTAAAATTCATTTAATACGATCTATTCATTGCAAAGTGATACTGAGACATTTTAACTTTTAAAAAAAGAGAAGTGTCTCTTTTATGCGACGACTGGAAATTTCGCACATTCGGATTGCTAAAGCTAACTACACTCCATACAAAGCCACATTGAAGTTATAGAGATATAAGTGGCAAGAAATATTTGGGGGCATTATGTTTGCGTTAGTCAAGAGATCACCTTCTTGTCTGCCCATAATATATACCGTATTTTTCGTAACATCTGGTACTGCTGTAGGATCCGACTTATTTGATGGGTCCTTCACGGAGAAAATATCAGAGGAAGTCGATACGGCAATGGCAGAAATCAAAGGGTTAGCCAGTCAAGTCCGTGGTGATAAGATAGATAAGAAATACCGCGCATTAAATAATCACTCTGCGTCAGCAGGTATGAAGCATGCAGGATACAGCAGTCGAAGCTCATCGGTGAATGTTCCTCTTTACAACAGTGATCCTTTTTCATCTTACATGCCACCAGGACTTCCAGAGCATGCCATCTCTGATTCCGGGGTCTTTGGTGATGGGCAGCATTCTCAAGTTGCAGGCTATATTCGCGTTGATAATACAATTCTTGCCGATAGTGCATCGTTCAAAAAGTCATCTGAACAAGATCATAATGGTTATTCACTAACGCTAGGAGGAGATTACTTATACCAAAACCATTATCTGTTTGGGTTAACTTTGGGTTTACCCTTTTATAAGCCTATGGCTGAGGATAGTGATACGGAGATTGATGGTTTAATCGCTTCTGGCTACTTTAGCTACTTTAAAGATTCATGGTTTATCGACTTTAACGCGAGCTATGCTGTGATGGATACGGATATTGAACGGCAGGTAACTCTATATACTGATCCTGTGGTCAACAATGCCAATGAAGCTGATTCAGATATTTGGGTGTTCTCTTTGGGGGCAGGTTATATCTTTGACTATGACTATTTGCAGTTAGCGCTTGAAAGCAGCCTGCAATACACCTTGTCAGATCCAGACCGTTACGATGAGAGGCTCTCTCTAACGAATTCAAGTTATCTATTCTCCAAGATCGACGACGTAGAAGCTCTGGAATCGACGATGTTGATCTCAGGTCTGAGCATCTCGTACCCATTTAGAACACCATTTGGTGTATTTCAACCTTATGCGAAGGGCTATTTACATTACGATATAGACAGTGGCAAAGAGCGGATCATCTCCCAGCTGAAATCAAATTACTCGGGTAGCATCTTACCTATCGTCGTAGAGTCTCATGATGACGTATATGGAAGGGTGCATATCGGTATTTCCGGCGCGTTGGGTAGGGATTGGTACGGCTATGCAGAAGCCAGTCAGTTGTTATGGCACGATGATTTATCGGCCTATACCATCTCCGTAGGACTGAGCATGGCGCTTGATTAAATGTTAGTAGCAAACTTACAGCAATTATCCAATGGAAATTGGTTTTAATCACATATTATTCGCCCGGCCTTTGCCGGGCTTTGATTTTATTCGTGAGGCATGTAAGGTTTTGTGCATAAAATTGGATTTTGTTTGTACACTACAAACAGTGACATACAGTCAAAAAATATAACTTGTTGTTAATAAACTACATTTTAGTGCTTTTGATCACAGAATGCAGAGCCTAATATTCAGTATCGTTCCCGCCATAATTAAAACTCAAATTTTATACTTCCCCCAATAAAATTATGAGTATAAAGGGAAAAATCTCGTGAACTTTAATCTATCAACGGTTGCAAAAGCCGTGATCCCACTGTGTTCTGCATTTGTTATTGTTGGCTGTAATAGCTCGTCGTCCTCAACGGATGGCAAGTTTGATACAACCAATCCACCAACTATTGATATTGAACTACCGGAGACAGATGGACCTATCGCTTACCTACCGCAGAGTGGGTCGGTCGCAGAACCTATAAAGGCAGGTGATGATGAGGCCGTGATATATATGGTGGCACGAAATGGTGCGGCGAAGGCACTGTCATCGTTTGAGAATTACAGCCTTCATGTATGGAATAATGACACCTGTGATAGAGCCGCGAAGGAAAGTTCGGGTTGGGACGACAAATCTATTGCCCCGGAAGGCGAAGATGAATATGGCCCGTACTGGAAACTGCCACTTAAAAGTGGGAAAACCGATTGTATTAATTTCATCATTCGTGATGGGAACCTAAGCAACTTGTCAGGCAGTGATGCAAAACTTGATTTCAACCAAATCAAGGATCGAACAGCCTCTTATGTGTCGGGTAGCAATCAGGCGTACGATGATCGCGGGGATGCCTATGTGCTACTGTTCGGTGTCGCTAATGCAGAAGCCCATCTAGTTGAAGGGCATACCTTGATTTGGGACGGGGTCGAATCAGCGGATGAGGTACGTCTTTATGTCCAGCTTGATGGTGGTTTTGCGCCTGACAGCGAAAATCAGTATGACGCTGATTATATTGTCCTGGAACCAACAGTTCTTAGCGCGGATGTAAAAGCAAAATTCCCTCATCTGGCAAACAAACCTGCTTATTCAATCGATCGTGCTATCGATATGCGCCCGGTCATGAAAGCGGAATTGGCGGCGATAGCGGTCGATGAGGACGGATTGGTACTCAGTGGTACCAAAGTTCAATCTGCGGGGGCGTTTGATCAACTATTTGCCAATGCGGCTGCTAACGTTGAACTTGGTGCTGTGATTGATGGTAGCGAAACGCAGTTCAATGTGTGGGCGCCGTCTGCACAGAATGTGGTGACCGTTCTTTTTGATGAAAACAAGGAAGAACTGGGTCGCCTGCAGATGGATTACGATGAAACTTCTGGGGTGTGGTCGCTAGTAACAGATAAAGCCCCCAATGGTACTTACTTCCGCTATCTGGTTGATGTCTTCCATCCGGTGTCAGGCGCAGTAGAAAGCTACCAGGTAACGGATCCGTATTCGCTGAGCTTGTCGATGAACTCGGAATACAGCCAGGTAATTGATCTTAATGATCCTGCTCTCAAGCCTCAAGGGTGGGATGATCTTCAAAGACCGATTGACCAAACAAACCCATCACAGTTTGTGATCTACGAGTCCCACGTGCGTGATTTTTCTGCCCAGGATGAATCTACCCCGGACAATGCCCGTGGCAAGTTTATTGCCTTTATGCAGCCTGACTCGGTACCGGTCAAGCATTTAAAATCATTGAGTGAAAGTGGTGTCACCCACCTTCATTTGTTGCCAATTTTCGATATTGCCACCATCAACGAAAACCCTGATGAAGCCGCGAATATTGAAGAGTCGTTTAGCAAGCTATGTGAAGTTAATACGGCGGTGAAGTCTTCTAAGTTTGCCAAATACTGCTCTTCGGGGCTGACCATTGCCGAAGCTCTTGAGGAAGTGAAGCAGGACGATACTAAAGAGAACCCGGCTGTTCAGGAGTTGAACCGTTTCGTTTCGGATGTCGATGGCTTCAACTGGGGTTACGACCCATTCCATTATACAGTGCCTGAGGGGTCGTACTCGACCAACCCGGATGGCCCGCAGCGCATCAAAGAGCTGCGAGAGGCTGTGATGGCGATCAAGCAAGATATCGGTATGAATGTGGTCATGGACGTGGTCTACAATCATACTAATTCCGCGGGCCCAGAGCAGCGTACCTCAGTACTCGATAAGCTTGTGCCATGGTATTACCAGCGCTTGAATCCGGTAACCGGTAATGTTGAAAACTCGACTTGTTGTTCCAATACCGCACCTGAGCGGGCGATGTTTGAGAAATTGATCAGCGACTCGCTAGTGGTGTGGTCGCGCGATTACAAGATCGATTCATTCCGCTTTGATTTGATGGGCCATCACCCACTTGATCAGATGCAGCGTTCGCTACTCGAAGTCCAGAAGGTTGATCCGAATACATACTTCTACGGTGAGGGGTGGAACTTCGGTGAAGTCGGCAATGACGCACTGTTTGTCCAGGCGACCCAACCGAACCTAGGGGGAACCGGTATCGGTAGCTTCTCTGACCGTCTGCGTGATGCTGTCCGTGGTGGTAGTCCATTCGACAGCAAAGAGGGGATCCGCAAAACACAGGGCTTTGGTAACGGTGCTTTTGTTCAGAAAAACGAAATCAGTGATGTGACCAAAGCGCAAGCCTTACATCTTGCCGATCTGACTCGCCTGGGCATGGCCGGTAACCTCAAAGACTTCAAAATGATTGATTCAACCGGCACCATTATCCGCGGCGATGAGTTGGACTACAATGGTCAACCAGCAGGCTATGCGGTCGATCCAACGGAGATCCAAAACTACGTCTCTAAACACGATAACCAAACCTTGTGGGATAACAACCAGTATAAGATTGGTTACAGTGTCAGCACAGAAGACCGTGTACGTATGCAGGCTGTATCTCTTGCGACAGCGATGCTGGGACAGGGCATGCCGTTTACCCACATGGGTTCTGAGCTGCTGCGTTCCAAGTCAATGCAGCGTGACTCTTATGATTCTGGTGACTGGTACAACTTGGTTGATTTCACCCTGAACGACAACAACTGGGACAAGGGCTTGCCTCGCAAGGATAAAGACGGCGACAACTACGATCTGATTGAAGAGGTCATTACCTCTGCCGGTCTGAACGCCAAGCCGACTCCTGCGGATATGGCAGCCATGGTTGAGTACTTCAAAGAGCTGGCCTTGCTGCGGAAATCATACCCGTTGATTACCTTGGGTACGGGTGCGGAAGTGAACAAGCGTGTTGATTTCCACAATACCGGCAGTGATCAAACCGCGGGTCTGATCGTGATGTCTATTGATAACGGTACCGCTGCGGGGACAGATCTGGATAGCAGCCTTGATGGTCTGGTCATTGTGATTAACGCGACCAACGTATCACAGGATATCAAGTGGGCAACGGATTTGACCTTAAGCCCGTACCACAAATCGGCGCTAGCATCACAGACCACTGTTGCTGCTGATGGTGATGGTGTTGTGGCAAGCGTCCCGGCCTGGACTCCGGCTGTGTTCGAAATACCTCGCTCAACTGGTGTTCGTGGTCAGGGGATTCCGGTGACAGCGAAGCCAGCGAAATAATCACACTTTTATCATAACGATAAGGCCCTCAATCTTGAGGGCTTTTTTTGTCGAGGGATGTTGCAACACGGCTAAACGCAAATATAAACACATTGTTCATCATTGGTTCATTTTGGCTGCTATACACTGCCAAACATGAAAGTACGATAGAAAAGAAGGTTAGCGATGAAAAATACACTTACCAGCATTTTTGCTTTAGTACTGGGTTTCTTCACTGTGACATTTGCAGCTGTCATGGGGTTATTCATCGGGTTGGGTGCACTGATTGCCAGACCGTTTATCAAGAAGAAAATCAATGCGGCTTACCAAGAGGCACTAAAGCAGCAGGGTTATAGCGATCAAAGTTTCCAGCAGGAAAACCAGGGGGCAACCTTCGATGGCGAATACGAAGACATTACCCATTCGGCACCGCACGGCTCAAAGCAGTCGATGGCGTGAGACCAACGGGGTGAGGAAGAAAAGCCCCAGCAGAATTGATAAAAGGCGCCAGCTCTGAGAGCTGGCGTTTTTTTATGGGCGATAATGTTGTTTAACGCAGTCGAGAAAGTTAGTCACATCTTGCTCTCTGGCATTGAACTGATATTTCTTGTTGTTACCGCGTAACTCAAAATGACCTTTGTCTTGTTTGACCAGAGTGGTAAAGATATCAAAAGCTTGCTTATCACTGGTGGCTCCGAGCATGACAAACCTTCCCACAGTGTGTTTGGTGCCATTGTTGCGCCAATTGGTGGTGAATACTTCAACCGGGCTGCCCGAACGGTAGTAGTGAAAATTTTCAAAGCCGGTAGGATGGGTGATATCTGTCTTTAGATCTACGTAGCGATTACGCATCGCGTTGTTGGTAATGACAGCAATCTGCAGATCGGGTGTAAACGTATTTTGTTGACTTTTCGTTAGGTGGTAGATGTCGAGACGGCACATCCTCTCATTGTTTAACGTTTCACTGGTTGGCTGAATTTGAGCGGTCACGTCGGCACTAGTTAAACATAAAATAAGCAAAATGACGGGAGTGAGGTGCTTCATACAGATGCCCTTGAAAACAACTCCCCCAAGCATAGTGATTTCTACTGCTCAAGCCCTGTCTTAATTTAGCTAATAAGATTAAATTCCAGTTGTTGGGTAGTTATGGGTTGTAGATTTTTGTTTTAACCATCCTGCGGTATTGGCTTGGGCTCATATTGTAGTGCTGCAAAAAACGGGTGGAAAAGTGATGTGCGTCCTTGTATCCAACTTGCTCGGCAACATCTTGGACTGACATGCCAAAGTCCCTCAGTAGTTGCTGCGCAGCATCCATCCTCAATCGCTGTAGGTGCTGGTGTGGGGTTTCACCGACTTGGTCTTTGAATTTTCGGTTAAATGTCCGAAGCGGTACGCCACACTGATCAGCGATACTCTGTGCGGTAATGGGATGGGCCAGGTTTCTTTTCATCCAATCCTGTGCCAAGGCAATCGATTCGTCAAACTGCAGCTCGCCGCCAATTTGGTAAAAAGGCTGCTGAGTCGATTTTGAAATTTCGTGGCCGAAATGGGTTTCTATTGTCTGTGCTGTCTTTTGGCCGAAGTACTCCGTAATAAGGTACAGGATCATTTCTGATTGTGAGTTGATACTGGTTGTACAGTAAATACCGTCGGCTGCAGTGATAGAGGCTTGGCGATTGAGATTGACTCTGGGGTAGCGGCTGGCAAAGGTATCGAAGTAGTACCAATGGGTAGTGGCAACTTGTCCATTGAGCAAGCCCGTCTCGGCCAGCCAGGCTACCCCGGTACCGGTTGCAACCAGCTTCGCGCCTTTCTGGTATTGCATTTTGAGCCAAGCAATAATTTCAGGCGAACGCCGAATCGATTGTTGTGGGTTTCCCCACATTGGCGGGAGGATCAAAATATCGAAGGGTTGCGGATCAGCGTAGGTTATATCGGGTTGCAGCTTGAGTCCAGCGGTCACCTTGGTCGGTGCCAGTTTGGGGGCAACTAATTTGATAGAAAATGGCTGGCTCCGCTGCTGTGCGCGTGGCCTTAAACTTGCGGCTGAACTGAGCATTTCGGCAGCAAGGGAAATGCCGGTAATTAATGCTCTTTCATAGAGCAGAAATCCAATCTTCATGGTTTATCAGTGACCTAGCTGTGTTCATCGCGTAATTGTATGGCTTATTTTACTATGGCTTGGCATTTTTGTCAGATAAATTGGCATAAATGTCAGATGAATGAACACTGTAAATTGATAATCTATGTGCTCTTTAAATTTGAGAGCAGGTTCAGGATGTCAAAGTTACCGCTAATTGTAGGCTTCGGTGGGATGAATGCCGCTGGTCGTAGTTCAGGTTTTCACAGCTACAAGCGCATGGTGGCAGATGTGCTTGCCGATCAGGATATGGCATCAACTTGGCAAGATCTGGCTCACCGCATGGGGCTTGCTGATGGGACGACGGTCGATCCAGAAGTCATTGACGCCATCAAGACTGGTACGTTAGTCCGTCGTATTGAGTCGTTTGATCCTGACAGCTTACGCTATCAATATAAAGCCGTTTTGAATGGCGGGCAGGAAACCATCACCTTTACGCTGCGCAAATCAAAAATGCCGACACGCATTCCTGACAATTGGCTGGTGGAAGAGCAGGGCAATAAAGTAACGATTACGGTCACAGGCGAGCTCAATGCTTTGCTCGAAGACCGTGTGACATTTTCTGTCACCAGTGGCGGTAATATCCCATCCGGGTTTGAACCCGGCAAGCTATATAATTCCCGTTTTCATCCTCGCGGTCTGACCTTGGCGGTGTACGGGGCTTCTGATGCCCTCAATTCCATGGGCTTGGATTGGGACGAGGTGCTGGGGCATATCAAACCCGATCAAGTTTCGGTTTACGCAGGCAGTGCGCTGGCTCAGGTTGACGAGAACTCGCTGTCTGGAATGTTGGCTGCCCCTTTGACTGGCGGCAGAGTCAGTTCGAAAATGATGGCCCTCTCACTCGCTGAGATGCCAGCTGACTTTATCAATGGCTATGTTATTAATAGTATTGGCACAACGGGCACCAGCATGGGAGCTTGTGCGACATTTTTGTACAACTTGCGCCAAGGTATGCTGGATATCCAGCAGGGCAATTCGCGCGTTGCTATCGTCGGTAACGCAGAGGCGCCAGTTGTCGCTGAAATCATGGAAGGCTTCCGTGTGATGGGCGCATTAGCCGAAGATGCTCAGCTCAAGGCATTGGATAACAGCGATACGGTCGATAATCGCCGTGCATGCCGACCGTTTTCATCGAATGCCGGTTTTACCATGGCCGAATCGAGCCAGTTTGTGGTTCTTATGGATGATGAATTGGCATTGGAGCTAGGGGCAACAGTTTATGGTTCGGTAGCTGATGTGTTTATCAATGCTGATGCTAATAAGAAGTCAATTTCGGCTCCCGGCGTGGGCAATTATGTAACCATGGCAAAAGCGACGGCATTGGCCAAAGCCATTTTAGGTGCCGAAGGGGTGAAACAAACCTATGTGCAGGCGCACGGTACTGGGACACCACAAAACCGGGTCACCGAAAGTCATATCCTCAACGAGGTGGCAAAAACTTTCAGCATTGATAATTGGCCGGTAGCGGCAATAAAGTCATACGTTGGCCATTCGATGAGTGCCGCTCCAGGGGATCAGCTGATCGCATCATTGGGGGTGTGGCAGTATGGCTGGATCCCGGGGATCAAAACGATCGACCATATTGCAGACGATGTCCACCAGACGAATCTGAACATCTTGACTGATCATCACTTTGCTGGTGAGAATGGCGAAGATTACAAGGGGGTCATCCTTAACGCTAAAGGCTTTGGCGGAAATAATGCGTCGAGCCTGGTGCTATCGCCGCAGCAAACCATGTCAATGCTGTCGAAAAAATACAGTGATGATGTGATGTCAGCCTATTACAACAAAAATAAGCTTGTCTCTCAGCATGCGGTTGCCAATGATGTTGCAGCGTGTGAGGGGCAGGAGCTAATCCGCTATCACTTTGGTGAAAGTGTCATGGATGAAACTTCCGTGGTGATGACCCCAGAGGTGGTAAAACTCTCCGAGTTTGCCGTATCGATTCCGCTGGCAACCGAGAATCCTTACGCAGACTATAGCTAGGTCACTGTCCCATTTCGTGATCTTCAGGAAGCGAATACAAGCCGCTGTTATTACGCAGCGGCTTTTTTATGGTAGCTTGAGAATTCCTATAAGAAAAACGGAGTCTAGTACGTTGGCAAACGTTATGTTGGTTGCGAACCTCAATTGTGATCGGGTGCTGCAACTGAAAGAATCGCTGCAGGCGGGTGGAAGACATCATTATCAAGATCTCGGCCGTCGCTTGGGTGGTGGCGGTGCGAATACCGGGCTTGCTCTGGTTTATGCTGGCCACCATGTTGCACTGGTTAGCCAGGTCGGCCGTGATGAGACGGCGGACTGGCTATTGGCTGAGGCAAGCCTGAAGGGATTGAACTGCTCGTTGTTACAGCGTAACGATATTGTCACCCCGGAGCTGATGCTGCTGATGACACCTGATGGCGAAAGAACCATTATCCGCCCAGAGCGGCCGGCATTTTCGTTAGGGCCTGCACCGGATTTTTCTCTCTGGGATGGTATCTATATCAATTCGAGTGCAGAAGGTATCGCGCAGTGGGCGAAAAATGCACTCGAGCAGGATGTAGGTGCTTGCGGGAATAGCAAAAAATCTGTGCTAGTTGTTGCCCAACTTCCCAAAAGCCTAACTCGGCGCCCATGCCAAGTACTTATCACTTCCCGCTCAGATTTGGATGCCCATATCTTGTCGTCGGATAGTCCCTCGTCAGTAAACGATATTGGCCCTTTTGAGTATGCCAAAACGGTAGCAGGGGAATCGCTGGAGTACTTCATTGTCACTGATGGTGAAAAAGGTGCCACTGCCTACAGTCAGGCAGGGCAAGAGTATGTGCCAGCAGTTGAAACTGAAGTTGTTGATACGACCGGAGCCGGCGATGCCTATGCCGCAGGAGTTATCCACGGGTTATTGGCAAAGCAATCTATTGCCGAAGCGATGGCTGTCGGTGCTAAGTGGGCTGCGATTGCGGTAGCGACACCCAGCTCAGTGCCGGGAGACGAATTTAAAGCGTTTTTAGCACGGTAAATGTAACGGGCGGGAACATGCCTCAGAAATGAAAAGGGTTAGCCGTTGGCTAACCCTTTCTTTATCCCTTTGTTTGAAGATCCGTTACTTCTTCAATTTGGTGATTTTCGATTTATTCAACACTGCACGGCGCAGGCGAGCACGACGCTCTGCATCTGACTGGTCCGTTGGGTTGTTGGTACGGCCACGGCGGTCACGGAAAGCAGCTTTGTTGTGGATTTTATCCAATAGCGCATCACGGCTCTTCGGCTCGTAACCGGTTAGCTGGATACGTTTAATACGTTGCTTGATCAGGTTTTCTACCTGCTGCAGCGTCAGCTCTTCATCGCGACTGACAAAAGAAACCGCATGTCCTTGCTGTCCAGCACGGCCAGTACGGCCAATACGGTGGACATAATCTTCAGCCAGGAAAGGCATGTCAAAGTTTACTACGTGCGGTAGGCCTTGGATGTCCAAGCCACGTGCTGCGACTTCGGTGGCAACCATGACTCGTGCTTTGCCTTCTTTGAACTCGTCAAGGGCGCGACGACGAGCGCTTTGTGCCTTGTCACCATGGCAAAGTACGGCTTTGATGCCGTCAAGCTTCAGCTCTTTGACCAGCTCGTTTGCTGTTTCTTTGTAGTTAACGAATACCAGTACCTGCTGCCAGTTTTTCTTACCGATCAGCTCAGACAGAAGCTCACGCTTGCGATCTTGGTCGACAGGATAAACCACGTGAGCAACAGTATCTGCTGTCGCGTTTTCCGGGCTGACAGAAATGCGCTTTGGTTTGCGCATGATGTCGTTAGCTAGTTTGTTCATCTGGGCAGAGAACGTCGCGGAGAACAGCATAGTCTGTGGGTGGTTGCGGATATCACCCATGATCAGGCGGATGTCGGAGACAAAGCCCATGTCCAGCATACGGTCAGCTTCATCGAACACCAAGAACTCAAGGTTTGCCAGCGTAACATTGTTAAGCTCCATGTGCTCAAGCAGACGGCCTGGTGTGGCCACCAAAATGTCCAAACCTGGTTCAAGCTTCTTCTCTTGAGAGGCCATCTTGGTGCCACCATAGACTGCAGCGACTGAGATGTCCGTGTACTTGGTGTAGTCCTCGATGTTTTTGGCAATCTGGGCTACCAGTTCACGAGTCGGGGCCAAGATCAGCGCGCGTACATTGAACCGGCCACGCGGCTTAGGGTTATCCAGGATCTGCTGGATAATAGGCAAGGCGAAAGCGGCTGTTTTACCGGTACCTGTTTGGGCATTGGCAAGAATATCGTTTCCGCGACGAGCGTGTGGGATCGCTTGTTTTTGGATTGGAGTTAATTTCTCATAGCCGCACTCGGTAAGTGCGCGAACAATTTCCTGAGAAAAGTTTTGTGATGCAAATGACATTCTTCTTTCCTAAAGCAGACGGCTGAGCCTGACAAAAATATGGCCGAAGATTATAGATGAATATTAGACAGCTGTGGGGACTAATTTGGAAAAAATGATGTTAATTTCGGCAGTTGGTGTGGGGGAGTTAAGTTTTTGGGCTTAAATGATTAGGCTGAGGTAGGTTTTTTCAGCCCAAATCAATTTTTGCTTATACACTGGAGGTCACTTTTGCGATACAGGCCAGAGTGTTAGCCAGCTTGCGCAGTTAAGTGAATCGGAAGATCCTTTGGTAGCTGCTGATTGTTGGTGAAGATTTTATCGAACTGTTTCATTGGTGATACTTTGACGGCAGCAAAACGTTCCCACTTACTGGCATCAGCCACTAACCATTGCTTGCGGCTGTTTCGAATGATCGCTTTAGAAATGTCGGCCTCAATATCTTCATGCTCCATCACAAAATGGCTGTTGGTAACGGACGCGCAGCCGCATATGCCGATATCTGCTTCAAAACCGTCGAAGAAATCTACGGCGCTACTGCCCATGATATCCTGGTGGTCACGTCGAAATTGGCCGCCAGCCAGATAGATCTCGATGTTATCATTGGCTTCAAGGATCTGCATAACCTGCAGGTTGTTGGTAATTACCCGTAATGCGTTTTTTGCCAGCAGGTGTCGGGCAAGGTGGGCGAGTGTAGTACCAATGCCAATCATGATCGTTGAGCCATCCGGGATACAAGCGGCAACAGTGGCTGCCAATTCACTCTTGGCTGTCGATTCGACATCAGAGCGATAGCGATAGCTGGTATTGGTCAAGGATGCTGGCAGGCTGACACCACCATGTACCCGGCGTGCTAACCCTTGCTCGCAAAGATAATTCACGTCCCGGCGAATAGTTTGTGTCGTGACGGCAAACTTCTCGGCGAGATGGTCAATTTGTACTTCGCCCTCAGCCCTTATAGTTAAAAGGATCTGGTGTTGGCGTTGATTCAGTTCCATGTTCTTCTCTAGTGTCAGCCTACGAGCGTAGGCCGACGCTCGTAGGCTCAAAATTTATCCGGCGCATCTGTGATGATGCTGTCGACACCCATATCAAAAAAATACTGTGCTTTGTCTGCGTTGTTCAGTGTCCAAATCTTGAGTACATACCCGGCATTTTTGATGTTTCTGGCAATAGCCGGAGTCAAAATATGGTGATCGATATGCACGCTATAAGCTTGACATGCTTGGATAGACGACAGGCTGAAGTTGTTCCATACCTCACAAATAAAGCCGCGACGGACCTCGGGCATCAGTTGCTGGCATAGCTCTAGTGCTTTTTTTTGAAAACTGGAAAAAAGCAGTTTATCAATCGGGTAGCCTTTTTCTCTGATCAATGCCACGACGCTATTAACTAAAGGTTCAATTTGCTCATCATGATGAACTTTGAGTTCGAGGTTGAGGGTCAACCCAAGGCTTAGGCAAGCATCGAGGGCCTCTACAAGGGTCGGGATACGCTCATTGGCATAGCTTGGGTGAAACCAACTGCCCGCATCAAGGCGCTTGAGCTGGGCCAGGGTTAAATCGGCAATTCTCCCTTTGCCGTCGGTGCACCGGTTGACCGTTTCATCATGGATGACAACAGGGATGCCATCGGCACTTAACTGGGTATCAATTTCCACCCACTTTACACCCGCCTCGGCGGCTTTGTTAATGCTGGCTATTGTGTTTTCAGGTGCAAGTGCGGCAGCGCCGCGGTGGCCTGTGATCATATCGTTCCTACAATGATAATGCATGTTCATTTGAAAATTTACATAACAGTATGTGGCTTATGTTACCGCAATATGACAATAAAGCTTAGTTCTGCAGCACTATAGCTTAGCCATTGGTTGCACTGAAGCTGCTGAAAAAAGGCTGCTTTCAGTGCTGCGTTCAGGTGAGTAACGAAAGCCTAATTTTGTGTTCATATGAATGTAATATTTTCATTTCATACTCGCTGCCGAAATTCGTTATTCAACCGAATAAACATATTGAAGGCTAAAAGAAATGAAAAAGCTACTAGGCACTGTATTAACCGCAACCGCATTACTGGTTGGGTGTGGAGAAGCGGATAACCAGACGGCAGGTACAGCAGCACCGATTGATCTTAATATGAGCTTGGTGTTCTCGCCCAACGAGTTGCTGACACAGGAGTTGGTCAAGGCAACGGATATGATTCGTGAGCGCACGGATGGCGCGGTGAACATCAAGGTTTTTCCGGGGGGACAGCTACCGGTATACAAAGATAACCTAGAGCAGGTTGTCAATGGTGCCAACTGGATTGCGGTAGAAGATCTTAGTTACCTAGGGGATTACGTTCCGGACTTCGCAGCCTTGGCTGGGCCAATGCTGTACAACACCTACGATGAATACCTTGCGATGATGAAAACCGACTACGTTGCCGGTTTGAAGGCACAGGCAGAGGCTAAAGGCATCAAAGTCCTGAACGCGGATTACATGTTTGGTTTCCGCCACATGATCACTAACAAAGAAATCGTTAATTCTGAAGATATGAAAGGTATGCGGATCCGCGTTCCGCAAAGTCAGCTGTTTATCAGTACGCTCAAAGCCATGGGCGCCGCGCCGGCAGCTCTGCCATTTCCTGAAACCTACGCCGGTGTACAGCAGGGGGTTGTCGATGGTCTCGAGGGTTCCATCTTAACCATGTACTCGACCAAGATTTACGAAGTGGCGAAGCATATGTCTCTGACCAAGCACTTCTTGGGTACCGTCGGTCTCTATATCTCGCCATCAGTATGGGACAGGTTTACCCCGGATCAGCAGCAGATCATTATCGAAGAGCTGAGTGCGGGGGCCAAGTCCAACACGGCTGAATTGGTCAAGCTGGATCAAGAATACACCGAGAAACTAGAAGCCCTAGGGGTAACTTTCAACGAGGTTAACTCGGAACAATTCAACCAGCTTACGGCAGAGGTATACAACCAGTTCCCGTCGTGGAGTGAAGGTGTTCATGCCACCATTATGAACGAGCTGGCGACTATCCGGGCCGATCAGGGCTGATCAACAGCGTCAAGCTAGGATCGTTGGTGAAGTATGGAGCACCAGCGATCCGTTGTCTGGTTTGGAGAAAAATGTGTTTTTGATTCGTAACATAGAAGAAATATTGGCTTCAATGGCTATTAGTATCACCGTATTAGTAGTGATTGTGAACGTGGTTCTGCGCTACGGTTTTGGTTTTGTTGTGCCATGGAGCGAAGAGCTTTCTGTGGTGTGCTTCATTTGGGCTGTTTATCTCGGTATTAGCTCTTGTTACAAACACAAACTGCATATGGGGGTTGATGTGGTGGTGGCTTTGTTGCCGCCAAAAGCAAAGCGGCCCTTCAAATTACTGGTATCGCTATTCTTGCTCGCGCTGAACATCCTCATGGCCGTGCTGAGTTACCAGTATACGATGCTGTCAAATAAAGTGACCCCAGTGATGGGAATGTCTTATTTCACGATTAACGGTGTGTTGTTCATCAGCTTTGCCCTGATGGCACTGCATACAGTGAAATTTATTATCGAAGATATCAACGTCCTTAAATGTAGTAAGTAATAGGTTATTTTGTGGAAAGTTATCTACCTATTGTCATTCTGTTTGTTCTTTTCTTAATGAACATCCCAATTGCTTTCTCGTTGATTGCTTCAGCGATGGTATATTTTTTATTTCTCAATAACTCGATCCCAGTGACTCTGGTGATGCAGCGCTTCATCAGCTCAGCTGAATCTTTTCCGTTATTGGCGATTCCCTTTTTTATCATGGTCGGTTCGGTAATGAACTATGCAGGGATCAGCCGAAGTTTGCTAGCATTTGCCGATGCTATGATAGGGCACAGGACCGGTGGTTTGGCCCAGGTCAATGTCGCCTTGAGTACCCTGATGGGGGGGATCTCGGGTTCTGCTAATGCTGATGCGGCCATGCAGTCGAAAATCCTGGCTCCTGAGATGACCAAGCGAGGATATGATCTTCCTTTTACCGCAGCGGTAACAGCGGCTTCATCCAGTATCAGTCCGGTTATACCGCCTGGTATTAACCTGATTATCTTTGCCCTGTTAGCCAATGTGTCAGTACACCAGATGTTTATCGCCGGTTATGTTCCTGCTTTTTTGATGGCGATTTCCCTGATGGTGACGATTGCATTTATAGCCAGGAAGCGACACTACAAGCCATCTCGTAGTGAGGCGGCAACGGCAAAAGAGCGTTGGCAATATTTCCTTGCCGCTATCCCTGCCTTGTTGATCCCGTTTGGTATCATCCTTGGTATGCGCTTTGGTTTGTTTACCCCGACAGAAGCCGGTGCTATCGCCGTCTTGCTTTGTACCTTGATTGGGGTGTTTATTTATCGCCAGTTGGGGATCCGCCACTTACCGTTGATCTTGCGCGAAACGGTGCAGGGGACCAGTAGTGTCATGTTCATCATCATTGGTGCTATGGTGTTTGGGTATTATATGACGCTGGAGCAGATCCCCCACAATGTTGCCGCGGCGTTGATTGAGCTGACAGACAATAAGTACGTATTGTTATTACTGATAAACATGTTGCTACTTGTGGTGGGGATGTTTATCGAAGGGGGGGCTGCGATGATTATTCTTACCCCATTATTGCTGCCAGCTGTGTTGAATCTGGGGGTGAACCCGGTTCACTTTGGCATTATTGTCATCGTCAATATTATGATAGGCGGGGTAACGCCACCCTTTGGCTCAATGATGTTTACGGTTTGCGCCATCCTTAAAGTAAAAATGGTCGATTTTGTCACGGAAGTGCTGCCTTTATTATTGGCACTGTTTAGCGTATTGATGCTGCTGACATTTTCAGAAAGTTTGGTGATGCTGTTGCCGAATATGTTGTAACTCTGCATCCGGTTGCCAAACGTGGCGAGGATAGGAAGAAAGGAAATTGAGGTTGATATGAATTCCGATACGATGAGCCTATCACCAGATTGGAAAAAAATAGAATGGGTTTTAACTGATGTCGATGATACGTTGACTTGGCAGGGGCAGTTACCGCCGGAAGCATTGATTGCTATGCAGCAACTGCGAAAGGCTGGGAAAAAGGTCGTCGCTGTGACCGGTGCTTGCGCAGGCTGGGGGGATCACATTGCTCAACTTTGGCCGGTCGATGCCGTTTTGGCAGAAAACGGCGCGGTGATCATGGAAAAACAGGGTGGTTTCTTGACCCTTCGTTCGGCTATCCCAATAGAGGAAATCCGCAGTAGACAGCAGCGGCTTAAGTCAGAAATTGAAGCGATTTTGGAGGATTACCCTGGTTTGAACTTGACCTTGGATCAAGCCTACCGAGTCTGTGAAGTAGCGATTGATATTGGTCAAAACCGACCTAAGCTCGATAGCCGTATTGTGGATGAGATCGTTGCGCGCATACATGCCCTGGGAGCGAATGCAACAGCAAGCTCTATTCATATCAACGCATGGTACGGCAAACATTCCAAAAAAGCGACAGCGACAGCCTTCCTCAAGGAAAAGGGGTTGACCGTTCAGCAGATCAAGCAAACAGCATGCTATGTAGGTGATTCAATGAATGACCAATATATGTTTGAGCTGTTGCCAATGAGCGTCGGTGTAGCAAACATCCGGCATTACTGGCAGCAGTTAGTATTCAAACCACAAGTTGTGATGTCACAACCCGGCGGTTTTGGTTTTGCCGAATTTTCCAGCCAGCTACTGGCGCTCAAGTAACAATCAAAAACAGGCCGGTAACGGCCTGTTTTTTTATGGCCTCGCATTCTCGAGGCTACCACCAATCGCAATAAATGTTGTACGCTTGCATTTTGGGCAGTAATACTTGTATTCGCTTTTATGGGTGATGTGGCGTTCAATAAAGCTTCGCCTCACTCTGGTCATTGCAATATGTATCCCGCAGTCTTTACACATATCCGTATGTTTACCTCAACTGTCAGTTTATTGTCTTATTGTTCAAACTCTTGACTCGCAAGAGTTATAAAAGCGGAAATGTGCTTACTTGGCAATGGAAGGTGTTTCATAACTGAGACGGATTGAGATAATTATCAGTAGGGAACAATTAGCTACACAGTAAGTGATGACAAATTTGACAGAATTTTCGACCAAACTGTGATGCTTGTTATATAATCTCCGGTCAAGCAATTTATCCTGGCACTCGGCTACGGGATATTGTGAAGTAAAATAAGGTAACTACATGAATTTAAATCAAGAGCTTCAGAGTCTAAATAACCGTTTAGATAAACTTCGTCGTAAGTTGGCTGGGGCACAAGAGCGCGGTGATCAGGCAATTGCAGGTCAGGCTACGCAAGAAATCGAGACCATTACTAAAAGAATCAATAAAGTTAAGCACCAGACTAAGCGTCAACTTAACAAAAAAGGGTCTGATGTGAAGTCACTGGCATTTAGCCGTCCGCTGACCAAAGCCGAACAATCCGACATGGGTAAGCTGAAAAAATCAGTCAAAGGTCTGGTTGTTGTCCATCCAATGACGGCGCTTGGACGTGAAATGGGTATCTCCGTTGTTACTGGTTTTGCGCCGAAAGAGTTCTAATCAGTCAACATTGAATCTTGAGGATCAGCCTTCTTTGGCTGATCGGATACTGGCTTGGGAGCGTTACGCTCCTGAGTTTGGTTTGTTTCCAACCGGCATAAAACATTGAAGCATTCTTATCGGGTATTGTTGCTATCAAGGTAGAAAGTAACAGGTATTAAGATTTTAATTTAATGATTTATAATGGTTTTTATAACTTAAAGGAAAGTTGCATGAAGCTGTCTGTTCTGGATCAAGCACTGTTCGATCACCTATACCGTGATATTCGTGAATTTCGTAATACTTTTGACTTGGATATCGAGTCGCCTTCCAGTTTGAACGAACAGGCTGATGCATTACATACTTCACTGGCGGTCGAAGAACTGACCGAGCTGGCGGAAGCCGATTCGTTGGTTGAGCAAGCCGATGCGATTGTGGATTCCGTCTACGTATTGATGGGACGTCTGGTTCATCTGGGTGATGACAAAGTAGAGTCTAATATTGGTATCAGTTACCTGATTGACTTGCTGCTACAGATCGCCAAGCGCTTGGGCTTTGATTTTGTCGCTTGCTGGGATGAAGTACATTCGAGCAATATGAGTAAGGTTTGTCGTAACGAGCAAGAATTCGAAGAGACCAAGTCTTTCTATGCCGAGCAGGGTGTCGAGATTGTGGGTAGCCAGAAGGGTGAATTCATTATTGCCAAATGTGCGAAAGACGTTGATCTCGGTGGCAAACTTGTCCGCCAGGGTAAAGTTCTAAAATCAGTATACTACCGACCAGCCGATCTGGTTAAGCTAGTGACAGCGTAACATCCAGTAGCTGTAATTAAAGCTCGGTAAAGTGAGAACAGGTCGTTCTTACTGCCGAGCTTTTTTGTCTCTAGACTGCAATAACTAAAATATAAAGACATTCAATACTATGCCTTCAAAATTACAACCACAGCCTTCTTCTGAATTGCCACTTGGCCGCCAGTTGTTTGACATGACCTGGCCGATGTTATTTGGTGTGCTTTCCCTTATGAGTTTCCAGTTGGTTGACAGTGCCTTCATTGGTCAACTGGGCGTTTTGCCGCTCGCCGCCCAGGGGTTCACCTTGCCGATGCAAATGGTGATCATTGGCTTACAGGTAGGGTTAGGGATTGCAACGACATCGTTGATCTCACGGGTGCTGGGAAGCGGAGATTATCAGCGAGCCAAACAACTTGGCGGTTTGGTGGTCATTACCGGCGCGGCCAGTGTTTTGCTGATATGCCTGTCTATCTGGTTTGCCCGAGGAGGGGTCTTACAGTTGCTCAGCGCTCCCGAAGATGTCTATTCGGTTATTGATGGCTACTGGCCTGTCTGGTTAGCAAGTTCATGGTGTGGGGCAATGCTGTATTTTGCCTATAGCTTGTGCCGTGCCAACGGTAATACGATGCTACCGGGTATCATGATGGTGGTAACTAGCTTGCTGAACATGGCTCTGGATCCTTTGTTCATTTTTACTTTTGACATGGGCCTGGTCGGGGCGGCCTGGGCGACTGTTGTCGCCTTCACTGTGGGTATGATAGCAGTGTACCCAAAAGTGATTCAGCGTCACTGGTTGAGCTTTGACTGGAAGGGCTTGGATATTTGGGCTTCGGTGAAAGAACTGGTCAATATTATGGCACCGGCAATGCTTAGCCAACTGCTGCCTCCGGTGTCATCTATGTTGGCAACAAAGCTGGTAGCAGGTTTCGGTGCGGCAACGGTGGCAGCCTGGGCTCTGGGTTCGAGATTGGAGTTTTTCTCAATAGTCATTATCCTAGCGCTGACTATGTCGATGCCGCCAATGGTAGGGCGTTGGCTCGGCAAGGGAGAGCTGGACAAGATCAAGTCTTTGGTTTCTCTGGCCGTTAAATTTGTTTTAGTATGGCAACTGGTAATCGCCGTCCTGCTGTTCATCTCTATCTCGCCGTTAACTTCTTTACTGACCAGCGAAGCTGAAGTGGGCCATATTCTTGCGCTTCACCTCACTTGGGTGCCTTTGAGCCTTGGTCCCCTGGGCATTTGTATGTTGATGGTGTCTGTCTGCAACGCGCTGACGATGCCAATGCGTGCTTTGGTCATTTCAGCGCTACGCTTGTTTGTTTGTTTTTTACCGCTGCTTTGGATTGGGGCAAATTATGGCGGAATCGAAGGACTTTTCTTGGGCGCGATGTTTGGCAATGTAATGGCTGGTGCCGTAGCCTGGGGATGCTATCAGCGCGGCATGCGTGCTGTTGAAGCAAAGTTTGTCGTACGTTGCTAGCAATGGCGTAAAGCACATAACTAAAAACAATTATTTGGATTGGAATGGATGAAAACGTTTACTATTGATGCACAGACCATGCACTATCAGGATATTGGCGAAGGCCCGGTTCTTGTCTTCGGCCATAGCTATTTGTGGGACAGCACAATGTGGGCGCCGCAAGTCGAGGTATTAAGTCAGTCTTACCGTTGTATCGTACCGGAATTCTGGGGGCACGGGGCCTCTGCACCAGCGCCAGAATCAACGCGTAGCTTAAAAGATTATGCCAATGACGTACTTAGCTTGCTTGATGACTTGGGAATTGAGACGTTTTCACTGGTGGGGTTGTCATCTGGTGGAATGTGGGCGACAGAGTTGGCAATTAAAGCGCCTGCACGGGTCAAGAGCCTGGTACTGATGGATACTTTCGTGGGTCTAGAGCCGGAAGTTGTCCATACCAAGTATTTTGCAAAGCTGGCAGAGATTGAAGAGAAGAAGGCCTTATCGCCTGACATTGTAAACTTTTTCGATGAGCGTCAGTTTTCCGTATTAGGTAAAAATGATCCTGTCCGTGCTGCGTTTAGGCAGAGGCTGCTTGATGCGGATAAAGATAGGGCACTGGCTTTGGCAAAGGCTGGGCGAATGGTATTTGGCCGCCGTGACATGTTTGAAGATGCTGAGATGCTCGCGTTGCCGACACTCATTATGGTGGGCGCGCAAGACAGTATGCGTCCTGTTCTCGAGTCGCAGCTCATGCACGACGGCATTACCGGCAGTGAGTTTGTCTTGATCCCGAATGCGGGCCACATTAGCAATTTAGAGCAGGCTGATTTTGTGACGGGCAAACTGCAGCGCTTTTTTGCTGGGTGTGTGAGCCGATAGCCACTGGAGACCTAACCCCTGTATTGACCAATATTTCGATAAAAAAAGAGCCAGTGACTTTGTGACTGGCTCTTTTGCTATGGGCAGTTTACTGCGGATGGAAATAACCCAAGATTATTTGAGTTGCTCGCAGTAGAGCGGTAGGTTTGATGCTTTGGCTGCAAGTGCCTGCTGCATCTCAGTCACTAGTTGTTGCTGGTTTGGTAGCGGTAGTGCTGCGACATCACAAATAAGCGAGCCATGTTCGTGGTCAGTGAACAGCATGCCGCAGGCTGCCGGTTTGCCTTTTAAGAAGCCGACAAACAGCTGTGCCGGTGAAGCGTCTTCAAACATGATTTGAGTCAGATATTCAATAATGGCTTCTTTGTCTGATTCATCCTGCCATCGGTTGGCAAGAACTAGAGCATATCGGATAGTGAGAGGGTGGCAGTCTACAGGGTAGATGGTCAGTGAGTCAGTGTTGGGGGAATCAGACGTTTGGCAGGTCCCAAATTCGAGTGATGCCTGCGCATCTTGGTATAAGGCAAGGCCTTGTTCACTGAGAGGGGTTGGGAACTCCGCTTCGGTGATATGGCTTGCCATCCACCGGTTTTTTCGTTCGATGAGCTGTTTCATCTGGACTACTGACCGTTCTTTTTGCTTTGATTGCCAACACCATACCGCAAAAGAATCCCTGTGGGTATGGCTGGCGTTTTATTTGCTCAATTAATGACTGATTATAACCTCATCACTGGCAATACGGTGCCTTTCGCTGTAGATACCATCGTCGGCACGTTTGCCACAGCTGATAATCATGGTGATTTCGGCGTCTTTGTGCAAACCGAGCAGCGCTTTGGTACGTTTAGAATCAAAGCCTTCCATTGGGCAGGTATCGTAACCTTCGGCGCGCATTGCGGTCATGAAGGTCATTGCGGCCAAGGAACTACTTTTATGTAGGCAGACACGCAGATCAGCTTTGCTGACTTCTCTTACCATAGGTTTTTTTATTCCCAGTAATGCACTGAGGATTTTCCTAGCAAAACCGAAGATCCCAAGGCGATCGTTGTTATAGACAAACGGGATCAGTTTTTCATAGTACTTCAGAGCGCGCTTGGCGGTTGCATCTTCTCGGCCCTCGAAGGCTTGCCGGATTTGCGACGCGTTCATCTCTGCCCGGCCTTTCCATTTTTGCGGGGTAACTACAAACGCGACTAATTCATTGGCGGTCTTGGCTGCATTTTGTCCCATGCAGTATTGCGCGAGCTGGTCACGCTTTTCTTGGTTGATGACACGGTGAAACTCCCAGAGCTGCATGTTGGAGCTATTTGGTGAGAGAGTCGCGAGTTCCAGGGCGCGGGCGACGGCCTCATGATCAAATGATGCAGCTTGATCGTATTTGCGTACAGAGCGCCGGGAATGAATAAGGGAGCTAAAAACGGTTGATGATTCAGACATGTTGGTAAGTAAAGTTATGAGCCTAGCATCACTATACCTGTTTTGACTCTCGCCCCATAGTCGGTGTTTTAAATTGATCAGTGTTTATCGAAGAAGTCTTTATTGCGAATGTACTTGTTCATGTAATGATAGGAGATTGGCCTTAGTAGCCAGCTGACAATGGAGCGGTACAGCCTTGCTAGCGTGGGCGTATCTTCATAGATCTTGCCATTGTGCAGCCACAACATTTTGCCGACGTGCCAGAACATGAATGGAATTGGTGGGAGAAAGGTAACGATATCCAGATCACAGCAGATACGGTAGGTTCTTTTGGCGAGGGGATAATCTTGCTTGAAGCTCCAACATCCGGTAGCGGGTTGGCCAAAGGTAACAATACGCTTAATCGCGGTTGGTTGTTGCTGGTAGAGACGATGTGCTACCAATATTGCCATTGCACCGCCGGAGGAGTGGCCAGTAAAGGTAATTTTCTTCCCCTGTTTAATTTGAGGGAGAAGAACCTTTTCGATTTGCTGGTACAGCGTCAGTCCATTTTGCTGGTGGTTATTTTCGCTAGCCTGCAACAATTCGGCTCGCATTGCCTCGCTGATATATGGGTTTGGTTTGATGCCTGTAGTCTTGCTGCTTTGTTCCAACAACGAATAATAGCCCCAGTGGACGCGACACCACTTAGTGCCGGTTCGGATTTTCTTGGGAAAGCAAGCAAGGTTTATTAACCAGTCCCATAAACTTTGGGAGCCTTTGAACACCACAACCACCTCACTTTCCTTGCCCCACAGAATACGAATAATCGTACGGCCCCAGCGATCAGTGATTTCATGGCGGCCATTTTTATCGAATCCGTATAGGGTGTGATTGAATGTGGTGGGATAAGCAAGGTTGCAAAGAATGGCGTAGCGCTCGTATTGGTAACGCTTGAGTGGTTTCATTCAGTGTTGCTCCTTATCTTGTTGATGTAGCTCTGAATCCAGCAACACATAGTCAGTCTGTCATAAAATATATAGCTTAAATATGTGACATTTAGACGATGACGATGATTTTGCTTTGAAGGTGATCACTTTGCCCATAATAAACTGTCAGGCAAGTTTGGATGGAGGGGGGATTCATTGCGTGCAGATCAAATTTTATGAAATTGGCTGCTTAATATTTGTCCAACGCGTGTTCAATTTGATATAAGTATAGGTGGCTGGTTTTTCATACTTTTTTATTCACTTGACGCAGATACATGGCAGGTAACACATGATGGAATATGATGTTAATTCTCACCCTTTGATGAAACTTGGTGAAGCGGCTCAACCAGAAGCGTTCGTTAAGTATTTTCAGCATATGCTGTTGGCCGGTAAGGCTATCGAAACCATGACAGTCGATAGCACCAAAATGATGCTCGAGCAGAGTTATCAGCATGGTCTTAAACTGATCGAAGACATGGATAGGCAATTTGCCAACCGGAATGATCAACAACAATCATTATGCTTTCCTTTTGATCTTATGGATCAGGTAACCAAGAACATGGCCGATCAATGGAGTGTATTGGCGGGGCTGCCAACGAGCTCGGTAGAACAGCTATCTGAGAACCTCGAGTTGGCAAAAGCCAAAGAGGTCGAGTTGTCAACACTCGTGGCTGAACAAGAAAGCCATATTAATGAATTGAACCAATCGGTTTTGGACAGCCAGGCACAAGTTACCAAGGCGACAAAAGCAAAACAAACAGCGCAGCGAAATGCCCGTAAAGCAAAGTCAGATCTTGAAGCTGCGATCGAAACCAATAAACAGCTCGAAGATCAGCTCGGTCAGCTTGAGGTGGCAAAGGCTGAAACGATAGAAGAAAATCAAGCGCTGAACGAACAAAACACAGAACTTAAACAACAACTTGCCAGCCTGCAAGCCCAGCTGGAGGCGGTTAGCCAAGGTTCGTAATTGGCAGCTGGATGATCCAATGTGAAGGCGCCTGCGGGCGCTTTTTTTGTGCTCTTTTCGCCTGAATGGCGACTTATCAGCAGTACAAAATTATTTGGTCTCTTTCCTTAGAATGCAAATGCCAATTTCGTGACGTTAATATGGGTAAATTGTTTCTTTTGTGTTAATACTGATGGCGTAACTGAATGATTAATTTAATGTCTGGCGAAAACATAGCTGACTTACAGGGCTGTCGTTGGATGTGGTAGGAGTGAGTATGAGTGACAGAAGGCGCGAAGTAACACTGAGGTTTTTGGCTGAGCCCGGTGATGTTAACTTCGGTGGCAAGGTGCATGGCGGGGCTGTGATGAAGTGGATCGACTTAGCAGCATATGCGTGTTCTGCAGGTTGGAGTGGTAAATACTGTATCACGGCTTATGCTGGTGGGATCCGTTTCGTCAAGCCTATCCACGTTGGTAATTTGGTAGAAGTCACGGCAAAGGTAATATATACCGGGCGCTCTTCTATGCATATTGCGATCGACGTCCAAGCTAGCGATCCAAAAGAGCTGAAAAACCAACTTACGACCCATTGTATTGTGATCATGGTTGCGGTTGATGAAACCGGTCAGCCAACAGATGTGCCTGAATGGGTACCTCAGACAGATGAAGATAAAGTGCTAAGGCAGTCCGCTATCCGGCTCATGAATATGCGAAAGGAAATCGGCGAAGAGATGGAGGCGCATGTTAAGTATATAAAATGAGCAGTGCTGAGGCGTTTTTTTGGGGTAGATCAACAAAGAAAAGGCTAATCAACACCAAACGCAACTGATAGTTATAATCATTACCGTTTATGTGGTGAGGTAAAAAGGTCAATGGACTCAGTTATTTTGTTTGGTGCAAGCCGAGGCCTCGGTTTTGAAGTTGCTCGATACCTTTGTGCGATAGGGATTGAAGTTCATGCGATGGTACGTAAGTGCGAGAGTGTAGCTGCACTTGAGGAGATGGGCGTTAATGTTGTTGTTGGTGATGCGCTAGATCGGGAGCAGATCAAATCGTTACTAGACCTATCACCTGATAATGCGGTTGCTGTATCGACGATGGGGAGTTTTCAAACTGATATTCCGGTTGATTACATTGGACACCGCTTGGTTATAGACGAACTCGAGCAGCGAAACATACGCCGTTTTGTAATGGTTACGTCGTTGGGTTGCGGTGATTCTTGGCAATATTTGTCTGATAAGGCGAAGGCCGTATTTGGAAAGTCTGTAAGGGAGAAAAGCCTAGCCGAATCTTGGTTGGCAACCAGTCAGCTGGATTACACGATCCTTCGCCCTGGCGGGTTGCAAGACGGCGAAGTGACAGAGCAAGGCGAACTTTACACTGATAGTGAGATACATGGGCTGATTACTCGAAGTGAAGTTGCCCGTATGATTTACCAGTTGCTTTGTGATGATAGTACGATCGGCAAGGTTTATGCCTGTGTCGATCCAGTCTTTACCAATAACATCAATAAATAGCGCTGTTGTCCGGTTTGGAGCTAGTAATAAAGCCATCAGAAATGATGGCTTTTTTTTGTTGCTAAATGTTTAACCAATTGACGGAAAAGTTAATGAAGGCTATTCTAGCTTACAGTTGTACGCTCAATGGATAGGATCAAAAGGATGACCACTACCAAACCTCCTGTATTGTGGCTAAACGTTACGATATTCACCTTAACTTTTCTGATTGCCGTCATAGCGACACCTTTGTATGCCTATTTTGTTGGTTTTGATGGTGCGCAATGGCTCATGCTGCTGTTTGCTTTCTCATTCTGTGGTTTGTCGATTACGGCGGGCTACCATAGGCTCTGGTCGCATAAGACGTATGAAGCCAATTCTGTTGTGAGATTCATTTATGCTATTGGTGGAGCTTTTGCACTGCAAAATAGTATCTTGCACTGGTCTTCAGATCACCGTATTCATCATCGCTATGTCGATAATAATGATAAAGATCCTTATTCAGCCAAAAGAGGCTTTTTTTACAGCCATATTGGCTGGATGCTCAGGGAGTACCAGGCGAGTCGCTACAGTGACTACAGTAACTGCCGTGATTTGCAGAAAGACAAGATCGTAATGTGGCAGCATAAGAACTATGTCACTTTGGCTATTTTGACTAACTTCGGTTTCCCGCTGTTATTTGGTGTCCTCCATGGAGACATTTGGGGGGCGCTACTGTTAATTGGCGTTGTTAGGTTGGTACTCAGCCATCATACAACCTTTTTTATCAATTCTTTGGCCCACATATGGGGGTCTCAGCCATATACTGACAAGAATACTGCCCGTGACAATGGCGTGTTGGCTTTGCTCACATTTGGCGAGGGTTACCATAATTTCCATCACATTTTTGAAAATGATTACCGTAATGGGATCCGCTGGTGGCAGTTTGACCCGACAAAATGGCTAATTAAGTCATTGTCTTGGATTGGCGTAACAAAAAACCTACGTATTAGCCCAGAAGATCGCATCGAGAAAGCGAAGGTTAGAATGCTTCACCGTCGTGTTCAGCAGAGGCTGATGGTTAACGAAGCCAGCCTTAGCAATCAGCTTAAACTAGCCAGGCTGGACGAAGAATACGAACTTCTTTTGCAGAAAATAGCGGATTACTACGAAGCAAAGAAGCGGTTGATTGAGTTAAAGAAACAGAACTTGCTCAAGCATTATGAAAGTTTTGAGTTCTTACAGCAATACAATGAAATGAAGCGGATGCTAGAAGAGCAGCGCCAATCATGGCAACGACTTACAGCACAGTACGTGTGATCCTACATAGCAGCAAGCACAAGGCGGGGACTTCCCCGCCTTTTTTGACTTGATGATTGGTCACAAGTTAAGCTCTCAGAAAATCATTGACGTTTTGTTGACGTTGGCAGCTGTTGTCACCAGTAGAATCGTCACATTACGTCTCATTTCTGCTAATGAGGTTAATCATCAAACTTAAGCAGAATGAAATTTGCCATAATTAGGGGATCTTTAGATGGAGGTACTGGTGTGAGACGCTTGTTGTTAATGCTACTCGCTGGTGTAATGTCTTGCTCGGCTCAAGCAATTGAATACCAAAAGCCCAATGCAGATAGTAAGTTAGTAGGCGTCATGGAGTACTACCAAGTAAACAATGGCGATAGCTTACTGGATATTGCCAACAAATATAATGTTGGTTTATTGCAACTGATGGCAGCTAATCCTGGGGTCGATCCTTTCTTGCCTACGCCTGGCTCTTTGTTGACCATCCCTATGCAGTTGATTTTGCCCAATGCGAAGCGGCAGGGTATTGTGATCAATTTGGCTGAATTACGTTTGTACTATTTTCCAAAAAATAGCGAAAAAATGTACGTTTTTCCTATCGGGATAGGCCGGGTAGGGCGTGAAACACCCAAAATGACAACCAGCATCAGCCAAATGATTGAAAATCCGACCTGGACACCCACTGCAAATATTCGTCGGGAGTATCGTGAAAAGCACAATATCGAGTTGCCGGCGGTAGTTGCAGCAGGCCCTGAGAACCCATTGGGTGATTATGCGATGAGACTTTCATACGGTAGCGGGCAGTACTTGATCCATGGAACCAATAAGGATTTCGGTATTGGTATGCGAGTGAGCTCTGGCTGTATACGAATGAACCCATGGGATGTTGAGTGGTTGTTTAGCCAAGTGTCTCGTGGCACAAGGGTGCAGATCATCAACCAGCCGCTGAAATATGCCGTTGAATCTGACGGTAGTGTTTATGTTGAAGTTCATGAGCCTCTGTCAAGAAGCGAAAAGCAATTGGGTGAATTCAAAACAGTGGAGGCACCTGATAGCTTGTTGGTAGAAGTGGCTGGCAACAATCATGCCTATCACAATCTTGAGTTTGCGCTATTGAAACAATCTGGTGTTCCTCAACTGTTGAATTAACGCTACCGAAGTGTCAGCCAGTTATCTGGTGAGCTAACATTGTTTACTTGATAATTTGCATCAAAAAGAGCCACCGAATGGTGGCTTTTTTTGTTTGGTGATTATAGCGCTTGCCCCAGGACAGGAACGGCGAGTGAAGCAATCATTTCTGGAGAGGTATTTAACGTTTCAGCTATCTGCTCGATTTTGCGACCTGAACGAGACAGTTTGATTGCCTCTCGCATTAGCACACATGATTCGATTTCTTTTAACGAGAAGCCAGTAAAGGCTGTGATTTCTTCAATGGCTTTATTGTCTGTGACCTTGTCACCTTTAAGCAAAGACGATAGGCAAAGCTGGTGGTGGCCATTCAAAGAAGGGCTGGTAGACTTGCTGTTGACCTTTAACTTGGCCACTTGGTCAGCAAGGACTCTGAGTAAATTCCCACTTTCTCCGTCTAATGTTATGTCATTGCCCAGCTTTAGCAATTTGCCCAGCTCTTTGGCAACGGCACTAATTAACGGCGTCAGGCGGAAGAAGCCAGCTTCACGGCAAATGGTCGTAGTTAGACGAGGAGAGAATTCAACTTTACTGTAAGTCGACCCAGGCATGATTGTAACGGCATGTAGGCAGTCGAAAGGGATGAAGAATCCAGATCCGGCCGTCACTGTATATTCCGCTTTACCTAAGCGGATAAATGCACACCCAGAAGTCATGATAAGCATGTAGGCAGTATGGCTTTTTTTTCTTGACCCTACGTCCAGAAAAGTGTGTTGATGCAGTGAATAATCAATAGCCTGTTTCATAGTTAATCTCTAGCAATTTAGCTGTCACATGTTGTTCGCTTTTGATAGAAGCGTCAACTGATCGGGGAATTTTAACAGATAAACGCTGCTTTTTTGGCTAGAAATGCTATCAGTTAGGCAGACATGTCAGGATTCAAAAGGTAAAGTGCTTTAATTAGATACATTTAAGTCTGGTAAGACCTCCAACCATTGTGTTGTTTGGGGGTTGCCATTGGGTAAATTCAATAAAACTGCGTAAAATGTCGCAGATTTTTCAACATATGAAGCATTACAGTGCAGTCTAATAACGATATTTACAAAGAAATTCGCCCATATAATGATGATGAAGTCAGTGGGGCTATTACGCGTCTGGTTAACGATAAAGAATTTATAAACGCCATTCTTAATTACCGTTTTCCACAGCTATCGGGTGTGTTCGGCTGGTTGCTGACACCGCTAATTAAACGCTTTTTAATAAGCAAATGGTCAAATATTAAGACAGTTGATGATGTGCAGCGTCAAATTGCTAAGTATATGCACGCAACGATTGACCACTCTTGTGACGGTGTCTCTTTTAGTGGGCTGGATAAATTGGATCCGAAGCAATCCTATCTCTTCGTCTCGAATCACAGAGATATTGCCATGGATCCTGCAATGGTAAATTGGTGCCTGTATAACAATGGTTTCAATACGGTGCGTATTGCGATTGGCGATAATCTTCTGAAGAAGCCTTGTGCAACCGAGTTAATGCGTTTGAACAAGAGTTTTATTGTTAAGCGGTCAGCTAAAGCGCCGCGTGAAATGATGAAAGCGCTTGGCCTGCTATCTAGTTATATCGCTCATTCGCTAGAGACAGGGAACTCCATTTGGATCGCTCAGAAAGAAGGGCGGGCTAAAGATGGTAACGATAAAACTGATCCTGCAATCCTAAAGATGTTTTACATGGATGGCCGTAAACAGAAACTTGAGTTTTCAGACTACATGTCAACACTCAATATTGTTCCGGTCGCTATTTCGTACGAAAACGATCCTTGCGATGTTGCCAAGGCGAAAGAACTCTACCAGAAACAAACTGAGGGCAGTTATGAGAAAGGTGAGTTTGAAGATATCGAGAGTATTATTCAGGGTATAGTCGGTCAGAAGCGTCGTATCCATGTCAGTTTTGGCGACGTAATTGGCTCTGGCTTTGACACTCCTGAGTCATTAGCTGATGAAATCGATCGTCAGATTACAGCTAATTATCATCTGTTTCCTGCCAATTATATTGCAGCAGGTTTGACTGATAGCTCGGTCAATGATGCCGAGGTGGCCAAGTTCAATGAGAAACTCGCCGATCTCCCCGAGGGGGTTGTCTCCATTCTGAAGCAAATGTATGCGATACCTGCGCAGAAGAAACAGCAGTAAGAGAAAAAAGCAGCCAGTAGGCTGCTTTTTTTTGGGGTTAGGAAAACCTGTTAGCTAGAACTTTGCATCGTTGGTCGGGCTTAGTGTCCGTACTATCGATTTAGGAGAGACGACTTCTACTCTTCGGTTACGTTGTTTGTCGACTGCACGGGAGCCTGAGCTGAGCGGCTCGGTGCTGCCTGCGGACACGATTTGGATACGCTCCTCTTCGACACCGAAAACCGAAGAAATGTAAATAGCAACGGTAAAAGCACGCTCATAGGAAAGCCCGATATTATTATCTTCATTTTCAAAATCGTCACCGTGCCCAACAACGATCACGTAGCTATCCGGGTGTTGACGTAATCGAACTGCAATAGGGTCTAACAATAGTTGGCCTTCAGGGGGTAGCTCGTAACTCTCAGCATCGAAATATACCGTAGTACGAAGCTCTGGAAGTTCGGTGAGCAATATCTGAGCATTGGGCACCACATTGGCACTACCCGTAGATTGCGTGGATGTGGGTGTGACGTTGTCACTACCATTACCACAGCCGTTAAACAACGCTGAACAGCATAGGATGAACAACACGCGAGCGAGTAGTGATGAAGTAATATGCGGTGCTAGAATATTCAAACCAACTAAACCTAATGATGAAGTCATATATGTTAGGTTTAGCTGATCTGAAGCGAATCACAACTGCGAAAATAAGATATCGAGGTCGATCATCGAGTGGCAGGGTTGGGGGTTCGATACGGTGGGACAGACATTCGCTCGGCCATGAAATCGATAAATGACCGCACTTTAGGAGCGAGGTATTTTCGACGCGGATAAACCGCGTAAATAGGCAATTCAACATCGGCTTTCCATTCTGGAAGCAGCTGGATCAGTTTTCCGGTTTCAAGCTCGTCGGTAATAAGGTAGGTTGCTAGATAAGCAACCCCCAAGCCAGAAATTGCCGCATCAAGCACTGCAGGTGCATTGTCGATGCGGTAGTTGCCGCGGGCTCTGATGGATTGCCTTACCCCGTCTCGAGTGAACTCCCAATTGATGTATTTCCGTTCGCGGCTTTGGTAGGTAATGCAGTTATGCTGGCGTAAGTCCCCAGGTACTTTTGGTGCGCCATGGGTTTGAATATATTCAGGCGAAGCAACAACGGCGAAATGACAATCAGCAAGGCGGCGGGCAACCATACCTTCGGGTGGGTGCTCGTGAATGGCGACCCAGCAGTCAAAACCTTCTTCCAGTAGGTTGGGGCGATGATCGAATAAACTCACCTCCAATTCCAGCCCCGGGTGTTCTTTTTGGAATTCAGCTAATGCCGAAGTGATGTGGCAATTACCGAAAGACTGCGCAATTCCAATGCGTAATACACCCTTAATTTCGTTACGGTAACCAGCAACAAGAGCTTCAGCTTCATTGACGGTATCAAGTAATTGCTGGCCGTACTCCGCATATTGCAGACCAATTTCAGTCAAAGCGACGGTACGAGTACTCCGCTGTACGAGTTGACACCCAAGGCGTTCTTCCAGAAAGCGGATTTGTTTACTGACCTGAGACTTAGAGATCCCCAGACGCTCAGCAGCCCTGGTAAAGTTTTGTTCATGGCCGACAGTCGCAAGGATCACCATTTGTTGCAGATTTTCTAGCATAGGTAAGACCAACTTCATGTTAACTCGGCAATTATATCACTGAACATAATGGGGGAGAATGCTTGTGAATCTTTTGTGACAAGGTTGGCTTCTGTGGCTAACGAGTAATCGAAGGCAATTAGGGAAAAATTCTTCTGGAAATCACGCTGTTAATTTAGGGAGAAAGGGGGGGAGGTTGTTCACTTTCCTATATCTTTTTAAAACAACAACTTGCGATTTATTGTTTTCTTCGGTGGACAATAAAAGCACCTAATCAACATTATGCACGATAGTGTACCTCATATTATGGAACGCCTGTGACTGTACAAGCATTGCTCGTAATTATTTATATCGATGGGCAAAATTAAATATAACGATTTTATTAATTATAAATCCATCGATATTATCTAGGCCTCATTAGGAGGTTTTATGTTCAAAGTAATGTGGCAGTTTTTTCTGCTAGGTCTTTATAGTTTCGGTGGCCCTGCGGCTCATATTGGCTTTTTTCAACGTGAGTTTGTACAGAATAAGAAGTGGTTAACTGATCAAGATTTCACTCACGCGGTTGCGTTATGTCAGTTCTTACCAGGACCGGCAAGTAGTCAGTTGGGTATGTACATCGGTTTCAAAAAAGCAGGCTACCTGGGCGCGATTTCTGCCTTTGTTGGTTTCACATTTCCTTCGTTTATGCTGTTGACCGTTTTGGCTATTGGTAACCAGCAATACAACGATGTGACTTTTATTGATACAGTCATTCAGGCAGCTAAACTTCTAGCTGTAGTGGTCGTTGCTGATGCTATGTGGGGAATGGTTAGGAAAAATCTAACTAGCACATTGACTGTGGCAGTTGCGATCGCAACCGGTGTGAGTGTTTTCGTTACATCTGGCCTTCTTGGCCAAATTGTCCCGATTCTATTAGCGGCACTTTTCGGTTTTGTTGTTTCATCTAACAAGCAACAAAACGTAAGAGAAGTTAACCAAACCATGATTAAACCTCATCTTGGTCTTATTAGCGTGTTTGTCGTGTTGTTGCTTGGCCTCCCCTTGGTGGCAGGGCAATCTGATTTGCTAAACCTTGTTAATGTTTTTTATCAAGCCGGTAGTTTTGTATTTGGTGGCGGACATGTTGTACTACCGCTTCTAGAACCAATGATGGAGGGCATGGTTGAACCTGACACTTTTTTGAGTGCTTATGCGTCTGCACAGTTAGTGCCAGGACCTATGTTCACCATGGCGAGTTACCTCGGAGCGTCGTCGATTTCCGGCAATCCTTTCATCGGTAGCCTGCTTGCAACTCTTGCAGTGTTTTTACCTGGTGGCTTACTGTTGTTTGCTTTTTTACCGACTTGGAGTGCCTTGTTTAAAAACCAGCGTTTGCAAGAGTCCATTTTGTTGGTCAATGCGAGTGTTGTTGGCCTGTTGGGGAGTGCATTTATCAAGCCCGTAATATCTTCGTCAATAGGTTCATTTTTTGATGTTGTTGCGGTAATCGTTGGTTTCTATCTGATGAAGTATCGGAATCTACCCGTTTGGGGACTGATCTTACTATTGGTTGGTTATCAATCGTTGATGTCATAGAGATTCCATGACCATGACACAGCCTTCGGGCTGTGTCTTAGCTATTCTGACGCACTATAACTTTATGGGTGTGTACAGTTTGAACATTAATCAAAAAAACAAAATGCCTAAAAGGATGTTTGTCGCTGATTAAGGTATAGTTAAGAATCTATTGATACAGTAGCGTCACATAGCTAACACTTGTTGGTCAAAATTAACTATATGAAAAATCAAAGAAAAATAAGGCCAAACCTTACAAATTATGATGTTATAGAAATTCTTGAAAGGGAATTGCGAGAAGCAGAGAAACGAATTGTTCAAAGAACCATCATGGCAATGCTTGCTTCCTTGTTCGGGCTTTGTTTGTTTATCTTTATTTTTATCAGCTCGCATGAAGCTACCATTAAGAACTATGCAGCAGAGGCAATGCGTAAATCATTTGAGACGGAACGGGCAATTCATATCATAGATGAAGCGGCGGGAACAAATTTCTTGGAGCAATCTAAGAGTGTTCACTGAGCGATGAGCACATTAACAATGAGAGCATTAAGAACTTGATGCTCTCATGTTTGCATTAAATTTGAATAACCAACTCATGGTTTTTGATTAAAAGTTCAGGCCTTGCCGTTTTTAACAGAGATTGTTTGAAATCTTCATCACTTAATCGATATACAGGCCTCGTTAATAAATATTGACCGACCATCTCAATGATCGGAGACAAGAGCTGTTTACTTGGCAGATTAAACTCATTAGGTTGAATATCAACATCTTCAACATTCAAATCATTTAGAAAAATTGCGCCTTCGTCTTTATCGTAATAGGGCACAGCACTAAAACTGACTTTGATTTGCAGCAGCTGAGAGCTTTGTCCCTGAATCATGATCTTAGCCTTTGAGTCAGCATCTAAATTAACACGATCATCTGCAACTCTTCCTATACCGACCTTCACATTTTCAAATTTGACATTAGCATGCGCTAGCCCTTTGACGCCAACGGTTCTCTCAAAGCCACTTCTATCATCAAGATATTCCTGCATCTGCTGTTCTGTGACACTGTAACTCGCGCAAGATGCTAAAAAGAGTGAAATAACTAGGGTAAAGATGATTTTCAAAATACGTGCCTCATACCTTTAATCGTACATCTAAAGGTTATCAGATTGGCCATATTTTAAAGGCTCAGTTCCGAGATACGCAGGGGTATCTAACAGAGTTTATAAGCAGGACTCAAATTGCTTCTTGTATAACTTATTCAATTGTTTATGGTACTTCCTCCCTTGTTTTGGGGTGTAGCCATTACGCATTTTTTTCTGAATAGATTCGATCTTCTGATTTACTTTTTGGCAATCTTTGGCCTTTTTGCCGGATGATGAATAACTCATGCTTGTTTGAAATAACAATATAGCCGATACAATTGATATCAACTTAGTTTTTAGCGTCATATGATTTATCGCCCAGTCATCACGTTAGGCTGCTAATATATGGTGTAATCAGGTTAAATATAATCGTTGAAAAATAGGGTTAGGATCTGAATCAAAGAAAAAGAGGGTGATGAGATTGTAGGTTACATAAAAAGCCCCCCAAAAGGAGGGCCTAACGGTAGATGCCAACAGTTATGCTGTCTCTGCAAATAATAATTCTAAGTCATAATTTTCACGGCTAAGTGTATTCTTGAGTTTCTTAAGAGAGCTTACCTGGAGCTGACGAATTCGCTCGCGAGTCAGGCCTACTTCATCTGCGACTTGCTGAAGAGTCTGCGCTTCATAGCCTAACAAGCCAAAACGGCGACATAAAATTTCACGATCACGAGTATTTAAGCTTTCTAACATTGCAATTGCTAGTTTACTTATATCTTGTTTGTCCAGCTCGTTTTCAGGCTTCATGCCTTCGTCATCAGCAATGAAGGCTGAAATTGTTTGTGAACCTGACTCATCAGAAATTTGCTGATCAATAGAGACGACAGGGGCATCAAAAGCCAGCACACTTGAAATATCATCAACTGAGCGTTCTAACTTAGCAGCAATTTCTTCCTTGCTTGGTTCCTGGTTAGTGGTCTTCATCAACTGTTTGTGTGTTCGTAAAATCGTATTGATTTCTTTTGAAACATGAACAGGTAATCGTATTGTACGTGCTTGGTTGTGAATGGCACGTTCAATAGTTTGCTTTATCCACCATGTAGCGTAAGTGGAAAATCTAAAGCCACGCTCAGGATCAAACTTTTCTACAGCGGTGATCAACCCAATATTTCCTTCATCAATTAAATCACTGAGGGACATACCACTGTTACGGTATTTCTTGGCAATACTGACAACCAGGCGTAAGTTACTCTCGATCATTGTCGCTTTTGAGAATGGGTCACCTCGCAAGCATTTCCTGCTGTAAAGAACCTCTTCTTCTTTGGTAAGTAAAGGTTTGTGCGCGATTTCTTGTAGATACAGATGAATAACATCAGCATCGAAACCATTAATTTCTTGTGATTTGATATCCATATCCTTACCCCTAACAATCAATGATAATCTTAAATGTTATATGTATGTTTTATTTTTTACACAACCACAGTATCATGAACGTTATGCATATGCTATTGAGGAATGGTGTGTTTTTATATAAAAGCAACATTGTGTCGAAAAAGACTATTGACAAAGTCTTATGAATTGATGTTTTTGTGTTTTTTGGTTTTTAATCTTGATTGGGTGTCACGTCGCGGAATATACATTGGTAGTTGTCTAGTTTATCAGTATGTTGTGCATATTTAATTGATGCCGATTTGTCTTGGGTACGGCCGATATAACGTCGCATTATATAAGGCAATTGTATCAATGTGTAACTTAGGAAGGGGCCATGAAGCTTTTAACGAATTATGTCTCGGGAGTGGTTTTAACAAAGTATCAACATGAAAATAAGATGCTATTGCTGAAACGAACTAGTGGTGAATATTGGTGCCAGGTGGCCGGAAAGATAGAAAAAAAGGAACTTGCCTGGCAAGCGTTTTTACGTGAGTTGTATGAGGAAACTCAGCTTTCACCTTACGAATTATACAACGCCGATTATCTGCAGACGTTTTATGATCTTCATACCGATAAGATTATTGTTGCCGCCGGTTTTGTAGCTTTATGCAATTCTAATCATAATGTTGTTTTAAATCATGAGCATATCGATTATCGTTGGTGCACCTTGGAGGAGGCACTAAAGTTGGTGCCATTCCCCAATCAACGGAAGTTTTATCAGCACGTTTGGCAATACTTCGTTTCGCAGTCACCTTGTTCACATTTGAAATTGGAATGCAGTGCTTTACATCACAGAGATGATTACTAGTCATCGGCACATGTTGAAGTCCATGGAATTATCTTCAGACGCTCAAAAGGAATAGGGTTACCTGTCTTGTCGCTAACACCATAGGTTCCGTGCTCCATATGCAGTAGGGCTTTTTCAATGTGAGATAAGGTTTCGGTATATTGCTCGACCAGCCCCATAGCGCGATCTGCTTCTTCACGAATATTTGCGGCTTCTGCGACATCAGTAACCGAGCATTCTTCTTTCTTTGCTATCAGGTGGTTTAGTTTTATAACTTCCTCTTTGAAGTGGGCTCGTTTCAGAAGTAGTTCATCATACAATTGCTTTAGCTTTTCATCGTCAAGTTCAGAATCAGGATGATAAGCAATGGTCATAAGCAGCCCCTAGCTAATGTCAATTTATCAATAAGGGTAAGTATAGGTTTTGTCGGGGTTATCGCTATAGCAATCAAAACGAAAAAGGTAGCCGAAGCTACCTAATAGTAAATTGAAGAGTAAGAATTATGCTTTCTTAAGATCTCTAGCTGGGTATGTCAATGTCATGCCATCAACAGTCACATGAACATAATATCCGCCACTGCTTAGGCCAGTAACAACCATTTCACCAAGCTCAATACCTTTAGTCGCTACTACACGATCTTCTACTGAAAACATATATAACACCTTGTTTATTAACAATTAGGTTGGAAATATCTATAGCGTTATTTAAACAGAGATAGCGAATTACGACTAATCAAGTTATTTATCTTGGTCATCAAAAATTTTGCTGAAAAAGTATTCATTGTAAAACTGTTCGAATCTGCGCGCCTCGCAGTCGAATTTAAGACTATGTTGTAAATACGGTACTAAGCAAAGGTGAGAGGAAGATGGACCAAAATCTTCAATACTCAGATGAACTAGGCCCATTTAAAGTGATTCACTTGTATGAGCCCTCTGTTGATCTAAAAGCAGTCTTAGTCGTGGATAACGTCGCTCTTGGCCCCTCTGTTGGTGGCATACGTATGGCCGTGGATGTGACAACTGAAGAGTGTATGCGTCTGGCTAGGGCTATGACTTATAAAAATGCAGCGGCAGGGTTACCACATGGTGGCGGTAAAGCCGTGATCCTTGCCAACCCCAAAATGCCTAAAACTGATAAAGAGACTTTGATCAGGGCATTTGCAAATGGGTTGCGTAATGAGGACTCATATATTTTTGCTCCTGATATGGGGGTTGATGAAGAATGTATGGCATGGATCCGTGATGAGGTTGGCCGTGTCGTGGGATTGCCTCGTGAATTGGGAGGGATCCCTCTTGATGAATTAGGCGCCACAGGGTGGGGACTCGCTCAAGTTGTCGACCTTGTCGCAGTTGAGTGCGGCTTTAATGTTCAAGGGGCGCAGTATGTGGTTCAAGGGTTTGGGGCTGTGGGCAAACATGTCAGCCGTTTTTTAGCCGATAAAGGGGCTGTATTGATAGGTGTGGCTGATTCTCATGGTGCAATATGTGATGAAAATGGCTTGGACGTCAGCGCGTTAATCGCCTTGAAAAATGATGGCAAGTCAGTTGTTGATCTACCGGATGCAAAAAAAATATCAAATGAGGATTTGGTAAAGCTCGAATGTGATATTTGGATACCCGCCGCAAGGCCTGATGTTATCCACGAAGGCAATGTCCAAGACCTCAATACTAAAGTCATGCTCCAAGGAGCCAATATTCCTTGTACTTTGACTGCAGAGAAATACCTCCATGAACATGGGGTGCTGTGTATTCCTGATTTTATCGCCAATGCTGGCGGGGTGATTTGTGCCTCAATGGAATACCATGGTGCGACTCAAAAAGCAGCCTTTGAATCGATTGCTGAAAAGGTTACACACAATACCCAGCAGGTCATCCAGTTAGTTAATGAGCGGGATATCTTGCCACGAGATGCTGCATTGGTATTAGCAAAACAACGCCTGGATAAAGCAATGTCCTATAGACGTTATTCATTATTTTCTACTGCGCCTCATTTTCTTTGAGGGCTCGTGTGTTGGGAGAAGACGTCGATTATGATGGATAGGACAAAAAAAAGTTATTTTCACCGAGGTGCATTAGAACCATTGCTAGGGAATACAATTCCGGAGCATTTCAATGATATTGCCCGGAAATATTCACAACGTGATGCAGTGGTTTCCATACACCAGCGTCGCCGGCTTAGTTATTTTGAGCTGTCGGAAGAAGTCGATAAATTAGCCAAAGGGCTTATCGGTTCAGGTTTTAAGAAAGGTGACCGCATAGGTATCTGGTCTACCGATAACATTGAATGGCTATTGCTACAGATGGCGACCGCTAGAATAGGCTGCATTCTAGTTAATATCAATCCGGCCTATCGCCAGCATGAACTGGCGTACGCATTGCAGTGTTCAGAAGTGCAAGGGCTTTTTGTGATCCCTTCATTTCGGGGTAGTAATTATATTTCTATGCTAATGGTACTTCTGCCTGAACTTAATCGGCATTCCTTGTACCTAAGCAGCAAGGCATTCCCACATTTACATTCGGTGGTGGTGTTCGACCCAGAGAGCTCAGAGAAGACCAGCCGCCCGGCAAATGGTTTTAGGGTTTGGCTCGATATCCTAGATAAAGGTAAGCACATATCAGATCAAGCTCTTAATGAAGTAACGGATAGCTTGGACTGCGACGATGCAATAAATATTCAGTATACATCCGGAACGACAGGGTTCCCCAAAGCTGTGGTATTAAGCCATCATAACATATTGAATAATGCGTACTTTGCTGCAAAATCCATGCATTTTTGTGAGCAGGATAGGTTATGTGTACCGGTTCCTTTTTATCACTGTTTTGGCATGGTTTTGGCGAACTTGCTGTGTTTATCTGTCGGTGCTTGTATAGTCATTCCGTCTGAGCATTTTGACCCGGAAGATGTATTGCGAGCCATTGAAACAGAAAAATGTACTGCAATTCATGGGGTACCGACGATGTTCATTGCCGAGTTAGAGCATGAAAAGTTTGATTGCTATGACCTGAGTAGTTTACGGACAGGCATTATGGCTGGAGCTCCTTGCCCTATGCCTTTGATGATGCGGGTGATGAACGACATGCATTGCCATGAAATATTAATTGGTTATGGTGAAACGGAAGCCTCGCCGTTAACACATCTTACAGCCAGAGAAGATACTCTGGAGCGTAGAACACAGACGGTTGGTCAAAGCCTTCCTCATCAGGAAGTAAAAGTGGTTGCGATAGAGTCAGGAAGAACACTTGCTTTAGGCGAGATCGGTGAGATCTGTTTTCGTGGCTATCACATAATGAAAGGTTACTATGCTAATGTGGAAGGCACCAAGGAAGCTATAGATGAACAGGGGTGGCTGCATTCTGGTGACCTGGGCACCATGGATGTCGATGGCTATGTGAGAATTACCGGACGGATAAAAGAATTAATTATCCGCGGAGGTGAAAACATCTATCCCAGAGAAGTCGAAGATCTCCTGTTTTCCCACCCGAAAGTTCAGCAAGCTGCGGTGTTCGGGATCCCAGATGAATTTTACGGTGAAGAAGTGGTTGCATGGGTTCAGTTACATGAAAATGAAAGTATGACAGAAGAGGAAGTTCGTAATTACTGTCGCGATCAGATCACCCACTTCAAAGTGCCTAGATATATCCGATTTGTACATTCATTTCCAATGACCGTAACAGGAAAGTTTCAGAAATTTGAAATGCGTGAAAAAGAAATTGAAAAGTATCGAAAGAAATAAAAGCGGTTATATCCAACACGCTCTTTAGTTGAGCAAGAACAATATCAGCAACAAGAGTATAAAGAGGGTAAATACAATCCAAAGATAAAGGCCGGTAACTAATTCCATAACAAACCAATAAAATATTAAGTGTTATTTACTTATAGCGTTGACTGCTGATTTTTGCTATCAGCACTAAGAAAATGCTTGAGTCTAGTTTCATAGAGTAACCGTTAGATTACTCACGAAGAGTCAAAAGCACCTCAATTTCATCAGTCGACTACAGGAATCATCAATGTAAACCAGCCAGCAGCATTTGGGGCTGCGACCTTCGAACCAGTCATGGTGGGAGCCGTCAATTTGAACCAGTTCGCCCAAACAATCTCGGCGATGACGAGGTTGGTAAACTCGCGGCTTGCGTTTGGCATGGGGAACCCAGATACCATCAGCAATCATCCATTGGCGTAACGTCTCCAATGAAATTGAAATGTCGTGACGCACGGTGAGTTTTTCGTGGGCTAACGTTGGGCCAAAGTCAGGGTATTTTTGATTGAGCAAACTTAAGCAACGGTGACGAATGCTGTCGTTGATTTTATTCGATGACGGTTTGTCTCAGCGTTGATGGACAAAGCCAGCGGCACCGGACTCACGAAAACGTGTCACTAAACGCTGTACCTGGCGAACGCTGAGAGAAAGGATGCGTGCAGCATCGGAACGACGAATACGGTGTTCGCACACATCACGGATAGCACTCAGGCGTAAAATCTCTTTATCATTCATGGTTACCAACATCTTCAGTTCATCTCACACAGACCAGACAGGGTCTGATCAACATAAGAAAAACAGGACATTTTCACTTTGTAGAAAAGAGACACTTTAGCTTTGTGGCTACACCCTCAGTGCGCATTATGTATATTATGTTAAGTAGTATATTTGTATAGAGATACCTTATTTCACGGCAGCTACATCAATCACGCTGTCTACTGCACTCTTTCATCACTGCATTGCAAAGTTTGGTGGCAATTACAGTGTCACTTTGTGCTATTTAACCGTAATGCTGATTTACCATAAAGTAGATAATTTGCAGATAAGCAAAATGCCTTTCGCAGGTTTGCGTGTGTCAGTTTGCTATCGTGAAAATTATCTAAAAAAGCCCCAAGCAATGCTCGGGGCTCTGGGATGTATGACTTACGATGAAACTAATTAGCCGCCGGCTAGCTTAACGGTGTGGCCTTTTTTCTCAAGTGCAGCTTTAATGACATCGCGTTTGTCACCTTGTATCTCGATATTGCCATCTTTAACTGAGCCGCCACAGCCGCAAACTTTTTTCAATTCAGCAGCAAGTAGCTTCAATTGTGCATCCTCGAGGTCTAAGCCAGTTACGATGCAGACACCTTTGCCTTTACGCCCTTTGGTTTGGCGTTGTATACGAACAATACCATCGCCTTTTGGGCGTTGAACTGCTGGTTTATCTTCTTTAATGCGGCCCGTTTCTGTTGAAAATACCAAACGGCTGTTGTCGTTCATGGGATAATCTCGTTTAATTTCTTGGAACTGTGAACCAGGTAATATCTTGTGACTTCTCATTTGAATATAACCTGAACCAGAATAGTATCAATAATAGGTACTGTAACGGAAACAGTTATGATTAAAAACGTAATTTTTGATTTTGGTGCTGTTTTGTTCGAGTGGAATCCTGCAAAAATCGTCTCTACCTTTACAGATTCGAAGGATGAACAAACCCTTTTGCTAGAACGTGTGCTTAATCACCCCGACTGGCTTGCCCTAGATCGTGGTACGATGCTGATGGCCGAAGCAATTCCGCGTTGCGCCGGGCGAGTCAATTTTCCCGAATCGAGGATGGAAGATTTTTTCGAGCATATCCAAAATAGCCTGTGCTTGATAGATGAAACTTACAACCTGGTTAACCAGGTTCTAAGCCTTAACCTTTCGGCTTACTTCCTTACGAATATGAGTAGTGCTTTTTTTGAAAAGCTCAATGAAAGACATGGGTTGTACCAGCTCTTCGATGGAGGCTTAGTATCCGGCAAAGAGCTTAGCATTAAGCCTGAAACTGAAATTTTTGAATTACTATGCCAGCGCTTTGAGATCAATCCGGAAGAGTCATTATTTATTGATGACCAACCTAAAAATTTAGAGGCAGCTAAATCGCTTGGTTTCAAGGTTTTTCTGTTTAAATCCCCGCAGGAAAGCTGTCGCGATATTCGTAATTTGCTAAAAATTAACTAGAATTTCTCATAACAAGATGAAATTCATTTATCGTTCATCTTAAAAATGGCATATTGCCTAACAATTTGTACCTAATAGTCAGGAGTATTCGTGAAGAGACTTTTAATCCCTGCATTGCTGTTGTTCTCTGTTGCGGGTTCTAACCTTGCCTTAGCTGAGGCTAAAAATGATGATTCCAAATCTATTGTAGGTCAAGTCGAGACAATCAAAGTCTATGATTTAGAAATGGATTATTTGGCCCGTATTGACACTGGAGCTGCGACAACCTCCATTCATGCTAAGGATATCAAGGTCATAGGTGAAGAAAGTGACAGTGATAACATGCGCGATCACCTTGGCCATACCGTCCAATTCACCTCTATTAATGAAAAAGGTGAAGAAGCCACCTTCAAAGGGAAAATCGTCAAGGTTAGTAAAATTCGTAATGCCCAGGGGGTTGAGCGCCGTTATGCAGTAAAAATGGACTTAGGCTGGAATGGTGAACACAAAACTGTCGCGGTCAATTTGCGAGACCGGAGCAAACTTGAGTATAAGCTACTGATTGGAAGAAACTGGCTTGAGGGTGATTATCTTGTAGACGTTGAAAAGCTAGATGAAGATGATTAACTCATTCGTTATATAAATATAGTTAACAAAAACGCCCTATTCTGGGCGTTTTCTATTAGCTCTTCTGCATTTTTGTAATAACTAAATCTAAGTGCTTTTTTATTGCATCTGGAGAGCCTTTTAAGAGTTTAGTCCCTAAGATAACATACCAGCCATTAGGCTCACCATTATCATTGATCAACTTATAGCCTTTGTATTCTTCTATTTTTTGACCATTCTTCTCTGATGAATTTCGGGCAAGGAATTTTTCCGGTGGCATGAACGTTTGCATATCGTACCACCAGTCAATGCTCTTTTTTACAAGAGTAAGCTTATTGATAACAGTATTTCCATTGATAGTTGTCTTCCAACCATCGGGTGCTCCTGAGGCGTTTTCAATATTGTGGCCTCGATGGAACAGTCTTTTTTTCATTTCTGCCTCGTTTGGTTGAGCCATAATGAACCTCATGATTATCATCAGTTATTTTAATATAAGCATCAAAATCTGCGTTTGTCTGCTGTCAAGGCTCATTATTGTTATTTTTTTGCGATTATATATGAAGTTCATCAATTTCTATATTAGAATATCACTTAATACAAATTATAGTGCATTAGAAGAGTAAGTTATGGCCAAAGAGATTGCTGCAATACTAGATAAGACTGAATGTTTAAAAAGCATTAAACGTTTTTCGAAACCGCTCGAGTCCACAGCCCTTCTCGATAACTTAACTCACAATAAGTACGCCTCGAATACGCTCATTTCATTCAAGAACGACTGGAATAATTTCTTGAGCTTCTGCAGCGCAGAGCACATACCCGCCCTGCCGGCCAAGCCGGATACGGTTCATCGTTATATCGAACAAATGGCAAAGAAAAGGAAATTGGCCAGCTTGAAACGTTACATGGTCACTATTTCACTTATCCATCGCTGCCACAACCTCAGTGATCCTTGCGCTAAAGCTGAGATACGTATTGCTATGAAAAAACAGCAGCTTGAAAAACATGATGACTCCCAGAACGCAGCCCCATTTCGAGATGAACATCTTCAGCAACTAGTCGACTATTTTGAATTGTCTACAAAGCCTAAGGATGTCAGAGATTTAGCGATATGGGCTGTTATGTTCGAAGCTATGCTAAAACGGAGTGAATTGGCTGCGCTATGCGTAGAAAACCTTTATATCCATAGTTCCGGTCTCATTGACCTAGAGGTAGGCAGTACAACAATCTCACTCAGCTCAATTGCCTCAAAAGCTCTACAAAGATGGCTGATGCTCGGTATGGTCATCGACGGGTTTGTTTTTAGACGTATCGACCGTCACGGCAATATTGGCGACAAACCATTAGACCATTCATCTATCTACCGTGTGTTCCGCCGGGCAAGCGAAGAACTGGGGCTTGGCAATACCTCCCTGTTTTCGGGCCAATCTCCGCGTGTAGGTGCTGCTCAGGACCTATCAGACGCCGGACTTTCAATTGTTGAAATCCAAGAACAAGGCCGATGGAAAAGCCCGGCGATGCCCGCGCAATATGTCGGCAACACCGATAGGCATGAGAAAGAAATTAGTAAGTTTATTAAGCCAAAACCTTGGGAAAAGTAGCACTGAATTTTTGTTTTGAGAGGAAATTGTAGTTATTTTCAATAACCATAAAATTATAGTGCGTTAGAGGCAAAAAAGGTGTTTTATCTTTTGGGTTCATCAGTCCAATGCTCGCTGTAGCCTTTCGACATATCTATGCATGCGGTTATTCTGTCGAATAAGGACATTAATGGTTCCATATTGCCAAAATAACCTGCTTGATTTGCCGCTACCCATTCATCAAGCCCTATCCCTTCCCAGCACACTTCATAACCGGCGTTAATTGCCAGGATTTCAAAGAAGATCCGCTGTACCCGCCCATTTCCTTCTCTGAATGGGTGGATAACATTGAGCTCACAGTAGAAATAAGCAATTTTCTCAATAAAATCTTGCCGTCCCAAATGGCATAAGTGATCTCGACTTGCCAACTGCTCCAATAGTTTTACGGATTCCCGTTCAATATTTTCCCAGTGACAAAACCGAGTCTCTCCTTTTGTGATATCAACCGTTCTTGGTATGCCAGCCCACGGGTAGAGATCCTGGAAAAGGATACGATGAATTTTTTTCAGGTAGTCAAACGAGAAGTTATTGAAATCAGGCTCAAAATGACTAGCCCGGACCCGCGTAAAATCACGCTCAGCCGCTTCGAGTTCGTCCTCATCTCGAATATTGAGCAAATTAATAAGTACCGTACTGTTTGGATAACAGTCTGGATCTCTATCTACCCCATACCTATCTGGCATATTGACCTTTCAACTTGTTAATTTGTTCAACTTCCAGCAGACCACCCTCATGAATGACACTTTCTTCAGGCTCAAGGTGAATACCTTCAAGTCGCAGACTGGCACGATAATTCTTCGCCTGTAACTGCTTAAAGCGCCTTTTTTTCTCATCATCCGTTAACATTAATTATCTGTCGCCTCATAATCGTTATCTGCGCTGGCGTACTATATCTGATTATAGCCAGTCTGATTTGAGATGAAAAAAAGCCGGGCTAACCCGGCTCTTCAATTATTTCACAGCATTCTTGATTGCTTGCTCCAAGAAGCCTTTGAACGTATGGCCATGGTGCTCAAGCATTTTAGGGAACATCGATATCGGCGTCATTCCAGGGAATGTATTGATTTCATTCAGAAGGATCTCACCCTCCTCACTCAAGAAGAAATCAATTCGCGACAGATCCTTAAGCTTCATATGAACAAAGGCTTTGCGAGCATACCCCCTGATCGCATCAATTTGCTCCTCGGTAAGGTTTGTCGCTTCAACCACCGTTGTCGAGTGGCTATCTGCACTGTATTTCTCTTCGTAGGTGTAGAATTGGTCGTCAGGACACGATACTTCACCAGGCTTAGTAATAATTAGCTCACCATTATACTGGTAAGAAGAGATCTCCAACTCACGCGGCTTAATCGCTTTTTCAATCAAAACTTGCTCTGAATAACCGAATGCCGCATTGATAGCCTCTTCCAAAGCCTCTTTTTCAGTGACTCGGTAACAGCCAACAGACGAACCTTGGCTCGCGGCTTTGACAAATACTTTACCCCACTTATCAAAAGCGTCTGCTGCCTGCTGGTGTGCTTCAGAGGTATTTTCACTCAAGAACACATATGGCGTATTTGGAATTCCCAGAGCATCGAACCATAGCTTGGTTGTTATTTTGTTGAAGCAATTAGTGCTCGCTTCCGCACCACAACCAAGGTAAGGCAGCTTGGCCATATCAAGAAACGACTGGAGATCGCCAGTTTCACCGGGAAAACCATGAACACACGGAATAACATAATCGACGGTAGATTTGTCACCGCCCTGCTGTAATGTGCGGTCGAGGTTAAGGTGACAAAGCTGGCCCTGGTGATTGAACCAGCCATCAGACTTCATTTCTATTCGGGTATAGGTAATGTTGTCAATCTGCTTGAGCTGCTGTTCAATGTAATTTGCAGATACTAGAGAGACTTCGTGTTCGGCACTTCCGCCGCCACAGAGTAATAAAACGTGGATTGAGCTCATTATCATCCCTTGTTATTGTCACTGGCTCTCATAGCCAGTGGCTAATTGTTGCTTATACACCTTCATGCATGCCAATACTGTAAAAACATAAGCTGTATATAAAAATCTTTCTTAATAGTAATAAAAAAAAGGTGACTATTGCACCTCATATCTATACTTATGGCTATTTCTTTCGTTTTTTTGACAAATAGCAGCCGCTTGAACCAAAAATCACCCAGGCCCTGTGATTTTTGGTGGCAAAACACAAAGCCCACCGTTTCACCAGACAAGACGTTGGGCTGTGTGTGATAGCCGTTATGCTATTTCAGGCCCAAATTGATGGCGTGTTTTATTGGCGTATGCAACAAGTGACAACATTACCGGTACCTCAACCAATACCCCCACTACGGTTGCGAGTGCCGCACCAGAATGGATACCAAACAAACTGATTGCCACTGCGACAGCCAACTCAAAAAAGTTAGAAGCACCTATCATGGCACCTGGCGCTGCAACATTATGTGGTTGCTTCCACTTTTTCATCCATATATAGGCTACGGCAAAAATTAAATAAGTCTGAATCAATAGCGGAATGGCTATCAGTAAGATATCCAAAGGATTATCAATAATTGTCTGAGCTTGGAAGCCGAATAAAAGAATCACAGTACCGACCAAACCCAAGATAGAGAAAGGTTTGAGAGTTGCAGCCAATTTATCCAGCTTGTCTTGCTTACTACCTTTTCTGTGCAAGTAATGACGGGTAATGGCCCCGGCAATTAATGGAATAACAACGAACAATGTGACTGAAAGCAACAACGTGTCCCAGGGTACAGTGATATCTGTTACCCCTAGGAGCAAGGCCGCGATGGGAGCGAAAGCAACAACCATAATCAAGTCATTAATCGCAACCTGGACCACCGTATAATTGGCATCACCTCTGGTTAACTGACTCCATACGAAGACCATCGCAGTACATGGTGCCACACCCAGCAGGATCATACCGGCGATATACTCTTCCCCCAACGACGGTGAAATCCACCCACCAAACAGGTAGCGGATAAATAAGATAGCCAGCAATGCCATGGAGAATGGTTTAATGAACCAGTTGACAACAATGGTCACAACCAAGCCTTTAGGGCGGCGATGAAATTGTTTAATCGATGCAAAATCTACCTGCATCATCATTGGATAAATCATCAGCCAAATCAACACCGCTATAACCATGTTGATTTGTGCATACTGCAAGTCGCCCAGCATGGTAAACAGCTCAGGAAACAGTACGCCACCAACTATTCCGGCCAGCATACCCAGCCCAACCCATGCACTGAGGAAACGCTCGAAAACACCCATAATGGGAACCTCTACAACTTATTGAATTTACGTTTAATGAAATTTTAAGACATCGGCCACTCAACCCAATATGGGCATGATTACTTGTCTGCTTGTGTACACACAGCATTGAGCTGGCTCGGGTGACAACTAGCTTGAGTATCCTCACCGCAACACTCTTCGGTTAGATACTTGATCAAGTCGATCATCAAAGTGATATTTGCTCTGTAGCGCAGAAACCTCCCCTGTTGTTCAACGGATACTAGCCCCGCATGTAACATCGCCTTCAAGTGAAACGACAAAGCGTTCGGGGCAATCCCCATTTCCTTTGCCATTTCCCCCGCGACCTTGCCTTCATTTCCAGCCTTTACCAGCAAACGCCATGCATCAAGCCGTACACCTGAAGACAGTGAGTCAAAAATTGTTGTTGCATCATCTCTGTTCATAATTTCAATATTACAACAAACATTGAAATGATCAAGATTCGATATTTCACGAAATACCGAATCGTTGGCTTATACAATCGAGTAGGAGGAGGCCTCACGGCCTCCGTCCTCTCACACCACCGTACAAGCGTGGGTCGCATACGGCGGTTCCGAATATATTTTCAGTGACTCATACCCATCTCTCAATGAGTACATGCCCATCTCCTTGAACCATTTAACTGGCATGGCCTGATTGAGCTGCGGCGATAAAGCCAGATGCCACCATCCTTTCTCTGACATCGCTAGCTTCCAAGCATTGCGCTCGTTTACGCCTTCTTGGCGTAACCATGTCGCTATGCTGTGTCTGCGTTTTCGCTGCTTGAGTCGGTAGCACCGTAAGCGCCGTCTTATCCATTCATCCAAGCGCTGCATCGCGCTTTTCCGCATGGCGAGCTTGAAGTAGTGTTGCCAACCTCTTAGATATTGAGTTAGTTCGACTATTACTGTCTTCAACTCTCGTCCTCGATTCCGCTTCGTTATTTGACGCACTCGCTTCTTCATGTGAGTTTGTGCTGTCTTCGAGATATGGATACTTCCATCTCGTTGGAAGCGATGGCCTAAGTAAGTCCGCTCTGTCACTCTTGTTGCCGCACTCTTCTCCCGGTTGACCGTGAGTTTCAGTTTCTGCTCCAAGAACTCCGTTATCGAGGCTTTTACTCGATTTGCGGCTTCCTCACTGTGTACGTAGATTTGGCAGTCGTCTGCATATCGGCAGAACTTATGCCCTCTTCGTTCAAGCTCTTTATCCAACTCATCTAATACGATATTTGATAGCAGCGGAGATAATGGGCCACCCTGTGGTGTCCCTCGTTGCCTCTGCTCGACTAACCCGTTTCGCATTATGCCTGCCTGTAGGTATGACCTGATCAGCTTCAGTACCCGTTTATCTGTGATATCTTTCGATAGCCTGTGCATCAGCCTATCGTGGTTCACGGTATCGAAGTATTTCGCTAGGTCAACATCGACTACATAACCCCGCCCCTCCCTGATGTAGTGGCTTGCTGCCGCCAGAGCATGGTGGGCACTACGGTTGGGCCTGAACCCGTAACTGCTGTTGGAGAACTTAGGTTCGTAGATATCTGTCAGGACTGATGTGATGGCCTGTTGGACAATCCTATCAAGTACCGTTGGGATACCTAGCTGCCTCACTCCCCCACTAGGTTTAGGGATTTCTACACCCAAGACGGGTTGGGGTTGATAGACACCGTCCAGAAGGCTCTGGCGGAGCGCTTGCCCATTGGAAGACTGCCGAAGCACCGAGATAGTGGCTGCTATGTCGAGTTTATCAACCCCAGCACATCCCTTGTTCTTCTTTACTCTTCTCAGGGCTTGGTTCAGATTCGTTGATGAACAGATCTGCTCCATCAACTGAGTTGAGGTCACCAAGACTCGTCCTCCTGTCTACGCCAAACATGCTTGTCATTCTTCGTAGCCATGAGCGTCACTTGCGGTGTTGCCCATTGGTACGTAGAGATATTGTTCATCTTGCTATGACTCCACATGATTGAGTGTCTAGTGACTGCTTCTTGATATATTCAGTTCCGGCCTTCCCTTGGGTTGTACTTCCCCAAGGTACTATGCCTTCTGCTGACTTCTTATTAACCGTCACGCAGCATCACTGCTGCACTAGTCTCGTCCGAGACAGCTAATAAGATCTCCCGAGGTAAGACGTTGTTCTTTCACTTGGTTGTGCCTGATTTACCCGTACACACTTCCCGTCGAGGCATTGGGCTATTCTATATATGGCTAGGTTACCCAAGTTGTACTGGCCTACTATCAGATTTCTGTTCGTCACAACCAAGTTTTGCCGTTTGCTTCCTTCAGATCCCACCTCACGGTGGACACCCTTGCATAGGCTAACGGTTCTCGCTCGACTGAGCCCGTAGAGGACTTTCACCTCCTAGAACAACGCCATGCTCGGCGCACCATAAAAAAAGCAGCCAAGTGGCTGCTTTATAAACTCATTATCACTAGTTGAGGCGAGTCAGTTTAGGGCTTGGAGAGGCCTTCACCTCGTCCAAGCTACGGATGAAAGGACCGTACGTTTTTACGTTATTGGGTAGCGCATCCAGTGCCTGACGAGCTTGCTCTCTGGTCTCAAACTGCCCGTAAAGCAAGGTATACCAAGGGATACCATTGAGCTCCTTCTTATTAGTCCAAACAGGCTTATCGGAAGGCAGCTTATTCATATATGAAGTGAAGCCTTTGTTGTGGCTCAGTGCCAATACCTGGATAGAGTAGCCAGACTTGGCTAATTGTGGCTGCGCAGCTTTATCCTCTTCGGCTGCTTTTTTAATAATATCCGCGGCTGTCGCTTGGTCTGGACCGCGCCCTTCATCGGACAGGGTTGAGTCAGCCAAGTTCGCAAGAGTTTCAGACTCCAGCTGCTCTTGATGATATATTTCCTGCTTTGATGAACTGATTATTTCAGTATTTCCTGAATCCGAAGCACACCCTGAAATCGCCGCAACAACGGCTAATACGGCTAGTTTTTTCATTATTTCTCTGCCAGACAAAAAATCTTATGCCATTTTGCCGTCGGAAATTCAACCATTCAAGCCTAAGATTAAGATAGATCAATAACTATCTGCCCTTCATCACAGGATTTAAAGGTAAAATATTACTGCATTTTTTTATTTTTGGAGTCCATCATGGCCGATACTCATATTCAGTGTGATTTAGATCTTCTGGATAAGTTAACTGTCATCCTTTATCGCACTGCTCTTTCTGCCTCAGCCGTAATTCTGTCTATTCTGGCCTGGGAAGTTGAAACCGGCACGACGGCGCTTGTTATTGCCGCCATTCTGGCTACCACGACAGTACACATCTACGATAAACGCTTCCGTTGGCTAATCCTCGGCAGCGCCCTTTTCGCTGTTACCTGGTTACTGGCAGGACTTTGGGCTCCACTGGCTTTGGGGGCTGCGCTATTTTCTTTCAGCGCCCTTGCAATAAAAGAGTACTTTTGTTTCCAAATAAAACCGTTGTTGTTAACCCCTCTGGCTCTAGCTGGCTTCTGGTTTTGTTTGATACTTGACCAAAACCAAATCAGTATCGCATTTAGCATGACGGGAGCCATCCTGCTTGCCGTTGCGGCATTTTCTAAATGGCGAATGCCTATGCACTACGATATCGGTGATAAAACGAAGTACCAAATTTAACTGTCTCCCACCAACGTATTAATCATGTGGCAAAGGACCTGCCACTCTAACCTGCCCTGCCTAATCTATTGATAATAGGTTTTGATCACAGCTCATACACTTTAGCCAGAAACTCACCGTCGCTTCGGTTACACTCAGTGAAAAGCATTGGCCGAATGAGTGTGATATGGATGGACTAGACAAACTGCTCAAACCTAAGTCAATCGCCGTGATCGGTGCCTCGGATAATCCCAAACGGGCCGGTAATGTGGTCATCCGCAACCTATTGTCAGGTTCTTTCCATGGGCCTATCATGCCTGTCACCCCAAAGTACGATGCGGTAGCTGGTGTCCTGGCTTATCCGACTATAGAGAGCCTTCCTCGTGTTCCAGATTTAGCCATCGTCTGTACCAATGCCCACCGTAATGTTGAAGTTATCAGACAGTTAGGAGAAAAAGGCGTAAAGGTTGCCATCGTCCTCGCGGCAGGCATGTCCAATATCGTGACTGATGGTGAAACAGAAGAGCAGCGTATGTTCACCGTGGCCAGCCAGTTTAATATGCGATTGGTCGGTCCTAATAGCATGGGGCTTATCCTGCCATGGATTAACCTCAATGCCTCTTTTTCGCCGATTCCGGCCAACAAAGGAAATATTGCCTTTATTTCGCAGTCGGCAGCGGTATGTACCACTATCTTGGATTGGGCAAAAAATAAAAATGTTGGCTTTTCTACTTTCCTCTCACTGGGTGATGCCTGTGATATCAATTTTGCAGAACTGCTTGATAACCTGTGCCGAGACAGTAAGACCGAGGCCATCCTTCTTTACATCGACTCGGTAAAAGATGCAAGACGGTTTATGTCGGCAGCCCGGGCCGCTGCCCGTAACCGGAGGATCCTGGTTGTTAAAAGTGGCAGAACACCTGCCGGTAGTGCTGCAGCCTTTTTACATACTGGCTCTCCAGCAGGACTCGATGCCGTTTACGACGCCGCCATACGTCGCTCAGGGATGTTACGAGTCAACAACACTCACGAGCTTTTCGCTGCTGTTGAAACCCTTGCCCATTCAGTGCCTCTGCGTGGTGAACGCTTGGCCATTTTAACCAACGGCGGTGGCCCTGCGATAATGGCCGTTGATGCGTTAGCTGACCGGGGGGGGAAACTTGCCCAATTAAGCGACGAAACCACCAGCAAACTCTCCGCCATATTGCCTTCGTGCTGGTCCAAGGCCAACCCCATCGACATCATCGGTGATGCAGATATCAGCCGCTATGAACAGGCAGTCAAAATCCTTCTGGACAGCGATGACTTTGACGCCTTATTGATCATGCACTCACCTTCTGCGATTGCTCAAGGTAACGAAACCGCCCAACGATTGGTTGAAGTGCTCAATGCCCATCCAAGGACTCGAAAGTTTAATATATTGACTAACTGGGCCGGTGAAGATGAAGCGGTCGTATCACGCAAGATTTTCACCCAAGCGGGTTATCCCGCTTACCGCACGCCAGAAAGTGCAGTTTCAGCCTTCATGCATTTGGTTGAGTACCGCAGGAACCAAAAGCAGCTGATGGAAACCCCCGTCTCGTATGGTGAGACAAAGGCCAATCCGCGTCACGTACATGATGTCGTCAACCACCTGCTTGCTCAGGGTGTCACCCAGCTTGAAACTCATGATGTCAGGCCGGTTCTGGAAGCCTATGGTTTTAAGACTCTCCCTACTTGGATCGCCAGTGATCCTGCAGAAGCGGCCCATATTGCCAACCAAATCGGTTACCCGGTTGCAGTAAAGTTACGCTCCCCCGATATTCCTCATAAGTCTGAGGTCCATGGTGTATTACTTTACTTACGCACCGCGGAGGAAGTCGCCAACGGTGCACAGGCGATTCTTGACCGTGTATCGCTTGACTACCCGAAAGCCAGAATTGACGGTCTGTTGGTACAGCGAATGGCCAAGCGCGCCGGTTCACAAGAACTTCGGTTATCGGTTCACCACGACAGTATTTTTGGTCCGGTTATATTATTGGGTGAAGATACTGGAGATTGGGACATTCATAAGAATGCCGCCGTCGGCATCCCGCCTTTAAATATGGCGCTAGCCCGCTATATGGTTATCAATGCCATTAAAACAGGGAAAATTACCCAGCGAAATCTACCGGACAAAATCGATATCCCCGCGCTGTGCAGACTGCTGGTGAAAACCTCTCAGTTAATTATCGATTGCCCGGAGATAGAGTCTTTCGATATACACCCGTTGCTGGCGACAGGCGACGAAATGACTGTTATTGACGCTTCGATGACAATTCGCCATTTTGAGGGTAACCGCCAGAAACAGCTAGCAATTCGCCCTTATCCCAAAGAGCTTGAGGAAGAAGTTGCGCTCAAAAATGGCGAGCGGATATTGCTGCGACCGATCCTGCCAGAAGATGAGCCTCAGCATGCCGATTTTATCGCCAAGGTTTCTGTTGAAGATCTGTATAAGCGCTTCTTCTCTGATGTTGGTGAGTTTAACCATGAAGCATTGGCTAACTTAACGCAAATTGATTACGACCGTGAAATGGCTTTTGTTGCCGTAAAGGCGTCGACAAATGAAAATGGTAAATTGGAAGAGTCAATAATAGGGGTAACACGAGCTCTATCTGATCCAGAAAATATCGAAGCCGAATTTGCTATCCTTGTGCGTTCAGATCTCAAAGGGATCGGGCTGGGTAGTATATTAATGAATAAGATCATCCGCTATTGCCGAGAAGCGGGCCTAAAGCGCATTACCGGTATGACCATGCCCTCTAACCGAGGCATGGTCATGCTGGCACAAAAGGTGGGTTTCGAGATAGATATCCAAATGGAGGACGGTATCGTTGAAATGTTGCTGCCACTTAAATAATAGAGGCAGTAAACCACTGACAGCGGCAGGCTAACAACTAGTGGTTAGCCTGTTTATTCCACAGCGAGGTAATATGCTGTATGCACCAAGACTTCGCTTTCCCCATTCGGCTACGATTCCAAGCTATCACCAATTCAAGCTCCTGGACGGGATCATCTCCAATAACCACCAGCTCCCCACTTTCTATGGCATCTTGAGCATGGCAATACGACATCGTCGCGATACCTAGCCCGGCCTTCAATGCTTGTAACTTGTCATGCATTGAGCCAACCGTTAGCAAAGGTTGATCATCGAGAATGTTATAGGTCATAGGCGGTAGATTACGTGCCGTATCAGCAACGGCAATACCGCGATATTGTTTGCGAATAAGCGGATCCAGCGGGTATTTATGTTTATGAATGGGATGATCTGGGTGTGCCAGCCAAATAACATCCATGGTTCCCAGACTCTGGGTTTTGACTTCCGGTGGTGCCACGCTCGGGGCCGGAGCAACGAGGATATCAGCACGGTCTTGCGCTAGCGCTTCCCAGCAGCCCGCCAAAATTTCTTCCTGGAAGCGAATTCGCGTCTTGCTTTGCTGGGCCAAGCCATCCACCAGCGGAAAAAACGTGTCCACCTTCACCAGGCCATCGTAGGCAATGGTAATATCGAGCTCCCAACCATGCGCCAGTGCACTGGCATCGGCGATCATTTCATCGGCGGCAGTCAATAACATACGCCCCCTCTCGAGGAGAAGATGACCCGCTTTGGTAAAGACGGCTTTATGACCAGAGCGATCAAAAATAACCAAATCTAAATCTTGCTCCAGTTTCTGCACCTGATAGCTCAAAGATGAAGGCGCTCTGCCTAGCTCTTCCGATGCTGCTGCGAAACTTCCCCGTCGCTCAATAGCATCGAGCACCATCAAAGCTTCAAAAGACAATAGCTTATTCACCTTTTCTCCTTGCGGTCTTAAAAATCACTACGGAAACCAACTTACCCTTTCTAGGAATTCACCTTAACTATCCTTTGCAAGCAAATCCATAAATAATTGGTTAACATGCCAGATAGTTATTCGAGATTGTGCAAGCCAGAGCCCCACTGGTAGTGAAAAGCCTCGAACTCTTCGATGAACACTTTATAGCGTTGTGGTGTATGCAGACTCTGCTTGTAGAGTATGAACAACTCTCCTTGTTCGAACCAGTTACCATCAAACAAACGAACCAGTTCACCACTCTCAACATATTCTCGAACCTGGTTGGCCGGTATCAACCCAATCCCGAAACCTCCCAGAGCTAGATTTATCGCGATATCAATCGAGTTGGTCGTCATGTCGCCAGAGACTTCGACTTGCCTTTTATTACCGTCACGGTTTTGCAAATTCCAATAACGTTCTACGTTCGGCGTATTGGTTTGGGTAATACACTGGTGTAACTCGAGATCATGGACAAATTGCGGCACCCCCTGCTTTTTCAAGTACGCCGGTGAAGCGTAACAGCAGCGCACAAAGGTTGACACTTTTCGGCAAACTACACTTTCATCGCTTAGCCAAAACGGGGCAATCATCAAATCCACGTCCTCAAACAAGGTCAATGTGCAGGGTGTCAAGGTATGGAAGTGTATATGGATATTTGGGTGCTTTTCATGAAAACTCGGTAGGAAAAACTTGGTCAGAAAGCGCGCCATAGGATGAAGGCAACCAATTCGAAGCTGGCCACTAATTCCCTTTCTTTCAACATGCAGTTGCTCGACAGTATGGTCTATCAGATCGAGGATCTTTGTTGCCGACTCAAGAAATGCCTCCCCTTGCGGAGTTAAGCTAATATTGTTGCCCCGCCGGTGTACCAATGTGACATTTAAGTCTTGTTCCAGCGCTTTAATCTTTCGGCTTAATGTCGGCTGGCTCACATCCAGCGCCTTAGCAGTTTCCGTGTAATTGAGCTTTTTTGCCAGCAAGGCAAACATTTTAACCGCTTCAATATCCATTAAATCCTCGCGTTAAGTACCTATCATCCGTGCAATCGAATTTTACTGACTATCACCTCAATATTCTCGGTGCATCACTTAATTAGCAGAAAAACCTGCCCCTTTTTTGATCTCGTATGCGCTATTCATTTTATGAATAGCAGTCATTACGGACCTGCGTATTGCAAAAAAAACAACTCGATATAATTCAACACAATTCTTCATATCTAACCCTTTCGAGTAAGTATTTCATGGATGTAAAAACTAAAGTGCTCTACTGTGCAATGGCCGTGCTGTCGACGCCGGCTTTAGCCAGCGAGTTTGTACCACCGTCGGTCTACGGCAATGTTCTGGGCCAAATAAAATGGGAGGACAACAAAGACTATCAATCTGAAATTCAGAGCGTTCAACTCGGCCTGCTTGGGCACCACCGAACAGATTTAGTCCGGATTCGCTACAACATTGAGGCGGAATACGGCCGGGATCTAACGGCAAAAACAGAACAAGACCGAGATTTTGACATCCGCCTGAGCGAAGCCAATCTCATTTTGCTTAACCACTCTCTTGGCTCTCTGTATTTCGGCAATGGCACCGTCGGTACCTACAAGGATTTGTATTCAAAAGTCGATATCTTTGACAGTAACAATATGAAACGTTGGAGCGGTTCAACTCTCTATCGCCAGGGGGTGTACGGTACCAACCAAATTGCTTACGGGACACCGATTTGGAACGGGCTGCAATTTAAGGGAGCCATCATCAGCCCGAATGACAGCAATGGCAACAATGTCGATGTCTACGGCTTACGCCTGATTTATAACAAGGGCAACTTTAATGCGACTTTAAATAGAGCATCCACCCACCACAAGCAGCTTCCAGCCAATGCGACCGAGGACTATGTCCGCTACGCATTTGTCTCCTCATACCAACTCAAAGACTTCTATCTCGCTGGCTTGGTTGAATTAAACCAAGACGACCCTGCGGGTGACAGCAATGTCTATGGCTTATCCACCAAGTATCAGCTCAATAACGTGACCTTCAAGCTGGGAGCCCAATTCAAGGATTATGACGATGCTAGCCAAAATAACGAAACCCTCTACCTAGCGAACGCCAGCTATGCGTTCGACAAACATTTCACCACCTTTGTTGAGCTAGCGGAGTACGCAGAAGACAGCAAAAACGATCGCATCAACATCGGCCTGAACTTTCACTTTTAAGGAGCTTTTATGAAAAAACTCATTGCTAGCCTAGGACTGCTCACAACGCTATGCGCTCAAGCTGATGTCACCATCCGCGACTGCGTTATCGTAGAGCCAGCACCCAATGTTAATCGCACCGCCCTTTTTTTCACCGCTGACTATTCCGTTAATGAAGAAGTGAAAGCGCTTCGCTTGCCCTCTCCAGAGGCTATTCTCGGCGGGGACATATCGGCATTAACTGACAATGTGCAGATCCATAAAACAGAAATGAAGGATGGCGTTATGAAAATGCAACGTATCCCGAAACTGTTCCTGGAGAAGGATGGGAAAACCGTGCTCAAAAGAGGTGGCTTGCACTTTATGTTGATGGATCTGAAAAAGCGTCCCGTTGCTGGCGAAAGCTACCCTGTCAACATATGGCTAACCTATCTCGCTGACGCCCAGTGCGAAGCCAGCGTTGTTAAAGCAAACCAACTTTAATTGAGGGCGCAATGAAAATAATTCAGCAAATCAAACAAGTGAAGCGCTCGGTTATTGCCGTCATTGCCTTGGCCGGTACAGGCCTAGGCTTGCTATTCGCCCTCCCAGCGACTGAAGTGCTACATGCATTCAGTACCAACGAATTTTGTGGCTCATGCCATACCATGCAACCTATGGCAGAAACCTTCGAGCAAAGTATTCATGGCGGTAATAACTCCCAGGGTTTTGTCGCAGAGTGTGTTGATTGCCACTTACCCAAGTCCAATGTTGTTGAACAGCTCTACGTCAAAGGGACATCGGGCATGCGCCATCTGTGGGGTGAATATGTAAAGGGAATGGATGCCCTTGATTACCAGGCTAACCATGAAAAGCGTACAGAATTTGTTTTCGATTCCGGTTGTGAAAACTGTCACCGCACTTTAGAACATCGGGCCTCTATAGCCGATGAACAATCTGCAGTTTCCGATCAGGTACACCAGATGGCTTTTGCCAACCGTGACACTGACACAGATTACCAATGCTCTAGCTGTCACTTCGACATCGCCCACCCGAATTTGAAACGCAACATGCGTCTACGTGAAGAAGAAAAAATCCGCGAACTAGCGGCAGTAGGAGGCCTATAAATGAAATCTTTGACTCTGCTTTCTCTCAGTATCGCCTCTGGCTTGCTGAGCTCGCCAGCACTACTGGCCGCAGAAGATATCGACAATGGCTACGAGGACTATACCATCAATCGAACTATTGCCGATTTAACAGCCGAAGAAAAACAAATCGCTAACCGGATTATTTTCGGTTGCTACCTCGGTTGCCACCGTCCTGCAAAAGAAGAAGTGCCGGAGACCCTGAGCCCAAAAATCGAGGGGTTTGATCCACAGTACTTCTTCGATCAATGGGTGGACATGGATAACGAGCGCCACTCGGGAATTGCCTCACAAATGAAAGAAATCGTGTACGCGAACAGCCCGAGAGATATGGCCAATACCGCAATCGTGTTAAGCACTCGCACCATGAAGTATAACCCAATGGATCATGTACTTGAGAGCGAGGCCTTCCAGCGCGGCAAAGAAAAATACGACCAATCTTGTAAGATGTGTCATGGCGACCAGGGGGCAAGCACTCAAGCAGCCTATCCACCACTCAAAGGCCAGATGCCGACTTATCTGTTTGAACAGATGAATTCTTACCGCGATGGCAAGCGAATCAACCGCAATGCACCAATGATGGTGCCATTTGCCAAAATGTACTCAGAGGATGACTACAAAGACATCATTGCCTATGTCACCGGCCAGGAAGTAAAACTGATCGAGCGCCGTGAGTTCATCACCGGCATCGGCATGCCTGCCCCAGAAGGGTTTAAGCTACCAGATACCGGTCAAATCCAGCAGTTCACCGATATTCCGAACGAGGACTCTGATAACCCTCAAAACCCGCTCAGTTATACGATCAGTAAATCTGGCAAGGTGACCCTAGATAACAACACCAAGCTCATGTGGGAGCGTGATGCCTCGCGCATTTGGATGACAGCGGTTGAAGGCCAGCAGTATTGTGACAACCTGGAACTCGACGGCTATACCGACTGGCGCTTCCCGCTGATGAAAGAGCTACAAAGTATCGCTGATATGGGTAACTTCCGCCCTGCTATTGATATGGATGCATTCTTGAATATGCCACGACAGAACTCGGGGATCTGGACCTTCCCTGTCAGTGATCATCCCGATCACGCTTGGCACATTGGTTTCCCCGACGCCCATATTATGGGCCAGCACACGGCGTCTACCAAGCTGGTACGCTGCGTTCGCGCCGACAACGGTGCGGCATATCACAACATGAGTTACGTCGACAACGCTGATGGTACGGTTACAGAACAAGTCACTAACCGTATGTGGCAACAGAAAATAGACTATACCCGCAGAAACTGGGAAGACTCACTGCAGTACTGCAACAACCTCGAGCTGGCAGGCTATGACGACTGGCGCCTGCCAAATATCAAAGAAGCTGTTTCTATCGTCAACTACAACAAAACATCACCGTCAATCGACGAAGAGTTTTTCCCGGATACCCCGGTGAAATATTTTTTCTGGACCAGCACCTCCGATGTTGCCGGCCCGACCCTGCACGTTCGTCCACTGGGGTTACGCAAGAAAGATCAATCTCCCGAACAGCTTGATCTGCGCAATACCACCGACAACGAAGCATGGGCGCAAGGCTATATGATCGGTTCGGGCCTGGGGATGCAAAAAGACACGGAATTCTACAGCCGTTGTGTTCGCACCCCTTAACCGACTCAGGCCACCCAGCTTGGGTGGCTTTTTGCCAACCTTAGGTTCAGGAGCTCTACCATGACCTTATTAATGCGCAAGCTTACATTGTGTTTTCTAGCCGTATTCGCTGTTTGTAGCAATGCAGAACTGCCTCGCTATGACGACGGTGCCCGTTGGGCATTCATCTCTGAAGCCGATTCAAAACACATTGCCGTCGTTGATACATTCAAATATCAGTTGGCGGACAGACTTGAACTCAAAGCGGTACCCACCGAACTTGTAGTTTCTGACGTGCAAGATGTACTGGTTTATATCGATGGCGTCAGTAATAAAGTCTTTAGCTATGATTTGATAACGCACACCCACAGTGAAATGGCTTTAGAACGGGTGCCCCACTCGATCGTTTTCCATTCGGATGGTGCGCAATTGGCCGTTGCAAGCCAAGATCGCATTGACATCATCAAGCCATTGAAACAGGAATATGTTGCCTCAATTGAAGGCATCAAGTCACCATTTAGCATGAACTTTGACAATGGTGGCTATAACCTGTACATCACCGAAGCCAAAACAGGTAACACACTGATTTACAGAAACCACGACGGCCAACAGACCCACATTCAGCTGGGAGAAGGCAACGTATCGGCACTGACTCTTTCACCTGATGCGCGGCTGGCCCTGGTCTCGGACCATTCAACCAACTCCGTTTTCGTATGGGATCTCTTTAACGAGGCACCCTATAAATCGTACCCGATGACAGCCAAGCCCTGGCGCCCTTACGTCAGCTCTGATTCCGAACACATGATATTTGTCGATGACAATGGCCTAGCCCAGATCGTCAACACTTGGTCTGGAGAAACAGTGAATAATTTCCAATTCAAGCAGGCGCCCAAATCGATTCGCACCGGCTGGTTAGAAACCATTGGGATTGTCGAAAGCGAAAAATCGCTAAACATCTTTGAGCTAACCAAAGCAAACAAAGCGACCTCACTTGCCCTTAAACATCCCCTCAACGAGGTCGTGGTCGTTTCTGATTCCAAAACCCTGTTTGCGACCCAACAAAACAGCAGTGATTTGTTTATCTACGATATACGCCAAAACAAACTGCTGCCGGCTATTAACACCGGTCTTAAACAGCCCCAGCATATTGTTATGGGGATCACCAACACCATTTGTCACTAAGGAGCAGGTATGCGTTTACTCGTTTCCTATTTTGTTCTTACCCTATTAACACTAGGCATGCTGCCCCCGGTTGCTGTGGCAAAGCCACTCACGTTCGAACTACAAGAGCATGACCTTGGCACCGTTACTGAAAAAAACTGGCCCGATAAGTACCTGCTGATAGGCGTCGGTTACACCAGTTGCCCAGATATTTGCCCCACCACCGTGATTGACTTGGCAACAGCCGTCCATACATTGGGTGACAAAAAAAACGCGGTCGTGCCTATTTTCATCTCCGTGGATCCCAAACGTGATACCGTCGAAAACATGGATCTGTATGTCAAATACTTCGATCCCAAAATGGTCGGCTTGGTCGGTAGTTTCGAGCAAACACGAGCTGCGGCCAGAAGCCTAAAAGCCACTTTTGGCTATTCACTGGAGGGGAAACCGATTTATCCCCCTTTGCCGAACCACTACGAAGTGTTCCACTCCGCGTACATCTATTTCTATGGCCCAGATCGCGAGCTGATCGATGTATACGGATACGGCGTGGGCGGCGTCAAGATTGGCCAGAGCTTAAAAAGGCACCTCGATGAATAAAATTGCCTTTTTGTTCGGCTCGCTAGTGCTAACCGCGATAGCCAACGCCAGCCAGTGCCCAGCTCCAGACGGCTTTATCGCAACGGATGGCTCGCAAAGATGGGAAAGCAATACTAAGCCTGTCACACTGGTCAATTTGTGGGCCGTATGGTGCCCGCCTTGCCTAAAAGAGCTGCCGATGCTGGACAGTATTGCCAATAGTAATACCTATGCTATCGATACCATCCACCTGGGTGATGTTCCGGATAGTGTCGACGTTAGATTCAAACAGTTACAGATCAAACATCTACCGAAGACAATAGAACCCGATTTGGCTTTGCTGCAACAACTTGGCTTTCAAGGGTTACCCGCCAGTTTTGTGGTGATTGGCAACCGAATAGTGTATCGCTACTCCGGGTATATCAACCAAGAAGCCGAGTTCATCAGACACTGGCTGCAATGCTTAAGCAAGGAGAATACACAATGAAGAAAGTAGTGGTGGCAGCCATAACTTGCCTTTCAGTTTCGGCATTCGCTTCTGTGGAAACAGAATCCGGTAGGCAATTATACCTCTCACCAGGTAAGGGCGGCTGTGCAACTTGTCATGGGGAGACCGGTAACGAGCCGGTCATGCCGATGTACCCGAAGATTGGCGGGCAGATGGAAATGTATCTGATTAACCAGATGCAAGACTACAAGCTCAAGAAGCGGAAAAACGGGTTATTTGTCCCAATGGAAGTAGCAATGGAACACTATAGCGATGAAGATATCCTCCAGATTGCCAAATACCTGGCGTCATTCTAAGTACAGCTAAACCAGGCTTAAAGAGTAGATCATTTACATAGCCCCAAGATAATGAAACAGCTTGGGGTTAGATCCGATTCCAATAACACGCATTATTCACGCCACAGAATAACCATTCAAAATATTTTGTATATCCCCGGTAAATTTTCATACCAACGTGATAAGTTAGTCATAAAAATGACTGAAACAAAATCAACATAACTCTTTGTTTACACTCAATTTGATCTGAGCCAAGTTCTTACATTTCACACTGCTTTAGATTGTGATTAAACGTTAAGTAACAAGCCAACAACCATTTTGTGCAAATTATTGCTTATCAATAACGGACATCATTATGCCTTAACCGTTTTAGCATAGTGAAATCTCAAGGAGTTTTCGGATGGACAAACCCTCGCAGTCGCTAACCCAAACCCTCTCTTACTTAAAGTTATGCACCTCCCAAATCATCTCTAGCCAACTTTCAGTTTCTCAAGCGGGTTCAGCAAAGCACATTAATGACCTCATTTCACTCGAATCAATTGAGTTGGATCATGCCAATGAGCAAGTCACCGAGCTACAGAAAACATTATTTCGCGCATTACATGCACTAGAGGCTGGGCAATCTGACATGGTTCATGATGCACTTATCGACGCGATTGAACAGATTAATCACGAGTTAACCGTCCCAAAGAAAAAGGGCTTGTCCAATGCAAGTGTAGGTAATGAGGAATTGAGTGATCCTGCGTTAGTTGGCTAAGACCGTATTTACAGCAAAACAACCTGAATTTTAATAACTATAACTGGGCGGCTTTTTCTTTGTAAACAAGCCGCCCCCCCAAAAGCCAACGTGGAATCTGCCGGATACCTTCGTCCTGTCGGTATCCGGCTTTTTTTTACATCAGCCACTTCCACCAGACAAACACAGCAAGGAAGCCAAACAAATAGCTCAGGCCAACCCATGACAACACTTTCATCGATTTAGACCATTGTAAAGCTTTGGGCAAATCAGTTTTAGAAACCAATTGGTAGTTAAGCAAAGCAAAAATTGGCGTCGTCATAAAAGCCATTACCATAGCAAAATCAAGCATTGGCATTAGCGCTGAGCTGAAGAACAAGATGATCCCCATGGCAGAGGCCGCGGTAAACAACATCCAGCCGTTATGGAATGCACGCTGACCAACCGGTTTGGATTGAAGCAGTGACTGAGCTTCGGCCAGAGAACGGGCATAACCGTCAATCACGGTAATGGTACTACCAAAGATACAGAAGAAAGCCACAACCGCGATCAAGTAACGCGACCACTCACCGATCGTTGATGCGTACATACTGACTAATTGATGTGAAAAACCAATACCTGATGCTTTTAGCTCTGTGCCGCTGCCATGCAATACCAGCGCCCCGAGAGAGAGAAAGACAATTGCCAGGATAGCCGTACCGATATAACCGACGTTGAAATCAAACAACGCTGACTCGGGTGTGACCTGTTGTTCTTTTCGTTGGCTCTTTAGCCACAGCGATGTTAGACATGAAATTTCAATGGGCGCAGGCATCCAGCCCATCATTACAACAATAAAGCCAATAGCCGCCAGCGACCAAGCTGAGGGTGCTTGGAAATCAGCCGGTGCCACACTCCCCTTTCCCGCAGCAATAACCACGGCTGATAGCGTGGCTATGACCAGCACTGACATGATGACCTTTGACAGGCTGTCCAACGCCTTATAGTGGCCAGCCATCAAGATAACCAAACAAGCGACAACCACTATGCCGGACAATACAGGCAGAGATAAGCTAAACGGTAAGAAGTACCCCAACAGGCTGGCACTGAACAATAATAATGCGGCTGTGTTGACGACGCCAGAAATCAAGCTTAACGCGGTAAACACCCATAAATAGCCGCGGCCCATACCATCATAACCTTGAACCAAACTATTGCCTGTCCCCATAGTGTACTGAACGCCGGCACGAAAAAATGGATATTTCAAAAGGTTTACCAGCAAAATCAGAGCGGCAAGCTGCCATCCATATATTGCACCGGCTTTGGTCGATGCCACTAAGTGGGAACCGCCGACGGCTGCCGTTGCCATCATTATGCCAGGGCCTAATGAACGAATAAGTCGGTGTAATGGCAAGGGGCCTGAGGAGTTCGGTTGTATTGGAGTTGTGTCAGACATAATCACATCCTGATGATTTTTTATGAGATAGCCTCATTTTGTCTCAGGTTTGTCACAAACATTCAACCTGGCCAAAACCATCAATAAGATGATTACGCCATTACAAGACCAAGACTTAGTGAATAGTAGCAAACCACCCCTATTGCACTTTTGTGATATCAGGTAAACCCGCGCAAAAAAACAATAAAAAAATCACAGCAATTCAGCAACTTCAGAACATGACACTATTTTATCCTGGCTAAGAACCATCACCACAATTCAGTAGAATCATCCAGCCTTGAATTCTGGTTGAAGTAGTTGATTTATACAATATTTCTCCCAAGCTTCAAGCTAGCGTTTATGCTTATAAATAGCCACGAACCCATTTTTGCTGGTTAGAATTTCAATCCTATATGAATAACGCTGTAGGCAAAAAAAACACAACGCCGCCCTCGAAGCGCAGCCGCTACCGCTATGTCCGACTGTTGACCTATGGCGTGTTTTTCCTTGTCTTCACAATTGTCATCCTTGCCGTTTTCATCCCTCCTTGGCTGGCTTCGAAAGGGATAGAGATCAATGCGATTTCCGGCATTCACATTGGCAAGCGCATTCAAATTGATAGGGTCTCGATCGCCGTAAACAAAACAGCGATTACCATCAGGAAACTCACTCTCGAGCACTTTTCAGATGACCAAAGTGCCATTTCAACATCGTCTTGGCGCTTGCTGTCGCCGCATACAGTTGTCCGGTTAGCTCCCGAAATTCAACATGCACTTAAGCCCCACGGCCTCATTATTAATGACATTCACTTCAGCAACACCACTTTTAACTTAACAGATCTTTCAGCGCCATATGTGTTCAGTGCACATAGCCAGCAGGCTTCAGTCACCCTCGAAAACACAGTAGGCAGTCGCATGCCGCAGCTAGTAAACAATTTACAGCTGGTCCTTACCACAGAACCATTCGTCACGCTTACCGGGATCATCGATGCCGCCAAACTCAACATCTTTCTGCCCCAGGATATTGGCCAAAACAGCTATCCGATCGAGTTAAGCAAAGGGCATTTTTCACTGAGTTGGCAAAATGGTAAAACTCCCTTGGCCGTCCATCTCGACGCCCTGACACCGCTATGGCAAACGGAAATAGATAAATTTCAACAGACAGGCCATGATATCGCATTGACTGTCGACCTCAACCAACCAAGCCAGAGTATGCGCTTGCAGGCCGACGTATTACGCTTTGCCCAGCCGACAGAGCTGCCTGAGTTTCTGGAAAAACCCGACGACGCCCATGAGGGCTTGCATTTAGGCCATGCCATTGCGAATTTGGCGCAGCTCCCATTAAAGCACCTAAAGGTCAGCCACTTCACCTACGGTAACCTGATCATTGATGCCAAACTGGTATTGGACACTCCCAGGGTTCGGCACAACAGGCCTGATAAACAAGCCGAGCTACGGTTGATCGGCAAGGCTCTGGGACCAGAACAACCTTACGATATTGATGTAATTATCAAGCACCGTACTCTCGAAGAGGCAGAGTTCACCGGTACTGTTATCGGTCCAAGAGGCAACCAGCTAGATTGTAACGCCGACATCAGCTTCATTAGCCCGTTACCCAAAACATTTCGGTGTGAGGCAAACTTCAAACACACCCGGGATCTCACCGACAGGCTCAAGCTTTACGATATACCAAGCGCAAAATTAACAAAGCCTATCATAATCTCTGCCAGTCAAAGAGCACTGACTTTCAAGAATGACAGCCCCGAAAACAAAAGTGACCCTCTCCATTTCCATGATGTCGAGCACGTCCGTTATACCATCGACGTCGCTCTACCTGAGCAGGTCAATGTCGAGCTCAATCGCTTTGCCTTCGAGCATCCATTATTGGCCCAAAATGCGACATCGAAATCATCCCTTGCTGTACTTGAGCTCAACACCGATGGCACTCTGACATTCAATGCCGACTACCGTGATGGCAGTATTGCTTTAGGACTGGACAAAAGCACTGAACAACTCCACTTCCGTAATGACAAACTAGGCTATAACTTGAAGCTTGATTTCTCGGCCCTCCACTGCCTCATACCCTTTATCGACAGCAACGAAACGATACAGTGTCACGCAAAAAGCATAATTAACGCGTTAGTTCCACAGTTATTTCCGACCCCTGCGGTGAGTATCCATAACAGTCGAATCCAGTCGGTGATTGAAGGCAATTGGTCTGGTGAGCAAATTGAATTCCAGCTCAATGATTCCCAGCTCATCATCGATAAAATACGCATTGAGCACAGTGGTGAATGGCTCGAAGCTGATGCCGAAAACATCACGATAGAAGCTCAGATGGTAACCATCAAGCAAGATTTCAAACTTGACAAAACCACGGGTTTTTTTATTTCTACGGACGTTAACCACCCGATCAGAGTTAATGCCGACAACCTTGCTGCACTTAAGTTGATCACCCCAGAAGGTACCTCTGAAGCTGAAATTACAGCCATGAGGCAAAAAGAAAATATTAACCAATTACCCGTGCAACGTTATAGCGGTCAGCTGTCAGCGGTGCTCTCAAAGCTGGATTTAAAACTAGCAATCAAGCCTGAGCACTCGGCTGAGTTTCTTCTCACCACCGACTATCAAGCCAGCATCACGGTCAATCAAAATAATCAGCGCCTGCCCGGTTTAATGACTAATGGTGTACTGACTGTAGATCCAGTGAGGTCGAGCTTCAAAGGCGAAATCTTAAACAAGCGCCATACCAAACTGTTTGTCTATACCATTGAATATCTGATACCTCAGCAACAAGCCAACATAGAGTTACACCGTAATGATATTCCATTTTCCAGCAAGCAATCTTTGAAAAAGCATTACCTGCCCAAATTGCCCTTGGATCATGATATACACTCGGGTTCACTTGGCTTCGAAGCGAATCTCACGGTCCGTGGCGATCAATGGTCAGGTCAGATCAGCCTGTTTACCCACAATTTAAGTGGTTATGTCCATGATATTCATTTCGCCGATCTCAATGTCTCCCTGTCTATAGACATCTCCAATCACGGTGTCCGGTCACGTCAACCTATCAGCCTTCATGTCAGCTACCTGCACGCAGGAATACTATTGGAAAACCTGTATGCCATGCTGGAGTTCGACAGCCAAAAACCATATTACAAACTCTATAGGGGCAAAGCTTATTTGCTGGGTGGGGACATCAGTATTCACGACATCGCCAGCGACTCCCTGTCCAATATTCCCACCGTGCCCATCCAGGTCCATGGCATAAAATTGCCAAAACTCATTGAGGCTGTTGCGGCTGATGATATCGAGATGTCCGGAGTTATCGACGGTCTGCTGCCATTTGGAATAAAGGATAGCGCACCAATAATAGCAGGTGGAAAACTGCACGCTCGATACCCGGGCGGGATCCTCAAGTACAAGGAGGGATCCCGTATCGATCAAAACGTAGAGGCCGCGGGTGAAAATAGTTTGTTAGTTGTGAGTACGATTCTCAAAAATTATAACTACCACTCGCTAATCGTTAATCTAGACTATTCTAAAGAAGGACAGCTAAGTGCTAGATCACATTTTAAAGGGCGAAACCCAGATGTTTTATCCGGGCGACCCATTAATCTGAATCTCAGCATAGAAGAAAATATTCCAGCACTACTAAAAACACTTAACATGATTAATTCAAAAAAGCTGGAAAACATGTTCTTAAAGCAGATTGGTGTGGATAAGTAGCATTTTTGCGCTTGAACTCAAAATCACTTAGTTGGACACGCCTTTGAGCTAAAGCGAGGTCAAAGGTAAGGGTCCACAAAAGGTTGTAACCAATGGATATCCAACTTAAGCTGTTTTATATACCATTTTTTATCGCCCTGTTTTCGGTCATGTCGCTTATGGCACTATCTGGCTGTACCCCAACGGTACAAGTCACTGCCTCTGATAAGCCAATAGAAGTTAATTTGAATGTCAAGATAGAACACGAAATTCGTATTAAAGTTGATAAGGAAATCGATGAGCTGTTTAATGATGATGATGTCTTTTAAGCTGGCAGGGAGTATGCCATGACGCGAAAACTGCTGTTCTTACTTTCCGTCTTCCTGACATTTAGTGCATTTGCTCTCGATCTTCAGCAAGCCAAGGATCAAGGACTTGTTGGTGAAGCAAACACTGGACTTATCGCCCCTATTACTGCCCGCCCGTCACCGCAGGTAAAAAGTTTGGTTTCCGAGGTGAATACACGCAGAACAAATACTTTCAAAAGAATTGCCGTCTCACACGGGCTCACCGTCAAGGAAGTTGGCCATATCGCCCACAAAAAAGCCGTCGATAAAACCGCACCTGGTCATTATTATCAGGATCCATCTGGCAGGTGGATTAAAAAATGACCTGGACAGGATTGCTACATTTAACCGCTATCGGTTCAATACTGCATAACCATATGTTAAGTAGATCTTAACCCTGGCATCAAAATATTATAATTATCCTTACTACTCTTTACGCATATACTCCTGCCAAGTTTTGTTCATCTGTATAACCAATGTCTGCTAAATTCTCTCTTTTAAATAAACTATCCAAGACCGATGGCCTTTTCATCGCAGTGGCATTGCTATGCTTGCTACCGGTTGTCAGCTCTCCGGTTGCCCTGGTGCTAGGCTTCACCCTTGCCACTTTCGGTTTGGTCCCAACACAATTTAATTTGGCTGCACTGACTAAGAAACTCCTCTCTTACTCCATCATTGGACTTGGTTTTGGTATCCAGCTAGATCAGGCAATAGAAGCAAGCAAACAAGGCCTGGGCCTTATCATTGCCTCGATCTTTTGTACTTTGCTACTGGGCTATGTACTCACTAAATTACTGCGTATAGAACAGAAAACGGGTCACCTTATTGCCTCAGGCACAGCCATCTGCGGCGGCAGTGCTATTGCGGCGGTTGCACCGGCCATTAATGCCAAAGACGACCAAACCTCTTTAGCACTGGCCACGGTTTTTGTCCTGAATGCGATTGCATTGTTTATCTTCCCTGTCATTGGCCATTACTTGGAAATGAGCCAACATGCTTTCGGCACATGGGCAGCAATTGCAATTCATGATACATCGTCGGTTGTGGGTGCTGCTGGTGCCTACGGGGACGAGGCACTGAAAACAGCAACCACGTTGAAGCTTGCCCGTGCGCTATGGATCATTCCAATTGCCTTCCTCAGCGCTCTGATGTTCAAGGGTAACAGTAAAAAAATCGGTGTGCCTTTCTTTATTGTGTTCTATTGCTTGGCAATTGGCATTGCCTACCTACTACCTGGTTTTCAACCGATGTATTCGGCAATATTCTCGGTATCCAAACGTATCCTGGTGGTGTGTCTGTTCCTGATCGGTTCAGGGATCACCATCCAGAAGCTTCGAGCCGCAGGTATCCAGCCGTTGTTACTGGGTGTGCTGCTATGGCTATGTATCGGTGGAGGCTCACTGGCCTATATCCAGCTTGCTGGCTAATTTTCGGTATCACACAAACAATACAGCCCCTTATTCACTTTAAGGGGCTGTTTTTTAGTCGCTTGCCACAATACGTTACGGTGTAATGTCCAGCCGGTCTGTCGCACTGTTAATCTGCTTCACTTCTTCAATAAAGCCCGAGCTATCCGCCTCAGCCTTCAACTGACGCACACTTCCCTTTTTATCCACTTTACCTTGCCTTACCCTGCGTACACCTAGGCCTAAAATAATGACAAATGCGGCAAGGTCTAATACTGCGCTTACCAGCCCAGAGGTATACGATGAGGCGATCAGAATGCCACATACTAAGCCTATCCATACAAACATCCGCAACCTCATACCTTCCTGTTTCAATGAAGGTAATTATTAACCAATTGGTTAAATCCAGAAATTCGCTTTCACTCTATGACATACAGTTTTGTTATATGGTACGCCATTAACACTTGGCGACCTGTAGCTCGTCCAGCCGTGTCGTCCAGCGGTTTGATCTAAATGCTTGGCGCATGTGCCAATTGGTAGAGCCAATCACAGAAGCCGGCTTTACACCATTTTTGAATTTAGCATTCATCTGATCGGTAATAACCATGAGATCACGCCGCTTCATCTCTTCGAGTGCACTGTCATCAAACATATCAAACTGGAACTGATCATTGTTGGCGTCGCTTAAGCCCTCTAGGATCACCCCGATCTTCTGGTAGGCGTAACCCGGTCGGTAAATAGACTCCAGTTGCTGCAACGCAATATCGAGAAATTTATAACTGTCCTGACTCGGGCACAGCAACTCTCTCGCACAACTAACATTATGCTGCGGCAAATCTTTATAGCGATTGGTACGAAGAAAAACACCAACCACACCAGCTTGGCTATGTTGACGCCGAAGCTTCTCGCCAGCCCGCTGGCAATGAAATGCAAGAGCCGATTTCAAATCGTCGAGATCGCTTAGGTCAACACCAAAACTGCGGCTCGATAAAATCTGCTTACGCTTCTCGTCTATGTCGCCGGGGTCAATACAAGCAACACCTTGAAGCTCAAGCACAGTTCGGGCAAGCCCGACATTCCACAATCGGCGCATATCGGCCGGATTCTGTTCGGCTAATTGCAGTGCATTAGTGATACCACTGGTTTGCAGCCGGGTCGCGGTCTTCGCTCCGACCCCCCATATATCTTGCACACAGCACCTTTCTAGCAACCAGCGGCGACGCTGTTCGCTGTCAATTTGAATAACGCCATCCACCCTTTGCTCGTATTGTTTGGCAGCCTGATTGCCAAGTTTGGCTAATGTTGGACTCGAACCAATACCCACCCTGACCGGCAGCCCCAAATGCTGATAAATCCTGTCGCGGATCTCCTTACCATAATGGGTCAACCCATCGAGCTGGAAACCGTCCAGCCGTACAAAAGCTTCATCGATAGAGTACTGCTCAACATGAGGCGAAAAGCGATGCAGTTCTTCGATGAAGCGGCGGCTCATATCAGCATACAGGGTATAATTCGAACTCCTGACTTCAACCCCCATCTTCCTGGCTTCGCGTTCAATTTTGAACCACGGCGCACCACGCTTGATACCGAGCGCTTTGGCCTCAGGAGAAAGCGCGACACAGCACCCATCATTGTTAGATAGCACCACAAGCGGTTTATTCACCAACTTTGGGTCAAACAGCTGTTCACAGGCACAGTAGAAACTTTTGGCATCAACCAGCGCCCACACCTGATCACGATATCCGTCTAATGCCGCCATCGTTCACCCCAGTAAGTTATGCACATTGCGCGTTACCACCCCAAAAATTTCTGAATCTTCGGGCATGGGAAAAGGCTTGAAACTCGGGTTTTCGGCAACCAACCACCATGTTTGGTCATGGCGCATCAGGCGCTTGCATGTGAATTCATCATATATCCTGGCAATCACAATTCGCCCGGGAGCAACGGGCTCGGCCCGATCAACGACCAATAGGTCACCGTCGTAAATACCGGCACCTATCATGGATTCACCAGACGCCCGCAGGAAAAAAGTGGCATTGGGGTTTCTAATGAGATAGCTCTCTAGGTCGAGCTCCTCTTGATGGCCGTCAGCAGGTGACGGAAAGCCGCACTTCACCCCTTCAATAAAGTAAGGAAATAGCTTCATCTCCATCGTTCTCAGTTAACTGTATGTATATACAGTATACTGAAAAATAGATAGAATAGTCACACCTTAGTGTTAACTTTCAAGGTAACTGAAGACCGAACCAACAAACGAGCTATTTTCTATACAATTTCAATCACCTGGCAATATTTCGCTGCGCCTTATTCCGTCAACGCCGAATAAATCAGCAACTTTTGCTGCCATCTTCGGCAAACACGCTTTTACCGACGAGTATTGTCAAACAAACGCTCATCATTATTGGTAAAATTGTCGTTTATAAAAACTAAAAGATATATCCAATGAATTGGGTATGGGGTTATTACCAAGGAGTTTTTAATGCAAAAAATTTTTGCAGTTTTGGCTGTGCTTCTTTTAGCCGGCTGTTCCACCACCGAAAACACGCACACTGACAGCCAATGTATAGGCCAGATGACCACAGAGGAAGCCTACGGCCACCTCAACCCTGAGCGTTTCACCATTCAGGTGCTCGCTCTGACCGAAGAGCGCCAAGCCGATGTCAGAAACTATATCAACCACATCCAGGGCCAACAGCCAATCTGGGTGAACTGGAAGAAAAGTTCAAGCGGTCGCTGGTATGCTGTCATTTACGGCGATTTTGCAACCAAAGACGAAGCCAAAGCTGTCATTGACCGCCTGCCAGAAGCCGTACGCCAGCAGGGACCATTCATCAGAAGCTTTGCCGAAGTACAAAGTGACAAGCAAACTGACGTCTTCCGCCTGCGTTGATCAAAAAAGCCGGAGTGTTTCACTCCGGCTTTCGATTCTTTCAATTATCGCCCTTCAAACAACTGGCCGACAGTTTTCATCGGTATAAACATCCGTACCCGCCCGTTGTGCTCGCAAAGCACTTCAAAGCCATATTTGGTATAAAAGGATTCCGCTTCGGAGCTCAGACAATCAACGACAATCGCATACGCCCTCATATGAGCATTGACTTGCCAAAGATATCTCAATGCCTTGACTAAACTCACTTTACCCAGTCCATTGCCATGATATTCGTGGTGAACGGCAAGTTGAGCAAGCAAAAAAACAGGAATCGGATACTTGGGAAGCTTTTTAGCCATTGCCGCCGGTAATGTATCGCGACAAATCGAGCTCGGCGCAATGCTATAGAACGCACAAATGGGCCGTTTTTGATTGGGTAGAGGAAGTAAGGCAGGTAGCACCATGGTACGGCTGATACCTGCCTGCATATGTTTTGCCGCCTGAGTCTGAATGAAGGTATTTAGTTCCGGTTCACCGCAGTCAAAGGACGCGCGGTCATGCAGCTTTTTATCAAGCTCGATAAACTCTTTGGCCCAACTCACTTACTTAAAGCCCTTTTCATCTGCAAAATCCACAGCATCGAGCAAAGCTTTATTCGGTGATTTAGCCTTATCGCAAGCATCAACGAACCGATCAAATACATCACCATCAACAGTGATGCTTTCATGCTGAGCGATTACCTGGCTGGCATCTTCATCCATCAGACGGACCACGTACTCAGTCAAACTTTTCAGCCCCAAAAGTGCCGAGGCCTTTTCAGCTTTGGCTTTAATTTCTTCATCCAGGCGCAAGTCCAAACGTGCTGTTGCCATATCCACCTCCATCAGTACAGAAACACTCCGTACATAAAAAGTATACTCCTTGTTCACCGACACAGCAAATCGTACGGAAAGCTTCCGTACGATTTCAATATCAACAACGGGATATCATTCCTTTAAGATGACATAGCCCCAGCACTTTGTGTTTTGTGGCTTTGCACTTCACGTCCTTCAAGCTTGTGAAGTTCACGCAACAAGATGAACAGTAGCATTAAGCCCGTAGCAGCCAAACCAACGGCCAAACCACCCCAAACACCTTCCAAACCAAACATGTTCATCAACACCCAGGCAGAAGGCAGACCAATGAGCCAGTAGCCAATACCAGTCGTTACCGTCGGGGCTTTCACCACTTTCATGCCGCGAAGAATACTAATAGCAGACAATTGCCAAGCATCAACCACAAAACAAGCCGCAACCATAATCATCACACTGGGCAATGCTGTGACTAACTCTTCCGCCAATGCATCACCTTCGACATTGAAGACAACAGTCAAGAACTCTGGTTTTGCAATCAACAATACCCCAAATAGAGCACTGGTGATTGTTACCAGCAACAAACCCTGTTTGGCATAGCGTTTTACCATGCCAGGTTCTTGCAGACCGACATGCTGGCTAACCAAAATAGAAGCTGCCTGGGACAGGCCAAAGGCTACGTTCCACGACAAATTCAAGCATTGCATTGCAATCTGGTGAATAGCCAGCGACACGGCCCCCAAGGTCCCCGCCAACAGTGCCGCGCTAGAAAACAGAGCATGCTCCATCAGGGTCGCAATCATTATAGGCACCCCGATCGCCAACAACGGCACCAGGATACCCAAACGATACTCCTGCCAATTGGCAAATGGATTATATTGACGGTATTTATCAAGGGTGAAGACCCAATAGCCATAGCCTAGCATGACAACGAAGGCGGCCAGTGCGGTACCGTAACCCAAGCCTGCCAACCCCATATCCCAATGAAACGCCATCAGGTAGCTTAGCGGCACATTAAGGATAACAGTGGCAATTGACATCACCATAACCGAGCGGGTGTCACCAAACGCACTAACCAAGCTGCGCAGAACCAACAGAATCAACGTCGGCAGCATCGCCCACTTCAAGGCATTGAGATAATCTACCGCCAGCACGACGGTTTCAGGATCTTGACCGGCTTTGAGCAGTAGGTCGTGCATCCAGAAGAAGACGGGCAATAACGTCACGGTCAGGATAACCGATAGCAACAGTCCACTTTTGAGAGAAATACTGACTTCGGCGTCACCCTTCTCCATATCTTTTATTCTTTTGCCGTAGGCGATAGCAATTAAATTCGCAACACATCCAACGGTACTGCCCGCAACAGTAAAAACGATTGAGTAGACAGCTGCTCCCAGGCCACCGCCGGCAATAGCAAGGATACTGAGTTGGGCCATCATCCAAACATCAGTAAATACCAATAATTGCGCAACCAGCTGTGAAATGATGAGCGGCACAGCCAGGCTGATTAATTTTTTCATTTATCACCACAAGACACTAGAGTATCGAAAAGCAGAAAGGATCTTCAGCAGTGACGGTAAAGGCGACCTATTTGAGAAAACCTAGATCAGAAAATGTAGGTTTAAAGTGCGTAACGGCCATCAAACTGCAGAGATAGGGATAATGTAAAATCTTCATGTTTGTGTTTCAAACGACATTTATAGTACCTTAGCATTCATAAAACTCATGCAAGAGTTATCTCAAACTGAGCCGCGCGCGTGGCGAACACAATTGCCTATGAAGAAAAGACACAACCTACTTCCATCATCTTTAAATGGGTTAAGAGTATTTGAAGCCTCTGCAAGACACCTGAGTTTTACACTTGCCGCAGAGGAACTCAATGTGACGCAAAGTGCGGTCAGCAGGCAAATCAGACAGTTAGAGGATAAACTTGGTTTCTCACTGTTTATTCGCCACCACCGCTCACTGGAGCTGTCAGCCCAAGGAAAAGAAATCGCTCTGCTGCTTACCCGCCAATACAGCGAACTAAACCAAACCATCCGCCAATTGAAAACGAAGGAAACGGGCACTTTGCGAGTGCAGGTTGCAATGAGTTTCGCTGTACGTTGGCTGATTCCCCGTTTGCATTCTTTTAAGTCACTCAACCCAGATGTCAACATTATATTGTCGTCCAGTATGGGACATGACAATGAACTCTTACACTTAGAAGAGGATGACTATGATATAGCGATATATAACGTCCCTGAAGTCCATCAAAGCAGCAACATGCCGACTTTTCTCAGAAAAGAGTACTTGGCACCCGTCTATTCTGAACTCTTGACCAAAACCGACGAGCCAATCGATGTGGACAAGCTCATCACTAACTACCCTCGATTACACCCGACCCCCGACCAATCTGACTGGCGAGAGTGGCTTAGCCGAAATGGGCGAAGCGATCAGATAAAAAAAGACGGTCTAACCTTCAATACCTTGGATATGGCTTTAACTTCCTGCTTTGCGGGCCAGGGCGTCACCATTACCGATCTGATGCTGGTCGTCCATGAATTGCAGCAAGGCTATTTGAAACTGCCTACCGGGGCGACTATCGTCACCAACAACACCTGGCAGTATTACTATCAAACCATCAGCAAGGGTGACACCGTCACGCGATTTATTGACTGGATGGTTGAAGAAGATAGGAAGGACATGGCCGCGCTAACCTGTATGGCCGAGCAGCACGGCTGGAAAATCATCGATTGATTTCAAATAAGTGTGTTTTTGAGCAACTCACACTGACTCAATCAGCTCAGGCAGGATGTCAAAAAGATCACCGACCAATCCATAATCAGCGATCTCAAAAATCGGCGCTTCAGGATCACTGTTGATAGCAACAATCACTTTGGCATCTTTCATGCCGGCGAGGTGTTGAATAGCACCGGAAATGCCTATTGCAATATATAATTCCGGGGCCACAATTTTACCTGTCTGGCCAACCTGGTAATCATTGGAAATAAAACCGGCATCTACAGCCGCCCGAGAGGCGCCAATTGCCCCTCCGAGTTTATCGGCTAGTTGCTCGATCAAAGCAAAATTCTCTCTGCTGCCGAGCGCCCTGCCGCCCGATACGACAACACGGGCAGCGGTTAACTCAGGCCTTTCACTTTCCGATGCCTGACATCCGACAAACTCACTCAATTTATTATCAATCGAAATATCTAACTGTTTCTGATCTGCTCGGCCGCTACCCATCGGGGCCGCATCAAATGCCGAACCACGAACAGTGATTATCTTTGTGGGATCAGTGCTGCGCACTCTTGCCAGTGCATTACCGGCATAGATGGGCCTGATAACCGTATCCTCACTTTCTATAGCGATAACATCAGACAGCATGCCAACATCCAACAACGCAGCCACACGAGGCATTACGTTTTTTCCAAACGTCGTGGCCGATGCCAGGATATGGCTATAATCAGAGGCTATTTCGGAAATTAACAATGCACTGTTTTCCGCCAGCTGATGCTCATACTCTGGCTTATCAGCAACCATGACCTGGCTGACGCCTTCTATATTTGACGCATCTTCAACAACCAAGTGACATTGATAGCCAATAACCAATACATCAATAGCCATATCAAATGATCTAGCCGCCCCAACCGCCTTCAGTGTTTCCCCACCCAAGCGCTCATTATCATGCTCTGCAATGACTAGTACCCGCATTAGATCACCTTCGCACTATTTTTGAGTTTATCGACAAGCTCTGCCACTGAGCCAACCTTCACTCCGCCAGAACGCGGCTTCGGCGCCATTATCTCAATCACCTCTTGGTGGTTCTTGATTGTTGCCCCGAGCGCTTCCGGGGTCATTACATCAAGAGGCTTTTTCTTTGCTTTCATGATGTTGGGTAATGATGCATAACGAGGTTCATTTAGCCGCAAGTCTGTACTCAATACTGCCGGCAAGGCCAATTGCAGCGTTTCCAATCCTCCATCTACTTCCCGGGTTACTTTCACTACTCGTTTACCATCAATAGTGACACCGTCACCCATCAGCTCAACATTCGAAGCAAATGTACCCTGCGGATATCCCAGCAAGGCTGACAACATTTGTGCCACCTGATTGTTGTCAGTATCTATCGATTGCTTACCCAGGATAATCAACTCGGGTTGGTCTTGCTTGACTAAAGCCGCTAATAATTTCGCCACGGATAAAGGCTCAATCACGGCATCACATTCAATGTGAATTGCCCTGTCGGCACCCAATGCCAAAGCCGTTCTTAATTGTTCTTGGCAAGCAACCTCTCCGGCAGAAATGACCACCACTTCATCAGCCTGGCCCGCTTCTCGCAGCCGTATCGCTTCCTCTACCGCAATTTCACAAAACGGATTCATGGCCATTTTCACGTTGGCGGTTTCAACGCCGGAGCCGTCAGTTTTTACTCTTACCTTAACGTAAGGATCAATGACACGCTTAATCGCAACATATACTTTCACAAGCACTTCCTTATCAAACCAAAGCGCTAACGCCTTGCAATTGATTTATTCTTTGAGCCTAGTTGAGTTTACGTTTACGTCAACTGGACTATATTTTAACCAAGCGCAGTTCAGTTAGGGATTGAAGCATGAGTTCAGAACAACAAAGAGAAAGCATGTCATTTGATGTTGTGATTGTTGGCGCTGGCCCTGCCGGTTTGTCTGCAGCCTGCCGTCTAATGCAGCTTGCCAACGAGAATGAACACCCCCTCTCAGTCTGTGTGGTCGAAAAAGGGGCAGAGACTGGCAGCCATATCCTGTCTGGTGCGTTGTTCGAACACAAAGCATTGGATGAACTCTTCCCTGACTGGGAGCGCATGGAAGCCCCATTACACAACGCTGTGTCTGATGATAAGTTTTGCTATCTCACCAATGAATTCAATCACATCACCGTTGCAGAGCCACTGGTGCCAGAGACCCTACAGAATATCGGTAACTTTATAATTAGCCTGGGAAACCTATGCCGCTGGCTGGCAAAGCAAGCTGAAAATCTCGGTGTTGAAATCTTTCCCGGCTTCCCCGCCAACGAAATACTCTACAACAACCAGGGCGTTATCTCTGGAGTGCTGACCAAAGATATGGGCCTTGATAAACAAGGAGGGCAAAAAGCCACTTTCGAGCCCGGCATTGAACTTCGGGCCAAGTACACCATTTTTGCCGAAGGTGCCAGAGGACATTTGGGGAAGCAGCTTATCAAGCAATTCCACCTCGACCATGGCAAACAACCACAACATTATGCCTTAGGGCTTAAAGAGCTATGGGAAATTCCGCCAGAACATCATAAGCCCGGCCAAGTTATCCATGGTGTCGGATGGCCGCTCAGCCAAACCGGCGCGAATGGCGGCAGCTTTTTGTACCACCTCGACAACAATCAGGTCGCTGTCGGTTTAATTGTCGATCTGAACTATCACAACCCCTACCTCAGCCCTTTTGATGAGTTCCAGCAGCTGAAGCACCACCCCTTGTTTAGCCAGCACCTAGCCGGAGGTCATCGCATAGCCTTTGGAGCAAGGGCGATAGCCAAAGGGGGGCTCCCCTCATTGCCCAGGCAGCAATTTCCTGGAGGGCTATTGGTTGGCTGCGATGCAGGCACGCTAAATATGGCGAAGATAAAAGGAAGCCATACGGCTATGAAGTCCGGTATGATTGCCGCAGAAGCGATTTTTCACGAACTAGAACAAGGTTTCCATCAGACCACGCCGGGGTATGACCAAATTTTCAGTCAATCTTGGTTATACGAGGAGCTGCACGACTCCCGTAATTTCGGGGCTGAGATCCATCGCTTTGGCACCTTAATCGGTGGAACCTTAGCGGCCATCGAGCAGAGGTGGTTCCGTAAATCGCTCAATTGGACCCTGAAAGACGATAAACCTGATCATGAATGCCTGGAGCCCATTGCCAACCACCAGCCAATCAATTACCCGAAACCCGACGGCCAATTGAGCTTTGATAAAGCCTCATCAGTCTTTTTGTCTGGCACCCAACATGAAGAAAATCAGCCATGCCATTTGCTGCTCAGTGATGGTTCAATCCCGATTAACTTGCACCTAGAGCGCTATGGAGAGCCCAGCCAACGCTACTGTCCTGCTGGGGTATATGAGATCATTGAAAAAGAAGGCAAGGCGGCATTTCAGATCAATGCCACCAACTGTGTCCATTGTAAAACCTGTGATATCAAAGACCCTTCACAGAACATAACCTGGGTGCCTCCGGAAGGGGGCGGCGGACCAAATTATCCCAATATGTAAGCCTTATGGGTCTTTGCAACAGGTTGGAATTACTTAACCCAGCGGGTATTGCGCCACACCCCCTGCTGCTCGGGCGTCAGGAATGTCCAAACCACGATTCTAGTCAGCTTCTGCCCCTGGGCCATATCAATCGTTTTGACCTCTACCGCCCCAGCCTTTTTCAACTGCTTGTAGATGAGTGACAGATTGTCTTTTTTCGATACCAAGGTGGTAAACCAGAAACACTGGCTGGATTTCTCCACACTTTGATTGATCATGCGCTTAATAAAAGCCGCTTCCCCTCCAGGACACCACAGTTCCGCTTTTTGCCCACCAAAGTTCAATACCGGCTTATTACCTTTCATTGCATTCGATGTTTTATTGCACTGAAAATCCTGCTTGCGTCCCCCTTTCTTTTCTGAGTTCGCCGCCAGATTTTTTACCTTTCTAGCACTGCCAGCCATCGCCTCTTCGAGTGAAGCATGAAACGGAGGATTACACATAGTGAAGTCGAAAAGATCGCTGTCATTGATCATACCGGCAAAGATATGATCTGGGTTTTTCTGCAATCGACATTGAATCGCCCCTTTTAATGATGGGTTGGATTCAACAATGAACCTGGCCGACTTGATTGATACCGGATCAATGTCGGCAGCCACAAACTGCCAACCATATACGCGATGCCCAATGATCGGATAAACACAATTGGCGCCCGCCCCTATGTCAATTCCCTTGATGGTTTTGCCCTTGGGAATTTTGCCGCCGTTAGAGTCAGCCAATAGATCGGCAATATAATGCAGATAATCCGCTCTGCCCGGAATGGGCGGACACAGGAAACCAGCAGGAATATCCCAGTATGACACTGAATAGAAATGGCTCAGCAGGGCCCGATTAAGCATCTTAACCGCTTCAGGATCACTGAAATTAACCGACAAATCACCATAAGGGTTCTTCGCGACAAACGGTGATAATTCGGGACAGCTTTGGATTAGCTTGTCAAAATCATAACGGGCTCGATGAGGGTTTCGAGGATGCAGCCCCTTGCTCGGCGCTTTCTGCTTATGTTTTTGTGCCATATCGCTTTTCTATTTGAGTCAAAGTCGGCCTGATGCCAAAAAGAGAAGTATCCTACTTGAATCTGCCCCACCTTGGAACCGACAATACGCGCCCCTGGGCAATTAACCAGCAGACCGCTGATATATTCTCTCTTGCTTCAGCCCATCGCCACCGTAGCAAGAAGTGATATGACAATATCCCCAAGACAGAGAATGTTAGGCAAGGCGACAACCACACCGGGATCCTCCCCTTGCCATCAGTTATACCTATTGATCTTCTTGTTTCTTAGCTGAGGCCATCACATTGCTAAATTTGTCTACCAAGTCTATTGGCATCGGGAAGACAATTGTCGTGGTTCTATCATTGGAAATTTCCGTCAGCGTCTGCATATAACGCAGCTGCACCGCATTGGGTGCCTGATTGAGGACATCGGCGGCCTCTCGTAATTTGGCCGATGCCTCCAGTTCACCAATAGCATGTATGACCTTCGCACGGCGTGAACGCTCCGCCTCGGCTTGGCGTGCCAGAGCGCGTACCATACTGTCATCAAGATCCACATGCTTGATTTCCACATTGGCAACTTTTATTCCCCAATTGTCCGTATGCTGATCCAAAATCGCCTGCAGATCTTTGTTCAGCTCGTCACGGGCCGAGAGTAATTCATCCAGCTCATGCTGACCGAGCACAGAGCGCAGCGTGGTCTGGGAAAGCTGGCTCGTCGCTTCAAGGTAATTTTCCACATTATTGATAGCCATTTTTGGATCAACGACCCGGAAATACACTACCGCATTCACTTTAACCGAGACGTTATCACGAGTGATCAAATCCTGAGTAGGGACATCCAATACAATCGTCCTCAGGTCAACCCGTACCATTTGCTGAATGACTGGGATAATGATGATAAGCCCCGGCCCCTTTACCTGGTAAAAACGCCCAAGTAAGAATACAACTGCACGCTCGTACTCTCGGAGCACTCTGAACATGCTAACAATTAGCACGAACACCAATACAATAATCGTTGCTAATGAGTATGTGATCATATTATTTATCCTTATAAAAAGGGGGATACCAAACACATTCGATTCATTTTGAACGTTGATTAACTTCTAAGCACAGGCCATTGATTTGCACCACCGTTACCCTGTCACCCTTAACCAATGGTGCATCACAGTTGGCCTGCCAAATCTCGCCTTCCACCAGCACACGACCGCTGCCAGGAAAACCACTGACAACAACAGCTTCCCGCCCCAACAATGCTTCCATCCCCGTAGTCACAGGCTTGCGCCTTGCTTTAAGCAAGAGCGTGAGGATCACAAAGGTAAATAAGGCCGAAACGACTGTCAGTCCAACAATGAGTGGAATAGCAATTTGATAACCCGGCGTTTCTGTATCCATCAGCATCACCGAGCCAAGAGCAAAGGCTACAATTCCGCCAAGCCCGAGAATACCAAAGCTCGGACTGAAGGCCTCGGCGACCATGAGCGCAATGCCCAATAACAGTAGCCCTAGACCAGCATAGCTCACCGGGAGCATTTGTAAGGAGTACATCGCCAGCAGCAGACAGATTCCCCCTAACACCCCCGGCAATCCGACACCGGGATTGTAAAATTCCAGCAACAAGCCGTAGATACCAATCAGCATCAAGATGTAGGCAACGTTGGGGTTGGTAATAACGGACAGTAGCTTGAAGCGCCAATCTTGCTCACGCTCGATATAAGCGACATTGGCGAGCTCAATCTTCGCTTCGAGACCGTTGATAATCACCGTTCGCCCATTCGACTGGCGGATCAACCCGTCGAGATCAGACGCAAGGAAGTCAATCACATTCAGCTCTAGCGCCTTTTCGGCATCGATACTGGCCGCTTCTGTGACTGCCGTTTCTGCCCACTCTTCGTTGCGTCCATGCAATTTCGCCAAACCACGAATGTATGCCCGGGCATCGTTAATCACTTTTTTCTCCATTGCCGTTTTGGCTGTGACTTTTTCGTCACTATCAGCAGCCTCGCCGTCTTCATCACTGCCGGAGGATTGTGGCTCTTTATCTTTTTTCGGAGCAAACGGATTTCCCCCAGAGTCATCTGGGTCTTTACCTCCCGGCGCAGTCAGGGAAACGGGGGTGGCTGCGCCAAGATTCGTTCCCGGCGCCATGGCCGCAATATGACTTGCAAGCAGAATGTATGTCCCGGCACTGGCCGCGCGTGCCCCCGCAGGGCCTACCCAGGTAGCGACAGGTAAGGGAGACGTGGTGATCGCCCGGATGATATCTCGCATCGAGGTATCCAAGCCACCGGGGGTATCAACCTTCAAAACGATAAAGCTTGCCTGCTCTTTGTGTGCCTGCTCAATTTCTCGTGACACATAATCACTGGTTGCCGGCCCTATACCTCCGGAAATTTCAATCACCCATACATTTTGTGCCAATACGGGCTGACTAAAACACCAGATGCTCAGTGCAGCTAACATCGCCAACACTTTCATACACCCTCCTCGTGAAAACTGGCCGTAACACAGATATCAATGCCATCGAGCCAACTCTTGGTGCTCATTAAGGTATTAACCAATTTTGCTAATAAGCATAGCTCATTGACTTCATTGACTAAGCATCATCGCTGCTAATGCGCTTAAAATTGGCAAGCATAGTTGACAGACGAAGGAGTAACAGGAAGAGTTAGCAGCAGGGCTAAATGACAAACTTGTGAACCTTGCATGATGTTTATACTTACCAAATTGCAAACTTAGAGCTCTATGTAGAGTAAGGGCACCCTATGCAAGCAGTTTGTCACTCCGTGCTATCTCTGTGGCTGTTTTTTTGTAGTCTTATTGCTGTCACCCTGCCAACTTTTGCCTCCGACAAAATATCAGTCAGCGTTGGCACTTATCATTGCCCTCCTTTTGTCATTGAAAGTGAAACAGAAACTCCGATAGGCCTGAGTATTTTTCTGTGGGAACAAATTGCGGCTGAGCTGAATCTGAATTATGAATTCAGCCATCATGAGCTAGGTGAGCTGTTGGATAATGTCAGTAACAACAAACTCAATATCGGCGTGTCATGTATATCCATAACACCCGAGCGTGAAGAAATACTCGATTTCTCACACTCATTTTATGAAACCCACCTTGCTATAGCGGTTAAGCAACAAGGTCATCTGTCGACCATCAAGAACATCATAACCAATAGAAAACTGCTTCTTGTCCTAGGCTTCATCTGTATTGTTGCCAGCCTTGTTGGCGGCTTCTATTACTTACTAGAACACAAGGTTAACGATAAACTTTATTCTATGCGGTCGAACAAAGCCCAGATGATTGAAGGTTTTATACTCGGGCTATTATTTATTACAAAAGGCCCCTTTAACTACTTCGAATTTAAAACCCTGACAGGTCGTATTTTGACTGTCTTCCTCGCCATATTTACCACTTTTTTCATTGCCAGTGTCACCGCCATTCTCGCCAGTACATTTACTCTCGGCCTCCTGAGCAGCGACATCAAAGGTCCCAATGACTTGGCGAACATCGCCGTGGGAGCAAAGTTAAAATCCACCTCCTCTCTCTTTCTGACTAACCACAGCATTGTCCACCGTACTTACCAAGATATCGATAAGTTACTCACAGCCTTGGATAGTGGCCAAGTGGAAGCTATTGTCGCCGACGATGCAGTTTTGAAATATTTAATCAAAAAGGGAAAAGAAAAAGGAGACTATCAAACACTCTCGGTGTTGCCTTACCAATTCGAAAAACAAAATTATGGCTTGATCATCGAAAACAACAGCCCTCATCGTGAAAAATTGAACCGAGCCTTATTAAGAATACGAAAGAGTCCAGGCTGGCGTCACGCTCTCAGCGAGTACTTTGCCGAACATTAAAAAAAAGCGCTCGTAAGAGCGCTAAAAAGCCAAGACAACTAAACGTTTCAAACTAGGCTGCTTACTTCCACTTGAAAAGCCTGCCCAATTTTGACGGGTGATAAGACCAGCAGTGGTCAAAGACCGTCATCAATTCAGGGTTACCATATTTCGATAAATTGACAGCGTGGAAACGGTTCCTATTTTCTTTGAGTTTCGCAATGCGCTTCATCATCTCATCAGGCTGGGATGGGGCGATAAAGTCCGATAACACAATCAAATCTGCATTTTTGTACTTTTCACTCAACATCAGCGCGATCGACTGATCTAGAACAGGCCCCAAATCCGTGCCTCCGTGGAAGGAATAGGAGAGAAAATTCAAAACCTCGCTCAAGCCATCTTGCTTGGTCAGCTCGTAGGTTATTTGCTGCGTCGAGAACATAATGACGTAGCACTCTCTATCTTCAGCCAAAGCAATTTGCATCAAGCCATAGGCCAACGCCTTGGCACATTGCTCTGGAAATCCATTCATCGAGCCAGATGCATCAATACATACAATGAATGGCCCTTTTTCTTGTTCAACCTGCTTGGTCTGGCGTTTATATGCCTTCACCCGGCGCAGCTTACGCTGGGCACCTTGCATCTTGTAGTTGAGCAAACGCTTATCGACCAAGTGCTTATAAAAAACAACTTCCAGCTCAGGATAGGCCAAGAACATCGCTTCGTTCGGCAGCAGCTTGGAGAGATCATCACTTTCGTGGATACCCACTATATCATCAGTAACGTTGTCACTTTGCTCCTCAACCATTTTCAGATCTTCAGCTCGAACCCGCTCTTTGTTGGGATCATCAACCTCATTCGCCATTCGGCCAAGCTTCTCAGCTATGTCTTTCAGGCCGCTATTTTTCTTTAAAAACTGAGCCATATTTTTTAGAGTGCTGACATCGGTTTTGGTCAATTTAGCCTTGGCCATATCCCACAACCGCCCTGCTTTCTTCTCATCCCCAGCTTCTGTTACCGCCTCCATATGCTGCATGGTTTCGATACGCTGATATAGATCTGCCAACAACTTTTCTTTGTGCTGCTCCAACTCTATTTGCTGAGCTTCAGTCAGTGCCAGTGTGAGATACTTATGCCACTGGCTACAGAAATAACTTTGGAACATCGGATTATGTTTCTGGTGGTCGCGCTCCAGCAACGTCTTGGCTTTAAAATAGAATGCTGAATGTCCTTCCAACTGCTTAACCACATCATCAACATTTTCAATAAATTGATCCGCTTGCCAATTGCATGCCTGCTGATAAAGCTCTATTTCCTGATGAAACCGCTCTTCTACACTGACATTGGTAATTCGCTTTTGTACCTGGCCCCGCCACTTCATGATCTGCTTTTTCATCGCAGATTTGATGCCAGGGTTAGATTCGGCTGCAATAATTAACTGCTTATGCAGCATCAATTCCTGAACCGCGTTATCAATGATACCGGACTCCGATAGCATCATCGCAAGATTTAGACCTTCAGAAACCGGCATAACTTACACTCCCGCTAAGCAAAGTATTCAGTCAAATGACTAATACGGAATACACTTTTATCAACCATCACTTTCAGATCATGCACCGATCCTGTCGCTTGCGATAAGCTCTGCTCTATACGCTCAGGTAATTGCGGGTCGATAAAGTTGTGGGGTAATGCCCCGTGGAAGCTGCTGCGGGAAACTTTCAGGCTATGCTCGGCATCAAGCACTTTGGAAGACGCCTTTTCCGCCGTAGCGACCCAGTGGGCTTGCTGCTCCGGAGAAATTCCGTTGTCACCGGCAATCCCCACCAACACAGAGCGATTAGCGATATCTTTGATCACCAAACGCTGCTGGGCGTCGACTTCAAACTGTAGCCGGCAAAGGTGAGTATTCTTGTTGACAAAGCCATAGATGTCACATTGACCGGCTTTGATCTTTTTCTCGAAGTCATCACCATCAACATAGGCCCAACGGCCATCACCGTTCTCCTGCTCGGAAACCGATGGATTTTGTTGCAACATAACAAGCTTGATCATGCGTGAATTGTGATTCACCGTATATCGACGTGCGCCACTAAAATCGTATTTGAACCACTCTTTACGCATCATGGTTTCACGACTGAAGTTGACGGCCAACTCATTGGCAATTTCCGAGTTGACCTCATCAATGATATTTTGGGCATCGGCCGCACTGATTTGCGCCGACTCCTGGTTGAATGCTTTCTCTATCGCAAAATCACTGATAATTTCCCTAATCACATGGCGTGACTCCGGGCTGTGCCACATACAGTCCTGCAACAACAGTAAATCCAGCGGATTGATAGCATCGCGGCCATTATAGAAAGCACTGGCTTTTAGCAAACGAACCGACTTTTTCCACCGACGGTCGGAGATATACAACTCACTTTCGTGCTCATCAACACTTTCGACACCTTCCGCACGCTGCTCAATCATAGTTTTGAGCTGATATACTTTCTCGAAAATATCCTCAGATAGCTTGATATCCTCGATATGTGACTGCCAGTCTTCGTACTCTTCATCGGTAATCGCCAGGCCAGGCTCTAAATCCTGAATGCTAGGCCCTTCCCCCATCAGCATCGCTTTGAAGTTTTGCTTTTCTTGAATACGGTTAACAAACACCCTCACCAGCATCCTGTCATACAAGGCCTCAAGCCCGCTGTCCTCTTCAGGTAATTCATTTGATGCCGTAATTAGAAGACGCATAGGGACAGGGAGGACATCTTGGCCATTTTTGAATGTACGCTCATTCACCACGGTCAACAGCGTATTGAGAATGGCTGGCCCGGCCTTCCAGATTTCATCGAGAAAAACAACTTGCGCAGTCGGCAGGTAACCATCAACCAAGCGAACATATTTTCCGTTGTCTTTCAGCTCCTGGATTGAAAGAGGCCCAAACACTTCTTCAGGAGTAGAAAAACGGGTCATCAGATAATCAAAAAACTGGCTGTTATCGAAAGCTTGAATCAAGCGCTTAGCGATCAAGCTTTTTGCAATTCCTGGGGGGCCAAGTAGAAACACACTCTCGCCAGCCAATGCAGCAAGAAGACATAACTTTATGGTTTCTTCGCGTTCATAAACACCATTAGATAACGCTTTAATTAATTTCTGAATCCTTTCAGAAACTAGCGCTTTATTCGGCTGCGCTCTTCTTGCCATTGTCAGCATATTTCCGACCTCTCAAGTTGTCATATCCCTGTACTCTCGTACTTATACAGATGATAGACACAAACCCCTAAATGTTACAATGTTGTAAACTGAAATATTTTGTTACAGTCTTTATATATCAAAGAGTTCCCCCTACAGCCAGAGCTCAATCTTTGTTTCCATAAATGGGACTGGGTTAACATTCCGAACAACAATGACATAGCAAAAACATGACTAAACGCATAGAAATTCAAAAAACACGTATGAACAGCTTTTTCATAACACATTATCGATATTCTTTTGGCTCTTTTGAGCGATTTATTTCTTTCTAGCACTTGATAAACGTCAGACTATATTCTGTATCTAAAGAAAGGCTCAGCCACTACTGCGAGGCCATACACCAGCACATTTTTCTTCGTCGCGATAAACAAACTTTCTGTATCAGTAACGTTCACTGCATTTCGTAAGCCACTTACCTTCATTCCTCGCACGCACTTTTCACATAATTGTCATAAAGCAGTAATAAGATTAGCGCCAACATTTTCTGGTGTAATTTGGAGATAAATAATGCTTACCAGAGCCACTTTGTGCGCCCTCATAGCAAGTTGGACACTTTCGGTTCAAGCCAGCGAAACCGTGACCATTACGGGGTCAACATCTGCCAGTCATATTGTGGAAGTACTGGCCGAAACCTATTCCACCGAATACAAAGACACACAAATTGACGTTCAAGGGATTGGTTCCTCTGCGGGGATCACCGCAGTAAAACGAAATGTGGCTGATTTGGGCATGAGTTCTCGCTACCTAAAGCCAGAAGAGATCAACCCAGACATAATCACCGTCACCATCGCCCATGACGGTATTGCTCTGGTGGTGCACAAAGAGAACCCGGTTAGTAACCTCACCAGAAATCAGGTCGAAAAAATTTACCATGGTGAAATCACCAATTGGAAACAAGTCGGTGGTCCAGATTTGAAAATTGCGGTCGTCAGCCGTGAAAGTGCTTCAGGCTCACGCTTTTCCTTTGAAGAGTTTATAGGGCTTACCCAGCAAATTGAAGGGCAGACAGTGTCAGACATCAACCCGCAAGTACTGGTCGTCAATACTAACGGCACTGTAAAGAGCTTAGTATCGCGCAACAAGCATGCTGTCGGCTATGTTTCACTGGGTTCCGTTGATGACTCTATCAAAGCACTAGCTTTCGAAGGTGTATCACCAACATTAGAAAATCTTGAATCAGGGAAATATCAAATTTCTCGCCCATTCTTGATGCTATACAAAGAAAGGAAAGTCAAAAAAAGCGCCAAGCAATTTGTCGACTATGTTACCTCTCAGCCAGGACAGCGCTTAATCGAAGAGAGGGGCTACGTATCCGTACTCAAGTGACACCTCTCTCCATCTTGGCATAACACACTACAGGCACAGTCTAGACTGTGCCTGTAGCTCAAATCAGACGACAGGATATTTATAAGTCGCCCCCCACTCTGTCCATGAACCATCGTAAACGGTAAGCTGCTTTCTACCAGCAAGCTCGGCCGCCAAGGCAAGAATACAAGCCGTCACCCCTGAACCACAGCTAAATATTAACCTTTGATCCGCGTCGCTCACCGCATCAAACCGATGCTGTAATTGTTCAGCCGGTAAAAAATGGCCATCTTTGAGTAGCTGGCCGAAGGGTAAACTTTTGGCGCTGGGCATGTGACCACTTCTTACGCCTTGTCTCGGCTCGGGTTGGGTACCGTAAAAGCGGGCGGCAGCTCGAGCATCTAACACCTGGACATCTGGAGTATTAAGGTGTTGCAACAAGCTATCACCATCGATTACCCATTGCGCTTGGTAACAAGCGTCAAATTTGCCCATATCAAAGGCCGAGGGCTCACCCTGCTCAACCACATTCCCCTCTGCTTCCCAGGCAGGCAGCCCACCATCGAGCACCGCTACTTGATCATGCCCCATGGTTCGAAACATCCACCATACCCGAGGAGCCGAAAAAACCCCTTGGCTATCATAAACGACGATCTGGCTTTCATCGGATATACCTAACGCCTCTACCTCTCGTGAAAAGTGTGCTGGTTCAGGCAGCATATGCGGAAAAGGAGCTGAAGGCAGCGCTATTTGATTATCAAAATCAAAGAACCGTGCGCCGGGGATGCGCTTTTCCCGCCATTCTTTTTGCGCATCCCGCTCCGAACCCGGCAAAAACCACGTGGCATCAAGCACTATGAGATTGGGGGCCGACAAATGTTCGGCCAGCCAGGAAGCCGAAACCAATGGCGATGATATGTTTAGTGCTGACATGCCTTTTCCTTATATAAACCAGTTATTCACAAAGATTTACGGTTATTAGCTAAAACCACTAGCGATAAATCTCTTCCTTTAGATATCATTGGACTATTAACGGATGAACGTTTATGTATGCGGTGTACTGTTTAATACAACAACTAAAAATACGTTTGCACATCCAACTTTATCTTCATCCTGTTTGTTGTACCAAAGGATTAGCAATGAAACAATTTTCACCCGTTTTTTTCGTATGCCTTTCTGCTCTCGCTCCCAATGCCTTCGCTTACAATGCGGGAAGCTTTTCTTTCTCCATGGACAACGATGGAATTGTCGGTACAGACCAAAATTACACCAATGGCGTTTTTTTCGAGTACAACTCGCCTTATACCGCCGATCTGGCAGAAACTGCGCCAACACCTATTCGCCAGATCAGCCAATACCTCCCGTTTAACGACGGTACCAAGCAAGGCTGGAGCCTGACCCTTGGGCAGCAAATGTGGACCCCAGAAGATATTGAAGCACTCGAGCCGCCAGAAAACGACCGTCCTTATGCTGGCCTGCTGTTCTTGGAAACAAGTGCCTACCAATACAGTCCGACGGTTGTCGATAAGTTTAGCTTCATGATAGGGATCGTAGGCCCCAACTCGTTTGCCGAGCAAGGCCAGAAATTCATTCATGAAATCGTTGGCTCAGACGAACCTATGGGCTGGGATTATCAGATTGAGAATACTGCGGTCTTCAACCTTGGATACCAAGGCCACCGCTTGCTGACACGCCAGCAGGCCTATCTCATGGATGATTATGATTTAAGCGGTGTTGGACGGGTTAATATCGGTAACTACCAAAGCGAGTTGGCTGTAGGTGGCGTTGCTCGCTGGGGTAAAAGCCTAGCCAATAACTTTGGAACAACTGGATTCACTCCCGGCAATTTTTTTGATATTGGCGTATTGTCTTCAAGCTCTTCGGGATACTTTGTGTTTGTCGGTGTGGAGGGACGATACCGTTTCAACGACATTACCATTGAAGGTGACCGCCCAAGTGAAGTGCCAGATACCAACGTCAAGCACTGGCAGGCAACCTCTGTTATCGGCGGAGTATTCTATCAGCCCAAATGGGGTGCCAGTCTGAGCTTTGCAACCAGTACGCCTGAATTCAAAGAGAACAAACATCGCTCAACGTCGACCGGCTCATTAGAGCTTTTCTGGCGGATTTGATAAAAAAAGCACTGTTAAAACAGTGCTTTTTTACATTTAGGCTACAGACTGAACCAACGCTGAAATACCCTGCCCTTCAAATGACTGCTTTTCAGCCATTGCGGTAATCGCTTCAGGGCTGTAAGCCGTACCGTCATAAACAACGACCATACTGATGTCACCCGACTTCAAGAAGGTCGTTTCGCCAAACTCGGTATAGCGTGTCGCGCCAATACTGATAACAGCCTGTGATGGATACTCCGCATCAGCCAGAAAATCAGCAATGTTTTCTGTAGGACCGACATCTTGCTGGTGGTTCATACGGTCAACGATCCAGTTCAGCAACTTCTCGTGGAAGTAGCTATAGCCCACTACAGGACTATCTTCACCATAGCGCGAGATGGTCTCACCACGTTTGTGGAAGCTAGCAATACGGAAATTATCGAGCTTGCCACCTTCACTGAGATGCTCGACAGCAATAACCTGTGAAGAAATCCCTTTGGTGCTTGGGCCCCAGTTTTTCTTCTCACTGATTTTCTTCGCATTCGGTTTGCGAATAGAGCAATCATTGTAGGCTGCAAATGCGTGCGGCTTTAGCGCTACCACACGGTTTTCTTGGTATTCAATATCACAAATCAGCGCCACCTCTGGCTCAATTTGCAGATTGTCAGCATCATTAGGTGGGATAATTACCTCAGAAGATAATGGGTAGGTAGATAAAAAACCGGCCTTGTCTGACGGCACATAAAATGGAAAAATTGCTTTAGGCTGTACGGCTTCCTTCACTTCAACAGCAAGAAAATCTTTGTCTTCACCTGCTTGCTCTAGATGGCCAGCAAAATTTCCCGCAACACCGAAACCGATGACGTGCTTATAAGTCATATACTGCAACTCTTTGTTATTACAAATATCAGTGAGCAGTATAACGTGCTACTAGAACAATCTCGATCTGTAGATCACAAGCCTTTGCATCAGATCAAAGATTCCAGCACGAGGAAACGTCCGATAATAACCGAGCAATTGATTGATGTAATGAATAATTTGTTACCCACATCACACAAAGCACTTTTTTGACTGGAACTGTTACCTCATATGCTTAACATAACACCAATAAAAACAGTGTACATTTGCAGAGTTAAAACCTTGCTGAATTGTATTTTTCCTCAACTCACCGTCATTTGATGGTTAACTCATGCTTTAAGCCTAAAAGAAAAATAAAAGGATCTTATGAAAATTAAATTCACCCCAGTTGCTATAACGTTAGCCTGCTTATTCACGGCACCAACTTTTGCTGAAGAGCCTCAGATTCAAACTCGAGTTTTGAATGGTGAAGCGGCAAGTCAACTTTCATCTGAACTGCTTTTACCTTGGCAGGCCGCTTTCCTTACAGCGCCACAACTTAGCGACGGGACTCATATCACGTCAGGTTGTGGCGCTGTCGTCATCAGTGACTATTGGGCTGTTACTGCTGCGCACTGTATCGAACCATTTATGAGTAATACGCTGATAACCGGTACAAATGTCATTAAGAACCAAAGTGGTACTGCTGATGATATCGCGGACAAGTTTAAGTTTACGATTATCGACAAAATCGTTCATTACGGTTACTACCTGAACCCAGCTCTAGACCATGATATTGCCTTGTTGAAGGTTGATCGTTCAATGCTCGAAGTTGCTAAGCCGATCAAAATAGCAACCCCACAAGAACAAGAAGCAGCCAATAACCAATTTGCCAATACCTGGAACCCAAGTGGTTTTTCCAAGGCCAACCTCATTGCCTCTGGATGGGGGTATACCCAGCCCAAATTTGACCAACCCAATGAGCTAATGGTCGTAAAATTAGGCGGCATTCCAATGGACGACTGTGACGCCGACTACCCACTCGGTGAGAATTCGCACTTTGTCTGCGCTGACAGCAACGCCCCAAATATTAAAAAAGATGTGTGCCGTGGTGACTCAGGCGGCCCTCTTGTCTGGCAGGTACCTGAAAAAGCGAGCGATAGTGACTTCGGACTGCGCGTCATCGGTGTAACCAGCAATGGTCCATACTGCCACCTGAAAGAAGGTGGCGTTGCAGAAGCGCAGAAAAATGGCCTGTATACAGAATTGGCGTATTACTACAACTGGATTGAAGCTCAAACAGGCCTAAATTTAGCAACGCAAGACACCCCAACATTCAGTGTTGATCCTTTCAGCAAGGTCAGTGATCCTGAAACCAAAACAGGCCCTAGCGTTGGCGGTTCCGGTGGCGGCGGTAGCCTTCCGCTGTCAGGCCTGCTGAGCTTAGCCGCCCTTGCCCTGCTGCGCCGTCGACTTGACCGTTAAACCAATCTTTACCAGCAAAAAGTCTGTGCTCTAAAGACAGGTTAATGTCAGAAGTAACTACTTAAGCCCTCATTGCTTGGCAATGGGGGCTTTCTTGTTACCTTTCATGGAGAAACAAAGAAAAGCATCACTTAAAGCAATTTTTTGATTGGAATTATAAAAAATATCGATTAACATCCCCACCATAAAAACAGCGTTCAATTGAATTACTGCCCATTCAACCCATTTAAGACAACAAGATAAAATCAACTTGATGTCGTCTGCACAAACAAATCAAGGATCTTATGAGAACTACATTCAGCCCAATCGCCTTGGCCGTTGCCTGCACAGTAAGCTTTTCTGCAATGGCCAATGAGCCGCAGATCCAGACTCGTATTTTGAATGGTGATGATGCTAGCAAACTATCAGAAGAGCTTCTTTTGCCATGGCAAGCAGCAATGCTGACTAAGCCTCAACCCTACAACAATAACCGAATTACTTCGGGTTGTGGTGCTGTTGTCATTAGCGAATACTGGTTAGCGACAGCGGCGCACTGCATTATTCCTGAAATGAGCGACAAAGTTGTTGTTGGTACTGATGTTATCAGCAATAAAAATGGCACCGCGGACCAAATCGAGCAAAAATACTTATTCACAATTGTCGATGGTGCCGTTCATGAGGGTTACCACCCTAAAGATTATCCAGTTTTTCAGGCGGATAATGACATTGCTCTACTCAAAGTTGATCGCTCTATGTTGGATGTGGCGAAACCGATTAAAATTGCAACACCTCAAGAGCAGCAAGACATCAATCGTGAATTCGAGCAGACTTGGAATCCAAGCGGATACTCCAACGCGAACCTTATCGCATCCGGTTGGGGTTACCATGAACCTGTTTTCGATCAGCCTGATAATCTGATGGTCGTTAAACTTGGTGGGGTACCAATGGACAAATGTGTTACCAACTACCAGATGAATGAAGAATCTCACTTTGTATGTGCCGACAGCAACACTCCTGACATTAAAAAAGATGTATGCCGAGGTGACTCAGGTGGGCCACTAATCTGGCAAAACCCTGCGCATGTCAATGACCCTGACTATGGCCTGCGAGTCATTGGTGTTGTTAGTAACGGGCCGTTATGTAATTACAAGGTAAACGGTGATCCGGGTGCTCAAACAGCCGGTCTTTATACCGAACTATCAACCTATTACAACTGGATTGAAACAAAAGCTGAAATCAACCTGAGCAAGGTTGAACCATCTAGCTTTAGCGTTGATCCATTTACAAAAGTCACTGACAACAAGTCTGATAATAAAGGCGGAACAAACAAAGGCGGTTCCGGTGGCGGCGGTAGCCTTCCGCTGTCAGGCCTGCTGAGCTTGGCCGCCCTTGCCCTGCTGCGCCGTAAGACTTGCTAACCCGTTGCTCAACTGCCCCATAAATCACGAGGCAACGGCAACCATAAAAAAAGCTCCCACAGTCGGGAGCTTTTTATTTGGCTTCACTTAACAGACGATGGATACATCACTCATCATCAAGCGGGATCAACTTGGTTGAACCGCCGTGGAATTTCTCACGACGACGCTGAACCAGTGCGAAGAAGCCAGGGATCAGGAAGGTACCTGCCAGCAGCACACATAACAGACCGCCGGTTAATGAAATACCCAATGAGTTCTGGCTGATATGACCTGCACCGTTTGCAAAGATCAAAGGCAGAATACCCAAGATAAACGACCAAGACGTCATGTTTACCGCACGGAAACGTAGCTTACCACCACGGACCGCCGCTTGATCGATATCCAGCTCTTTCTCTTCACGCTCAATCTTGGCAAATTCTACAATCAAGATGGCGTTTTTAGCCGCCAGTGCAATCAGCAGAACTAAACCAATCTGTGCATACAAGTTCAACGGAGTACCGGTCATTGCTAGCGCCAAGAATGAACCTAGCGTCGCGACAGGCACAACAAGGATAATCGCCAGCGGAATACTCCAACTCTCATACTGTGCGACCATGAACAGGTAGATAAACACCAACGCCAGGGCGAAGGCATAAATAGCCTGGTTACCCGCTTTCACTTCCTGGTAAGCCATACCGGTCCACTCATACTGGTAGCCTTGAGGAAGAACTTCAGCTGCAACTCGTTCCATCGCGGCAATCGCATCACCACTTGAATAGCCCGGTGCCGGACTACCCTGGATCACTGCCGAACGGTACATATTGTAACGCCACGCTACATCGGGTTCGAACACTTGTTCTACCGATGTGATGGTGCTTAGCGGGATCATCTGACCACTTGATGAACGCACATGGAAACGCTGAAGCGCATCTAGGCCGTCACGGTAATCACTGTCCGCCTGCACAGTTACACGGAAGTTCTTACCGTACAATGTGAAGTCGTTAACATACATTGAACCCAAGTTACCCTGTAGCGTCTGGAAGATTTCCGTTAGTGGAATACCTAGCTGTTTCGCCTTAACACGGTCAACATCAATATAGTAGTGAGGAACGTTGGCGCGGAATGTACTGAAGGTAAACTGGATTTCAGGCTGCTGGTTGGCGGCCTGGATCATTTCACCCATCACATTGGCGAGATCAGTACGGCTTCTTCCCAAGGTATCTTCAAGCACAAACTCAAAGCCATCCGCCGCGCCCATACCCGGCACTGCTGGTGCACCCATCGCAAAGACAATGGCTTCTGGCAGCTCCATCGCAGCTCGGCCATTGACGCGGTTCGAAATCGCAAAAGAGGAGTGGTCACCTGCCATTGCATTTCGCTCATCCCACTCTTTCAGTTTAATGAACAGAGATGCACCGTTCGATGCTGCCGCACCGGTAAGGAATGCATAACCGTTTGCAACGGTAATACCCTCAATACCCGGCTCATCAGCAAGAATTTCTTGCAGCTTGGCCGTCGTTTCTTCTGTACGTGACAATGAAGCAGAGTCAGGTAACTGTACGTTAACCAGCAAGATCCCCTTATCTTCTGTCGGTACAAAAGCGGTCGATGTGGTTTTCGATAGGAATGTTACGGCACCTACTGCCAGCACAAAGAAGGTAATCAGCAGGCCCGCTTTACGAACCATGAAACCAGCGATAGAACCGTACTTCAATGTGACCTTATCAAGACCTCGGTTGAAGATTTCGAACCAACGCGCGGTGTTACCGCCACCTTGCTTAAGTACCAGCGAACACAATGCCGGTGAAAGTGTCAATGCGTTAATTGACGAGATAACTACCGAAATACAGATAGTCAGGGCAAACTGGCGGTACATGATACCGGTAATACCCGGCAGCATAGCAACCGGTACGAATACCGCAAGAAGTACCAGGGTCGACGTGATGATCGGGCCCGTTACTTCCTTCATTGCAATCAAGGTCGCTCTTGGCGGCGTCAGGCTTGGATCCCGCTTCATGTTGGTATCGACCTGCTCGATAACCAGAATCGCATCATCCACCACGATACCGATCGCCAGAATCAAACCGAACAAAGTAACCGTATTGATGGTAAAGCCTGCTGCCAACATGATGGCGAAGGTACCAATAAGCGATACCGGAATCGCAACAACAGGGATAAGTGTCGAACGAACGCTGCCCAGGAACATATATGTGACGGCAATTACCAGCAAAATTGCCTGGATCAAAGTAACAACTACACCCTTGATGGACTCAGAGACGAACAAGGTAGTATCGTAACTGGTCTCGTATTCCATACCATCTGGGAAGTCGGCGCTCATGCGATCCAACAGATCCATCACTGCCTTGCCACTTTCCAGGGCATTGGCATCGGATTGCAGGTTGAGGGCCACGATTGAAGCTGGCTGGCCACGGAACATACCGTTACCACTGTAGAACTTCTTACCCAATTCAACCCGGGCAACATCTTTCAGGTAAACCATTGAACCATCAATGTTTGCCCGAAGAACAACGTTCTCGAACTCTTCAACAGTCTGCAGTCGGCCCTTGGTTACCAGGTTGAACTGAACTTCTTGCGGATTATTGTACGGTGCCGCGCCGACTTGACCGGCAGCAACCTGTACGTTTTGCTCAGACAGCGCCGCATTGACATCGGAAGTTGTCAGGTTCAGGTTAGCCATTTTTTCAGGGTTCAACCAAACACGCATTGCGTATTCGCCACCACCGATAACATTAACCTCACTGATACCTTTAACACGCGCCAACTGATCTTTCACGTTAAGGTTGATGTAGTTGATCAGGAACTGATCATCATACTTACCATCCGGCGAATAGAAGTTCAGTACCATCAACAAATCAGGCGAACGTTTCTTAACCGTCACCCCTACCATGCGCACTTCAGCAGGCAGCTTAGACTCAATCTGAGAAACCCGGTTCTGAACATTGACCTGCGCCATATCGGGATCAGTGCCAATGTCAAAGGTTACATTGAGGCTATATGAACCATCGTTAGCACTTTTTGAAGACATGTAAATCATGTTTTCAACGCCGTTGACTGATGCTTCAATCGGATCGGCTATGGCTTCCTCTACCGTTTCGGCACTTGCACCGGAGTAGTAGGCTGTTACACCGACAGATGGTGGGCTAATTTTGGGATATTCTGCCACTGGCAGGTTGAGGACAGCAATCGCCCCCGCCAATGTCAGAATAATTGAAATGACCAGCGCGAACTTAGGGCGCTGGATAAAAAAGCGACTTAGCATGATTACTCTTGCGCCCCTGTTTCTTCAAGCCGTACTGGTACACCATTACGAACACGCTGAAGGCCTTTAGTCATAACAACATCATCGCTGTTAATACCTTCGGCAATAATGATGCCGTATTCAGTCTGAGGGCCAAGAACCACATTGCGACGTTCGGCGACATTCCCCTCGGCAAGTACCATGACAAAGTCACCTTCCAAGTCACTTTGAACAGCACGACGTGGGATCACGATACGTTTTACCGGCTCTTTTTCACGCAGGAAGACTTGCACATGCTGGCCAGGAAGCAATGACTGCCCTGGGTTGGCAAAACTTGCACGCATGGCAATGGTACCGGTATTGAGATCAATTCGGTTGCCGATGAAGTCAACTTTACCTAGTTCACTGTACTGCTTACCATTAGTCAGGGTCAGGACAACTTCGACATCACCCTGTCCTTTGCCTGCACCATCAAGGTTATCGATACCTAGATTCAAGCGCTCACGCTCACTCACATTAAATGATGCCTGAATCGGGTCTAGGCTAACCAAGGTGGTCAATACACCTGAGCTAGGAGAAACAAGATCACCGATACTGGCCTTGCTATCACTGATACGGCCAGTAAATGGGGCGGTGATTTTAGTGTACGATAGATCGACTTCTGCCGATTTCAACTGCGCATTCGCCGCTTTGAGCTGTGCTTCTGCGCTCAATTTTTCAGCGGTCAGGCGATCAAATTCAGATTGGCTGATGCTGCCTTTTGGCAACAAGTTTTGGCCACGCTGCCAATCCAGATTAGCACGCTTTAAGGTCGCTTCAGCTTGCGCGATTGCCGCAGCTGCACTTGCAACCCGCGCTTCATAGGCAGCAGGCTCAATTTCAAATAGCACCTGCCCTTTTTCTACCACTTGGCCTTCATTAAACGAACGCGCTTTAAGGTAGCCTGAAACTTGAGCTGTGATGGCCACATCTTCAATTGCTTCAGTTCTTCCTACAAACTGTTTTCCCTGCTGGTAATCAATCACAGTCACAGGTTGTACCGCAACTAGAGGAGCCATTCCCCCCGCTGGACCTGACAACTTATCGCCACAACCAACAAGCAGGCTTGAGCTTATTAGTGTCGCAATCATAAGTTTTTTATTCATATTGCCGACCATCTTAAATTTATGTAAAAACTACGCTTGAAATTTGTTATATTCAATTACTCTAATTATTGCTCAATGACTAATCATTTTACTTAAATTAGAGTGAGTTGAAGGTGTTCAAAGGGTTTTATAATTAACACTTTTTATATGCTGTATAAGCTAGCATTATGCCTTTAATCCAAGCTGAACAGTTATATGTATTGAAACAATTTCACCAACCAAGTGTTTCAAATTATTTCAAACCTTGAATTTTTGTGTTTTTATAGTAGCCAGAAAAAGATATCACTACAAGTCAGAGACTTACAGACAGCACATATACCCAGAAAGAATATAAAAAATGGACTATTTCCCGATTTTCCTCTCTGTAAAACAGAGAAAAGTTACAGTAATTGGCGGTGGTGAGGTTGCTTGCAGAAAAGTGGACTTACTACGAAAAGCAGGGGCAAGCATCACCGTGGTTTCGCCCAAGCTGCACAGCTATTTAACCCAGTTAACAAACACTGGACATATAGATTGGAAAAGAAAGTCTTATGACAAAAGTGATCTTGAAGGTAGCTACCAGGTTTGGGCAACAACTGACGATCCGGCCCTGAACCACCAAGTCCACCATGACGCCACTGAGCTTGGTATCTGGATTAATGTTGTCGACGATAAAGAGTACTGTGACTTCATCACGCCTTCCATCATTGATAGAAGCCCTATTCAAGTTGCGGTTTCCAGTGGTGGTGCCTCACCGGTTCTGGTTCGTTACCTGAGGGAGACACTGGAAACCCAGCTACCACATAACTTGTCGTTGTTAGCCTCTTATGCCGGGGAGCAGCGGGAGCGGATAAAACAGCATTTTGTGACTGTCGATGAAAGACGCAAGTTCTGGGAATTATTTTTCCGCCACTCAGGCGTAGAACAAGCCAAAACTAAAGAAGAACTTGAACATGTTTTTATGGAGCTGCTCGAGCACAATCCTAAATCACAGGCTGCATTGTATTTGCTAGAAACCGGTACCGAAACAGAAATGCTGACCTTAAAAGCCTTGCGGTTAATGCAACAAGCAGAGTTTGTACTCTACCCTGGCAACGTGGATAGCATTGAGGGCGCTGATGATGCGTTTGTAGATTTGTGTCGACGAGATGCTGACCGTGAGCCATTTAGCGAGGGAACATTAAAGGCCCAAGTACAGCAGCTCCTTAACAGTGGGTTGAGAGTTTGTGTACTTGCACCAAAGGCACAAGCAGCAAACCTCCTAAAGCCGCTCCAGAAAGAATTCAATGGCATTTATGTTCCTTGCCTTTAGCCTGAATCAGATACAAAAAATGCCGCGACTGCGGCATTTTTTCAATTCATTCATGTCTACTCGGCAGTGACTAGGTTTCCCTCTGGCTTGGCCAACTTCTGCTGTAGCCACAAACCAGAAGCTTTCATTGAATAACCAAACAAAATACCCAATACCAACGAAGGTACGACTAACTGCCAATCGCCGCCTGCGGCAAATGTTGCACATGAGCCGATAAAGGTACCTGGAATAAAGCTAAGCCATGCTTGCTTAGCTTGAACACACATCAAGAAAGCGACCACCGCAGTAATAACATATCCGATGATCTCAATCCCTACCTCAGTGGAAAGATAGATAATAACCATTGCCCAGAACACGCCACTCAGCGTCGTCGCCAAGCTAAGCAATAAGCCCTTAAGGCCATCTTTAGGGGAAGCAAAATATGCGGTACAACCAAGGAAACCGGCCCAGCTCAACAAACCGAGAGATACCGCTACCCATCCCCATATTCCAGATAGGATTCCAGTTGTAATTGCAATTGCGACCAAAGTTGACATGTTTTACTTCCCTAATTGGACAATCAAGGAAACAGTTTAAGGGACAAAAGAAAGCATTAAAACGCGCAAGATCACAATTTCACTGCAAGCCACCAGCATTACATTGCAAAGATTGATGAATATCACACTACCCAATTAATAATCAATGATTTATCTTATGTTATCAAATATTATATTCAGTGATGAAAACCATTACAAAACTAAGTGTTTCCCACTGGAAACAAAAAACCGCGTGTTATTGTCTAGCAATGTCGCAATTCGCTCTTATTAAACGCTCCTAGCTGATGTGTTGGCTTTGCTAAAACTCGGTCAATTTTCCCTATAATTAAGCGTGTTCATTATGGTATTACCAGATTATATGGGATAATTATCTGGTTGTTATTATTAGATAAATATCCGTAAGGAGAATTCATGGGCCCTCTGATGCTTGATGTAGCTGGCTATGAGCTAGATGCAGAAGATCGCGAGATCATCCAACACCCTACTGTAGGCGGTATTATTTTTTTCGCCCGCAACTATCATGATCGTGAACAACTACGCGCACTTACCAAAGATATCCGCAATACCGCCAAGCGCCCTCTCCTTATTGCTGTTGATCAAGAAGGAGGCCGGGTACAACGTTTTCGTGAAGAATTCACCTTACTTCCACCGGCAAAGGCATTTGCTCAAAGCAATAACGGTCAGTCTTTAGCTTATGACGGCGGATGGCTCATGGCAGCTGAACTACTGGCTATGGATATCGATCTTAGCCTTGCTCCGGTGCTGGATCTCGGCTTTGATTGCAAAGCCATTGGCGATAGAGCTTTTTCGGATGACCCACAAAAAGTGATTCAATATGCATCAGAGTTTATTAAAGGTATGAAACTGGCGGGAATGGCGGCGACCGGTAAGCACTTTCCTGGCCACGGCGGTGTTATTGCCGATTCGCATTTGGAGACTCCTGTTGACTCACGCGATACCATCAAACGTCATGACATGACGGTTTTTCAATCTTTGCTCGATGCAAATCTGCTTGATGCAATGATGCCGGCTCATGTCGTGTTCGACCATTATGACTCATCACCAGCCAGTGGCTCCAGCTACTGGTTGAAGCAAGTCCTGCGCGAAGAGATGGGATTCAAAGGCGTGGTTTTCTCTGATGACCTAAATATGAAAGGTGCTGATGTTCTTGGTAGCTATAGTGAACGAGCCATAGCTGCCCAGCAGGCCGGATGTGATATGGTTATGCTTTGCAATAACCGTACTGGAGCCATTGAAGCGTTAGATGGGTTACCGCAGACGCAAGTTCCCTCTTTGGAATCTTTGTTAAAAAAACCAACTGGCGAATACCGAGACTTGGTCAAGACCTCAAAATGGCAGGAAACACACAAACGTATCACACGTCTTCGAGAAGAATGGTTAGAAAAACAAGTTTAACAGACCATTACATTTAAAATATCGCCCGTACTATTCATCCTGCAGCATTTAGCAGAATAATATACGGGCGATTTGATTTATTAGCGTCAATAAGAAGAATTATTAAGCAGTGCTAATCCGTAAATACTGCCGATCACGCTAAAAGGTATCAATCAAAAAGAGTCACGAGAGTGATCGACGTACTTGTCACATTTCTTCTTTTCTTTGCAAATAATGTAGAAACCACCAATGATGAAGGCAATTACCAGTAATGTTTCCATAATCACATAAACCTATGATTTATCGAAAAGTGTGAAATAATTTCGCATCAGAATGCTAGCTGTAAATCTAAAGATTACCACTAACAGTAGAAGTAATTTTTAGACTGGGGACAAGATACCCCAACAGAGCAAAAAATGCACTAAAAAGTTGCATAATATTCGATCCAAATGCATCGAAACCTATACTTTTTTATCTATTTAAAACTACATATTTATCTAAAATACATAGGTTTAAACCTATTTGCTATAGAACCGCAGTTACTCTAGCAGTCGTTCATTGATTATTTGATGAATTAATGAATATTTTGCGGGTAAAAGGAAAAAATAACTAGGTCATTTTTGACTAGATTTATTTCCATTTCAGATTAGATATAGTTATGGATGATTCAATCGAGTAACCCGTTGGAAATGCAAACATATTTCTATGAATATAGAAACAACAAATATAAAAAAAGGGCAATTCCTGCCCTCTTTATATTCCATCAGATTGTAATCATAGCCATCTAGCCTGCCCCGTAAAGCTGACAGAAAGCCAGGTATCGCCCAGTTCATCAGATAAGGCTTCCCAAAGAATAAGCCGGATCTGATCTTGTCGTTTAGTGGTCCAATATGTGTCGTCCTTTACCAGGATATTGACTTCGAGATCATACTGACGGCCTGTCTTGGCAAAGTGATGAGTGTACGCATCAAAGTGGTATTGTTTCGACAGCTTCTCTATCACCCGGTCAACATTTTCTTGCACATCATCCTGTGGCGCGACCAGCAAGACCTCCTTGAGGTTACGACGTAACACTTTGATTGGCAAAACTACCGCCGCCAGTGATAACGCCGAGACCAAAATAGGGTCGACATAGCGGTTCCACTGTGAATAACCATAGTGATCCAAAATCATTACAAAAATAAAGCCCACCAAAATTGACGCGCTTAATATCCCATCAATCAGCCACTCCTGTGAATCGACTCGCACCAGTTCAGATTGCTCTGCCTTAGCGATATAGGTCTCGGTGAAAAAGATCGCAAAACAGCAGATTGTCGATAGCACCGCATAAAAGATTGCATGCTCGAGCACTATCTCTTGGCCGCCATTGACAATGGTTTGCACACCACTAAAAAAGGCAAAAATACATGTGAGTAAGATGAGCAAGCCATTGACGACGTTGATTAACGGTTCAATATGGGCATATCCGAATTGGAAGTACTTATCATCGGGTTTAGTAACGAGATATGCGGTATAAAGGCTCAGCCCTGTCATTCCCATACTAAGTAAAGAGAACATACCGTCTAGAAGAATGGCATTGGATCCGACATAGAGTCCGTAGCCTATACCTAGCGAGGACAGTACAACGGTACCGGCTAGGGATAACTTCAGTGCTAAACGCTCTTTACTAATTTTACGGCTAATAGCCATAATTTCCTCCTTATATATTATTGAGTCCGCAAGGTGCTAAATATGATACGTCAGTTCACGTGTTTACATCTATACCTTTAGCACAGTTACGCATTTGTAATCAAATTGATAGTGGATTTAGTCATAATACGACATGGTATTACCTGCAATGCAGGTAATACTGGTAGTCATTGATAGAGAGCAGGAACTAGGGGGATTTTTGTAGCTCTAATCTTTCTATATCACTGAAAAAATTGATTATTTTAGCCCTGCTGACACTATACTCAAAATCAGTTCCATCACAAAAGTCACGATTACTCTGCAACTCAGGTGTTTTAAACTTAATGAACTCACAAGTCGCATGTTGTTCGCAGGCCAAGTTTCTTTCGGTCTGAAGTTGCTCCCAGTAAGTGACAAAGTGCTTCAATGCGTAATCCAGTTGCTCATAATTATCGTTGCTTAGGGTTGAACGTAAACCGCCCAACTCCTCTTGCCTGTCAGACATGAACACTTGAAAGGCATCATTCAGCGAGCCAGCATCATTTCGATAGCATTCATCTTTGATAAACTGGGTCTTCTGCTGGGCAATTTCACTTACATTTGCCTGTGACGAGCAGGCAGACATTACTATCATCGCGGCCAGGCTAGTATACCATTTCATAAATCGCCCCTGTAATAAGCGCTTATCAGATCAATTCGCCATGAATGCATTGAACACACAGCGTGCATGCCATTGGGTAAGTATGTGCGATCGCATCGGTACTCTGGAATTTTCTGCGTACAAGTCTTAACACTAAAACACGGTCACAAACTCTCCTTTATTGACAATGTACTCAAGTGTACCGATAAGTTTACTCTTCCAAACAATCTGACCACCTGCGAATGTTAACATTTTGATTACACTTAGTACTATTGAACGTCGCCTCACCCGTTAACGATACTTTTCTTCATTCTCTCAATGGCACGTTCTCCAATTTGCTGTCCGCCTCTTTTGAGGCAGCACCAGAAGGAGCTAAAGATGAATGTTCTGGCTATGCCGATGCATCGATTCATCGATCACCATGGTAAGTTGGTTAATCCGCTCCCTGAATGGGCTGATTTAATGACCCTGAAAGGTTTCTATTGTGACATGGTATTAACCCGCAGCTACGACAACAAAGCAGTCGCGCTTCAACGCACGGGTAAACTGGGAACTTACCCATCTCACCTAGGGTCTGAGGCAATAGGTATTGCCATTGGACGGGCCTTGAAAAAAACTGATGTATTTATCCCCTACTATCGTGACCTGCCGGCCATGTGGGCACGCGGTATCGGAATGGAAAAAAACCTCCAATACTGGGGGGGTGACGAACGTGGCAGTGACTTTTCACCCGATGGGGAACATTGCCGAGACCTCCCTTTTTGCGTACCTATAGCAACTCAATGCACTCATGCCGTCGGTGTTGCCGCCGCTCTTAAAATTCAAGGCAATCACCATGTTGCACTAGTTACCTGTGGTGATGGTGCTACCTCTAAAGGCGACTTCCTTGAATCGTTAAATTGCGCCGGAGCGTGGAACATCCCGCTGGTATTCGTCATCAACAACAATCAGTGGGCAATTTCAGTTCCTAGATCAATTCAGTGTGGGGCTGAGCTGCTTTCAGACAAAGCCAAAGGAGCCGGTATTGAAGGAATAACCGTGGACGGCAATGATGTGGTCGCCATGTTTGATGTTATCGCAAAGTCACTGGAACATGCCCGAAAAGGCAAAGGGGCCACTCTCATTGAAGCGGTTAGTTATCGCCTTAGTGATCACACTACGGCGGATGATGCGTCTCGATACCGCAGCGAAGATGAACTTCAACAAGCCTGGGAGTTTGAACCTATCAAACGCCTCAAATCCTTCCTGATTGAACAGGGAGCTTGGTCTGAACAAGATGACATTAATTGGCAAGTTCACTGCAAAGAGGTGATAGAAAAAGTCGTTGATAATTATCTCGGCATTACACCGCAGGCACCAGAATCTGCCTTTGACTTTCTCTATGAACAACTGAGCGAGGATCTGCTTAATCAAAGAGATCTCATAATCAATAAAGCAATGCGCATGCAAGGAGGTGATCATGGCTGAAGTAACCCTCCTAGACGCTATCAACATGGCCTTGCATTACGAGATGGCCCATGACCAAAGTGTTATTGTGCTAGGTGAAGACGTCGGTGATAACGGTGGTGTTTTCCGCGCAACAGTTGGACTGAAAGAAAAATATGGCTGCAAGCGGGTTATCGACTCTCCATTAGCTGAAGCCTTAATCGGCGGGGTCACCGTCGGTATGGCGACTCAAGGTTTAAGGCCTGTCGCGGAGTTTCAATTTCAAGGGTTTGTGTTTCCAGCGATAGAACACTTGGTATGCCACGCAGCAAGAATGCGTAACCGCACACGAGGACGTTTGACCTGCCCTGCCGTCTTCCGGGCTCCCTTTGGTGGTGGGATCCATGCCCCGGAACACCATTCAGAAAGTGTCGAAGCACTCTTTGCTCACATCCCTGGAATCAGTGTCGTGATCCCGTCATCACCTCAGCGTGCCTACGGCTTACTACTGGCAGCGATTAGAAGCAACGATCCCATTATGTTCTTTGAGCCGAAGCGGATCTACCGTACGGTAAAGTCGACAGTTATCGACAACGGTGAAGCATTGCCTCTAAATACTTGCTTCACACTCAGAAAGGGCCGCGATCTTACATTGGTCACTTGGGGGGCATGCGTTGTTGAATCCCTGCAGGCTGCCCAGGCATTGTCTGAGCTAGGTATTGAAGCCGAGGTCATTGACTTGGCCACCATCAAACCAATCGACATGGCATCTATCATTAAGTCACTCGAAAAAACCGGCCGGCTGCTCGTTGTTCACGAAGCCTGCAAAACATGCGGTGTCGGTGCAGAAATTATTGCTCGCATCTCAGAGCAAGCCATGTGCCTACTGAAGGCCCCTCCGAGACGGGTAACGGGTACAGACACCATCATGCCATATTACAAAAATGAAGATTATTTCATGATTCAGGAAGATGACATTGTTGATGCGGCAAAATTGCTGGTGGAGGGGTGGAAATGAAAGCATTTAACTTGCCTGATTTAGGTGAAGGGCTGGCTGAATCTGAAATCGTTCAGTGGCATGTCAATATCGGTGATTACGTAGAAGTAGACCAAATTGTATTGACGGTAGAAACAGCTAAGGCAACCGTTGAGGTCCCTGCCCCATGCAGCGGAAAAATCATTAGCCGCCATGGCGAAGCCGGTGATGTTATCGGTATAGGAAGCTTATTGCTGGAAATTGAAGAATCTGCCGCATCCGTCCCCTCAAGACCACAGACTAGCCCGCAGAAAAACGATGCAGCCACCGTTGTCGGTACCGTTGCCCAAGACAGCCATGATATTAATGTCGATGAGTTCTGGGTTGGAAGCTCGCAACTGGAAAAATCCGAACATCCCCTAAGCGCAATGCCATCTGCACGCCTTTTAGCCCAAAAATTGGGCGTTGATTTAAGTACCATAACTGGTAGTGGTCCTGATGGCGTCATTCTCGACAAAGATGTCTACAACGCCTGTGACAAGCAGTTACCCGGAACAGAAGTGCTAAAAGGAGCTCGCCGGAGCATGGTCGGTGCCATGGCGGAGTCCCACCATAATATTGCCGCAGTAACCATAACAGAAGAGGCCAGCCTCGCGGCATGGCAGCCACAGCAAGACATCACCTGCCGCCTAGTACAAGCCATCGTCAACGCCTGCAAAAAAGAGCCGGCTCTCAATGCTTGGTTCGATGCGGAAACCATGACCCGCTGTCTGCACCACACAGTCAATATTGGTATTGCCGTCGATAGCAAACACGGCCTTTATGTCCCCGTGCTTCGCAATGCCGATGAATACAATAGCAATGGGATCAGGCTGTGGGTCGACAAAACGGTGGCTGGCATACGTGAACGGAAAATAGGCCGGGAGCAACTGCAGCATGCAACCATCACGCTGTCCAATTTCGGTGCCATCGCGGGCATCTTCGCCACGCCAGTGGTGACCCCGCCACAAGTTGCGATTATTGGGGCCGGCCGGGTCATTGAAAAACTGGTACTCGAGCAAGGAGAAGTAAAAGCCGTCAAAGCCCTCCCCCTCTCGATGACATTTGACCATCGCGCATGTACCGGCGGCGAGGCAGCAAGGTTCATGAAAGCCCTTGTGGATCACCTGCAGCAGCCATCAGCATAAATCTACAGCCCATAGTTCAAAGCTATAGCCATAAAAAATGCCAGTCATTTGACTGGCATTCTCTTTGATATCGCTAAAACCGGGATCAGTCTTCAGAAGAAGGGCTTACAGGCTTTTTCTTTTTCGGGATAAAGACATTATCACCGACAGCCATGTTATCGTAGAAGCGTTTGTCCATCTTCTTCTTGGCCTGTGGTTTAGCCTGGGTCTTCTTGTCCTGCTGCTTAGCCGCCGTTGGCTTCTTCTTGGCAAACTTTTTCTTCGGCGCAGGTTTCAGGCCTTTGAACTTACCTTCCAAACCTTCAATCGTGGTGAAGCTGATAGATTGCTGCAAGAAGGCTTCCACATTCTTGAAGCTCTTCCAGTCTTTAGGGCCCACAAGGGAAATGGCATCCCCTTTGTTACCAGCACGGCCGGTACGCCCGATCCGGTGCACATACTCTTCAGCATGCTTAGGCATATCGAAGTTAATTACATGCGACACTTTTTCAATGTCCAAACCACGAGAAGCCACGTCTGTTGTCACCAGAATTTTGTGGCAGTCGCGCTCAAACTGGCTCATGATTGCGTTACGTTGGGTCTGGTTCATATCACCACTCAACGCTACGGCTTTCAATTTACGCTCATTCAACTCTTTGGTCAGGCGATCGGTATCAGCGCGGGTAGCCGTAAAGATAATCACCTGATTATAGTTTTCTGTTTCCAGAATCTTATCAAGCAGCGCTTGCTTATGATCGAGGTGATCACAAAGTAAGAAGCGCTGAGTGATATCGGTATGCTCTTCTGCCGAATGACCAATTGAAATACGTTTTGGCGCATTGAGCATATCGCTGGCAATACTGACTACATCGGTATGGTCTAGCGTTGCTGAGAACATCATGGTTTGTCGACGACGGTGATTTGCCGCTTCATGAATACGGCGCAACTGAGCCTCAAACCCCAGGTCAAGCATACGGTCGGCTTCATCAAGAATGAGCATTTCCAAGCCATCCAGGTAAGTACTGCGGTGCTCTAGGTGGTCCGCCAGGCGGCCTGGCGTCGCAATCACAAACATTGGGTCCTTACGTAGCTCTTTAACCTGATCGTTGAAATTTTCGCCACCAACGATCAGAGCGCCATCATACGGCGTACCCGCATTCAGAGTGCGTAGTTGCGCAAAAACCTGTTTTGCCAACTCACGGGTTGGTGTCAAGACGACAACACGTGGGTCACGGCGAGTAAAAGGCTTGCTTCGATACATACGCTGCATAGCTGGTAACAAGAAGGCCAGTGTCTTACCAGAACCTGTTTTGGACGAGGCCAAGACATCCTTGCCTAGAATGCCAACAGGTATTGCTGCTTTTTGAATTTCAGTTGGTTTATCGAACGCCAAGTGATTGAGTTTTTTAATTAGGCGCTGGTCTAATCCAAGATCGTTAAATTGCAAAATGATGCTCCGGTAATTGCCCAACTATGAGCAAGAATAATACAGTACAAGCTGTGTGACTGTAATCACACAGCTCTAAATTTGGTCAGCTGAGCATTATACCACATTTCCATTTGCAGGCATCTAATTGGTACAGATTTATTGCCTTATCATGCAGATAACGCGCTGGTAGCAAAACCTATAGAGATATTCAGTTAAAGTTACCTTCAATATGCTAATCTTCACGCACCACATGGATGTATGTAGGACATTGAATTAATGACACAAATTCGCAACCATTCCGTACCGTTTATTGCTTTTCTGATTGTCACTCACATCATTATTTGGTCCGGTTTAGACCCTGCCTTTCCTGATGTATGGCTAGCGGAAATTATCCCGGTTGTGCTCATTTTAGCGCCTTTACTGATCACCTACCGTTTTTTCCAGTTTTCTAACACGGCCTATATCCTGATCGCGATTTGGATGTCACTTCACACCATCGGTGCCCATTATACTTTTGCTAATGTGCCATTTGACTGGTTTAACGATTTTATCGGTTCTCAACGTAACAATTTTGACCGGGTCGCACACTTTTCTATCGGCCTTTATGCTTTCCCTATCGCCGAGTTTCTGGTTCGCAAAGGTGTTTGCAAACCTATTTGGGCGTCTGTTTTTGCCTTGGCCGCAATCATGGCTATTGCCGCGAGTTATGAAATTATTGAATGGTGGTATGCCGTACTAGCTGGAGGGAATGCCGGGGTTGAGTTTCTTGGAAGCCAAGGAGATATCTGGGATGCGCAAAAAGATATGCTTGCCGATACATTAGGTGCAATCACCAGTTTGGTTATTTTCCATATCATCAAACCTTACCAGCTTGAAAACAACGTCAATTAACATGTGCTATGAATAAACTAAAACAAAGCCCGCTCTATAGCGGGCTTTATGCGTATTATCTACAACTATGATGTTTTACAAATCAGGGTAACCACTCGGGTTTGCAGACTGCCAACGCCAAGTATCTGCAGTCATGTCTTCGATAGTACGCGTAGCTTCCCAGTGCAACTCGGCTTTAGCTTTAGCCGGATCAGCCCAGCATTCGGCAATATCGCCGGGACGACGAGGTGCAATTTGGTATGCAACCTCAACGCCCGCAGCTGCAGAAAATGCTTTGACCATTTGCAATACGCTGAAACCATTGCCCGTACCAAGGTTGTAGGTATGCAGGCCTGCTTCCTTGCCCTTGTGATTAAGCGCCGCCAAATGGCCATCAGCAAGATCAAGCACATGGATGTAATCACGCACACCCGTTCCATCTACTGTCGGGTAGTCATCCCCGAAAACGGACAAGAAATCACGACGACCAACAGCAACCTGAGAAATAAACGGCATCAGGTTGTTTGGAATACCCTGTGGATCTTCACCCATTTCACCACTTTGGTGTGAGCCAACTGGGTTGAAATAACGTAGCAGCGTAATGCTCATTTCAGGATACGCTTTCTGAATATCAGTCAGGCACTCTTCCACCATCAATTTACTGCGACCGTATGGGTTGGTCGCACTGGTCGGAAAGTCTTCTGTAATTGGCACACTTGCCGGATCGCCATAAACAGTCGCAGAGGAGCTGAAAATCAAGCTATTTACACCAGCTGCTCGCATCGCTTCCACGAGAACCAAAGTGCCGTGAACATTGTTATCATAGTATTCCAGTGGCTTTTCAACTGACTCACCCACGGCTTTGAGGCCCGCGAAGTGAATCACCGATTCCACTTCATTATCAGCCAATACCTTGTCAAGGAAAGCACGATCACGGATATCGCCTTGATAAAATGCAGGTGTTACACCAGTCAGCTTTTCAATTCTAGCCAACACTGATTTTTTGCTGTTGTAAAGGTTATCAACAATAATCGGCGTCATACCCGCTTCAATCATCTGAACACACGTATGGCTGCCAATGTAGCCCATACCGCCGGTGACGAGAACTCGCATGCTTTTCTCCCTGTGAATGAGGAATTACTCAAACAATATTAGTTAAACTGGGCATAAAGTATCATAACCATATGGAAAATAAAGTAACGATCACATTACCTGTGCAATTTGCAAGCAATAATTCGTTCAGTTCAAACATAAATAAAACAGCGTATAATAACGCCGTTCTGTTTCCGGGAAGGGAGATTTTTTCATGCGCTTTCTTATTAACCGCCAACTCACTAGATTCATTGCCATATTCAACACCCTGATTATCTTAGGTGGTTGTGAGTTGGTGCAATGGAAAGAACAACACGATCATCACCAGCTTTATGCCCAAGGCTACCAAGAGCACCTTCTCAACCTTGAAGAAGGCGGCCAGTTAAAGTATTGGATTGGCGGAACAGGTAAACCCTTATTGCTCATCCACGGCTTTGGCGGTAACGCGATTTCTACCTGGAAAGAAGAAATGCTTGAGCTAAGCAAGCATTATCAAGTGATTGCCCCGGACCTGGCTTGGTTTGGCGACTCTTACAGCATGGGGCCACCAAATCTCACCACCCAAACCGCAACCATTTGGCAACTGCTCGATGCACTTGGAATCGATAAAATACATGTTGCTGGTATTTCTTATGGCGGCTTCATCGCCTACAACATGATGATGCAACCCGATAGAGTTGAAAAAGGGGTGATCATTGCCAGCCCAGGGCCACTCTTTAGTGATGAAGATCTCGAGGGGCTATGTCGTCGAGCCGGAGTGGAAAAGCCTGAGCAGCTCTTTGTACCAACCAACCGCGATGAAGTCAGACGCCTGTTCGATAATGTATTCTACGAGCCGAAAAAGATGCCAGATTTTGTCGCAGAACAAATATACAGTAGTTATTTCTCTCCGTACAAAAAAGAAAAGGAGGTTTTAATACAATCACTTGTAGAAGACAGACACCGAATCTCACTTGCTGATACCGCAACCTTTCCACCTTCAATGTTAATTTGGGGTGACAGCGATCAAATTTTCCCCCTCAAAAATGGCATCGCACTCAGCCAACACCTGAACTCAGCAATCGTCGTGTTGCCTGAAACCGCGCACGGAGTTACCAACGAACAGCCAAAAATCGTCACCAAACTATTGAAATTATTCTTAAGTTAGCATTTCAACAAGGAATTATTACAGAACAATCAATTACATTTTTTTCGTCAAAAAATTAGACAAGACTCGCACCTTAGATTAAGCTTATCCGGCCATTGCGCATAGTTGCGTATTGGCTGGAGTATTGTTTTACCTAAGGATAACCTTCTACCATGAGTATGGTTTTTAAGAGCCACCAGCTGCAATCTGATAATCACGCCTATATCGAACTCAGCAAAGAAACGCTAAAAAGACAGTTGTCTATCTTATTCCCTGTTGCCGGCATTATTTTTCTTATTATTGCCTTCTCGTATTTTGTCTCGACAAACTCTTTGTGGTTAACAAGCCAAGCTCTGGTAGGTGCCCTGCTCTGTCAATGCCTGACGTTGGTGAACAAACGCTGGGAAAGTCCCCATCTGCTCATTTGGCTTTTTATTCTCTATACCACAGCCAATTGCATTTACGGGTTTTATACCGATGGGTCAAATTTACTGAACAACACCATTGCACTTACCATTCCATTATTATGTTTCTTTACCCTCAGACATCAACTTGCTTCTTGGTACAGTTTGCTCTTTGGTTTGTACTACATGGCCATGAGTGCTGATGAATATATTCAGAAGCACCTGCAAATTAACGAAGCATTACAAAACATCAGTGCCTATGCCATGGTCCTGGTTATGGCCTACTTACTGGCTCAGCATCGTAACGAAGCCATCAAGCGGGTAAAGGATACTGCCAAGAAAGACTTTCTCACCGGTCTTCTCAATCGCAAAGGTATTGAAGAGCAATACTTGCATCAAGCCTACCGCTCTAATCGCTACTTGAAAGACATTTCCTTGCTGCTAATTGACATTGATGGGCTAAAGGACCTCAACGATAGATACGGGCTGGAAGTTGGCGATCAAATTCTAATCATGGTGTCCCAATGTCTCAACCATCACCTCCGAGGAACAGACAGTCTTGCTCGAATGGGAAATGGGGAGTTTTGTCTACTACTGCCTGATACATCCCAAATGGATGCTGAAACCATAGCCTTGCAACTATTACAAGAAATCAAAAAATGGCAACTTGAACTGGACGATGCACAGAAAATTTCGGTGACGCTTAGTATCGGCCTCACTTTAGTTGAATACCAAAACTTCAGCCTTGATTACATCAAAGCTGACAGCGCTTTGCTACGAGCAAAAAACTGGGGGAAAGATCAAATTGCCATCGGCTGATAAATTCCATACGCTGTCAAGACATACATTACGGATAATAGAATGATGACAACGAAAACCCTTTGCCAATGGAAGTGCTTCTCTGTTGAACAATCACAGCATACCCTTCCTGACGGCAGGGAGATTAACTTTACCACTGTCAAGCACCCTGGAGCAGTCATCATCGTTCCAATTGATGAAGGCGGTGATCTGGTAATGATCAACCAATATCGCCCAGCAATAAAAAAATGGATCTTGGAATTTCCGGCAGGCACACTGGAAACCAACGAGGATATCTTAGGCTGTGCGCAGCGTGAATTAGCAGAGGAATGCCAGTTGGAAGCAAGGCATTGGCATAACTTGGGGGAGCTTTATCCCGTACCAGGGTTTTGTGACGAGGTACAATATCTGTTCTTAGCAACCCAGTTGAAACCTTGCCAAGCCCAGTGCGATGAGGATGAAGTCATTGAAGTTATGAAAGTGTCACCAACAGAATTCCTCGCCAAAGTGGCACAAAATGAAATAAAAGATGCCAAAACACTCGCGGCATTTCTAAAACTCCATGCCAAGGGCCTATTAGTGCCAAATTAGCCTCAGCCCAAAGCTCAGTGAGAACATTTATGATGAAACCTGGCAGTTGCAGTCTGAGGCTGAAACTGCCGAATTTATCCACCTATTACTCTAAATAGGCCGGCACAATACATCCCCGCAATTTACACCGTTACCGTGAAGTACGACTTGAGCTTTTCTCGCAACCATCGATTGGCAGGACTTTGCTTCATTCGGTTGTGAGTCATTAGACGATAGCGGATTGGAATGTTGGTAAAAGGAGCCTCGAGGATCTTAATATTCAACTTCTCAGCAAACATTTTCGCCATGTTCCTGCTCACGACGGCGACACAATCGCAGCTTGAAACCAGAGACATTTGCGAAAGCAGTGAATCGCATTCCGCAGCAATATCGCGCTCATTCAGACTTTCTACGGTGAAATAATCCGCGAGGTAAGCATTCTCCCGGCGTAGTTTCAAAGTGATATGTTTCTCTTGGTAATATTGCTCTAATGAAATTGAACTGGCAATTCTTGGGTGTTCCTTGCGAACAATAATGCACAGATCATCTGCAAATAAATCCTCAAATAAAAATGATGGAGCAGAGAAATTGGCAAAATCGATAGCCAAATCCGCTTGTTGCTGATTAAGGCTATGGATCAGTTTTTCTTCACTCAACAGTGTCGGGTGCAGCTCAATCTTTACCTTACCCAGTGATTCATCCGCCTCTATTTTTGGCAACAGCATCAACATAACAGGCTCTGATGCATAAATCACAAAGCGACGATCATGTTGTGTCGAAAACGATTCCATTCCCTCAAGCGCATTGTGAATTTGAGTAAGAGCCGGTTCAATCTGCCTCATTAACTCTTGTGCCTGGTGCGTAGGCGCGATACCACGGCCAGAACGGACAAACAATTGTACTCCTAGTTGATGATGCAAGCGCTTGAGAAGCCCGCTAACGCCGGGTTGCGTCATTCCAATTTCTTCTGCGGCCAATGTAATCGAACGGTGACGATACACGGCGACGAATACCTTAAGCAGGTTCAAATCCATATTGCTTACCACGAACCACCTCAACACATAACAAATCGTGATGTTTGATATACAACTTCGTATGTTTTTTGTTATATGTCAACCGAATATAGTAGCGCTATACCCAATGCTGACTACAACGAGGCTCCCTATGAACACCCGTTTTTCACCTTCGATTCTTTCGCTAGCCATTTTAGTATCTTTCAGCGCGAGCGCTGACTACGCAAATCTAGACAGCTATCAAGGAAAGCCAGCAACCTCACATACCCTTAATGCCAATGCCGAACTTGCCAAACAACTGCCATGGCAAGATACCACGGCCTTCGAGCGTACCCAGAGAGGGCTGATCGCTGAGTTTGGTTCCCATGAAGCAGGCGAACTAAAAAACCGATTCCAATATATGTCCGGCATGAGCCAGGATGAATTGCCATCTTCAGTAAACCCCTCTTTGTGGCGACAGGGAATGCTAAATTACGCGGCGGGGGGATTGTATAAAGTCACTGATGGTGTCTACCAGATCCGCGGTGCTGATCTTTCCAATATGACCATCTACCGCACCGATAACGGCTACGTCATTCATGACCCTCTTTTATCTAAAGAAGCGGCAGAAGCATCTTGGGAGTTCGCAAAAATGCACCTGCCCGCCATTAACGGCGGACACCAAATCACAGGCATGATTTACTCGCATATGCATGCCGACCACTTCGGTGGTTCCCGAGCCATTATTGAGTCGGATGATTTTGCTACAGGAGCCCCAATTTACGCCCCGAAGGACTTTATCAAAGAACTGGCTGACGAGAACGTGATTGCAGGCACAGCCATGAGCCGCCGTGCCAACTACCAATATGGCACGACGCTAGACAACAACACCAAAGGCATTGTTGATAATGCGCTAGGACTGGGTACCTCCCGCGGCCAAGTAACCTTGGTTGCTCCAACCCATGAGATTCAGGAGCGGGAAAAACTCATTACTATCGATGGCTTGGAGTTCCTGGCGATTAATATGCCGGGTGCCGAAGCACCAGCAGAAATTGTTCTATACGTGCCGGAATATCGCTCTTTGAATACCGCCGAGCTAACCTACGATGGTATGCATAACATCTATACTTTCCGCGGAGCAAAAGTACGAGATTCGCTGATCTGGACCAAGTACCTGACCGAGCTCAAGCTGCGTTTTGTCGACAGTGGCCTAGTAGACAATATTCACGCGGCTCACTCTGCCCCCGTGTGGAACGACCCAACCACGGATGCCAACGAGATTGCTGAATATATGACTCTACAAAGGGACAACTACGGCTTTATTCACAATCAGTCTATGCGCCTGGCTAACCACGGGGTGTCAATCAATGACGTTGGCCGAGAAATAGAGAAAATTGTTCCGCAATCACAGCTTGATACCTGGCACACCAATGGTTACCACGGCTCTTATAGCCACAATGCGCGTGCGGTAGTGAACTTGTACTTGGGTTATCACGACTTAAATCCAGTCAATACTAACCCTTTACAAACTAAAGACAAATCATGTGTGTATGTTGAAGCGGCAGGTGCAGATACGCTTTATAAAGCGGGAATGACACACTTCGAAAAGGGTGAGTATCAGCATGCATCACAGCTGTTCAACGACCTAGTACAGTGCGATCCAAACAACATCGAGTACCGCTTTGCCCTCGCAGATAGCTTCGAACAGCAAGGCTACCAGTCTGAAACAATGGCATGGCGTAACTCCTATCTGCAAGGTGCCGTCGAGTTACGTACCGGTGAAATTCAACCGTCGATCAAACTCGCCTCGCCGGATGTAATCGCCAATACCCCAACGGGCATGTTCCTAGACTTTGTGGCGGTCAAACTCAATGCAGAAAAAGCCGAACAAGCCGGCTTAAACTTTAACTTTGGTGTAGTACACCCTGACTTGGATGAAAAATATTATGGTGAAGTATCTAATTCGAACTTGGCCAATATTGAAGTAACAGAGCTCCCAACAACGGATGTCACGCTGAGCATTACCAAAGCGGACCTCACTCAGATTGTATTGGGCAACACCACGCTGGAAGCTTTGATCAAATCAGGCGATGCAAAGGTAGAGGGTAACGCAGAGCTGCTTCAGCAACTCGCTGGCACACTGGATGAGTTCGACGGGATGTTTGAAATTCTGCCAATGCCAACTAAGTAGTTTCAACATACTGCAATAATTTCTATCTAACGCAATGCCCCACCGTAGAAGGTGGGGCATGTTTTATCACCGTTATTGTAATCAAACATGTCCACACCAAATGTACTATCGCATTTTGTTGCTAACTGTGGCATCTTTCTGCCAACGCTAACCCAAGAGAAAGACAACCGCCATGGATAAACTCTTTTCAATTCTCAATAAGTTTGCTGCAATTATTGCCATGCTCATGTTCGTCATTGGTGGTGGCATGGCACTGTTTGTGATGTTCTACGGCCGCTAGAACACCAGCTAATGATAACCGCCCCACCTTAGGTGTTTACATTCGCATTCCACCGTCAACTTCCAGCACACGCCCGGTAAAATAATCATTTTCTAAGATGTATTTTACGGCATGGGCTATTTCACTGGCTTCGCCTATTCGGCCAACCGGGATCATTGACTTTAGCCGCTCAATTGCCTCGGGTTTAAGTTGTTTTGCCATTGCCGTTTCTACTACGCCTGGAGCAATTGCAGCGGCTCGGATCCCGTAACGGGCAAGTTCCTTGGCCCAACAGACCGCCATGGTTGCGACAGCGGCTTTGGAAGCTGCGTAGTTGGTCTGCCCGATATTTCCCGCTCTAGCCACACTGGAAATGTTGATGATCGCCCCCTGGTTGCCGGCAGCAACCATGGATGCCGCCGCCTCACGTCCGCAGAGGAATGTTCCGGTAACATTCACATCCATCACGGTAGAAAATTGCTCCAGGGTCATTTTCTCTAGCTTGCCGTCTTTAGCCTTGACCAGCAATCCATCTCTGAGTACTCCGGCATTGTTGATTAGACCATTGAGTTGGCCAAAATCCTCCATGATATTGTCAAACACGGCGATGACTTGCTGCTCATGCGTCACATCCGCCTGATACGTTAACGTCTTGGCGCTCAGCATTTGGCATTGCCGTTTAGTTTCGTGTAACCCTTCTTCACTCAAATCAATCAGTGCCAACTGGGCACCAGCCTGCGCCAGGCTGATGGCCATCATTTGCCCAAGCCCCTGCCCGGCACCTGTTATGGCAATCACGCTTTGCTTTAAATCCATAGCTCCCCCTAATGAACATATCCATAACCGGAAAATCGATTTACTTTGATGGCTTTCGATAGAATTCAAACAGACTCGAGAAATCGCGAAGTTCATTGCCTTCAGCGTTATGAAAGGCATATAAATTTCGTGCCAGCGTGCCCATTGGGATTGGCGATTGGCTCTCCGTTGCGGCTTCCAGGCCCAGCCCTAAATCTTTTAGCATCAGCTTTGACATGAACCCCGGCTGGTAGTGATTCGACGCCGGGGCTTTGTCCATGATCCCCGGACAGGGATTATACAGCTCCAATGCCCAGTTCCGCCCAGAGCTTTGCAGCATGATATCGGACAGAACCTTGGGATCTAGGCCATTATCCATCCCAAGGCTCAATGCCTCGCAGGTACCCGACATCAATATCCCCAGCATCAAGTTGTTGCAGATCTTGGCCATTTGACCATCGCCAGCTTTGCCGGCATGGAAGATATTCTTGCCCACATGCTGTAACACTTCCTCGGCTTGCTTGAACCCGCTGTCTGTTCCACCAACGATAAACGTCAGCGTACCGGCCTGGGCTCCCGCAACTCCTCCGGATACGGGGGCATCAACAAACTCAAGCTCGAGGGTATGGGCTTGTTGTGCCACTAACCGCGCTGAAGCCGGGTCGATTGTTGATGAATCGATAAGAAACGTCCCTGCTTCCACCATTTTCAATAAGCCAACCCCACCTTGATGATCACCAAGGTAAACTGCCCTAACATGCTCGCCTGCCGGCAGCATTGTCATGACAGTTTGAGCACCTTTTACGCATTCCTCCATCGAGCCAGCAACAAACGCTCCGTCTTCCTTCAAGGCTTCAGCTGCAGCGGTATTGATGTCAAACACCGACACCTGACACCCGGCCTTGAGCAAGTTCAAGACCATTGGCCGCCCCATGTTGCCCAAACCGATAAATGCAATATTCATCATTAAGCTCCTTCATGTGAACCATTTAGCCCCAACAGTTGGAGCGGGTGTTCGTTATCTGCCCAGAGTGGGGTGAACAAGGTATCAATCACTCTTTGATCGACGCTGGCTATATCGGAAAACAGCCAACGAGGCTGCTGGGTTTTCTCGATCAGGCGGGCTTTGACTCCTTCATAAAACTCCCCTAGCTCACCACAGCGGACGGACAGTGAGAGTTCGAGGCGAAAGCAGTCGGCCAATGATTCGTAGTGAAATTGGGTCAACTGGCGATAACATATATGGGCCGTTATCGGGCTACCTTCTCTTAACGTCTGTTTTGCCCTTCGCAGCCATTTACCCTCGCTTTCATCAACCGGTTCAGCCATGGCCTGGATTTGATCATATATCTCGGGCAAAGACCCATATTGACAGGCAGTTTGAATAGCCTGGAGATGGGGTAACAACTCATTTTGCGGATGAGAATACTTGGCGTCATTACCAAGCCTGTCCAGCAGCTCGGTCACGCCCTGATGCGGCTCGACATCGTCCCAATTAACCTGCTGCAGCAACTCGAACATCGTTTCTTTTTGGCCTGGCAGTATAATATGTTCGGTCATCGCTAGCGCAAGCGCATCCGTGGCATTGACTGTCGCACCAGTTAATCCAAGAAACAGGCCCACGCCCTGCGGTAAGTGGTTGAGAAACCATGTCCCTCCCACATCGGGATATAACCCGATACTGATCTCTGGCATCGCCAATCTGGTATTCGGCGTGGTTATTCGATGGCTGGCTCCGATATACAAGCCTATCCCGCCTCCCATCACAATACCCTCACCCCATACAATGACGGGCTTGGAATAGGTATGAATGAGATAATCAGTTTGATATTCGAGAGTAAAATAGTCGGTTAAATAACTCATCGCTTGGCAGGTGCCAATGGGTTGATCTGATGACCTAGCCTCATTCATCACCTGGTACATGGCCCTGACATCACCTCCGGCACAAAAGGCTTTCTCCCCCGCACCGTGGATGACGACACCGACAATGTTGTGATCATCGTGCCAGTGCTTGAGAGCATCATGCAGTACCACCAGCATTTCGTAACTTAGGGCATTAAGAGATGCTGGATTATCTAATTCAGCAATGCCAAACTTGAATCCCCCGCTACATTCAAGCTCACTGATATTGACCGTGCCTGACATATCCTTCCCCCTGAAATTCACTGTAAAGACTTACCTCTGGCCTCTTAACGATTTTTCCACTCTGGCGGGCGCTTCTCTAAAAAGGCGTTCACCCCTTCAGTTTGATCTTCCGTATCAAACAGTTTGAGGAACAACTCACGCTCCTTGATCAAACCATGATCCAAAGGCGAATGACGGCAGTTTTGAATTAAGGCCTTGCACGCCGCGACGGAGGACGGAGATTGATGGGCCACTTCGGCCGCCATCTGTTTCGCACTTTGCAGGCCCTGACCTGAAGCAACGACTTGCTCAACCAAACCAATCTCCAACGCCTGTGACGCTGTCACCCTTTCACCACAAAGTATCATCCGTTTGGCCCAACCTTCGCCCACCAACCAGGTGAGGTTTTGTGTACCTCCGGCACACGGCAGCAAGCCGACTTTGGCCTCGGGAAGAGCCAAATCCGCATGCGCTTCCGCAATACGGATATCACACGCCAAGGCCACCTCCAAACCTCCACCCATTGCATAGCCATTAATCGCGGCAATAGAAACACCTCGAAACTGGCTGAGCGTCTCAAAGGCTTCGCCGAAAGCTTGCGCCATACTCAGCGCAATGGCTTTATCGCCATCCGCAAACAGTTTCAAATCGGCACCGGCAGAAAAAAACTTCTCCCCCTGACCGGTTATCACCAGCGCATAGATATTCTTATCGCGGTTGAGCTTGTAAATCGTATCTCGCAGCAGGTTAAGGCTTGTTACTGTCCAGGTATTGGCCGGCGGGTTATTCATGGACAGCACTGCGGTATGGCCATGTACGACAACTTCAATGGCGTTAGTTTCTGGCATGAGGCTACTCCTCTCCTAAATGAAGTCACAGAAGGCGGCAGCCTTCGCTCAACACCCGCCTGGCGATGATCAGTCGCATAATTTCGTTGGTGCCCTCCAGGATCTGATGAACCCTGACATCCCGGAAATAGCGCTCTAAAGGGTACTCCTTGATATAGCCATAGCCGCCATAGAGCTGAAGGGCTTGATCACAGATACTAAACCCCACATCAGTGGCAAACCGCTTGGCCATCGCACAGTACGCCGTGGCGTCTGGTGCCTTCCTATCCAACTGATAAGCGGCATATCGCACTAGCTGCCGTGCCGCAATCAGCTCCGTGGTCATGTCAGCAAGCTTAAATTGCACAGATTGAAACTCAGCCAGTTTGTTGCCGAACTGCTTGCGTTCAGTCACGTACCGGCCCGCCTGCTCAAGGGCTTGTTGAGCGGTACCGATAGAGCATGTAGCGATGTTGATTCTTCCGCCATCTAACCCTTTCATCGCAAACTTGAATCCGTCTCCTTCATTACCCAAAAGGTGGCTAGAGGGAATACGGACATCCTCAAAAGTTACGGCTCTGGTCGGTTGACTGTTCCAGCCCATTTTGGGCTCTTTGCGACCGTAACTGATCCCATCGGCATCAGCGGGAACCACAAAGGCAGAGATACCCGAAGCCCCTTTTTTACTGGGATCCGTTCTTGCCATCACTACCAGTACATCGGTATCCCCCGCCCCAGAAATAAAGGCTTTGGCTCCTCGGATAACATAGTCACCGCCTTGTTTGATCGCAGTCGTTACCAAGGACGCAGCATCCGAACCGGCATTGGCTTCTGTCAGGCAATATGATCCCAAGTTCTCACCATTAACAAGCAGTGGACAATACCTCGCTTTGACGTCATCGGTAGCAAAGCTGGCAATCATCCACGACACCATATTGTGGATGGTCATATACGCCGTGGTTGACGTACACCCCATTGCCAATTGTTCAAAAACAATCGATGCATCAAGGCGTGGCAGCCCCAAGCCACCTTGTTCCTCGGGAACATACAGACTCAAGAAACCCATATCTCCTGCTTCCCTCAACACGTCCTTAGGGAAGATCTGTTTCTCATCCCAGCCAGCCGCATTGGGGACAAGTCGATCCTGCGCAAACTGCCGTGCAACATCGGCAAAAGCACGTTGGTCTTCTGTCAGAGAAAAGTCCATATCCGCTCCTTGTCTCAGGCTTGATTCCGCTTAACGCAAGTTTATGGTCATATTAGGGCCATCGGGAATATCTTCATCAAACCAGCGCGCCGTTACCGTCTTGGTTTCGGTATAGAATCTCACAGCCTGCTTACCGTAAGCATGCAAATCGCCATAGAAGCTACCGCGCCAACCGGTAAATGAGAAAAACGGCAGCGGCACAGGAATGGGGACATTCACACCGACTTGCCCGACTTGAATCCGGTGCTGGAACTTTCTCGCAGCGGCCCCGCAGGCCGTAAAAATGCTTGTCCCGTTACCATATGGGTTAGTGTTAATTAAGGTAATTGCCTCATCCAGGCTATCAACGGCTATGCATACCAATACCGGACCAAAAATCTCCTGCTGATAGATAGCCATATCTGTTGTCACGCCACTGAACAAGGTCGGGCCGAGCCAATTACCGTCAGGATACCCCGCAACGGTACAGTTCGAACCATCGACTTCGCAAACTGCGCCTTGTTGCTTGCCTTGCTCGATAAGTTGCAGCACACGCTGTTTTGCTGCTCGGCTGATCAGCGGGCCATACGCGGCCTCGCTATTATTCGATGGACCAGGTTTCACTTTTTTCATGGCAACTTTCAAATCGGGAATAATTTCGTTGGCATTTCCAACCAACACAGCAACAGAAATCGCCATACAGCGCTGCCCAGCCGCCCCAACCGATGAACCAACGAGATGATTGACAACTTGTCCCATATTGGCGTCGGGCATCACCACCATATGGTTTTTGGCTCCGGCAAACGCCTGGACACGTTTCAGATGGTGTGTCCCAGTTTGGTAGATATGCCTGGCGACAGGTACCGAGCCGACAAATGAAATCGTTCGGATATCAGGATGAGCTAACAAGTAATCCACTTGTTTCTTGCCACCATGGACAATTTGCAGTACGCCTTTTGGTGCCCCCGCAAGCTCAAACAGTTCGGCCAATCGCATCGCTGTCAGCGGGACTTGCTCGGAAGGTTTCAAGACAAAAGTATTCCCAGCGGCAATAGCCATCGGAAACATCCACAGTGGGATCATAGCTGGAAAATTAAAAGGGGTAATACCGCAGCATACCCCTAGGGGCTGAATCAGAGAGTAACTGTCGATATCCGCTGCCACATTTTCAACGGTTTCCCCCATCATTAAACTGGCAATATTCGCCGCTTGTTCAACCACCTCGATACCGCGCCAGACATCACCTTTGGCATCGGCAAAGTTCTTTCCCGTCTCGCTGGACAGTATCGCAGCCAACTCGTCATGGTATTCTTTCAGCAATTGCTGATAAGAGAGCATCAAGCGGGCTCGCTCGGGCACAGCAACTTCGCGCCAGGTTTCAAAGGTCTCCGCGGCACTGGCGATAGCAGCGTCTATCTCTCGCTCCGTTGCACAGGGAACGTTGGCGATCACTGAGTTAGTTGCCGGGTTCGTGACCTCAATCCAGTGGGTTGAGGACGAATGGATGAATTCTCCGCTAACGTACAAGGGTACCGGAGAAATAAAGTTTGCGTCACTCATATTGGCTCCTAGCTTAGTCAGTCGTACCCACTTCAACGGCAATGGCAGTGGCTTCCCCCCCGCCGATACAACAAGCTGCAATGCCACGCACCGGGCGGCCGATACTTTGGTGTAAGCGGTTGAGACGATGGATCAGGGTGACAATGATTCTGGCCCCGCTCGCACCAATAGGGTGCCCAAGGGCACACGCCCCACCATCGGGGTTGACACGTTCAGGATCAATGCCGAGTTCTTTGGTGGCAATCTGGGTGACCACGGCAAACGCCTCGTTAATTTCCCAACTGTCCACTTGCTCAACCGACCACGAAAGCTTATCAAGCAACTGCCGGATGGCATGAACAGGAGCAACCGTAAACTCAGACGGATGCCGTGCATGGCTGGCATGGGCGGCGATAACAGCTAAAGGCTTGTGGCCCTGCTGCCTAGCAAGTTTGCCGTCCATTAAGATAAGCGCGGCAGCTCCGTCGGAGATGGAACTGGAATTGCCGGCCGTCACCGTTCCCCCCTCAGCAAACGCCGGGCGAAGGACGGGAAGTTTGGTCAGATTAATTTCATTAGGGTGCTCATCTCGGCAAACAACCACGTCCCCTTTGGGGTTGGCAACCTTGATCGGGATGATTTCACTCTCAAACCACCCCTGCTCTTGGGCAATCAACGCCCTTTCCACCGACTTAACCGCCCATTTATCCATACTCTGGCGGGTGTAATGGCGCTCATCGGCCACTTTTTGGGCATAAACACCCATCAGATCACCATCGTAGGCATCCTGCAAACCATCAAGGAACATATGATCATGCAATGTACTGTGCCCTAATCGCAGGCCGGAACGAATCTTGCTCTGCAGATATGGCGCATTACTCATGCTCTCCATCCCACCGGCAACTTCGGTCTGATTGGTTCCCGCCAGAATAGCATCGTGGCCCAGCATGACACTCTTCATACCAGACCCACACACTTTGTTGATGGTGGTACAGCCAATATTGTCTGGTATCCCTGCTTTTAGCGATGCTTGTCTGGCAGGAGCTTGCCCACAGCCAGCCAGTAGCACATGGCCGATCAATACTTCATCTATCATTTCTGGCGAAAGCCCGGAATGCTCTAATGTGCCTTTGATGGCAATACTACCCAACTCGGAAGCGCTAAATGACGATAGCTCCCCTTGAAAACTGCCGATAGGTGTTCGGTTTGCCGCGATGACCCACACTTCCTTACCCATATCAAAGCCCTCTTGGTGTGCTGTATCTCTGCAGGCGATTTCTTGACGTTTACGTAAGCATAGCACTAACATTTACGTAAACGTTAAGAAACAATTCCAATACACATTGCAGCTGTAAAGCCATTACCTAACATTGGGGGCAAGCAAGGTGGAAACGTTCAAAATAAGCGAGTTAGCCAGAGAATTTGACATCACCACCAGAAGCATCCGTTTCTATGAAGATGTGGGATTATTGCAACCCGAACGGCAAGGTAATACACGCATCTATCAACGCCGCGACAAAATCAGGCTCAAACTGATTTTACGTGGCAAAAGGCTGGGTTTCTCTCTGGCCGAAATTCGTGAACTGTTTGATTTGTACGACACCAACCAAAGCTCATCGCAGCTCAACAAAATGCTCAATATCATCGACACCAAACAAGAGGTACTGCAACGCCAGCTTGAAGATATCAACGTGGTGATGACAGAGTTACAGATTGCGCGGGACAAGTGTCTGCAGGCTTTAAATACTCAAGTTGCCAATAATCAGCACAAGCCTTAATCCCTCTTACAACCGGAGCGCTTATGAGAGATAGCTTCACTCCCTTAAATTATGGCCTCGGTGAGACCATCGACCTGCTACGCGAGCATGTCAATGGTTTTGCTGAGCAGGTCATTTGCCCTCTCGCGACAGACATTGATAAAGCCAACCAGTTTCCCAACCATCTTTGGCCGTTAATGGGTGAAATGGGATTGTTGGGCGTCACTGTCAGCGAGGAGTATGGTGGTGCCGATATGGGCTACCTTGCCCATGTTGTGGCGATGGAGGAGATCAGTCGTGCATCGGCCTCTGTCGGATTGAGCTATGGCGCCCATTCCAACCTCTGCGTCAATCAAATATATCGCCATGGCAGCGATGAGCAGAAAGCCAAATATCTCCCCCCACTGATCAGTGGTGATCATGTCGGTGCGTTGGCAATGAGCGAACCCAATGCAGGGTCGGATGTCGTCAGCATGCAACTCAGAGCCGAGAACCATGGTGATCATTTTATTCTCAACGGCAGCAAAATGTGGATCACCAACGGTCCTGACGCCGATACCATTGTGGTCTACGCAAAAACCGCACCGAATAAAGGCTCACACGGTATTTCCACCTTTATCATCGAGAAACAATTTCCAGGCTTCAACCATGCGCAAAAACTCGACAAGCTTGGCATGCGCGGATCCAACACCTGCGAATTAGTTTTTGATAACTGCGTAGTACCGGCAGAAAACGTGCTCGGGGAGCTCAACAAAGGCGTGCAGGTTCTTATGAGCGGCCTGGATTACGAGCGTGTGGTTTTGGCCGCAGGCCCCCTTGGGATCATGAGAGCCTGCATGGATCTTGTGCTGCCCTACGTTCACGACAGAAAGCAGTTTGGTCGCTCAATTGGCGAGTTCCAGCTCGTCCAGGCTAAAGTCGCTGATATGTATACCCGAACCAATGCGGCCCGCGCCTATGTCTATACCGTCGCTAAGGCGTGCGATCGCGGTGAAGCCACCCGCAAGGATGCTGCCGGTGTCATTCTCTATGCAGCAGAAATCGCAACCCAGCTCGCACTCGACACGATCCAGCTGCTGGGAGGAAACGGCTATATCAATGAGTTTCCTGCAGGACGCCTGCTCCGCGATGCCAAGCTCTATGAAATTGGTGCAGGTACATCAGAAATACGCAGGATGTTGATTGGACGCGAGCTTTTTGAAGAATCCAAGTAAGGACGGAAGATGGCAATAATAAAGTCTACAGTCAACCGAGACGATACCTTTTTCTCTAACAATTTTAAAAAACTGGCCGAAGTTGTCGACCAGCTGCAGACACATGTTGAAGCCATCAAACAAGGCGGTGGTACAAGCTCGCAACAAAAACAGCAGGACAAAGGCAAGCAACCGGTGCGAAGCCGAATCCAGGCGCTACTCGATCCTGGTAGCGAATTTCTCGAAATCGGCCAATTTGCTGCTTGGAATGTTTACTCCGAACCGATCCCTTGCGCAGGGGTCGTCGCAGGGATAGGCCGGATCGAAGGGATAGAATGCATGGTGGTAGCCAATGATCCGTCGGTCAAAGGGGGAACCTACTACCCCCTGACAGTAAAGAAACACCTTCGAGCGCAAGAGATTGCGGAACGGTGCAACCTGCCCTGTATCTATCTGGTCGATTCCGGTGGTGCCAACCTGCCCCATCAAGCCGATGTGTTCCCCGATCGCGATCATTTCGGTCGAATTTTTTACAACCAGGCAAGGATGTCCGCCAAGGGTATCCCGCAAATAGCCGTTGTTATGGGATCCTGTACCGCAGGTGGGGCCTATGTCCCCGCAATGGCCGATGTTTCTATTATCATCAAAGAGCAAGGCACTATTTTCCTTGCGGGTCCTCCCCTGGTAAAAGCGGCGACTGGCGAAATCGTCACTGCAGAGGAGTTAGGCGGTGCCTATGTACACTGCAAAACTTCAGGGGTCGCCGACTACTTTGCCAACGACGAGCAACATGCGATAGAACTGGCAAGGCAAGCTATCGAAAGTTGTGGCCTTCCTTCGTTTGCACCATTGAATCAAAGTGCCGCGGCTCCACGTTATCCTGCAGACGAACTGTTTGGTATTGTCGGCACCGACTTGCGCACACCATTTAACATCAGGGAAGTGATCGCACGTATTGTCGATAACTCAGAATTCGATGAGTTCAAGACACTATACGGTACTACGCTGGTATGTGGTTTCGCCAAAATCTTCGGCCAACAAGTAGGCATTGTCGCTAACAATGGCATTCTGTTCTCAGAATCAGCTCAAAAAGGTGCTCACTTTATCGAGTTATGTTGCAAGCGCAAAATCCCCCTGCTGTTTTTACAAAACATCACCGGTTTTATGGTTGGCAAGAAGTGTGAGTCGGAAGGAATTGCCAAGCACGGAGCAAAAATGGTGATGGCTGTCGCGTGCGCCGATGTACCCAAGTTTACCGTTATCATTGGGGGATCATACGGGGCCGGCAACTATGGTATGTGCGGCAGGGCTTACAGTCCCACCATGATGTGGATGTGGCCCAACGCCCGTATATCTGTGATGGGGGGGGAGCAGGCTGCGGGGGTTCTTGCACAGGTCAGTCGCGACAACAAGCAACGTAACGGCGAAAACTGGTCCGAGGATGAAGAGGAGGCGTTCAAACAGCCAATACGCGAGCTGTATGACCAACAAGGGTCCCCTTACTATGCCAGTGCCAGACTGTGGGACGATGGCATTATTGATCCACGTGATACACGCTTTATTGTTGGCATAGCCCTACATGCCAGCCAAAGAGCACCGGTATCGGATAGCACCTTTGGCATATTTCGAATGTGAGGCAGCAGTATGAATTCACATGGCACAAATCACCAATCTTCTCCGCCAGATCTTGGTAGCGACGCGGTTCTATTTGCCATTGACGAAAAAGGCGTCGCCACTATGACTCTGAATCGCCCAGAAAAAAACAATGCCTTTGATAGCCAATGTATTTCCACCATGTTGTCCATCCTACTTCAGCTTAAGACTAACCCCCAGGTCAGAGCCCTAGTCTTACGGGCAAGCGGCAGCCACTTTAGTGCCGGAGCCGATTTAAATTGGATGAAGTCTCTCGCGCAATTCAGCATGGAGGAAAATATCCAGGATGCCGAAAAACTTGCCGAGTTACTTCACCAATTGGATACACTACCTGTACCGACAATAGCCTTGATACAAGGTGCAGCCTTCGGTGGTGCGCTGGGCTTGATATGCTGCTGTGATATTGCCATCGCCAGTAAAGATGCTCGCTTTTGCTTGAGTGAAGTCAAACTCGGGCTGGCTCCGGCGACAATTGGCCCCTATGTCTGTCGAGCCATGGGGCAACGGCAAGCCAGGCGCTATATGCTCACCGCTGAGCTCATTAGTGCAACACAAGCCAAGGATCTCAATATCGTTCACAAGCTAGTACCCGGCGTCCAGCAGCTGGATCAGCGATTGGAAGGTTTCATTCGCCAGATTGTGACAAACAGCCCCAATGCGATTCGTGAGGCCAAATCACTTTGCCACCTCTGCGAGTCGCCAACCATTGATTATCCACTACGACAGAAAACCAGTGAAATAATTGCTCAATTGAGAGTTTCCCCAGAAGGACAAGAAGGCTTAAGTGCTTTTTTGGAAAAACGTCAACCTAACTGGCTTGCTCATCATGATTAAACGACCAGACACTTCCTGCGACTTTCCTAAGTCTGTTTGCATTTACGAAGTTGGGGCTCGTGACGGGCTGCAAAATGAAACCTGCTTACCTAGCCAAAGTAAGATAAATTTTATTAACTTGCTGTCACAATCCGGCCTCAGTCATATCGAGGCCGGGGCTTTCGTCTCTGCCAAACGTGTCCCTCAGATGGCCGATTCTCTTAATGTAATGCGAGCCATCAAGCGACAAGATAATATTACCTATTCCGCCCTCACCCCTAATATCCAAGGCTTCGAAATGGCCCTGAGTGCTCGGGCCGATGAAGTTGCCATTTTTGCGTCAGCCTCTGAAGGCTTCAGCCAACACAATATCAATTGCTCAATCAGCGAGAGTTTAAAGCGCTTCGAGCCAGTGATGGCGTTGGCGCAGCTTCACGGTATTCCTGTAAGAGGCTACTTATCGTGTGTTATCGATTGTCCTTATGATGGCCCGACCCCAGCAAACCAAGTACTGCAAATCACCGAGCAACTAATCGGTATGGGCTGTTATGAAGTCTCCCTGGGAGATACTATCGGTACAGGTACCCCTTTCAAAGTTGCCAACTTACTGGACACCATCAATAGTCAAATCCCAAGCCGTAAAATTGCCGTGCATTTTCACAACACTTGGGGCCAAGCCTTACCAAATATTTATCAGGCATTATCGATGGGGATCGATACCATAGATGCCAGTGTCGCAGGGTTGGGAGGTTGCCCATACGCACCAGGGGCGAGCGGCAATGTTGCCACCGAGGATGTCGTCTACCTGTGCCATCAATTAGGGATCGAAACGGGTTTAAATTTAGACGTCTTGGCTGCTGCAGGATGGATGATCTGCCAGCAACTCAACATATCACCACGCTCCAACGTATCTATCGCGATGAAAGCTAGACAGTTACAGTAAATCGTGTTGCCCATGCAAAAAAAAGTGGTAACTGCAATAGTTACCACAAACTCACCATGAGCTACATTTCTATCCAAATCTACAGTAACAACGAATATTGAGGCTCCACTGTTCGTTGCATGGTTGCATGGTTGCATGGTTGCAACGCTAAGTTAATATGTTTCAGAGCGAAGGAAACGCTGTTCAGCTTCCAGTTCACTGACTGCTCGCCAGAGCTTTTGTTCTCGCTCCTGAAGTTTGTCATGTAATACACTGCCCGGCTTCACCTTAAGCATTTCATTCGGTCCAATATATTGTTCGGCTTCGTTATTAAAAAGCAGCCTGAACTCTTCCATGGTCGGTAAACGATTATTATGCTCCTCAAATGATTCAAAAATATCAACAACTTTGTGCGAAACATCCCTTTTTATTCCTTCAAAATCAACACAGTCCATCAGCTTCTCCAAATATTAAATCACAAGTGTTAATCAATTTAGACCTCTATAAGAGTAGTTGAAAATTCGTTGATTTATTTGTGATTGAATTTTTATGCGCAACAAATTATTTCACATAATAAACTTATGTTTTAATTGCTATAAAATAATTTGAACAGCCTTCATTTAAGCTCTGGCGAGTGTTATTTTTTTAATTTTTTAGAATCAGATCTCATTTTAATAAATAATACCACTTGGTATGTCGTCAATGCCTTAGCGGTCTATACTTTGTATATATCAATAAATTCCTATTATTCATGCGGTTATTGGGAGATAAACGATGTGCTGGTATTGGGCTCCCTTTGATAACTTGTTGAAGGCTGTGGTATTGAAGGGGATTATCGCTCTACTTTTTCTTATCCCCTTCTGTACATTTAGCACTGAAATAAGAGAGGAGCCTTATGACATCTATTACGATAGACTGTACTCTGATATCCATGATGAAGACAGTTTGCAAGACTGGATAGACGACACACAGGATACTATTTCAGATACTGTCTATGACTACAGCTCTTCCATCGATCACTTTATTGCCAAAAAAGACGAAGAATTGCCCTTGACCAATCGTAGCTACCTTCGGCTAAAACTGAAGAGTAGATACACACACCGCGACTACTTTGATACTGATGCAAGCGTTAAGCTCAAAATTGATCTTCCCCATACCGAAAAGAACTGGAAATTCGTGCTCGACACTGACCCTGACGACTTTGACCGCTTAGAAGATAAACAGCGTGGTATCAGTAACAACTCAGACAGTAGTTTATCTGGCGCAGTGGGAGGGGTACAACTACAAGGGCAGCAGTGGGGAAAATGGCGGACAAATCTCGATCTTGGCTTGAAAATCAAGCTTCCCCTTGATCCCTTTGCACGAGCCGATCTGAGGCGTATTGATAGGCTTAGCTATAAATGGACCAGTCGAATTAAGCAAGAAATCTTTTATTATGATTCCAAAGGCCCTGGGGCGCTCACCTCACTGAATTTTTACTTTGCCAGCCCAGAAGATCCCAGTACCATCCTTAAAATCAGTTCGTCGGCCCAATATTTAGATACGGATGATAATTGGGAGTTTGTACAACAGGCGGAAATCTTTGACCGAATTAACCAAGATAATTTACTGCAATATTCCATCGGTTTTAGCGCCGACTCCACACCGAATTATTCAATCACTAACTCTTGGGTGTCTATCGCGTGGAAACATCGACTTTACAGTGACTGGCTTTATATGAGCATTACACCGGAGCTGGATTTCCAAGATGCATTTCAATATAAAGTAAATCCGGGGATCATGTTTGAACTTGAGCTATTCTTCACCGCCGAAGGTGGCATCGATAGATTAGCCAGAAAAATCCCGAATCCAACTAACTAGTGAAGCTAATTAGTTTTTTAATTCTGTGCATATTCGCTGACTTGGCGAACCGCATTGAGTAGTGCAGTATTACGAGCCATCAACACTCCATGATAGGTTTAAATACTAACCAGTAACCTATCATGGAAATGGATATTGGTAAGATATTACTGTGGCAGCTCTATCTGAATAAGCTCACCATCGTTGACTTCGAAGTGTAACGACACCGAGCCCTGTTGGTGAGTCTGCTTGATGACCTTTACTTCTCGGTTAGGGAAACGATTACTCACAACAGCCACAAGCTCCGACAGCAATTTTTGTTTATCATCACCGGATAGGTTTACTCCAAGGGACATTTAACCTCCAAACAAAATGATTCTGTTTAAAATAAGCGACCAAGTGGAAAGTAACTTAAACGTCGAAAATAGCTATCTAGTTGGAGAGATCATAGCGAATACGATCCAGGTTCAGCAGCCACGCTTGACCACATCTGGTGTCGTTTTGCTATATACCACAGTATGCCCTAGCTCACCTGATGGTAACCGCCTTTCATTTTTCTTCAAGCATTCAAACTCAAAACCACAACGCTCGGCAACAGCACGGCTTTGGGTATTCTGCTCTGCTGCGGTGATTTCAACACGGTTAGCATGTAACTCCTCAAACGCATACGCTGTCAACCGTTCAACAGCCTCTGTCATGTACCCACAGCCATATGCCGAAGTTCTCAGCCAATAGCCTATTTCAAAATAGGGGACAGTTTTATCCCTTATCAGTAACCCGACCGCACCAACAAACCTACCAGTTGCTTTCTCGATAATGGAATAGCGAAGCTCTCCCTCAAAGGCTTCAAAATTAGCTATCGCCTGATTGGTATTCTCAATGGATGCACCTTCGGTCAGGGCATGGGGCACCCAGGGCAAGTACACAGCGAGTTCATTCTGGCTTTCGAGTATTGCCTCGAGCATCATTGGCGCTCTGTCCAGAGAAGGCGGTAAAAGTTTTAACCTTGGTGTTTCCATATTCCATTTCCCTAATTACACCCGAACACCATACCAAGACAGTTGCATACACTCAATAAAAAGGCTCCTGATTAAAGGAGCCTTTTTGTATGAATACTAATACGTTGAACACAAGTATCTAGCACGCTTCTGTCGCAGCGCTGCATACCTTTTTCTGTACGGTACTAGGAGCTGGCTCGTAGTGACTCAGTACCATACTGAAACTACCCTCACCGCCCGTCATCGCCCTCAGACGCTGGGAGTAATCTAACAACTCATTTTGCGGGATCTTCGCCTGTAGCGAGGTAAAGTTATTCTCTTCAGACTGGGTACCTAATATCACTCCTCGGTTAGCTGCTAAATCTCCGCTAATATCACCGACAGAGTCCGTTGGAATCTGCAGGTTAAGCTCTACGATTGGCTCTAACACGATAGGGGTAGCATTATTCACAGCATCAAGGAATGCTTTCTTACCTGCTATCACAAAAGCGATTTCTTTTGAGTCTACAGAGTGATATTTACCATCATAAACGGTGACTTCTATATCATGAATCGGATTTCCGGATATCGCCCCTTCCTCTACCGCTTGCCGGATCCCCTTCTCCACTGCAGGGATCAAGGATGTCGGAATCGCTCCGCCCACCACTTTATTGACAAAAACAAAGCCCTCCCCACGATCCAAAGGCCGAACTTTAAGCTGTACCTCACCAAACTGCCCGGCACCGCCGCTTTGTTTTTTGTGACGATAGTGACCTTCTGCTTGCTGGGTTATCGTTTCGAAATATTCAATACTCGGCTGCTCGGTATTAACGTTGAGCTTATAAACCGAAGCCATTTTCTCCAGTGCGATTTTCAAGTGGAATTCACCCTGGCCGCCCAAAACAGTTTCATTGGTACGGGTACGATGTTCAAGACACAGGGAGGGATCTTCGGCTGCTATTTTATTGAGCACCTCCGATAGCTTCTGTTCATCCCCCCTTTTGGTCGTTTGAATCGCCAAGCTATACATCGGTGCTGGAAAATCGATAGTTTTCATGATGACTTCGTCTTCATCATGGGAATCATGGACCACTGAGTCAAAATTCAAGTCATCCACTTTTGCCAAGACACAAAAATCACCAGCCCGAGCACTGGCAATCTCTAGACGCTTCTTGCCTTGTAGCTGATATAAGTGCCCAACTCTAAACGCCTTGCTATTCTCACCGATAAAAAGCTGAGAGCCCGCGTTGATTTCGCCTTGGAAGACCCGCAAATAAGCCAGTTTTCCCAGGTACGGGTCAACACTAACTTTATATACATGAGCCACGGTATGATCTAGCTGTTCACAGTCAACCCGAACCTGCTGGCCATTTTTTTCCAGCATTGGCGGATTACCTTCCGCAGGCATCGGCATAATTTCTGCTAATGTTCGCAGCAACAGGGAAATCCCCAGCCCTGTTTCCGCCGAGACACAACAAATCGGAATGACATGGCCAGTCCTTAGGGCTTCTTCAAATGGATCGTGTAACTGCTCAGCTGTGAGCGAGGAGCCTTGCTCAAGGTACAGCTCCATCAAATTCTCATCAACCTCGATAACCTGATCGATTAGCTGTTCATGCGCAGCCTCAACGCTACTCCATAGGGTCGACGCGTCATAATCTGGCTTGAAGTAGCAATCGACGACCGATTGCCCATCGCCCGACGGCAAGTTGATCGGCAAGCATTCCTGGCCGAAGTGAGACTGTAGTTGGTCGATGAGCTGAGGCACTTTGTCCGGATTGAGATCGACTTTGTTAATGATGATCATCTGACACTTCTTCTGCGACTGGGCAAAAGCAAATAACTTCTCTGATACTTGGTTCAAAGGTGTATTGGCATCAAAAACCAAGGCTGAAGTTTCAACAGCGGGATAGATACTCAACGTCCGCCCCAATAATTCAGGCAAGCCCGGGGTATCGATAACATTCATACGGTGCTTTTGCCAACAAAGAGCGGCTGGCGTAGCTTCGATACTGTGTTGATAATGGATGGATTGGTCATCAAAGTCCGTGACAGTGTCACCCTCTTTGACACTTCCGAGATGTGTAGAGCATTCTGACTCAAACAGCAGGCGCTCAATCAAGGTCGTTTTACCTACCCCACTTTGACCAACTACTGCGATATTGCGAATTTCATTCATGGACATAACTGCCTCCGAAGTTCAGAAAGACAAACGCTAATTTTTCAGCATGCATGGCGGTCTCCCGCCTTCTCGTCTTCCAGGTCAATTTTCGGATGGGTACGTCCATAAGCAGAGGCCCAAATCGCCGCAAGAATATTAGTAAGAATAACCAAAATTTACTATTTCATTGTCTCGAATAGCTTGCGCCGATTGGCTTCGTTTTAATGTGAGTTATTTCATACGGCTGAAGATTGTCTGATTTTTGTTACAAAAAAAGGCTGCATTTGTGACATTCAACATAAGGAGGAAATGTCACAATAGCAGCCTCATACCCATTCATGATCAGGTTCTCAGCCTGATGAGTTAGCTTGCCATCTCTCTTTTCTGAGACAAATACTTTATCCAACTTTTTGAGGCAGTGGTTGACTCAATGTTATCGGCCTGCTTGGCAAAGATGACCGCTTTTTCAAGGTTATCGAGCTTGTAATATGCTCGGACCTTGGCCAAGGCGACATCAGCTTCGTACGCTTTGTCTTTGACTTTATCAAGTTCAGCGATGGCTTGCTGGTAATGACCTTGTTGCAGAAGTAATTGAGCCAAAGGCCAACGGTGTTTGTTATTCAACGCTGCGGCTTGACGCCATACCGTGATGGATTTATCCCACTCCTTGGCAATCTGCCAATACTGCGCTTGCAGGACTAAAAGATCCACATCTGAGTCGGCACCATCAAGTTGAGAATACACAATTGCGGCCCGCTCAGGGATACCACGTTGGGCATAGAGTTGGGCTAAGGTCTTCAAATCTTGCTGGGACAAATCCACACCTTGCCTACGTGCCAACGCCAACGTATCCAGTGCCGAATTGGACTGGCCTAAACGCAGCTGGATACCTGCCGTCTGCTGCCACCAGACAAGCTTGTTTGGCTCAAGAACAATCAAGCTTTCCAATGTTGGTAATGCCGCTTTCCACTGCTTAAGCTGAAGCTGGGCACCGAGCTTGATTGTTAAAGGTTGAACATCAAGTTTACCCGCCAATTCCGCATATGTCTTTATCGCACTAAGTGATTGTTGCCACTCAGAAATCTGATAATGTGATTGGGCAATGCGTAGCCACAGCTCATCTGCATTCTGGTTCTCAGGAACGTTGTTACTCAAAGCGTAATAGTGTGGCAACGCCTGCTTGAATTCTTCGCTAGTAAGCAAAATATCAGCAAGCATACGCTGGGTAAGCCAAGCCTGCTCGTCCTGCAACAAACCTGAATTAACGGCATCAGTCAGGTTCGCAATCGCCTTGGTTTTGATGTTTTGCTGCCAATAGAACACCCCGAGCATACGCTGAACATAGGCTTTATCGTATGCACGAGATAGGTTCAAGCCCTCAAGCATCGCAATAGCATCAGCCAGTTTCTCATCTTGCTGTAGATTATGAGCACGTTGAACTCGCCCAGCCGTATACTGTGAAAGTTCTGCCGACACCGCCTGTTCAGGCATAAAGCCAAGCGGAAATGACAAGGCAACAAGTAATGTCAATTTCTTGATCATTTCTGTATCTTAAACTCCAGTCTTACCGTTTGACCAGCCTGGGCTATTGACTTGCCATCAACAACTTTAGGCTGATACTTCCATTTTCTCAGTGCTTGGATCGCTTCTCGCTCAAATAAACGGCGAGGCTTGGCATCCAGCACGCTGATATCCGTTGGACGACCCTGCGGGTCAATGGTGAATGACATGACAACATAACCTTCAGCCCCCTGTTTCATGGCTCTTGAAGGGTACTTTGGCTCAACACGGTATAGCGGCATGGCCTGCTGATTCGCTCCAAAGTCTGAAAATGTAGGAGCATTGATCGCCAAACCTGACACCGAAGCATCCAAGTTCAAATTTGGCATTGAAGGCACAATCGTATTGCTGACTGCTTGATTCATCGCCTGCGGCATGGCCTGTGGCGGTGGCTCCGGTGTTTCAGGCGGCTCCGGCACTGTTCGCTGCCGGCGCTGGGCCTCGCGCTCCTGCTCTACCATTACCATATCAAATGCCAGCAGTTGCTTCTCCACTTCAGGACGTTGGCTTCCGTTATCGACCATCCATGCCATAAACGTGAACAAGCCCAGCGCCATTAGGAAAGCCGCAGGAATGGCAATCAGTACACGCAGCATTAACGCTTCTCCGCTGCCAACGCAATCTTTTGTACACCTGCGCCTTTTGCCGCATCCATTACTCTAACAACGGTGCCGTTGTAAGCATGTTCGTCAGCCTGGATCACAAGCGATGCTTCAGGCTGCTCGAGCAGCAAATGCTCCAGCGTGGCCTGAACGCGCTCAACATCAACAACACGTTTGTCGATATACACATCATTGGCAGAGGTAATGGCAATGAAAATACCCGCATCTTTCTGGCTTATCACGTTACTGGCCTGAGGGCGATTCACTTCAACCCCAGACTCGCGGACAAATGAGCTGGTAACAATGAAAAAAATCAACATGATAAATACAATATCCAGCATAGACGTCAGGTCTACCTGGGCGTCTTCACGGGCTGAAGACGGACGACTCAGTCTCATTACTGACTCCTCAATAGTTTTTCTAACTTTATTTCGCGCTTGTAGCAGGACTTGGATAAACGTGAATGTACAAACATCCCCGATAGCGCCGCAACCATACCGGCCATGGTAGGCAGTGTGGCCAGGGAGATCCCGGATGCCATCAACCTTGGCTGGCTGCTCCCTTGGGTAGCCATCACGTCAAACACCGAAATCATACCGGTTACCGTCCCCAGCAAACCAAGCATTGGACAAATGGCTACCAGTACCTTGATCAAGTTCAGGTTTTGGTTGAGCGCAATATGCGCTTGGCTCAACCAGCCATCGCGTATTGAACGTGCATACCAAGAAGAATGGTCAATCCTTGCCTGCCACTGTTCCAGCCATCGTTGCCGTTGTTTCGGGTAGGTAATGAGCAGGTATAACACCCGCTCAATCACCAGAATCCAGCAAAACATCACGACCGCGGCCAGCCACCAGAGTACCTGACCTCCTTGGTTCATAAAGATCTCTAGTGAGTATTTCCAAGCATCAAAGAATGAAGCTTGCACTAGCGGAACTTCATACAGGTTGCTTTCCATTATGCGGTCATTCCTGCTTTTTCAGCTTGCTCGGCTACCAGGCTGATACCCTGCTTTTCAAGAATGCTACGGATAGTTTCAGCTTGGGTCGTCAACATATTGTGCGCCAGTAGCAGAGGCATTGCCGCTACCAAACCCAAAACTGTTGTTACCAGAGCCATAGAAATCCCCCCCGCCATCACTGTGGGGTCACCATTACCAAACTGAGTGATCACCTGGAAGGTTTCGATCATACCGGTTACCGTGCCCAGTAGCCCCAGCATCGGCGCTAGAGCAGCCAGCAGCTTCAACATCGATAGGCCTTTCTCCAAGCCTTGCTGCTCATCAACAATAGTTTCTAGCAGGCGAAGTTCCAGAGCCTCTACACTGCGGTTTGGCTCTTTACTGTAAACACTAAGCACTCGGCCTAAAGGGTTATTGCCCGGAGTTTCAGGGGTTTTAAGCTGTTTCTTGATCTGCTGGCGAATCGCAAACAGCTTGGTGCCGCGGATAAGGCCAATACCGAGTCCAACGGCAAGTAAGCCAAGGATGATCTTACCGACCACGCCACCGTGCTCGATACGATCTTTAAGCTCAGGTGCATTGGCCAGCTGTTCGAGCATAAATCCGCGAGAGGGGTCGACGACCATAGCTAGCATGCCGCCCTGCTCCAGCTCGGATAGCTGATTGCTAACTGGGCCGTTTTGAGGCTGTTTCAAATACGGTTTAGCCGAACCACGTTTTCCGTCCCAGGCAAGGTAGCCTTGATCGCCTATTAGGCCAAGGCTGCCTAAACGGTATGCATCGACGTTGGCACTTTTACCCTGGCCATCGATAAAGGGTACTGATACCGCTCGAAGCTCACGGCTTGCCGTAATTTGCTCTTCAAGCCCTTTCCACAAGCCAGTCAGCTCTTCTAATGAAGGAAGCGTTCTGGCCTGAACAATACTGTCGATAACCCGACGGTATTGGTTGCGGTCAACGCCCGTCACAGAGAAGCCCATTTCTGAATCAAGATCTTTAGCGGCTTGGCGAACTACGCCAAACAGCTCACCTAGGCTGCCCGTTTCCAGTCGAAGCTGCTGTTCAAGTTTTGCCAGCTCGTTTTCGTTTTTGCTAAAAGTCGTACTTAGCTTGTCAGTTTCACCCTGAAGCTGTTGACGCTGCTTAAGCAGTACATCACGCTGAGCTTTGAACTCCCGCTCAGTCATCTTGAAGCCTTGCTCGCGTTCGGCATTATGCTGCTGCTGAGCTTGCGCTTCTTGACGGGTGGCTTGAACCAGTGAGGTATTTGCAGAGACAACAGGGACAGTAAATAGGCACAATGCTGCCACTAACGCTTTGATTTTCAAATTACTTAGTCTCCACGTTAACTGAAACTGGCAGTGTGATCAGGCTTGGTGCTGCTTGCTTTGAAGCGATAGCAAAGGCCTTGTTAATGTCTGCGGCAAAAGAGTGATCAAGAGGTTGCCATACAGATTCCTTCTCATTCCACGACCAGTAGTTCGTTCCATCAAGACTACGAGCAACAAGGGAAACACGACCAAGGTAGAGCATGTCCGCTTCAAGCACACCACTTTCAAGCGCGACTTGGCCTTGGTAGATCCCCATCTTGGTACCGTAATCAAGCTCGATTTGGTATGCCTCAAGAATTCGGCGATATTTTTCAGCATCACTGATGTCAGCCTGTACCATCATTTTTTCTAGCTTTTCGATACGTGCTAAACGTTGTTCCTTACGGATTGGCTTATCAGACTCAACATTGACTTTCAGGCCATTAAGCATGTTGTACATCAAAGGAACCACCCCCTGCCGGGTCTCTTTAATGCCTTCAATCTGCTTGTTGAGGCTAGCTTTCTCTAGGTTCTGGCTTAATACCAAATTTGCAAGGTGGTCGTGGTAGACCTGAAGATTTTTCACTTCTTCCTGAAGCTGCTCGATTTCCGCTTTCATCGAAAGCGTGGCTTCAGCACTGCGGTCAATTTTTTCCTGGCTGCTGGCAGAGGCCGCATTCATTGAGCTTTCTAGGTTACGAGCTTCACCCAGTGTACTGGCTTGCACGCCAGCGGTGAGACTAAGTACCAATAGCGCGAGGCTAGTTTTCTTGATATTCATTCTTAAAATCAATGCACTAATAACAATTAAAAATCTTCAATCTATGAAGGCTATACCAAAAACAAATAAACCCATCCAGTTGTGGCCGATGAGTGACAGTCAAGATACACCAAATTAAAGTAGATACCATTTGGATTTCATCATTGATAACACAACTAAGGGGGAAAGCACGCTGCTCCCCCTTATTAATCCATTTAGTAACGTACTTGCAACGTTGCGATGAAATTACGTCCTTCACCGAGTGTCACATTGGTATTGTCCCCCCCCATCATGTAATCAGTATCAAAGACATTCTCGACATTGAATCGTGCAATGAAATCTAGGTCCTGATCATAATGGATAGTATGTGACACACCCATGTCGATACGAGTATACGCATCTTTCTTAAACGAATTGGCATCATCGCCATAGCGCTCACCAACGTAAGTCACACCCAGGTTAACATTGGTATTGTTCTCAAACGCGTAACGAGACCAAATTGTCGCACCAAACTCTGGTACATCAGCCGGGCGCTTACCTTGATAATCCGCATGGCTCTTATACTCAGCGTCTAGATACATCGCGTTGCCGTGCAAAGACAACCGATCTGTCAGGTAACCTTGCAATGCCAATTCTGCACCACGGTGGACTTGTTCACCGCCTTGTGTTTTGGTGTAGGTACCATCCGAGTGTTGAATATCAAGGGCAACATCTTCCAGCGCAATATCGAACAACGCACCAGTTACAAACAAGCGCTCGTCAAAAAGCTCCCATTTGGTTCCCAACTCATACTGTTTACCCTTGCGCGGCTTCAGGTGCTCACCATCATTACGGTACTCTTTGCCTTTACCACTTATGACTTCACCTTGTGGTTCAAAGCTTTCCGAGTAGGAAGCATATATAGAACCGTTACTGTGCGGGTGATAAATTACAGCAACTTTAGGCGTGAGTGCATCATCGACAAGATCACTGCCTTTGGTTTCTTCACGGTCATAGCGAAGTCCAGCCAATGCTTGCCACTGGTCGTTGAACGTTATCATATCTTGAATATAGAAACCGTAAGAGTCACGCTCTGTTGGTGTTTTAGGCCCTGCATTCTTGTAGCTCAAGCCGTCTGGCTTTTCGAGCGGCTTACCAACCTCAGCGGTAAGCCCTTTAATCGAGTCAGTTTTTCCAAGGTAGTAATAACCCAACCAGTTGGAGCCAACCAGTAACTGATGATCAACACCTAGTGCCGAAAATTCACCGACAACATCAAGATACGCTGTATCAAACTGCCAGTCATCCAGTCGGTCGTAACCTTGGTATTCGAATGTGCCCGTTTCTGGGTTGTATGTCTCAGGCTTGGAGAAACTTTCGGTATCGTGACGCAAGAAGTTCTGGTGATTGTAGCTCGCAGACATACGCCACACATTTGTCAGTTGAGCACTGATATCGAACCCGTAGTTTTCGACATTGTTTTCAATTTCTGACCACTGGGCATCCCAAATATGGTTTTCGCCCAATACCACTTCACCGTTTTTCACGTATGCACCCGAGTCTACACCGCCCTTGTCACGTGTTTTATCGTAGTGAACAGACACAGTGACGTTGTCGTTGACGTCATAATCAACAAACAACCCGCCGACAAATCGTTCTGTTGATGGAGTGCTGCCGTCAGTATACGTACGCCAATTGTCATAGGTTTGCTGTGAAACAACCGTACGGGCTCGCAACGTCTGCGCTTCATTCAACACGCCGCTGACATCGACAACTGTACGTGATTCGTTATCTGAACCAATATCCTGGCTAACATTAACCTGAGTCTCGTAAGTAGGCTTCTTAGAAACCATGTTAATCAGACCACCTGGTGCTGATTTACCATACAGTAGACCCGAAGGGCCTTTGACAACTTCCACTCGCTCTAGCAGTTCTATCGGCTGGCGATAATGAGACCAATGCTGTTTGCCATCACGAAGGAAGCCGCTTCCACTTTGCAGCTCAAAACCACGCAGTGAGTAAGTGACTCGGTTACGAGTTTTATCTCCAATGGACACACTGGAGTCGTTCTCGAGTACTTCATCCAATGAGCTTGCACGTTGCTCATCAATCAGTTGTTCATCAATGACAGATACCTGCCCCGCGGTTTCCAACTGGCTCGCTTCAATACGCATAGCTGTTGTACTGGTATCAGCCTTGTAACCATAATCTCGGGCGGTTACCACCATGTGTTCATCAACATCTGTTGTTGCAATGTGCTCTTGGGCATAGGCAGTTGGCGCAGCGAGGATTGCACCGATAAGTAAAGTCAACTGACTTTTGTTAAACATATTCCGTTACTCCAAATCATTTCAGATACAGCGCCATATTGTTGGTTTATTTATTTGGCGGCTTAGTCGTACCCACATGCATTTTTGTGCTGGAGGGAATATAAGTGATAAGCATTACCATTTGCAGATAATTTACATTCTTTGCATTCGTAAAGGTCTGTAAACGTACGTCAAGCTGTTACCGCTCTCAGTTCTCCATACAGGAAATGTGTCATTTTCATGGCAGACAGGTATAATGCGATGTTTTTTTAAATTATCGGTACATTTGAAGTGACAGAAGTAAACCTAGATAACGTTCGTCAGCAACTGACAGCCCTTAACCTAAAAGCAGACAAAATGCGTATCGTCACCGTCTCTGCGATGGACGAGGATGTACTTGAATCGTGTACATCTAACGAGGGTGAATGTTTCTATAACAGCTATATGAATGTCATCTACGGTAAAGGTGAGCGTTACGTTCTCGGCTATCGCCTAGAAAATGAAGTGATTGACCATGCAATTATCCGTAAAGGCGATCAGTACTTTGATCCTACACTGCAGGCCGAAGGTGACTTCAAAGAATACCAGTACGCTGTAATGGCTGAATTCACAGTCTTCGACATGATGAAGCATGCCAAAAGCAATAAAGACTTTCCGCCGGACGTAGACTATATCTTCAGCAAAGCCAGTAAATTCAAAAATGTAATCGATGTTGAACGACTAAAGAAATAACACACAGCCCGATGCATTCGCACCGGGCTTTCTTTTTTATGAAAATCAGAATGTTGTAGGCAATTTAACTCTAACCCTAAAACCATTTGTGAGGTTTTCCGCACCGACTCTACCGTTCATAATAGAGGCCGCCTCCTTGACAATAGCAAGCCCCAGCCCGTATCCACCCGATTGTTTCTCACGCGAAGACTGTACCCGGGTAAAGGGGTCAAAGATGGTTTCGATGCACTGTGGTGATATGCCTGGCCCGTCATCTTCGACCCACAGTTCTAACTCATTATTTTCCGTAGCACTCACCGATACACGGATATTCGCTTGCTCACCCGCATACTTGATGGCATTGCCAATCAAATTATTCAAAATACGCAAGATCAACCCGCGGTCTACCAGCGCAAGCTGTTCAACGCTTGCAGCTGTGTAGCACAGCGTTTGATGCTCCATTAAGGCATCCTGCATTTTTTCAACTTGTAATACACACAAACAGGAAAGGTCCGTAGGATGCAGCTTTAACTGATAGCTAGCATTTTCAAGCCTGCTGTATTCGAGGATCTCGCTAACCAACATATTCATTTCTGTCGATTCGCGCTCTAGACGCGTTAACAAGCCATGGTACTCTTGGGGGAGTTTGCGTCTTAGTAGGTGTAAAGCCAAATCATGTCGCGCCAGAGGTGTTTTCAATTCATGGGAAACATCCCTGATCAAGTACTTTTGTTTCTCTGACAATACGTTGATACGTCGGGTCATATGATCAAAACTATTTGCCAATGCAGTAAATTCGGTCACTGTATCACCCACTTCGCGACCCACCCTTACCGAGAAATCACCTTCCGCTAGCCGATGGCTGGCTATCTTCAGCTTATTTAGTGGCGTTTGTAAATACCTTGCTAACAGCAGTGACAGCGCGCCGAGAATCAACCCCGCAATCACAACCTGAATTATCGTGAAGTAGTAAGTAAAGTAACGCGCTGGATGACGTTCATATGGAAACTGTATGACCAAGGTATGCCCTGTCCTCAGTGGAAGCGCGATGATTGGCTGGTTTACCTTGTTATCAAAAATGGTGTCAATATCTCGGGCAAATTGCAGCTTGAACTCGAAGTGCGGATGCATATCCCGCCCACTTATCACCTGCTGATTGTGATCAAGCACAAATAAATAATATTTCTGTCCTCGTTCCCAATCGGCCAGTTCATCCATGTCGCCTGCTTGGATATTTACTTCAGCCTGATAGGACAGCTCAACCATTTCTGTTTTGATTTTTTCAGGGATATGCAATAACCCTCTTATCATCGCGGCTTCTGCAAGATGCTGCAGCAATAATATGATAAACAAGCTAAGCGCAAACGACGAAAACAGCTTGAACGCCAACCCCTCGCGATCACCCAAACAAAATGCCGACCTTAATTTACGAATAACAATACAACTCATTACAACTTACAGGTGATTTTTTGCTAGAGTAACATAAGGCTAAACGAAATATGTATTTGTTTCTTTACTTAGATACCACCACACTGAGCACCGTCTCTTGCGGTTTATTTCGTGCTAATTATTAATTCATGTACCAAATTAACAAATCTGGGTGACACATCTGTCTTATTCGTTGTGTATAAGGTTTAATAACCCATGGCATAGCCGAAAGATACAATAGCAATTTTATTTGCAAGGACGCCAAAAATGAAACGCTTCATCATTCTGACTTCATTTATTCTGCTGTGGGGATGTAGCAACGGCATCTACATCAAAGTCCCTGATGAGATTGCAACCAGCACGCACGAAACAGGTTACCTTGCCGGTAGCTTAGGTGTCACAACTGAGTGGCCGTCAACTGGTGAGGGGATCATTACTACCCTATCTATTCGGCCTCTAGGTAGAGCCCAAACAATTAGCCTAACAAATACGCAAACTAAAACCGATTTCGAGTCGGCGACAGACAAAGGCCAAATTTTCGTTGCTGAACTTCCTGTCGGACGCTATGAAATCAACCAAGTTCAATTCAAAGGCACCAATGGAAGGCAGACTGTTCGCTCCAAATCCAACCAGGATCTGGCGATATATTTTGATATTACCGAGCACCAAGTCACGTACATTGGGCAATTCATGACATCTAGCCTGGTTGCTAACAGTCAACTTTGGAATACCCCATACCCTACCGGTTTGGGCCTTATTCGCCACAGCTACCAGGCCGAAAGAGATCGAGCATTAATGGCTGAACGCTTTCCCGAAATCAAAGTGTATTCTTTCTACGAGGCGAACTTGGATGGCTATGAGGCCAATAAACTTGCCTCCAAAGTGCTTGAACAGTAAATCAAAAAGTGAGGGGTGGTATCTTTACTGAAATGGGATCTCAACTTGGATAAACACATCCTCCAAATCGCGATCCTCATGCCACCGATAGTCCAAACGTAACCGTGGTGACCGGCCGTTTTCACCACCGATTCCAAAACTCATTTGTAATCCGTATTTCTTGATCAGCTCTTTGATTTCATCCACATCGAGCAAGTCGTCCTCAGCAAACTTCTCAGGCATCCATACGCCTAAGCCATAAAAACTGGACGATACTGTCGAAGACAAAAAAGGTGAATCGAACTCTCGAGCCCAATTGTCCCAAAAACTTTCTTTGGGTTTACTTGCAAGTTTCCATTCTAATTGGCTGGGACCTTTCGCTTCACCAACATAGGCGTCTGACAAAGTAAAGGGGAAACATTCTGGCCTGTCTGTGCTGTAACTATCTGTTACCAGCTGTTGAGATGATTGACCGTCCGAAGGAGGTAGGCAGGGTGTTGCGTTCAAATAGAAACTTGATAACAACAGTCCGGAAGATAACGACAACACAAACATGATTACTGCTTAACCATACTCACTACAACATTACGACACTGCCAACACCTAATTGACATACCACTTATTCTCACTCAGCATTGTAGCAACCTTATTTGTCGTTAAATGTGAGATTTTTCGATTATTGATAATCTGCTCACGAATTTGGGTGCTTCGGACCTTGACCGTCTCGGGACAGGCTAGTACCTGCCACCGCTTCATGATTTCATCAGCCTTGAAGAACTTAGCAAAATTGAGAAAGTTGTCTGGACCAATGACGAAGGTTAGGTGTGCCGCCGGATACTGTTGTTCTAATGCCTCGAGCACTGCAAATGTGGTAATGGCTTCATCCCCTACCGCAATCTCTTTTTCAAGTGTCGAGAGCTCGAGGTTATCCATTGCAAGATCCTCAATAAAAGCTTGCACCAATTGACAACGCAAATCGAAGTCTAACATCTGCTTACCCCATGCATGGCTGAAGCTTGGGAGTAAAATAACCTTATCAAAATGAGTTAAACGCTCGATCACTGACTTATGGCCAAGGCTCGGTGGATTAAATGCACTACCGAAAATGGCAATTGATGCTGTCATGACTGGAATGTCCTTTTTTTATGCCGTTTTGCTGAATATTTTACTTATTTCGCGTAAGAGGATTGATCCTTACATAGAGTTATCGCATATTTTGCAAAAGGTTTAGTGCATTTCATCTTTTTTTTGCATTAAATAACGCTATGTGGTTACAAATTGGGCACGCCCCTGAGGATTGATTCATTATGGAACAGTTAATCCGCGACGAAATGCGCGTATTACCAGAAATTGATGTGGACTTTGAAATTGAGCGCCGAATTGCGTTTATTCAGAAGAAACTCAAACAGTCAGGATGCAAATCACTGGTTTTAGGTATCAGTGGTGGTGTTGATTCAACCACACTCGGCCGTCTAGCCCAGCTTGCCATTGAAGGCTTGAATGCTACCGAACAAACTAAAGCGTATCAATTCATTGCCGTCCGTTTACCTTATGGTGAACAAAAAGACGAGGACGAAGCGCAACTTGCACTGTCATTTATCCAGCCTAGCCATTCTGTTAGCGTCAATATCAAAGACGGTGTAGACGGCATCCATGCCAGCACGCTTCAGGCGCTGGAAGGCACAGGCCTTACGCCAGAGAGTGAAGGCACTGTCGATTTCGTTAAAGGCAATGTAAAAGCCCGTACCCGCATGATTGCCCAGTATGAGATTGCCGGCTTAGTCGGTGGCCTAGTATTGGGAACAGATCACTCGGCTGAAAATATCACCGGTTTCTACACCAAGTTCGGTGATGGTGCTTGCGATCTTGCTCCGCTATTCGGCCTGAGCAAACGCCAAGTGCGTCAAGTTTCGGCTAAGCTCGGGGCTCCAGAACAACTTGTGTTCAAAGTTCCAACCGCAGATCTCGAAGAGCTCGCTCCACAAAAAGCTGACGAAGATGCTCTGAATATCAGCTACGACCAAATTGATGACTTCCTTGAAGGCAAAGCCATCGACAAGCATGTTGCCGAGCGCTTGGTGGGGATCTACAACGCAACGCAGCACAAACGCCAGCCAATTCCTACCATTTACGATGAAGGATAAGTCTGGCTATTGTCGGTAAAATATAACAAGAAGGGCTCAATATGAGCCCTTTTTTATGATGCTTCCGAATAACGTAATAAATTATCAAGCTCCCACCAAATGGCTTCACACAAGCCTTTGCGATATACCGACTGTTTGAATACGTGGTGTTCTTCCTGATAAAGCTGGTAATAATGGTGATTGCTGTACAAGCTCGCGCGTACATTTGCCAAACGATCGCAGGCTTTGACGATTAAGGCAATTCTTGCCGCCTCTTCGACCGTATCCAGCGTTGCAAGTCGCAGGTTAATGTGATCCTTTCTGGCTTGTCTATTTTCTAGTTTGTCATCTGTCATGTAGCTGACCGCGTCAGCGACTAGAAAACCAAAATCCGCGACCAATTCGTCTATCGTTGTTTCAGTATCTTCAAGTACATCATGCAGCTGTGCCACAATCATTGCATCAGTGCCGAACGGGCTTGCCAAACGAGAAACTGCATCGAGATGGATATAATATGGAACGTCACCGTACATCTGTCCTGTGTGCTTGGCCCGTGCCAATGTACGGGCCTTGAGGTAACGGTTATTCATCCTTCCCTCCTTCATCTAAACCTGACAACGACCATACCCCAACCCAATAAGGCCAGATCATAAATTAGGGTATGAACACTCTTATAAGCTCGATTTTACTCAATTAGCGACAAACAACTGGGATTTATTGCACGATTTGATGAAAAAACGGGCACCGATAGGTGCCCGTTTTATGTAATTTGTATCAGGGGTAAGACAAATTAACGCTGATCGTCTTCCGACTCTGCTTTTTTCGCTTCCGCTTCACGAATTGCATTAGCGACCATCATAATTGCTTCACCACTGCTGATCCCTTGTGCCATCAGCTCATGGATTTTTTCCGCAGCTTCTTGTTGCTGCGCGTGAGTCAATGTCGGCGTGTTGTTAAACATAATTCATCTTACCCGAAATAATAGAGCACATAGTTTATTGACTTGAGTCGATATTGTCACCTGCTATTTAACCCGGCCGACCATCTATACGGGGCTGAGTTAAGATCGGGCAATACACCACTGAAAAGATTGCAAAGGCCAACGCCCACAATCCAGCTGAAATGATATAGCCCTGAATCGTCATCGTTGGCTGTAAGGCAATAAGTAGCGTACGGGAGAGTGTCGCCAGCACCAAGGCAACAAATGCGACGACTATTATGGGCTTAATCTGTAACGCCCGCCCGGTATGGCCAAGAGAGACCCGTGCTATCATAGCCAAGATCATACAACCAATACCGCCGACAGTAACTATATGTAGCGCAATACTATAGTTCATGCGGCCAGTTGAATAGTGTTCGGCTAGCAATAGCATACCGACAATCATCGCAAGGTAAGCGAAGTGCAATAACCAAAGTAATGGAACACGTATTGTGGATAGCGTGCGCCAGCGAACGAAGCGGATCAAATGCATGATACTCGCTACCGCTAGCAATGCGGGAAGTGTGAATGCCGATACTTGCTCCGGCAAAGGCAGTAAAACATTGAGCAATAGCAACCAACTAGGCACCAAAGCACCATATTCCAACCCTTTAATTCGGGTAATCTGCTCAGTGTGTGTCCCGCGCCAGGTAAAGAAAGGGATCACCCTTCCGCCAACGACAAGCACGATAACACTGATGACCATAACCGTTGCAAAAGACACAGCGCGCAGTGGAATATCACTCCCCCCTAACGCAATGAGGTGAAATAAAGCGTTCAGTACTGTCATTAGTACAATCAAGGGAGCAAAAAACAAGTTGTTCCACTGGCGACGCATGATAATCGGCTGAGCAAGAAAACCAGCAGCCAATGGCATCCACATAAGATCAATCACCATCCAGAGAACATGTGGCGTACTGGTAAACATACCCAGCCTTGCAATCAGCCAAAAAGCAAAAATTACCGCGAGCTTCCAGCCCCTAACCCCAGGATTTCCGGTCCAGTTTTGTACTGCGGTTAACAAGAAGCCAATGATAATTGCACCCGTAAAGCCAAATAGCATTTCATGGCTATGCCACCAAATTGGATTGCTATACATATAACCTGACAGTGCAGTATTACCTGCCCAGAATCCTCCCCACAGCAACATGGAGACGGCAGACAACATACTGGCTGCAAGGAAAAACGGTCGGAAGGCTAAGCGAAAGAGAGGCAGGATCTTTTGCTCTTTTTCGCTATCAAGAATTTGCATCATGGTTTCATCACCCACTTTAAACACGCATAAATAATACACCTTTAAAGTTGCAATGAAAATACACCTTTAAGAGTTAATCTGCAGAAATGTAAAAAAACTTTAAAATCATAATCTTATAACAACCACACCGACCAGCTATTGACTGTTCAGCTGAGTTTACATGTCTGAATGTTCGACCGGTCGAGTAATACTCTGGATATCACGGATAGCAATTTCCCCCTGCCATCGGCTGTGAATAATACCGACACTCAACCAATAACGGCCATCAGGAAGATCGATATCAGGCAAAGTCGTGGGGAGCTTACCATCGACATTCTCTGTCCATAGTGGTGTCCATGATGTGTCATTGAGATCGTATATATTCATTGACAAAACAGGGGATGGGCAGACTTTGTCAGGAAGACCGTTCCTTTCAATCCGCCAATTTCGGCTGTCTACCCAACCTATGCGCTGCTTGCTGTGAGGCCGAGTAAGAAGCACCCAAGTCTTATAGCTTTGCTCACCATCCGCACTGATGATCATCTGATATAGTCCTTCACTGCTGGCTTTTTCCAATCGTCTAGTTTCTATAGAAAAATAACCGCCATTATTGGTTTTTGGCGTCGCAGACAGCACAGGCTCTTCAGGCCAGCGAATAAAGTCGATATTAGTGATTCGCTGCTCAGACGTTCCGGTAATGACCAAGCGAGGCAAAACCTGATTTTGGTTTTGCACCATCTCACGCTGGATACCCAGGGTCGTTAACCATGGTGGCAATGCAGTACCATCAAGACTGCGCCCACAATCTTCGGTGATTGCAAGCTGGAGCAAATCATTGAGGTTATTTTGTTGATCTACGCTGGGAGATTGCTGCCAAGCTTGTACCATAGCATCAAAACTCTCGCTGGTTTTGCCCTCAAGTAGCTTTTGATGGCCCATCGAGAAAACATCTTGAGAAACAAACCAGCTGGCAAGAACATTCGGCGCCCACAGCGCCGAATGCAAAACCAACAGTGAACAGGCAATCGATAAATTGGACATAATAAGCTATGCAGACTTCATTCGATAACCAACCCCACGCAAGGTTTCAATTTCAATACCCGGTAGTTTTTGTCTCAATTGAAGGATATGCGTATCTACAGTTCGGGTTGTGGGATAATGGTTATAGCCCCAAACCTGATCAAGAAGTTCATCCCGAGTAAACACTCGCCCAGCATTTTTTGCCAAAAATACCAGCAGTTCAAATTCGGTACGGGTCAATGTGACACTGTCACCCCCTTGATTCACTTCACGACTATCAAGGTCGATGGTAATGTTGCCAACCGCTACCGTATTGCTCGGGGCTGCCTCGGGTGCGCCGGAGCGAAGGTGAAGGCGAATTCGAGCAAGAAGTTCTTCTTCTGCAAATGGCTTTGTTAGGTAATCCTTGGCACCAGAATCAAGGCCAATGACTTTGTCGGTAACCGACACCATCGCAGTGAGCAAAATCACAGGAACGTGTTTAATCTTCAACCAATCACTCAGGTAACTTAGAGAGTCACCTTCAGGCAACTGACGGTCAAGTACAACGAGATCAGCCTGAGCCCACAGCTCAGCAACATTAGACGCACAATCAGCATATAGGCAGTGGTAACCTGCCCCTTTTAAGCTCTCGAGTAAACCATCGGCAAGGTTGCGGTCATCTTCAACCAGAAGCAGAGTTTGATTCACACGGTATCTCCAATATAAAAGTTGTCGGAGGGCCAACTAATTTCATTCGCCCTCCCATTCTTCGGATCATCGATTCAACGATTGTAAGCCCAAGCCCGAGTCCGCGTTCGCTTACGAATGGCTTTCTTAATCTTGCCCAGTCTTTTGCACCAAGCTGACCGTTATCTGAAACGCTTACAATGAGTTTTCCGTTTGAATACGATGACGTTAATTTTACTGGCTTTACGCCATACTTGTGGGCATTTGACAACAAATTGTCAATACAGGTACCCAACCAATATATGTTCACATCTACAGGGCGATCCTCAGTGAGATCCAGTGTTACTTCATACGGCTCGCTCAGGTACTCTACCCACTCATTAAACGAATCAACATGTTGCACACTTAGTTCTTGTTGATTCGCTTGTAAATAATCTTTACTTGCTTCCGCAAGTTGTCTCAAGCGCCGAGAATCTTCTGTCAGTCGCCTAAACTCATCATATAAGGTTTCCGGCAACGCATCAAAGTGTCGACGAAAACCCTCGACTGTCATCGCCAAACTCGCTATGGGAGTGCGCAGCTCGTGAGTCAGTATCTGAAGGACCAACATCCGCTCTTGCATGGCTCGTCGGCGAATTCGCCAGCGATAGAAACCCCAGCCAAACAACAGGCTGATGTTTACCACCAACAGGCCTACCAATAGGTAGAAAGTTAAGTGTGACTTATCTTCTTCTTCCCAACAGATATTACCGCTTTTCAGTATACAAAAGCTGGTTGTATTCAAGCGGGTAAAATTCACATCAAACTTGTTGAGGATTGGCGACCACCTGGGCTGATCATACACATGGTACTCATTCCCATTGCGAATCCACAGCTCGCCATTCGATATAAAGGCTTCTGCACCAGCAACATAGACGTGAATCTCATCACGACTCATCCGTTGCAGCCGCCCGAGCGCAGTATTAGTCGGTGCTAAATCCCGTTCTTGGATATGAAGAAAATCACCAAGCTTTTCCCCAAGATCCGGGTGCTTTTCCAAATACCTTGATGCATAACTTCCCCCGCCAGGATGAATATAGCCCGCTCTAGAGAACCAGCCGATCGGTAAAACGGTGTTATTACAAATTGCCCGGGTAAATACCAGCGGCTGAGTTAGCAAAGGCGTTACCGGCCATGGGCCCTTACAAGTCAGCGAGTTATTATATAACCGCTGCAATGATTTCAGTGGGTATGTCGCCGATTGAGGTAGCAGCGCTGACGGTAACAATAGTTGCGTTGGAAACTGCCCTTGTAGCTGTCTGAAATCATAAGTCGCTACTGAATCACTTTCTAATAGCTCAGCCCGGACCGCATTGAGGCGCTCGGGTAAGTTTTCTGCCAACGCAGTATCGGTGCCGACAAACAGCAGTGAGAACAGTAAGACGTATTTTTTCATAAGTGAAGTCTATCACCCCGCTTTTCGGATATGTCAGGGCTTTGTCATTAGCCTGATGGATAAATGTGCATTCAAACCGCGTAAGTTACCTCAAAAAAGAACGGCTATTGTATACAAAAACTTAATTCTATCGTTATTTTGCTTTTACTAACAACTCATTATCGCTACTAGGAATTTTGCCATTCAACACTTACCCACCTTTGGGTAAACGCAGGCCATAAAAAAGGGAGCCAAAGGCTCCCTTTCAACAGCTGTCTCATTGTGAGCAGACAAGCCCTACTTAGATATGCTCTAGGATCTTATTACAAGACTCTTTCGCATCACCAAATAGCATCTGTGAGTTTTCTTTGAAGAATAACGGGTTCTGCACGCCGGCATAACCCGTATTCATCGAACGCTTGAAGACAATAACATGCTTGGAGTTCCACACTTCCAGCACAGGCATCCCCGCAATTGGACTGTTTGGATCTTCTAGCGCAGCAGGGTTAACCGTGTCATTTGCACCGATCACCAACACCACGTCTGTTTCAGCAAAATCTTCGTTAATTTCGTCCATTTCCAAAACGATATCATACGGAACTTTTGCCTCCGCCAGCAATACGTTCATATGGCCAGGTAGTCGTCCCGCAACCGGGTGGATACCGAAGCGTACATCAACACCTTTGTTACGTAGCTTTTCAGTAATTTCATGTACTGGATATTGCGCCTGTGCAACTGCCATACCGTATCCAGGAGTAATGATAACGGAGCGTGCATCTTTTAGCATTTCAGCAACTTCTTCTGCTGATGCTTCATGATGTTCGCCATGATCTTCATCCGCTGCCGCGGCCGAACCGTCGGTACCAAAACCACCCGCAATAACACTGATGAAAGAGCGGTTCATCGCCTTACACATAATGTAGGACAGGATAGCACCTGAAGAGCCTACCAATGCGCCGGTTACAATCAGGAGGTCGTTAGCTAACATGAAGCCTGCTGCCGCCGCGGCCCAGCCCGAGTATGAGTTCAGCATCGAAACCACGACAGGCATATCCGCACCACCGATGGATGCAACCAAATGGTAACCGAAAGCAAATGCAATCAAGGTCACAACAACCAGCGCAGCTGTCGAGCCTTCTGCCTTGACAAAGGCAATCATCAACAACAAAGAAACTACAACAGCTGCCAAATTGAGCTTATGGCGATGAGGCAGCATAAGCGGTTTCGATGAGATCGAGCCACGAAGCTTACCAAATGCCACCACCGATCCTGTAAAGGTGACCGCACCAATGAATACCCCTAGGAAAATTTCCACCAGGTGGATATTGAGCATAACTCCTGTTAGTTCACCGTGATCGAAATAGGTATTGAAGCCAACCAGCACTGCCGCCATCCCCACGAAGCTATGGAGAATAGCAACCAGTTCTGGCATTTCGGTCATTTCTACTCGCCGTGCATAGTAGATACCAATCGCACCACCAATGATCATCGCGATGATAACCCAAACAGTACCCTGTGATTCAGGGCCAAAAATGGTCGCGATCAAGGCGATTGCCATGCCGGCAATACCATAGTAGTTACCCGAACGTGCCGTCTCTTGCTTTGAAAGGCCCGCCAACGACATAATAAATAATACAGCAGCAACAATGTAAGCTGCTTGTACGATTCCTGCAGACATTTGTTACTCCTTATTTATCTTTACGGAACATTTCAAGCATGCGCTTGGTTACGGTGAAACCACCAAATATGTTGATACTGGCTATCAGTACCGCAATAAAGGCAAGGAAAGTCACTAAACCACTACCTTGGCCTATCTGCAGCAACGCACCAACGATAATGATGCCGGAAATCGCATTTGTTACTGACATTAGCGGGGTGTGTAGTGCATGCGTTACATTCCAAACCACGTAGTAGCCCACCACACAGGCCAATACAAAAACAGTAAAGTGAGAAAGGAATTCCGCTGGTGCATAATTTGCAATCCAGCCAAATGCAGCGATACCCGCCGCCATCAAACCGTACTTCTTGGCCGGTGAGGTCGGCTTCTCTTCTTTCTTGACTGGCTCTGCAACAGGTTGGGCTTCAGGAGCCGGAGCAGCAGAAACCTTGATCGGTGGTGCCGGCCAGGTAACTTCACCTTCCTTGATCACCGTTAGACCGCGGAGCACTTCATCATCAAAATCAATATCGATGGTGCCGTCTTTTTCTTTGCACAGCAGCTTGAAAAGGTTAACCAAGTTCGTGCCGTACAGCTGAGATGACTGAGTTGGCAAACGCCCGACCATATCGGTATAACCGATCACCTTGACCCCATTGTCAGTCGTGATCACTTTGCCTGCCTCGGCATACTCACAGTTACCACCGTTGGCTGCGGCCAAGTCAACAATCACACTCCCCGGCTTCATTGAATCAACCATTTCTTTAGTGATCAATTTCGGTGCCGGGCGGCCAGGGATCAATGCCGTCGTGATTATGATATCAACATCTTTGGCCTGCGCGGCATACAGCCTCTCTGCCGCCTTGTTGAAATCATCAGACATTTCCTTGGCGTAGCCATCACCGGTTGAAGTGTCTTCCTTAAAATCAACTTCAAGGAATTCGGCCCCCATGGATTCGACCTGCTCTTTAACTTCAGGGCGAACATCAAAGGCTCTGACAATAGCCCCCAAGCTACCTGCAGCACCAATGGCCGCAAGACCAGCAACACCGGCACCGGCTACCAACACTTTGGCCGGCGGTACTTTACCCGCAGCAGTAATCTGGCCGGTGAAAAAGCGGCCAAACTCATGAGCCGCTTCAACGACTGCACGATAGCCCGCAATGTTAGCCATTGAGCTCAATGCATCGAGTGCCTGTGCTCGTGAAATACGGGGAACAGAGTCCATCGCCATCACATTGATGTTTTTACCAGAAAGCTTTTCTAGTAACGCTTCATTTTGAGCGGGCCAAATAAAGCTGACTAAGCTCGCCCCATCTTTGATCAAGTCAAACTCGTCAACACCCGTTTGGTCATTAACTTGTGGCGCGTTGACCTTCAGAATAATATCCGAAGCCCATACATCTTCTAATCCAACCACAGTGGCGCCTGCAGCCTCATACGCAGCATCATCGAAACTTGCATGAATACCGGCATTCTGCTCGACAGCAACACTGAACCCCATTTTTATAAACTGCTCAACCGTTTTGGGCGTAGCAGCTACCCGCGTTTCATTCGCGAATATTTCCTTAGGCACACCAATTTGCATTATCAATCCCTAAATTACGGCAAATAAGTAACAATTTTTTATCCAACCACGCACACAATATCAAGCACTTTGTAGCTGAAATACAAAATTAAATTACATAAGCGTTGTTATGATTAACAAATGTTACCTTCTAACAGTAAGAAAATAACGTTCCGAACACCTGGACAGAGGTCAAACCACAAATAAAATTAATAATGTATGCACTCAACAATGCATAAATCACTAACTTTTCTCAGCTTTACGCTAGAAGTGTCCATTTTCAGATATCTGAAAGGTGTTATTGTCGTTTAAAACACCAAGGAGATGAGGTTGGTCCTGAAAAGGATAAGACAATCATCATTCCCTGATGAGTGTTGCACTACATACATTCGTTGCAGCTCTCCCTACCAAATTAAATTGCCTGCTAGCGGTAGAGAAGACTAGCAGGCAACAAAGGTTAGCTGAATATTTTATCGCCAGTTTGATCGATAAACATCTTCGCCTTGTTGATCATGAAAGATTCGGCATCAGCTTTGGAGGATAACAAATCAGATCGGACAAACATGTGTGTTTTTACTTCACCATCAAACTGTTTGCAAATTCGCCCAGCTATACGGAACTGTCCGCCTTCAGCCTTCGGTTCTGGGTAGATCAAATAACCTTCATATTCAATCGGCTCCACAGATTCAGCCTTGGCTTCCTGTTTACTAAAACCAAATAATTTTGAGAAGAAACCCACGTCAATTATCTCCAAAAAGCGCTTTTATACAGTGACATCATGCCATAATCTAATAAAAAAAAATGAAAGCAAGATTAAATTCTTGAAGATTAGTCGCTTTAACGAATTTCCCTCTAACTATCTGCTAATCTGACCGTTTCGTAAGATAAAGTTTTGCACAGCATTCGGATAAGATTGATTTATCTCAGATGTCGCCCTATCACCGACCATAGCCAAAGCTTTGGCGAAGAAAATTCCACTTTGCTGTACACGCTGAAGCACAAACAAAAAAGCGCCGGTAAACCAGCGCTTTAGTATTCATCTTTTGCATTTGTCTAGCGGTACATGCCAATATCTTTCTGGATATGGACCGGTAAATCTTGAACATTGTATTGTTTTGGTGAATCTTTGCGACCAAAAACGATATCAAATGCGTGTGCAATCAATCCTTTGATATTAACCGCATAGGCTTTTTTGTCCATTGCGGTAGGGGTTGCGATGGTGTCAAAGTTCATTGCCTGTGCCATGATTGCCTCTCGTTTGTATTTTTATCAACTGTGGTTATTTTAAGCTGATCAGATTGCAACCAAAAATGACAATATTTCCACAAAAGGATTAGTTTTTCTAATAAGTTAAAACCTCGTTAAACCACCAAACCAGCAGATGAAAAGTCATGTATTCTTTATGAATAAACACACGATAATTGAATATTTTTTGCTTATTTAGGTATTCCCTTGCACTGCAAAAGCCATTACCGTAACAATAAATCAACAATTAAATTTTGTGGAATGTTGTGATGCTGCACTTTATCTCCAAACACTCGTCAGTTTTACTGATAATAGCAACCTTGGCAGGCTTGGCTTGGCCACAAGCTTCATTGATAGTTTTCCCTTTTTTACCTTATGTATTGTTCTTCCTGATGCTGTTTACACTGCTTGGCATCGAACAAAAGGCCCTGCTAGCAGAACTCAAGCTGAAAAAGTCTTGGGGTTACGCCTTGCTTCACAGTGTAGTCATGACCGTTTTTGCATGCAGCCTCGGGTATTTTTTCGGAGCGTCTAATTCTCTGCTCATTTCAATTGCTGCAGTGTCAGCGACAGGCTCCTTATTCGCAACCCCGGCTATTGCACGCTCCGTGGGGCTCAATGCTCTAACAGCAATGGCAATGACTATCGCTACCACGCTGTTAATGCCTATAGTTCTCTATATCAATTTACTCCTATTTCAAAATGATGAATTTTCACTGGATATTGCTAGCTATCTGATGCGTTTGGCCATATTTATCGCCTGTCCAATGGCATTTTCAGCATTGGTTTACCATTACGTGCCCAGACCGACCCTAACCCGCATTCACAGTAAACTCTCACAAGTCACCATCATATTGGTTTTTGCTTTTCCGTTTGGGCTTGTTGGACCATTGAGAGGTATTTTTGATACCGCTCCTTCGCTAGCATTGCACTATATCTTCATCTCTTTCGGTTTGTGCTTGCTGTTTTTTGTCGCCAGTATTTTATTTTATCTACGCCAGGGCAAAGATATCGCTCTCCTTGCTGCTATAACATCTTCCAACCGCAATGTGTTACTCACATTTACAGTTGCTGGCGCTTATTTGGGGCCTGATTTTCTGTTACTGCTTGGTGCTCTACAGCTCCCAACTTACGCACTGCCGTTGTTGGTTAGGTGGGTAAACAACTACATCACAACTCGTTATTATTCACCCCAAACTGGTCACTCAAAATAACATCTGGGGATAAATTAAGTGCTTGATATCATAATTATCAAATAAATACCGGCTATCGTCTTGCACACCAATTTCCTTTTCCTTATAGTGCAAAGGAATTCTCAGGGCGGGGTGAAATTCCCCACCGGCGGTAGTCCTTCAACAGGAAAGCCCGCGAGCGCTTATTTATTGATTTTCAATTGATAAGGTCAGCAGATCTGGTTCAGTCAGGCAATGCCTTACCACTCCAGAGCCGACGGTTATAGTCCGGATGAAAGAGGATCTCAGTACAGTACTTGTCTATCAAACGGACAAGCATTTTCTATACAGTGCGATCACCCAAGCGGTGATGCTGTATATTGCTTCTTGCCAGTTGCTTGTTTGACTGTGCTTGCTGACTTTCCATGCCCTGATTCTGGTAAATGTTTATTTTAGGAGTTTCTTACCATGAATCAGTCTCTACTAGCCCCGTATGGTTCTGCGTTTGAGCGCGTAGAAGCCGGTCTTGAAGCTATCCGCCAAGGTCGTGGTGTTTTGGTTGTTGATGATGAAGACCGCGAAAACGAAGGCGATATTATCTTTGCAGCCGAAACCTTAACCAGTGAGCAGATGGCTCTAATGATCCGCGAATGTTCTGGGATTGTTTGCCTGTGCCTGACCGATGAGCGCGTCAAGCAACTTGATTTGCCGATGATGGTGGAGAATAACACCAGTGCAAACCAAACCGGCTTTACCGTAACAATCGAAGCGGCCAAAGGGGTAACCACTGGGGTCTCTGCTGCTGATCGTGTCACCACCATCAAGGCGGCAATTGCTGATAACGCCGTACCAGCAGATCTCAGCCGTCCTGGCCATGTATTCCCGCTCAAAGCGAACCCTGAGGGTGTCCTAGCTCGCCGTGGCCATACAGAAGCGACGGTTGACCTGATGCGCCTATCCGGTATGAAGCCATATGGCGTTCTATGCGAACTGACTAATCCGGATGGCACAATGGCCCGCCTGCCTGAAGTGATCGAATTTGGCAAACTGCATAATATGCCAGTACTTACCATCGAAGATCTGGCTGCCTATCGCTTGGCCAAAGAAGTGGCAAACGCTGAATCTATTGAGACGCTAACAGCCTAATCCCGATATTAATACCGTTGCCGTGTATCATCAGAGCTCGGCAACGTTTAACCTTCCGTTCATGCCGTCGGCATAAAATGCATCAAAACAGCCCAAGCGGATACCCACCCCATAACAACCGCTATATCGTTCCAGTCTTTATTCATCCTTGACCCCAGATCGTGAAAATACTGTGATATGAAACGCATCCTGTGAATAGGACAATATTCGCTTCATTTAATTCACATAATTAACAATAAACAGCATCTGTTCAGATATAACGACCGGAAAGGTATTTACTTTAATCAAAAAAAACCGGTAAGCAGCACTTACCGGAGATTACATTTAGCAACTATCTGTGAGGCAGTACCGCTTAAGCGACATGCTCTTGTTCACAGCCGCACGGTATAAAATCGATCATGGTCTGCTCAAAAGCACCGAACGAGCCCCTATCTCTAGCATATTCCTCAAAGGCATCAGCCATCGTGATATTCAACGGTATCGGGTCGATATTACTGTTCACCAAAGCGCCGTATCCCTCTTTTCCCGTTGCGGTATAGCCCGATGACACTGAAAGATAATTGGCATGATCCTGAATATCTTCCCATACGCCATTCCGATAAAGTTTCAGCACCTCAATTCGCTGCCCTTCAGCTGCACAGCAACGATAGGTGTATTTCAACCGAGAGGTATAAGGAAAGCTCCCACTTCCCGTCCCTTCAACACCATTATCAATGGCATTGTTGATAGCACCTTCCAGTGCAGCCCGCAATTGCTTACCGCTGACTTCATAGACCATAAGCCCTATCGCGAAAGGGAGCAAACGGCCGGAAATATCTGCCGCAGTGATTGGTCCGGCATGCAATGACGCCCTTACGCCGCCAGCATTGTGAATACCAAAATCAACCGCATGGCCGCGCTGCCGCGAAGACCAAACAAAGCTATCAACAACGAGTGGCGCTATCTGGCTGGGCCCTTTATGGTCCGGAACTCGGATGTGGCGCAGGGATTCAGTCAACACCGCTACCTGCTGGGTTTGAAGCTCTCTAACTGCAGGCCGATAGTCTTGGTTAAGCACATTTTCTATCTGTGGGTCTTTTACACAGAAGCACACGTTCCCTTGCGCACTGAGGTAGTCTTTCACCACCTGATGGGTGGAATCATCAAGATGCTCGCTTCGGCTAGCATCAACAGTAAACTGCCTGCCCAGCAGCAGTTGATTTCTACCCGCGGCTCTCGCCACTGTACCATCGGCATTGAAGTCAAGTTCGAGCTGCCCCAGAGCCAGAGCATTGCATCCCGCCTGAACCACATAGGTTCCGTTGATCTGCACCGCATATTCATCACCAACGCTAAAGCCGATATTGCTAAAATCACCCTGCATTGTATGCGTGTGGCCGCCAATAATCGCACCAACACCATCGACCTGGCTGGCTAGCTCTAAGTCCCGTTCGTAACCTAGGTGGCTTAGAACCACGATTTTATTGATACCCGCACGCTTTATCGCAGCAACGGTATTTTGAGCGACAGCAGTCACATTGAGAAAATGGGTGTCAGGATCCGGGTTGGCAATACCTGCCATGTTTTCAATTGCTAAGCCAAAAACAGCAACGGGCTCGCCGTCGACATCCTTGACAAGATATTTTGCGTGCTCGTGTTCACTGTCATAGGCCATTACGTTTGGCTTAAGGGACAAGGGATTGGCTTTATCCTTGTTTTCGTTAGATAAGTCCCAGTTTCCAGCAAGCAACGGAAAATTGGCTAGATCCATAAAGTCAGCAACAACCTGATTGCCCATATCAAGCTCATGGTTGCCTAACGCCATCGCATCTATGCCAATAGCATTGAGCAAGGTCGCATTGGCTGTTCCTTTGTACAAGGAAAAGAATAACGTTCCTTGAAAGCAATCACCGGCGTGAACAAACATAAATTCACGTCCATGCATCATCGCCTGCTTTTTGGCTTCTCTCACCGCTGTCGATACCCGAGCAAAACCACCACAACTTGCGAACACCGACATTGTTGACCCAGAAGAAGGCGAAGGGATCTGCAAAGCGATTGTCGATGGCTCAAAGTGCGAGTGAGTATCATTGATGTGGGCAAATGTTATCTTTGCCGAGCGATGAATTTGTTTCATAAAACGTTGTAGGCCTCCACATTTTGCGAAAGGTTATCTTATATCAAAAGCAGTTCAAACTCAGATTTTTATGAGAATTTATTTTTATTTCACACTCCTTACCGCGAATTAAATCACACTTACAAATACCTATTATATTTAAACCCATGACAAATCAATGACGACAGATACTAATGATGCAAGTAATCTTTGCTATCTTTCTTGCCATGGTATTAGGCTATCTTGCCCAGCGGACAGGGCTCTGCCTGGTTCGCGCGGTGCATGAACTTATAGCCCGCCGTCCAGCCTTCTTACTAGCCATATTATGCTGCGGCTTCTGGTATTGGCTCATCGTCCCCTTTACTGGAAAGGAATGGATCCCGTTCTTGGCCAATCGCTTCGATGGCACCATTCATTTTCTGGTTGGAGGTATACTGTTTGGTCTTGGTGCCGCCTTGAATAAAGGCTGCTCGATTTCGACCATTTCTAAACTAGCCAGCGGACATTATTATATGCTGGCAACCGTTGTTGGCTGGATCATCGGCTGGTTGCTGTTACCCGTACTCACACCAGCGGTCAGCTACCGGCCAATTGAACCAATATACTCTCCCATCCTGCCAGTACTGATCCCACTACTATTAGTTTTGTTTTTTTCGATAATCAAAACGACACCGGAACGGCGTAAATTACTTTTCGGGGTGATGTTTTTCGGGATCACTGCAAGTATCTTGACCTTAATTGAACCTCGGTGGTCCCCTAGCCAGTTGCTCAAGGACATCTCTTACAGTGTTTACCACCAGGACACAGACAACTGGCCCGCGCTTGAAAGGTACGCTGTTATTGCTGGCTTGGTCACAGGAATGGCTATAGGAGCAAGAAGCCGGCTATCACTTCGGGATTTTGAATTCCGCTTGAAGCAACTACTTTCCCATTTTTTTGCCGGAACCGTTATGGGAGTCGGCGCTTCTCTGGCACTCGGCGGAAATGATTCTCAGCTTCTTATTACCCTACCGACGTTTTCACCGGCAGGGGGCGTCGCGGTTCTATTTATGATCATCGGTATAACAACCGGCTTAGCGATGCGCAAAGCCTACCACCGTATGCTCAACAAGGACAAAGTTTAAAACCACGCGGCAACGCGCGTGGTTTTAATCAGGTTACCCCAAGAAAGAAGTAACGGGTTCAGTTACTGGTAACGACCGTGTCGCTGCAGGAACTCAATCTTGTAGCCATCTGGATCTTGCACAAAGAAAAACTTCGCTAACAGCTGGCCTTCTCGGAAAAACTCTTTGATATCTGCAGGCTCATAGCCAAGTTCGCTCAATTTTTGATGCTCTGCTTCAAGTTCATCAACTGCAACAGCAATATGGCCGTAACCACTGCCATGAGTGTAACTCTCTGTACCTTCATTCCAGGTCAGCTCCAACTCCATATCATTCTCTTCGTTACGAAGGTACACCAAGCTAAAGCCTTCGAAATCCAACTGCTCTGCAACATCCAGATCCAGTGCTTCTTTGTAGAATTTCAATGATTTATCCAAATCACCAACGCGCACCATTGAGTGGATAATTTTCGCCATCTGACATCTCCAAGATAATCAATAAGTTAGTATATGTTATTAGACGCTGACTATAGCAACTAGGCAACCAGACAACAAGAAGTTTCCCTTGCGCTTTCAGAGAGTTAAATTTTCAATAATGTGACAAATACATCCCCAGATCAGCCACTTATAAGATAGGCTTAAAGTATGGGTCCAATAAGCGCTTTAGCGCCACATACGCTAAGCATTATTACTTCACATCATTCCCGTTTCATTATGTTGAGGTGGCTATGCAGCTAAAACGCATCGAGATATCCGGTTTCAGGGGCATCAAACGGTTGTCCCTATCCTTCGACGAGCTTACTGTCCTTATTGGTGAAAATGCCTGGGGTAAGTCCTCATTGCTCGATGCGCTTGATATCGCCCTATCCCCTGACGCTAAATTCCATACTTTCCATTTTGATGACTTTCATGTCGACTACAGCGCCGGGCACGCAAAAATGAATCATCTCAACATTGTTCTCCACTGGCACGAAGACTACCCCGGAGAACATAAAGCCCGGCGTTACAAAGCATTTTCATCCGTCTGGGTCAAAAGCCAAGACCAATGTAAAGCCTTGTACTACCAGATCACCAGCAGCGTTGACGATGATAAAATTACTACCCACCGACGTTTTCTCAACAAGCATGGTGATCCCATCCCCTGCGACGACAGTAATAAGCTCGCCAAGCAGCTGATGGTATTACACCCGATTGTCAGAATACGAGATGCTAGACGGCTGCGTGAATACCGGCCAAGCATTGAGACAAATAAAAACGGGAGCAATGGCAACGGTCATAGTAACGGCAATGGCGCCGAACGACGTAATGATGAAAATGTTAGAATCCAGCGGCGATTAGACAACACTTGCCGGCGTCTAATGACCAAGCCAGGCCATGTGAGCCAAGCCGAGATAAAAAGTAGCGTTAATGCGTTACGGGCGTTGGTCGATCACTACTTTGCTTTTACCCCTCATTATCGCAACCAGCATTTTGATCGAGCCCATTTCCCTGAGCGTGCGCAATACGCTATTAACCCGCTGGAGCAATTAACAGAACCGGAAACAACCAAACAAAGCCGGCTAGTGCTAATGGGGCTACTCAATGCATTCATAAGAGCCAGAGGCCCTGTCGAACTGAAACGGATTTCTCGACCAATCATGATCTTAGAAGATCCCGAAGGCCGTTTACACCCGACGATCCTGCATCAGGCTTGGACATTTATCAGCAAAATGCCGATGCAAAAAATTCTGACCACGAATAGTCCGGATCTCTGCTCTGTCGTACCGCTAGAATGCGTCCAAAAGCTGATCAGGCAACCTAGCAAAACCCAAGTCTACTCGATCCTCAACCACAAACTGAGTCGAGACGAAGAGCGACGGGTAACTTTCCATCTCAGGGTGCACCGCCCCAGTGCGCTCTTTGCCAGAGCCTGGCTATTGGTCGAAGGCGAAACGGAAGTCTGGCTCTTTAATGAACTCGCGCGAATTTGCGGCTACAACCTTGCCGCAGAAGGGGTACAGATTATTGAATTCGCCCAAAGCGGGTTGAAACCACTGATCAAAGTGGCACGCCATTTTGGCATAGAATGGCATATGATCGCCGACGGTGATATGGCCGGCAAAAAATACGCGGATACGGTCAGGAACATTCTCGGCAACGAGGCTGAGCGCCATCGGTTAACCATCTTGCCTAAAAGAGATATCGAGCACTTTCTTTTTTTCAACGGTTTCGAGCCGCTCTTTCGTGACCTGGCCAATGTCCCCATCGAATCTCCAGTGACGCCCAAGAAAATCATTCAGCGCGCATTGAAGCGCCATGCCAAACCCGACGTCGCCCTGGCAATGATTAACTTCATTGAACAAGAGAACATCGACAATATCCCAATATTATTGCGCTGGATCCTTAAACGTATCGTCGCTATGTCGAGGGGGCAGAGCTAACGGGCTCACTGCTGCTTTTCGAAAAATAACGTCACTTTACCGACAGTAAAGCCCCACTTGGTCATCTTTGCGGTATTAAACAGGTGCTTTTCGTCTTGCAAATGCATCCAGTCGTTAAAAGTAATGTCGTAGGAGGTTCCATCCACCGGTATTCGCAATACATATTGCCAATGTAGGGTATTACCCAGGGCGATACCTTTGGCTTTACCGACAACATCATCAGCGCGGCCGGTGTAAGTACCATCAGGTTGCTGGGTGATCACCCAGACGCGGCGCTGTTTTTCACCATTATCAAAGACAAAGTCCTCCTCTAGAGTAAGAGTGTTATCGTCTACGGTGCCTTTGATATCAACGGTAAAGCGCCTGGTTTGTTTGCAGCTCCGATCTTGCAGCATTCCCCATGCGGCAACATTGCCGTCAAAGTATCTGAACAGGTTAAATACCGGTCTGGTGTTTTGATAATCTTTAATTGCCGCGCTACAACCCAACAAGCCTAACAAACACATGAAAAGCCACCCGTATTGCCAAGCTCTTCTTTTAAACTCAATAACTAGTGACATTAGCGTTTACCTATTAACTGATTGCGAATATCTGGGTATGCCGTGTTTGGCGATAGCCATATCTGCAAAAAAGTTTGAGACATCTCTATATCTTGCAACACTCCAATTTGATAATTGTCTTGAAAAAAAGCCCCCTGTTTGTCGTTAAAGACAAAAATCAATCGATCGCCTTTTTTAACATCCGGCCAGATTTGCTCTAAACGTTGACTCCAACGCTCACGCTTGGTCGCACTTACCCCTAGGTGCCGCCACTGATCCTTGGTTGCTTCAATGAGATCTTCACTGTCGATATTACGGTGGTATCGAATAACCAAAGCAAGATTGTCCCCCTCGCCCTGATATACGCCATCTGGTGAGCGCAGTTGCGAATCATAAATAACCCACGGTCCCCAGGTTAACCTAGCCTCTCCGACAGATGGCCACACCTGCCAGGGTGTCGAGGCCCCGGCGTGGACAGTGAACAAGCACAGTATTGCAGCTAACAATATTTGATAACTCGATATGGTTAATAATTGTTTCATATTTCCCCCTGGTACAGGGCAATTGCAAAATAAGCTAATGGAAACTGTTTAAGCCGAACAAGACGCACTGCGCTTTAACATCCGCGCAAGTAATAGTGAGAAAAACAACCAACTAGCAAAGAGAATAACCAGTGTTAAACCAGCCCCCAGCGGCCATTCAACCGCTTGCAAACGGTATCCGGCAAAATAACTCAAAGCACCACCGACTCCCCCGATCAAGCTGATCAGATGTATCGGATATTGCTTGACCAGATCCCTCATAAACCACACGAAACAACCAAAACCTAACCACAGCATCACCAGCCAAAAAGGCAGCAATGCACTCGGAAAAGCCAGAACGTTGGACGCACTGAGGATCCCGTCCATCAACACACCCGCCCCCGCAATTAGAAAGGCGTACCGTCCGACCTTGGGAAAGAACCACCAACAAGCAAGAAAGGAGAGAACAAGCAACCACACATAGGCTTGCTGCCCTAACACCGCAATAAGCCAATAAACATTGAACAAAAGGCCTGCCAGAATAAGCTTATAATCAGACATCATTATCACCTCTGTTGCTTCTGCCCAGTAGCGGTATGCCAACTCTATCGGTAACGAGCGGTCATCGCCATCCACCTCGGCTGGCAACAAGCTGTACAGTACTGATACTGCGCTCTAGAAAACCACCCTCGCAGTAACATAAGTAGTAGCGCCACATCCTGATGAACTGCTCGTCAAAACCCTGCTGTAGGTAATGATCTATGTTGTTGTTGAACTCCTTGTGCCAATCTGACAAGGTTCTCGCATAATCCATACCGATATCTTTGAGATCACGGATAACAAAGTCGGTATGCTGGGTAAGGTGTTGAGAAAGTACAGTCACCGACGGCAAGAAGCCACCTGGAAAAATATATTTTTGTATGAAATCAACACCTTTGCTGTAACTATCGAATCGCTGATCCGCAATGGTTATAGCTTGTATTGCCAATAGGCCTTCTTCTTTGAGCAGCGACTGACATTGCTTGATATATGTCGTCAGGTACTCCTTGCCAACAGCTTCTATCATTTCAACCGACACGATTTTGTCGTACTTGCCGGTTAAATCTCGGTAATCTTCCAACAAGAGCGTAATCTTTCCTTCAAGCCCCTGTTCATAGATACGTTCTCTGGCCCATTTATGCTGGGCATCTGAAATCGTTGTTGTTGTAACCTGGCATCCATAGTATTTAGCAGCATGAATGGCCAATGCTCCCCAACCGGTTCCAATTTCTAACAGGTGATCTGTCGGCTTGAGTTCCAGCATTTGGCACAAACGATCCATCTTGTTAAATTGTGCCTGGGATAAACTGGTCTCTTCACTGCCGTAGATTGCAGCCGAATAAAGCATGTTTTCGTCTAGGAAGGTACGATAGAAATCATTGCCAAGATCATAATGAGCCAAGATATTTCTCTTTGAAGCCTGCTTGTTGTTGCGTCTCGTGTAGTGGAGCCACTTGTTCTTAAAAGCAGTAAACCAACCGACCTTCGCTTCAATTTTATCTAGGATAGGAAGATTTCTGGCCAGCACCTGGACAACTTTTGTTAAATCAGGCGAGTCCCACCAACCGTCCATATACGCTTCTCCGGCCGCTATGCTGCCGCCATCCAATAACCGTTTGTAGAACCCCTGATGCTTAACCAGCAACTGTGCCTGCAACCCGCTGCACTTGTCACCAAATTGGAATGTTTCACCATGTACCTCTGACACCGTCAGTCCACAGCCTGTGAGCTGCTGTAAAACAGTGGTTACGATTTTCCTCGCTACACGATCTGTTCCTGACAGTGCCAATGATCCCTGGCTAACTTCGCTACTTATCATGGCTTCGACTCCTTATTATTTGATGGTGGAGGAAAATGCTCGGTTTCCTTCGCAGCTACTGGAGATTGATTGCTATCCGGGTGGGAATAAAATGGCACCTTCTTGAGCCAAAGCCTCAATGCTTGCCAATAAATCCCCCAAACGACTTTCAGCGTTTGAACTGGTGTTTGATAGATGTGCTGCCACAGGGTTGACGTCGTCATTGGAGCCCGCTTGAGCGACATTGTCGCATCCAATACCTTTAGGTCTGTCCGACTGTCATGAATATCCAAATGAAGCAGTAACCTTGACGACGGTGCTCTTAGTTTCCAGTAATATCGTTGGCTCATCGGATTGAATGGGGATACATGAAAAGATTTTTCTTCCAGCCACTGCCGCTGCAGCCACCTATCGCTGGCGGGTAAGGCGTAGTAATGCCTCTCATTCCAAGGAGTATTGCTTACCTCGGCGAGGACCCAGCGCCATTGCCCGTCTTCGTCATACACGTAATACAAATTCAACGGACTGAAATAAATACCGGCATACCGCAACTGACAGAGCATTAAGACCGTTCCGCTGACTGGCTCATTGGTCAGTTGCTCAAGCTTGGCGAAAACAGCAGCTTTTAATGCCACTCCCTGTTCAGCAATCCCAGCCTTGGCGGATTGATTCACCTGCTCAGCCCCTCTGAGGTAATCCGATACTTTGAACCGGGCAAACTGGTACCACTGGCAGCCAAAACCAAACACCTGCCGCTCAAGCTGCACGAGCTCATCTAAATTTATAAGCGGCATAAACATCGGATACTGAAATTGGTGCGAAACCGGTGAAAACCGACGATGCCTGATAACTCCAGAAAATAGGCCGCTGCGCATCAGGCACCCCCTCTCCGGGCCGCTATCTCTGACACGGCTTGAGAGCCCTCAGCAAAACCCTGTCGATGGGGATGCCTAACAGGAGTCTGGCGCTGAATGGCTTTTACTACATCAAGGGCACTGCGTACGCCGTCTTCATGAAATCCGTTGTACCAGTATGCACCGCAATACCACGTACTCTCCACGCCATTGATTTTATCCCGGCATTGCTGAGCCTGAATGCTTTGCTTGGTGAACACCGGATGGGCATAGACAAATTTTCGTAGTATCTTCTCAGGTGCGATTTGCTCATTCTGGTTCAGTGTGACACAAAAGGTTTCCGGAGCAGTAATGCCCTGCAGAATGTTCATGTTGTAGGTTAAAGTCGTTTGCTTGTTTTCCCACTGCCCCTCATCGTTATTACCCAAAAAATAGTTCCATGCCGCCCAAGCCGCCTTGCGCTTGGGCAATAAGAAATTATCTGTATGTAACACCACATCATTTTTCTGATAGCCGAGAGCCCCCAGTACGGCCTGCTCGGTTTCGTTGGCATCGGTAAGCATATTCAGGGCCTGGTCACTGTGACTGGCAAAAATAACATGGTCATAAATCTCGCTGACGCCATTTGCCGTGACGACCGCCTTACCGTGAGTGCGCTTGACCGAGGTGACCGGAGTTGAAAGCCGGATTTTATGTACAAATGGAGCGACGAGCTGTTTGACGTACTCCCTTGAACCACCCGGTATGACATACCACTGTGGACGATTAGTAACCTCAAGCAACCCATGGTTACGGAAAAAACGGACAAAAAAAGCCAGGGGGAATTGGCGCATATCGGCCAACGTCGACGACCAAATCGCAGCCCCCATTGGCAGGATGTAATTCTCGCAGAAATAGCGATTAAATTGATATTGGTTGAGAAAATCACCTAGCGTTTGAGTGTGGGCATAACTATGAGCCGAGCTAATATCGACGTCTCTCGCCACCCGGTTAAACCGCAAAATATCATAGATGAAACGGTAAAATTTAGGGTTCAACCAATTTCGCTTTTGGGCAAACATAGACAAGAAATTGTGCCCGTTATACTCCAAGCCATTAAGTGTGTTGTGGACACTGAAACTCATCTCGGTTGGCTGACCGGTGACCCCAATTTCAGCCAGCAACTTTTCAAAATTGGGATATGTTCGGTCATTGAAAACAATGAAGCCTGTGTCGATGGCATACCTACCGCTAGCCACCTCGACATCAACCGTTGCGGTATGGCCACCAATATAATCATTCGCTTCATAAAGGGTAATGTCATGTTGCTCGTGCAAGTAATGAGCACATGTCAAACCAGAGATACCGCTGCCAATAATTGCTATCTTCATGCAGTTCTTCCTGTCATACGTTTTACGGCGGCCAATTGCATCCGAATCGGTAGCAATGAAATACACTTCAGAATAAAGCTGAATCTAGTAGGAAAATGAATTTCTTTTTTGCCTGCCGCAATACCGGCTCGAATTTTTTCCGACGCGAATTCCGGCGTGACTATCATCGGCATGGCAAAATCATTTTTGTCGGTCAATGGCGTTTTAACAAATCCCGGACTCACTAAGCTGACCGTGACACCTTTACTTGCCAAATCTATAGCCAGCGTATGGGCAATATACGCGACTGCCGCCTTGGATGAGCCGTATGCTTCTGCCCGGGGGAGAGGAATATAGGAAGCAGTAGAGCCGATAATCACCAGGTGAGTATTTTCATTAAACGATGACTGCAAAGCTTCAATGCAATTGAGCATGCCGAAAATATTAACGTCATATACGCGGCGAAACAACGCCACATCAATCTGGCCATGCTCAATATATTCACAGGTCCCGGCATTGAGTATGATCAGATCTGGTGCGTTCGTTAACCCACCCAGCTTTTGGTTAACATCGCCATAATTAGTGATGTCGAAGCTGATAGCGGTGATCTTATCGCTAGTATCAGCCAACGCCTGTAGCCGTTCTTGATTTTGACCGCAGCCAAGTACCGACCACCCCTCCCTCGCATAATCAATCGCAAGCTGCTGGCCGATCCCCGAACTTGCACCCGTTATAAGAACTTGTTTTGTGTTGGTCATCATTACAGCCTCGCTTTTATCTGCCGAACGATTGGCCCTAACAGCGGTATGCCTTCATAAATCATCTCGCCCATATCGAAGTAGTCCCGATGGTAAATCACTTTCCCTTCGGCAAAGACTAAGCGTGAGCAGCCATTAACCAGACGTTTCTTGCCGGACTGGAGCTTTGGGTGTTGGAACGTCATTGTCCATTGCACATACGCAGTCTCGCCACAACAGAGCTGTTCAGTAATGTTGAAGCTGCAGTACTCGACAGCGTCAAACAGCCGGGAAAAATATTTAAAAAGCTGCCGGTAGCCTTCCACTCGGTGGGCCGGATCTTCGAATACGACATCGTGATGATAGATCTCTTCCAGCCCCGACAAATCTTGCTTATCGAGGTACTGATAGATTGCAACAAACTTATCCGTTAGTTCTGAGGTTTGCTCATCCATAGGTGCTCCCACATTAGTTCAGCATGCCCCACCAGTCATTGACGCCTATTGAGCTTCTTTGGCAATTTTGAATGAGCTAATTGCCAAAAGCCTTGCCTGTTTGTGGTCAACAATGGGTTTGGGGTAATGAATCTGCTCGCTACCTGGCCAAAGGTGTGGCTGGTGAATATATTTGTCCGGCACGTCCTTTAACTCATGCAACCAAGTACGAATAAATTCTCCTTTTGGATCAAAACGTTCTCCTTGGGTAGTGGGATTAAACACCCTAAAGTAAGGCTGTGCGTCTGTCCCGGTCGAAGCGGCCCACTGCCATCCACCGTTATTGGATGCAAAATCACCATCGATTAGCTTTGACATAAACCACTGCTCCCCGGCTTGCCAATGAATCAGCAGATCCTTAGTTAGGAAACTGGCAGTGATCATCCGCAGCCGATTGTGCATCCAGCCTGTTTGGTTCAGCTGACGCATTGCGGCATCCACAATCGGAAAGCCCGTTAGCCCGTGCTGCCAGGCTGACAACAACTCGCTTGATTGCTGCCACTGCACATTTTGGGTCCAGGACTGAAAAGGTTGGCCGCGGCACAAATCAGGGTATGCCACCAGAAGATGACGGTAGAATTCACGCCAAATTATTTCATTTAACCAACTAAATGCCCCACTTTCAGGCGCATCCAAACACATTGGGCTCACCGCCATCAGTACCGCTATGCACTGGCGCGGGGACAACATCCCCAGAGCCAGATAAGGAGACAAGCAACTTGTCCCGTCTATGGCAGGGATATCTCGCTGTTGATGATAGTCTTCGACTTTTTCATAGCAAAATGTCACTAGACGCTGGCGAATGGTCTCTTCCTCGACCGGCCATGCCATACTGTCTGAAGATGGATAGGTCACCGTGATTTGGCCAGGTTCATCAACAACCACCGGATTTTCAACCGGCTCTGGAATAGGCAGCGGTGTTGGCGATAATGCCCGGAACTGTTTTAGCCATTCTCTTCTGAAAGGTGTAAAGACCTTAAATGCCTCGCCTTTTTGCGTTTGCACCTTGCCTGGTGCAATCACACAACTATCGTCAAATACACTAAACTTGACCTGCTCTTGGGCTAGGCGATGGCCCGTCTTGTCATCGCGCTGGAGCTCGTTCCATTCGTATTGCTTGTTGCAAAAAACATGCGAGACACCATGCTTGCTCGATACCTCAAGCAAGGTTTGTGGGATCTGCTCAAAATCAGCGACTTCCTTGAAAATAAGTGGGATACCAAGCGCTTCCAGTTGCTGCTGCAAAATTGGCAGTCGGCGACGAAGCAAATCCACCTGTATCGGGGCAACATGATGTTCATGCCACTGCATCGGCGTGGATACATACAAGGCTATAAGCTGATCACATTGCTCTGCCGCAATAAACAAAGCGGTGTTATCCACCACACGCAAGTCAGCGCGGAACCAAACCAGGCCAATATGTTTATGCTGACTCATGTTGCCACTCCAATAGTTCTGGGTGAATAGTATTAATCAGCCCAAAGGACAGCAGCTCAGAGCCGGTCATACTGATTAACTGCTCTATTTGCGCCAATACGTCTGTTGGCAACTTATTATTACCATCGATATAGAGTTTTTTGTCAGACCATGAGTTAAGCAGTGACGTCAGTGGGGCTAATTTCCCTTGATATCTCGGTAGTATGGTGACACTGTAACCAGCCTCAGATAACTCCACCGCCTTTAGCCAGAAACGCGAGCTAGGTTGCTGGTCAAAACTCATCAAGATACACGCTTTCTTATTGCGTTTTCGTGAAGCCGCAATTAACGATAAACAGCGCTCTTGAAGCACAGTGTCCCAAATCACCCTTTGCACATCCTGTAGCGGGTTGTCTGGTTGGCATATTTCATTGATAACAACTCGCACGATTTTGGATTCCAACACCTTGACAGGATACTCTTTCATCAATTGGATAAGCTGCTTGTCCAGGGAGCTGGCGTTTAACTGCGCGAGCGCGGAAAGTATATTGCCAACCCCCTTTTGGCTGTCGTTCTGCTCATCGTTATTGTTGTAGGGCGTAAGCTTTCCAAGCATGGGTTTTACTTTGCCGATAGCGACCCCTTTATCAAGCCATTCAACAATTTCCCGGATAGTCTTGATGTCCTGAGCAGAGTATAAACGGTGTCCTTTTTCCGTTCTTTTGGGATTGATCAGACCATAACGTCTTTGCCAAGCCCTTAATGTCACAGAGTTCACCCCAGTTATTTCTGAGACATCTTTGATGGCATAGTACTTGTTTTCAGAGTCCATAACGTAGCTTCAAATCTTCAGGGTAAGGGTCAATAAAAGTTTGCAACTGCAGATACGGATCAGGGTATTCCCGTAAGTAATGCTTGATCAGTGCCAGAGGGACTAGAATAGGTTGGTGCCCTTCCTTATAGCTCATAATCAAATCTGATAATTCTTTCTTTTGCTCCTTGGTCAACGAGCGCTTGAAATAACCTTGCAGGTGCATCAACACATTGGTTTTATTTTTTCTCGACGCCCGCTCTTTTATAGCCTCCATGAATTGCAATCGATATTCCAAATAGAATTCATCAAGGTCCCACTCGCTAATGTGGGCAACCATACTACCCAATGCTTTGTAGGCGCTCGGGCTATGCGCCATTAAAACCAGCTTGTAGCGCGAGTGAAATTTAACGATGGATTTTGCTGAAAGCTGATCACGCACCGAATGGTATAAATCATGAAGGGCGAAGATCCGAAAAACAAAGTTCTCCCTCAATACAGGATCGTTTAATCGACCGTCTTCCTCGACAGGTAACCAAGGCATTTTGCTCATCAGTTCTCGGGTATAAATACCGACAGATCCGCCCGGAACAGTATTATTGTTGGGTATGTGAAGTTTTACCCGCTCCATACCGCATGTCGGGGATTTGGCACAAACCACATAACCGCACAGATCATCGAACTGCGACGCTTTCTGGTGGGCAAAAGCAACCATCTTGTCGGTATAGTCGACATCTTGCTGCTTGCTCTCTACTAACCGTATTTCATCGGAAGGCAATTGAAGTAAACGTATGACTGGACGGGGCACCTGCATGCCAATCCCCATCTCAGGACAAACCGGCTTGAAGGTAAAGTATTTGGAAAGTTCATCGACGATGAACCGATTGAGCTTGTGGCCACCATCGAATCTGACCCGCTCGCCTAGCACGCAAGCACTAATTCCCACAGGTATCTGCATGACTGTCCCTACCTTGTACAAAAATCACATCTTGTACAAGGAAGAATAGACGATCGGTTCAGTTATACAAAAAATTTTTTTGTATAAGGGTAAAGGAGTCAGATCAACTCATTGGCACTCTGTTTCTATCCAACGCAAATAATCACTGTAGCCGGCAGTTATGGGGAGCTGGATGATTTCCGGCGTATCATAATTGTGGTTGGCAAGTATATCCGCTTCCACTCGGTCATACAGCGCGGTGGTGGTTTTGATTATCACCAGTTTCTCTTGGTCCTGGTTCACTTTCCCCTCCCAGTGATAGTAACTTTCAATCGCCTGGACCTGTATACACGCTGCCAATCGCTTTTCTATCAAAGAGTGAATGAGTTTTTTACCGATCGCTTCATCGGCAAATGTTGTCATCACTACACACTTATCCCCCATCTTCGCCTCTTTATTCAGAAAACTATTTAAGAACAATAACAAAAGAGGGAGCATCTCGCTCCCTCTTGACTTAAATAATGCAAACATTTACAAACGGTTGAATCACGGACACTTCGATACCATCAACTGCTCCGGCTCGCCGCTATCAGAAAACGACAGGCTCCAAACATATTTGCCGGCTTCAGGTAATGTCACAGCCGTATCTTTACCGTAGCCGCCACGTTTTAGCGTCGCGATTTTTCCTGGCGACAACTCCAGTCCATCAGCAGTGAACTGCGGTGACCAATCCTTGCTGGCATATTGCATTCTATAGGCGCCGGCTTTCTCATCCACAACCGCTTGATAAGTGTTATTACCTACATAGCTGTATGCGCGGTTGGGCTTGTGTTTCCAGCCAGCATCAACAAAATCGCCCACCACGAACAAGGTCTTGCCAACTGGGCCTGCACTGTCAACGGCAGGGTTATCACACTGGGCCATAAAGCCCTCGCCCATCAACGATGCGGATGTAGCGGCTGCAGCCTTCATCAAACCAGCGGCTGACGGCTTTTCAATTGACAGGAACTTCGCCTCAAACGGCTCAAGTTTGATGGAATACTTCCCATCGACAGCGCTGTAAATTTTACCCGTTAGCAAATCAACCAGCTGGCCCTCAGATGCAATCTCACTGGCTTTCAATACGACGGTGTCAGACTGTGCCGTTGTGCTGACCATATAAAGTAATGTGTCATCATCAGCCTGTTTGTGATCAACATAAACCGTTTCGTTCGCAACAATATTGCTACGCTCGCCTCGGCTGAGTGCTGGATGGTCAGCCCTCAAGGCCATAAGCTGAGATACATATTGCTTCAGATCCCGTTGGTTCTCATCGAGCGTTGCAGTGATCCCCTCGATATTGGCGCTGGTGCGAGCAACATGATCATCACACAGTCCTCGTACTGCGCAGTCTTGTTCAACTTTGTTCGCGTAACCGTCCAGCTCATCACCAATTTCTTCACCGTAATACAGGGTGATCGGGCCGGAGTACGCGGCCTGGAATGACAAGGCCGCCTTGTGCCTATTCCAGTATTCCGGTTGTTCCGGCGAAGCAATATTACCTCGCTGCAGCAAATCGCCGAATCGCACCAAATCGTGGTTGCCCAGCATCAGGTTAGGCTTGGCATGGGAAGGATAAAGGCTGTGCAGGCTCATCCCTTCATCCAGCCATTTGCCTCCTTTGTTACCAATGCTGTTTTCATTGACAGCAAACGTCTCGACGACACGATAGCGGACCGGGAAGTCAAAGGCAGAGCACAATGCGGGATTCCCTTCCATGCCATAGCCTGTCTCTTTGATGTAATTCTCATTGTTCCAGATCTCTGCCACCATGTAACCCAGCGGATTGACGGTTTCTCCTTCTGAATTAACATAACTAACCGACTTAGATGCTTGGTCTACACTGGCTCTGATCGCTGCCCATGCCTCGGTAGGTACTTGGTAAGCTTGGTCAAGGCGCCATCCGTCAATCTTGAGCTCTTCAATCCAGTAGGTTGCAACCTCTTGGTAAAATTCGAGGCTCTCCGGGTAGCTGACAGGGTTGTTTTCGCCGGCAGGTAAGCGCCCCTGCGGCGAAGGCACGACATTGCCTTTGTGATGGCCGAACACCCCGTCAAAGAAAACATAGAGCCCTTTTTCGTGCGCTTTTTCAACCAGCTCTCTGGCCTGGTCCATAGTGCCGAACCTTGGGTCAACCGCAAAATAATTGCTGGTAAAGTACCCCGTCGCATCTAGCCTGTCGGCCCAGTGGTCCTGTCCATCAACAGGGATAGAATCAAAAATTGGCGTCAGCCATATTGCATTCATCCCCAAGGACTCGATGTAATCCAGTGAATCTATGATGCCTTGCAAATCACCTTTGTGATGGCTGGTACCATAGCCTGTGCCGTGGCCAATGCTGCTATCGCCATTTACAAAGCTTTCAACCATGATCTGATAAATACGCAAGTCATCAGATTGCGTCATCATCGTGGTATCGCACAGATAAGCGTTCGAGTTTACGCCAGCAACATCAACAGCATTATCTGCACTATTGCAGGCTGCCAACGACGCGGCAATGGCCACAGCTAGCAAAGATCGTAGGTTCCTTTTCACATCGAGTCTCCAAGTTTGTTTTTATATTTTTCCTATTATTCATATCTTTGGAAAACTCATACCCTCCCCCCGTCCACTTTGGTAGGCGTAGACAAGGGGCGTAGAGACGACGAGGTAAATCCGCATCAAAATTGGACGATCAAATGCTGACAATCAAGCAGTTAACCTTGTACAAAACGAGAGTCAAAGCAAAATTTCGCCCCTTGCTATCAAGTTTCCCCGTTACATACTGTTAAGGAGTGCTAATTTCATTATCTTTGTTTGCACCAGATACCATGTTCGTGAATAAGCACTCAAATTTCATAATTTCTTCCGCTTAGCTCCGAAAGTGTACAAAACTCCAACACTTACTCAGTCAGCCGTTATAAACCTGTCGTTGATCCGAATTACACTGATAGAATACGCGCAATAAACATTGCTTAATGGTAGGTACCTAATCATGCAACATGACCAATTCGAAACACTGGTTAAATCTCTTTGTGAATTGGACTCTGTCCCGCAAGTTCTGGAAGCACTCAAAGCCAGCGACGACACAGAAATTGCTGAAGCCGCAGCATCGCTAACAGGCCAATTCAAACTGGCTGAAATTGACGGTGAACAGCGCATTTATCATGTTTCTCTGCAGGACAATGATGAAGGCGAGCAACAAGAATATGCCGAGTGGATCATGAACGTCGGTGATGACGTGATCAAGTTCGTGGCGTGGTTTTTCTTTGATATGTTTGACGTAAAAGCGAAAGACGTTTATCAAGCCGCTGGCCGCACATACCAGCAGCCAAAGCGAAAGTAATCCCGTCATGGTAACGGGCTTATCGGTTCAATCTGCCGACTGAACCGATAAGACTCTTCTGAGCAGGCCATAAAGTGGCATCATTCCAGCAATAACAATCTCTTTCGGTATTCCCGCGGTGAGCAACCATGATACTGGCGAAAACGGTGGGTAAAATTGAATGGGTCCTGATAACCCAAGCGCTGTGCTACCATGCCGATGGTCCATTCCCGGTAATACAGTAAATCCACCGCCTTCTCCATTCTGAGTTGAATCAAACGCTGCTGCGTTGAACAGCCATACAACTGCTTGGTAATGCGATTTAGTTGCTCTGTACTGAGAAAACACTGCTTAGCGATACCTCTTACCGTCCAATTGAGGTGTAGCTGTGATTCGATGTCATTAAATACACTTTGAACACGTAATACCGAATTCGAAGGGGCCAGATTGGCGCTTCCGAGCATCAAGCGGGATAACTCACTGGCGAACAGTTTCCGATAACTTGCTCGGCCACCAATTTCACTGTGCAGTAAATTCATTACCGACCATACTTGCTCACAAATGTGGCTATGCTCCACCCTTTGCCCATGGGTCACTAACGGCAACCACTTCTCTCCAGGCTTTAACAGTACCCAAGCCATTTTCCAGCCTTTTCTTTTGTCTACCAGCTCAAAACGAAACGGCAGCCCTGCCGGTAGAATCGTGAGCGTATTTGGCATCAGATGATACTGGCGTTCGGTAAGGGTTAAGAGGCCCACTCCCTCCAGGGTCAGTAACAAAGTGTGATTGGTCGTGGCGACCCGCTCTATTTCATATCCCTCGGCCAGCTCGGCCAACCCAGCCATAAAGAAACCGTTATCAGTTAACTCGGGCAAGTCGGACTGAGTAAGAAAACGCTCTTTACATGACTGGGCTAAATAAACCTCTTCTTTCCAATCTGTTTTGGGCTGTGCCAGGGCAAATCCCATGGTGACAGATTCACACAGGTTTTCTGTATTTTCTAACATGTCACTCCAATGACTGGTTCGCTATAGTTGCCGTCGATTACCAAGCCGACCTATCTCTAATTGGTATGATTCGGAGACTAACGATGACAACAATAAAAACAACACACACCACACTACCTCATGACCTGTTTGCTCGCATAGCAAAACTGGCTTTTCCTGTTGCCATTCAAAGTGCCCTGGTGGCGATTCTCGCCCTTGCTGACGTATTGATGGTAAGCGATTTCGGCCAATCCGCGACTGCCGCAGTAGGGATAGCATCCAAATGGCACTTTGTGGCCATCATGATCATGGCAGGGCTTGCTTCTGCAAATGGCATCTTAGTTTCCCAATATTGGGGAAAAAAAGATAGCATTCATGCAAAAACAGTAACCATTCAGGCCATGAAGCTTGGTGCTAGCATTATGGTACCCGTTACTTTGGTCATCACCGTGTTTGCCACGCAGATCATGCAGTTGCAGACTAATGATTGGCAAGTGATCATGCAAGGAAGCCAGTACTTATGGTATAGCTTTCCGGTTCTGATCCTGACCCACGTCATCATCACTTTGGAGTCGAGCCTGCGTGCCAGTGATGACGCTATGCTGCCACTGATATTGGGCGCGATAACTATTGCCCTGAATATTGCCCTCAATTTCCTATTGATCAAAGGTGGTTTTGGGATACCTGCAATGGGTGTGGCAGGTGCCGCACTGGCAACCACCATTGCTCGATTTGCACAGGTATTGATGATGTGTACCGTTTTGGTTTACCGCCAGCATTGGTTGATTGTTAGTCGCGCGATCCGTAATCACCAAACACTCTGGATGACTTACCGTAAGCTAGCGATTCCGCAGTCGCTGAACGCCCTGCTGTGGGCCCTGGGTACGCTGACCTACCAAATCATCTTTGGTCATATGGGAACAACGGAACTTGCGGTGTTTAGCATGATCGGACCTTTTGAGTCACTGCTTTACTCCCTGTTTATGGGGATCTCTGTGGCGTGTTCGGTTTTGATCGGCCAGTCCCTGGGACGAGACGAATTTGATAAAGCACAGGCGATGACAGTCTTCTTCCTTAAATTTGTACTGATTTTAGGATTGGGGATGGGACTGTTCCTTTACCTAAACCACCATTTTGTTCTTTCTTGGCTCAACCTAAACCAAGAAGCACTTATGCCGCTAGCCAAACCCGCGATGTATGTAATTAGCATCGGCATTACCTTAAAAATGCTTAATATGATTATTATCAACGGAATTCTTCGCACCGGCGGCGAAAATCTATTCTGCCTGAGAATGGACTTTATTGCGATGTGGATGATCGGTATACCGTTTACCGCATATGGTGCATTTATTGGTGAATGGTCTTTTGGCTGGGTATATTTGGCACTATTGGTTGAAGAAGTAGTCAAACTCTCACTCTGCTTCAGCCGCTATTTGAAACGCCGCTGGCTAAATAACCTTACGGTTCAACCACAGCCTGCAACGACATAAATCTATGTCGGTGTCATAAAAAAACTGGCTACGTATATTAAATACGTAGCCAGCCTAATTGAACACTAAGCCAATATTATTATGCTGCTCTACCCACTACGAGTGAAAACAGGAAAATTGATATCACGGCTGCTAGCAATTTAAGCTCGCGTTTCTTCATGTACGCCTCCTTTAACTGGGCTTAGAATCAAACTACGTACCATCATGATGAAAAAGCCTGTCAGCACTAGGTTCAATGCCAACGAAAGCATACTGATCGTCACAATAGGTCCACCAAATCCATAACCGATACTGATCATCAATACACCAGCACCTACTTCACCGCGAGGCCACATACCAATCGATAAAGCTAATCGCTCTTTCACAGTGGCTTCATTGCGGTAACAAAATAGCGGGAACATTTTGCCGATGTTCGACACAATGGAAATCATAATGACGTGGAATACAATTTCGCTCATCTCCATTGCTGGCATAGCAGTCGTCACGCTGGTGTTCTCGACTGGCGTCACTGCCCCAAAGATCTGAGGCAAACTCAAGCCAACCAGTACCATAAATAGGCACGCTACCGCTGTTGATACTTTGGCGTCTTCAGCTGATTCATGCTGGGATTTCATCATGCAGCCAAGTACAAATGCAGGGAGCAATACTTCAAAGTGAATATCTGTAGAAATATAAAACAGCTCACAAAGACCAGCGATCAATACGGAATAGCCAACAATCGACCCGGCAGACGAAGGGATATTCCACTTGTGCAGATACTTATAGCCAATTACCAGAAGTACCAGCATAAGGAGCAATGTCATCCCCAAAGCAGGACGCCAGCCGACTACCAAAATAGTGAGCGGGATCATTAACAGAACGGTATCTAAGTCATCAAAAATAGCCAGAACACGGGCTTTCTTGAACATCCAGGTCGCCCCAAGACCGGCCGCAGCAAGCATTGCAAACAGCACACCAGCAGAGGTTGGTGCCGCAAAGCGTCCTATTACCAGGGTTTCTTTCCATGCGTCAGCATTGAACCATAGCTCACTGGGCATCAGCACAAAAATAAAGTACAGCACTACAGCTATCCAAGGAAACGTTGCTGTGGTCATAGCAACAACATAATCCCAGCTGTACTGCTTCAAATTGTTTTTATCAATTTCAAATTCACGCCCTACGTTAATCATTATATAAGCCAATGCCGACATAGTGACAACCATCAGAACAGGTTGCCATGCGCTATAGCCTTCGATATATAGGGGCAGCAATTGTGATAGAAACAAGCCAACCAAAAGTAAAATTGAATAGAGTATGACTTTTTTCACATTGACACCTTATTAAGAGTAACCTTCATTCTACAAACGTCATTTTTGTATTTTTCTTGAGTATGAATATATTGGTTAAACTTATTGCAGTGTTTTATTTAACGTATATAAAAGTATGATTCTGTAATTCAAATGAACTTTTTATTTCTTACTTCAATAAAGGTTAAACAAATATTTCTCAGATTTACATAATGAAATAAATTGGCGGCGATAAATAGGCAGGAAACGTATCTGATTCACAAAAAAAGCGGAAGAAATTGTGTAAGTGAATAATAACCTTAACTCGGGTTTTTCTTCAAGTCTTTTCTGTCTAACCGATAAAAGAAAACATCCTTGCACCTTTCGAATTACTTATTAACAGTTTTCAATATTTACATACCTAAATTACGTGTTGAAATGAGAAATAAGCACCTTGTGGCACATAACGAAACCGCTACAAGTAAAACTGATTATTACCCCTTCACGGCAAGGTAAAAACCAACGTCTGCAACATGTGTTTCAATATCATAACTGTGATATAGCTCGAAACATGGGCGCTGATCAATCACTAAACCCGCTGATTTAACTTCCTTTTCAAGCGCTTCCCAATTTTCTGGGTATTCTGATTTGTGCCTGACTATCACCCTGCGGGTACAGTATTTTCCGGCAGGCAAGATTTGCGATGACACATCGCCCCCAATGGCCGTATTGGCTGGTACTGTCAAACAAATATCAGTACGACACTGTGCCGGTTCGGTCTGGTCAGGATCGTCATGATAAATAAACAAACACTGCCCACCCTGTAAGCCATGCTCCCCGGCCCACCGGTAAAGAAGGTCAACGGCAGGCTCATAATTTTCACCATAAGGGCCTTTTACTCTGATACATGCCAAGTGGATATCGCCAATCGTTACGCTTTTCATGTCATTACCTACACAACGAACTAGTATTAGTAATGTAATTTCACTAAACCGATCAGGTTCCCAATAAGGTTAGCCTATGTTTGAGTGGCTCAAAAATATCTTTAACCCAACACCACCCGATCAGGACAATGTCATTGATCAACACAAGCCTGATGATGAAGATGATCAACTAGATCGTTATGCCAAAGGTAGCCCTGCGGATGACTCTCCACATGGAGAACACCATGATGGCGGAGACGACGGCGGCGACTAATTTATTCCCCCATATGTTGCTTGATACAAGTCAAATCTCACTGAGATAAGTGGTAACTTTTGGCTGCCTCTAACTACAATAGTACTGATGGTTAAATACACAGTCGGAGGCAGTTATGAGCTTAGTACCTCGTGATTCATGGTTCGACTTCTCACAGATGTTTGATCATGCCTTTCCTACTTTAAGACATAGACTTGATGCCGATGTCTATTCACCAAGAATCAATATTGTAGAAAAGGACAAAGTCTTTGAAATAACCGCTGACTTGCCGGGTGTCAACAAGAACGACATCTCTGTACAGCTATCCAATGGATCACTAACCATTGAAGCGGTAACCAAAAAAGACGAACAAGAAGAGAAGGAAGGTAAGGTTATCCGAAAAGAACGCTATGAAGGAAGACTCATGCGGAGTTTCTACCTGGGCCACAATATACAACAGGAAGATGTCCATGCACGCTTTGATGATGGCGTACTCACCATTGAGGTTCCGAAAGTGGAAGGCAGTTCGCCAACCAGCACCAATGTCGAGATAAAATGACATTGCGCCGCTAATTTCATAATTAAGAGGCTAGCAACTAGCCTCTTTTTTCATAACGCTACATTTAAACATGAAAGCTCACTCGCTTACCTTTATAATGGTGGTTTTTCTTTAGCAACCTTGTTCTTACTGCCATGGCCAAAGCAAAACCCGCAGTCAGTATCGAGACGTATGGTATCCATACGACTTGGGATGCTGAATCCAAACACCTGCCAAAAATCAAAACTTTTACCACCGACGTACCCGCTGAAATTGACATCGAGTTTGGTTTTACGGTCAATATTAAGAAAGCCCGTGGTGAAAAAATCCGCTATTGTATCTATCACCCGGGCATAACTGATGAGGATGGTGATGAATTGGACCCATTCGACGGAGAACTCCATGTCCGCACTAACGACTGGGACTTCTACCTTGGTGATACAATTTGGGAGCCGATTGCCAATAAAATCGGTAAATGGCGCATGACTATTGAACTTGGCGGTAAGGTGGTCGCCGAAAAAACCTTTAACCTTTACGCCAAAGACGAGGCTGAATTCTGGAAAAGACGTGGCTACTAGATTAAATAAAAAAGCAGCTCACATAACACACACTCATTTGCTAGGTTTCTAATGTATACAAAACACCCTGCTGACACAGTCATCGTACTCGACTTCGAGACTACCGGCCTATCGCCTAATATGGGTGACCGCGCTATCGAGATTGGTGCAGTCAAAATCCAAAACGGCATTGTGATTGATCAATTTCAGCAATTGATGAACCCTGGCTTCCGCGTCAGCAGCTTTATCGAAGGCTACACCGGCATCACCAATAAAATGTTGGATTCGGCTCCCAGTTGCCATGCGGTGATGGACGAGTTTGCCGATTTCATCCAGGGCTATAACCTCATTGCCCACAACGCCTCTTTCGACCAGCGCTTTCTGGATGCCGAGCTTGGTATGCTTGGCCGCCAGTACAACGGCAGTTTTGTCTGCTCAATGTTACTGGCCCGTCGCCTGTACCAGGATGTGCCCAACCACAAACTGGGCACACTGGTTAGTGAGTTAGACATTGCCAACAACGGTACCTTTCACCGGGCGCTGGCGGATGCGGAAATGACGGCAAGACTTTGGTTACGTCTCATCGATGAGGTTAAAACACAAACCAACCTTCAAACCGTGTCTTTTGATGTGATGCGTAAGTTGAGTAAGACTAGCAAAGCGTCCATTCCGGCCTTGTTCAAAAAACTCGCCGCCTGATCCCCCAAAGCGCCGCAATGTGGTACCCAAAGCCAATCACTTGTTCGGCTTGGGTACCTCTTTTGCAACCCGACTACAAAAGCTTCTCTTGCAACCAGTTAGAAATATCCTTGATTTGCGGATAACAAACTTGATGCTCCATTGGGTATTCTCGCCAATGAGGTGCAAAGCCATACGCCGTCAATGCGGCGACAGCCTGCTTCCCCATCGACGTCAGTACAACAGGATCATAGCTGCCATGCATTACTTCTATATCAAGCTGTTTGTTAGCACTGCTGAGCTGGATCTCTTCCGCGGTAGGGAAATATGTCGATAGCGCCAGCAGTCCCGCGAGCGGTTGCGGATAAGTCAATGCCACTTGATAAGCAACCGCCCCACCCTGGGAAAAGCCGGCCAGTATAATTCGCTCACTGCGAATACCGCTCGCCACCTCGTGATCCACTAGCCTTGCAACCGAACTGGCCGAATCAAGCAGCTGCTCGGTATTGAGTTTTCTTCCCGCTCCCATTTCAAGGATGTCATACCAGGCCGGCATCACCATCCCGCCGTTAATCGTAACGGGAATGGACGGTGAGTGGGGAAAGATAAAACGAATGGCCGCTTCTTTGGGTAGGTTTAATTCGGGAACAATGGCCTCAAAGTCGTGCCCATTAGCGCCAAGTCCATGTAACCAGATAACGGATGCGTTTGGGGTCACCGGCGGTTCAACAATTACGGCTGATAGGGGGTGTGTCATGATGTCTGCGTCCTGCAATGGATTGTTGTCGTGAAGTTTATAACAAAGCCACCCAAGCAGCTATACACTCGGATGGCTCTCAGAAGGCTAAGAATTGCGATCAAAGTTACTCAGGCACAACCCGTGCGGTGCGGCCATCAACATTGACACGTACTCGCTGACCGACACTGAACATCATATTGGGATTTGCTTCCTGCACAATCGCAATAGTCTCACCAGTGTCATCCATTTTAATCGTCAGGTTAACCCCATTTCGCCTTGTCACACCTTCTGCCGCTTTGCTGCCCGCATAACCACCCAGGACCCCACCACCGATTGCCGCTATATCGGAACCTGAACCCCCGCCAATTTTCGACCCCAAAATACCGCCTACCGCAGCACCCGCGATTGCCCCAACCGCTTGGCCTTCGCCCTCAATGGTGACCGGTTCAGTTTTAACGATAACACCATAACGTACCTGCTGAATCGTCCGGGTATCTGCCACCCCATAAGAATCCCCGTAGGGGTTACTTGAACATCCAGCCAAAGATATCCCCAACAAGCCCAACAGCAATACGACCGGATACAACAACCTTTTCATGCCGACACCTTATCCACCTAGGATCCTGCCTTAAGTATAGCGGGAACATGCCAAGCCTCTAACGGGGTCCTCCACGGCTTCTTGTCCATGAAGTGGATGAATATCGAGCAACCGAACGAAAATACATGCTTGCCCGATGAAAAACCGTTGCATTTTTTTACTGACACTTTAATTTACGTGCACGCCTAGACTTTAAAGCCGCTTACCGCTTTGGCTTCGATACAAGCAATGAAGACTCCACTTTCACTTCCCAAGTTCATCACATTGATCTTCGGCCTATCGCTTGCATCCCTATCGGCCTATATCAGTTTTCTTTTTCAACCCGGTTTTGAACATAGTCGCTACCCCGTCACACTAGCCGTCGAATCTTCGGAGCAAAGGCTCGGTGATGAGGAGGTGTGGCACTATTCTCTGCTCCATCAACATCGGCCTATCGGCTGGATAACACTAAGCTCTCCGCCGGTATCACAACGGCACATTGAACTGCAGCAACGTTCACAACCTGTCACACACCTCATCCAAAAGCATGAACGACGCACCCTGGTCAGTTTATGGTTTTTAGTTGCAATGACTGCCATCGCTTTGCCGCTGTCCGTCTATATGCTCTTTAAAGTCAATCACCGACTAGGCGGCTGGAAAGAAGCAAATACCCAATACCGAAGCATTGCCGAACCTCACTGAGGCTTACGTGCTCAAAAACGTAAATCACCCAAACGGTTCCAACAACGGCCTGCACTTTGGCACTTGCTAACGTGCTCATTGTTAATGCTTGCGATAAAGAAATTATGCTCAACTACAGACCCAGAATTGACTATCCACTGCTACTCGCTATCAGCTTGCTGATTTTGCTCGGCTCGCTGACCGTATGGAGTGCAAGTGGCTTCAGCGAACCAATGCTCGAGCGCCACCTGATCCGTGCGCTGATAGCCCTGATTTGCTTGGTTGTAATGTCAGCCATTCCGCCCATCAAATACCAACATGCGGCCCCCTATCTCTACGGCTTGTCGGTGGTGCTGCTGCTTGGCGTCATTGTCATGGGTGACAGCACTAATGGTTCACAGCGCTGGCTGGCACTTGGTCCTATCCGCTTCCAGCCATCGGAGTTGGTAAAAGTTGCCATTCCCATGATGGTGGCCTGGCTATTAGTGGTGGATGCAGGGCGGCCCGACTTGAAAAAAATTGGCCTGTGCCTGCTGGTTACCGGCTTACCAGCCGGGTTGATTTTTATTCAGCCTGATCTTGATGGTGCTATTTTCACTATTATCTACGCCCTTTTTGTTCTGTATTTCGCGGGAATGAGCTGGAAGATCATTGGTTCATTTCTCGGCGGCATTGCCACGGCCGTACCCTTGCTGTGGTACTTCGTCATGGAGGCATATCAAAAAAAGCGTGTCACACAATTCCTCGACCCAGAATCCGACCCGCTTGGCGCCGGCTATCAGATCATTCAATCTCTCATTGCTATTGGCTCTGGGGGGATTAAGGGGAAAGGGTGGACCAATGCAACCCAGGGTCACTTAGGTTTTATCCCAGAAAGCCATACCGACTTTATCTTTTCTACCTATGCCGAAGAGTGGGGGTTTATTGGTAGCCTGCTGTTGTTGGGGTTATATCTTTTTATCACTGGCCGGGTAATTTGGCTCGCTTGTCAGTGTGAGTCACCATTCAACCGCTTGGTCAGTGGCTCGCTATCACTGAGCTTTTTCTTGTATGCCTTTATCAACATGGGCATGGTGAGTGGTGTGCTGCCCGTCATGGGCAGCCCCCTGCCTTTCTTTAGCTACGGTGGTACCGCAATGATCACCCAGGGCGTCTGTTTTGGCATCATTATGTCGCTGTGCCTCTATAAACCCTACAAGAGCAAATAGGTAACTGTTACCGAAGCAAGCTCTGCCCTTGGCCCTCCCCCGGACCGTCCACCAGCCCAGGGGAGTAATGGGATGTAATCTAACCCATAAAGCCCTTACTTTAAGGCGATTCCGCCAACCTTACTTCACGAAGAACATGTCTTTGGCGTAGATGTTGCCCTTCGGGTTATTGGCAGGAAATCCTTTCAGATTAGCCTTGACCAAACGGGTGTGATTATAGTGATAGAGCGGGATCACCGGCGCAGCATCATTGAGAATACCTTCAGCCTGATTGTAGAGCTGGTAACGCTCAGACTCCTTAGCGGCTGTGGCAGCCAGTGCCAGCAAATCATCAAACTTGCTGTCACAGAAGCCGGTTTCATTACTCACGTGGCCACATTGGAAACTCCCGAGCACTGATGAAGGCTCGGCAAAATCGCCAAATGCATAAGAGCGCGCTACGGTAAAGTCGCCCGCGGTTTTCGCCGACAGGTAGGCGTTCCACTCCATATTATTCAGCTGAACATTGACCCCAAGCGGCTTCCACATCGAAGCAATAGCCAGCGCAATTTTCTTGTGATTCTCGCTGGTGTTGTAAGTCAGCTTAATCGTTAGCGGCTTACTCGGTCCGTAGCCGGCCTCAGCCAACAATGCTTTAGCCTTTTCCAAACGCTCTTTGCGATAGGCTGCCTTAAACGACGGCACGGCACCTTCGTATCCGGCAATAATATCTGGCACCACCGAATAGGCGGCAGGTTCACCCTGGCCCGTCACCTTGTCCACCAAAAGCTCTCTGTCGATAACCATACTCAATGCACGTCGAATATCGGCATTATCAAATGGTGCGACGCGGGTATTAAAGGCGTAAACGTATGAACCAAGGAGACGCAGTGCCTGAATTTGCTCTGGGCTTTCTTTCATCAGCTTTTGGTAATACTCAAGCTGGACCCGGTTGGTCATATGAATTTCACCAGCCTGGTAGCGGGTTAACTCGGCATTTTGTGATGACAGAGCAAGATAAGTCACGCCTTCAATCACTGTTTTTGCATCGTCGCGATAGTGTTGGTTTCTGACCACTTCCACCTTTTCATTGGGTACCCACTGCTTCAGGGTGTAAGCTCCATTTGAAACAAAGTGTTCCGCACGGGTCCAGTTGTCTCCGTGTTTTTCAACCGCGGCCTGCGGCACCGGGAAGAAGGTTTTGATACTCATCATGCTGATAAAGTACGGGGTCGGACGCGTGAGCGATACCACCAAGGTCCGTTCATCCTGCGCTTTAACACCCAACTCAGAAGACGGCTTGTCACCTGCGACAATCTGATCGGCATTGACCACATTGGCCGTTTGGAAATTAAAGCCGGTACTGTTACCGGTTTTGCTGTCGACAGCGCGCTGCCAAGCATAGACAAAATCGTTGGCGGTCAGCCGGGAGCCATCAGACCACGTCAGGCCATCGCGCAACACAAAGGTCACCGTTTTACCGTCTTCAGAGATAGACCAAGACTGTGCTTGACCCGGTATCGTTTCACCATCGAGGTTTTCGATCACCAAACCTTCAAAAAGATCGTTGACGATCACATCACCCGGGCTCCCCGAGCCCACAAAACCCGGATCGACGGTATCCGGCTCGGCACCGTTGGCTCGTACCAAATACTGGTTTTGTGCAAGTTCAACACCTTGGGGAACATCGGCTGCAGCCAGGTAAAACGAGGGTAAAGCAAGCGCAGCACTGATCGCTGCGGAAAGTACAAACTTCTTCACTGCAAAGTCCTTTTATATAGTTATATATCCAGGCTACTTGGTATGGCCTGTTTACTTGATAGAAGATACTCGACTAACAATACTTCCTGATGTCTGAGTGACCTATCAATACAACGCTATATTGTCCTGCAAATCAATATGAAATGAACACAACCAACAAACTCAGAACAATCGTTGCCTTCTGGAAAAAGGACAAAAATCAGCACTAAAAAATGATTGATTTACAGTATACTTTTCTAACATTCAATTATGTTATTGATATCCCCTGGCTGCCAAGCAGGATATGGCCACACTACTCACAAAACCTGATAACTATGCTCGTTACCTCCGAAGATATTTACGATACCAAATCTTTGATTGACTACCTCGATAGACACCAAGACAGCCTAGCCATTAAGCCTGTCCACTTCGAGAAAGGCCACACCCTACTCACCCAAGGACAGCAAGTAGAGCAAGTGTTGTTCATCTTGGAGGGTGGCATCGTTTTGCACCGCCAAACCGTGCACGGCCGCCGTTTCCAGCTTGGTACCTACCAATACAATGGCTTTCTTGGACTAATGGAGCTCTTCTCTGAAAAGCCCTGCTTTTATACGGTATGCGCCAGCAGCAAATGCCGTGGATACCTCTTTGATGCGAAACAGTTAACACAGCTGATTTACCACACACCGGAGCTCGCCAAATTTGTATTCAAGCACATTACCTCGAAATGGTATCTATCTGTCGAAAAGATGACGCGAAATATGCTGCATACGATCAAATATTGCGTGATTGACGAATTGCTCGCGTTTGACGAACAGCAGCCGGGGGAAAAGTTATTTATCAACAAAACCCTTGAATCTGAGCGATTGGGGACCAGCATCCGTGTATACAACAGAATTATCAAACAACTGCAGGTCGATGGAGCGATAGAAGTAGGCAGGAATTTTGTCCGCGTCAGCGAGCGGGGGCTGCTAGAAGAAATTATGGAGAAGGAAATTGATAAGTAGCTGGCCGATCCACGACCAGCTACTGGTTAGCAGACAACCAAAAACTTAATTCCAGCGCTCATGCTTGAGCAGGTCCTCGGTCGTGAAGTTTGGATAGGCCTGCTCCCACATCTTCAAACCGTTATATTCATCGCTTGAGTATTGCTCGAAGAAGGCGTCGAGATCGGCAATCATCTTCACGCGCAGCTCTTCGCGTGGTGGCTCGGATAAGTAACGCTCCCCCATCGGGCTGCTCAAATTATACCAATGGTCCTCGGGCTGCTTGTTGACTTCCGGGTTCGGGTAGTAACGTACCAGCTTCCAGTGCCCGTTCGAAATCATTCTCGAGTTGCCACGCTCAGCAAACTGGTACTCGCGCCAGTTGCGAACCCGCTCTCCTTTCAGCATCGGTAACAGGGTCTTACCCGGACCGTAGCTTGTATCGTACTGCTTATCACCCGCCGCCAAGTCCAGTACGGTTGCGTGCAGATCGATCAAGTCAACGAACTCACCACGCACCTGCTTTTGTCTTACATACTTTTCAGGACCGGACACCACAAACGGTATGCGAACGGTCTCTTCGTAATAGTTGTAAGGGAATGACGCATTCACTTTGCCGTATAACCCATACTGCCCCATCAACAGACCGTGATCAGAGACAAACGCGATGACGGTATTGTCAAGCAGGTCACGTCCTTCAAGGCCATCGATCAGCTTACCTAGCTGATCATCGAGCAGGGTCACCGCAGCAAGGTATTGGGCCAAGGTTTCTTCGTGATTATCCGGCACTAACGTATAGTCACTCATGTGCTCGAGCACCGAGTTGCCACCAAAAGCCACCACCTTGTGTGCGATACCACGGTATTTCGTAACCAGGCGCTCGGGGAGCCCTTCAAATGGGAAATGCGGCTCTACGTAATTGAGGCTGACAAAGAAAGGTTGCGTGCTTTGCTGATCGATAAATTTCAGCGTTTCGTCAGTCAGAAATTGTGCTTGAATACCCGTATACTCCATGTTCTCGCCATCACTGGAGAACAAGACGGTACCTGAATGGAGGTACTGGTTTTTCCATCCCGCCTGCAGGGCATCATAGCTTAGCCAACGGTCAAAACCGCGAATCGGATCCTTGCTGTCAGTCGTGGCATGCCACTTACCAATCAAGGCCGTGCGGTAACCTTCGTCTTGCAAGCGTTCCGACAGCAGTTTCTCTCCCTCTAGCCAATCAGCATCGAATTTTGGGTCTTCGGCCAAAAAATCATACACCCCATGCTGCGAAGGCATTTTACCGGTATGAAACGATGCACGGGCCGCTGAACTGACCGGGGCTGGCGTCATTCCGTTTTCGAACCGAACACCATTTTCAGCGAGATAATCTAAATTAGGTGTTTCAATGATGTCCTGGTTGCGAAAGCTGGTTGCCCACTGCCCTAGGTCATCAGCCATAATGACGATGATATTCGGCTGATCAGCGGTACTTGCGCTTTCTGCGGCTTGTACAAGCGGCGAGCATGACAATGCCGCCAATGCGCACCCTTTGGCAATGGCGCTTAGTTTAAACATGACACGTACTCCATTTACTGCTGTTGAGATTCTTTCTTTTGGATGATTTGCATAATTGCTGCAGGTGGATAGTTGTGCAGGTAGAGCTTTTTCATCATCGCCAGATATGGTGATGCATAGTGAAAAAACGCTTTGTATCCTGGACAAAGATAATTGAGATCCGGCTTACCGGACGCAGAGATGGCAAAACGATGTTTTGGGCATCCACCGTGGCAAAGTGGGCGGCATTCGCAGCGGCGGCAGTCTTCACAGAGCGAGTCTGATTTTGCGGCCCCGAACCGCCGGTTCGCATCGCTACGGTTCATTTCTGCGATAGTGGATTCGTGGATATTGCCCAACTTATACTCGGGATACACATAGTGATCACAGCTATACAGGTCGCCGTTTGCCTCTAGGGCAAACGCACTGCCGCACTGTGGTGCAAACACACAGATTTGCGCAGGCTGGCCACATACCAGGGCAAAGGTATTTTCAAACAGCTGGACAAAGACCTGACCAATATCATGCCTCACCCAGTGGTGGAATATCTGGCTCATAAACTGGCCATAAGCCTTAGCATCGACGGACCAGTCGCAGAGCTGCCCGGCGATTTTGCTCTCAGGGTTGATCAAGGTGAGCCCACTAGCGGTAGCTTTGCTGGCTTTTCTTTCGACCAGAGGGATAAATTGCATGTGGCTGCTACCAAGTCCTTTGAGGTAGCGATAAACCGAGAGGGCATGATCAACATTGGCCCGGCTAACGACGGTTAAGGTATTAAATTCAACCTTGTACTGCTTGAGTAGTAATATCGCCGTCTCGACTTTGTGATGAGTCGCTTTTCCTGAACGGGTACGACGGTAAATATCATGTAGCTCAGCAGGCCCATCGATCGAGATACCAATCAAAAAGTTATGTTGATTAAAAAAAGCACACCACTTTTCGTCGATTAAAATACCATTGGTTTGAAAGGTGTTGATGACTTTCTTGCCCCTGGCATACTCATGCTGCAACCGTACAGCCTGTTCAAAAAAAGCCAGTCCTCGTAGCGTTGGCTCTCCGCCCTGCCAGGCAAAAACCACTTCGTTACCACTTTGCGCCTCAATGTGCTGCAAGATATAGGCTGACAGTGTTTCGTCTCCCATCATCCAATCTTGTCCGCGTTCGGGGTACAGTTTTTCTTTTTCTAAGTAGAAGCAATAAGAACAATCAATATTGCATTTTGAGCCTGTCGGCTTCGCCATAACATGACAGCCCGAAGGGCTCCAGGTTTGTGTATTCATCTGCTACCACCAACGTTATGTATCGTTTGCGTGCGGATGTTAGGTAACTTCCAAACGAAGAAATAGGACATTTGTCCCTCTCGATAAAACTCTTTTTATACTGTGATTTTCAGCAACTTTTTCTCTTTTAATGTTCGTGCTCGCAGTAAAGCGCTTAAACATTTGCCATAATTTTTTCTACGCCGTTAATCAAGGAAGAAACAGGATTTACCGTATGAAAGACGAAACACTATCGATTCACAGTGGTTACGAAACCTGCCCCACAACCAAAGCAGTCGCTACCCCTATTTACCAAACTGTTGCCTATGAGTTTGATGATGCCCAGCATGGCGCTGATCTCTTTAATTTGGAAGTTCCGGGCAACATCTATACCCGAATAATGAACCCAACCAATGATGTACTGGAAAAACGCATGGCCGCATTGGAAGGCGGTATTGCCGGGCTTGCCGTCAGCGCAGGAAGCGCGGCAATCAACTATGCCGTCCAGACCCTAGCTGAGGCTGGCGATAACATTATTTCCACCCCGCAACTATACGGCGGTACCTACACCCTGTTCGCCCATATGTTACCCAAGCAAGGAATTGAGGTACGCTTTGCTCCTGATGATAAGCCTGAAAGTCTGGCTGCACTGATCGATGAAAATACCAAAGCTGTCTACTGCGAGAGTATCGGTAACCCGGCGGGCAATATTGTCGATTTAGAAAAAATTGCAGAGCTTGCCCACCAGCAGGGAGTACCGGTGATCGTCGACAACACAGTGGCTACCCCAGCCCTGTGCAAACCCATCGAGTTCGGTGCCGATATCGTGGTTCACTCACTGACCAAATATGTCGGTGGTCATGGCACGACCCTTGGTGGGATGATCATTGATTCGGGTAAATTCCCTTGGGCCAAATTCAAAGACCGCTTTCCGGTATTAAACCAACCAGAAGCGTCGTATCATGGTGTCGTCTACACCGAAGCATTTGGCGATGCCGCCTTCATTGGCCGAGCCCGCACCGTACCATTGCGCAATACCGGCTCAGCCTTATCACCAATGAATGCATTCATGCTGCTGCAAGGGCTGGAAACCCTGCCGCTTCGCATGGAGCGCCATACCGAAAACGCGCTGAAAGTCGCGCAATACCTAAAACAGCACGATAAGGTGAGCTGGGTCAGCTACGCCGGGTTATCCGACTCTCCCTACTACCCACTTGCCGAAAAATATATGAAAGGAAAGCCGTCGGCAATTCTATCGTTCGGGCTAAAAGACGGTTATGACGCCGGGGTGCGCTTCTATGACGCACTGAAGATCTTCAAGCGATTGGTCAATATCGGTGATGCAAAGTCGCTCGCCTGCCACCCCGCCTCCACAACCCACAGGCAACTGAGTGAAAGCGAACAGGCTCAAGCCGGTGTCAGTCCCGAGATGATCCGCCTCTCCGTCGGCATCGAACACATCGACGATATTCTCGAAGATTTAGAACAAGCCCTGAACGCATAGCTTCGCTGATCGTGTAAGTAACAGGGCTAAACGGCAAATTACGTTTTGTTTTTGCATGTTTAGCCCTATTCTATTTACAGGACAACAGCACAGGTAGATAGCAACTTGCCGTATTCAGTCAATGCCCATGACAGCCAGAACATCATCAAAATAGCCACCTTCAACTTATGTAACTACCTTGCTCCGCCCGATGCCTTCTACGACTTCGAAAACATCTATTCAAAGGCGCAATGGGACAAGAAACAAGCATGGATCCAGGCCTATCTGGCTGAGCAGCAGCCGGATATCATCGGTTTTCAGGAGGTTTTCTCTGTTGAGTCATTAAAGGCGCTAACCCAGCAGGCCGGGTACCCCTTCTTCAGTACTGTCGATAATCCAAACGTCCTTGATGACTACATCTATGACAGCCCTGTTGTTGCCATAGCATCTCGCTTTCCTATCCATGATGTAGCGGCTGTTTCGCCTGAACCCACGCTCAACGCCCCACTAGGGCTAAGTAGCAGCTTTGCATTTAGCCGAAAACCGCTCAGAGCCACTGTCCAGCTGCCGCAGGTAGGCCCCTGCGACTGTTATGTCGTCCACTTCAAATCTAAAAGACCCATTGCCAGCGAAGGGTTTTCCTTGTCAAATACCCCAAATCTTCCCATTTCTGATCCAGCCATTGACGACTTTCGCTCACAAGTTCTTGGCCAATGGGCTTCCACCCAACAACGGGTCGCAGAGGCTGCTCACCTGCTTAATTCTATCTGGTTACGCAAAATGGAATCGGAGTATCCGGTTATTTTAATGGGTGACTTCAATGATGAATTAGAGACCAGCGGATTGCATCACTTGCTGGCAGATGGTGGGCGGCATAAAAATGGGGCTTTTTCCGATGCTATCTCACAGCGTTACCGCCTTCAGCATAGCTGGTCATTGTTTCAAGCCAGCCTTTGTCACCGAGAAGCGCGCGACTGGGAGACCAATGAGTCGGTAGACGACCTTGCCAAGATCTCTATGCCGGTTGCGGTAAAACACCCTAGCCCATACACCTATTATTACGGTGCTATAGGCATGGTGCTCGATTACATCTTGTTGAGCGGAGAATTTGACCCCAGTTTCAATGAGAGCCTGGCCGAGGTATACGATTACCATCTTTACGACCGCCACCTGATCAGCCCTAGCTACGATATAGACAGCCACAGTACGGATCACGCCATCGTGATGGTCACCGTCCGTATACGCCAATGAATCCTGAAATAGCCACCATAAAGAGAGTGTCGAACTTAATGCTCTAAAGTTACCCATTCCGCTCAACCTCGCGACAGAATGTAAGCGCCTTCTCACAATGTCATGCAAATAAATACACCCAACAAGCAATAAAGTGATCAATACTGCAAAACCAAACACGTTTAACCTTTAGTATTACGCCACTTTATTCATAAAAATCATAAGTTAATATGAAAAAACACCTTTTAGCCTCAACCATTCTTTTTGCATTGAGCGGCCAGGGCTTTGCCGCAGATGGCGACCTTGTTGATGTCACAATTCTCGGGACATCCGATATTCACGGGCATTTCATGGCATGGGATTACGCCAGTGATAAAGCCAATACCCGAGGTAGCTTGAGCCAAATCGCCACCAAAGTTAGAGAGGTCCGCGACCATACTGACAACGTCATCTTGGTCGATGCGGGGGATACGATCCAAGGTAACTTTGTTGAAACCTTTAAAGATGAGCCAGTTGACCCTATGATGCTCGGTTTCAATGAAATGAACTACGACGTATGGGTACTGGGTAACCATGAGTTCGACTTTGGCCTCAAGGTACTCAACCGCTCGCTGACACAGTTTCAGGGAACCTCTTTGGCCGGTAACATCCAGCGGGCAGATGGCAACCCGTTCCTTCCGGCCTACACCATCATCGAAAGACAAGGGATCAAGATTGGTGTCATCGGCATGGACACGCCAATGACACAGGTTTTCGCCGAAGGCACAAACCGCCTGGAAGGCATGACTTTTACTAACCCATCGCTTGAGGTAAAAAAAATCATCAAGCAGATTGATGACAAAGTCGATGCCATTGTCCTTGTTGCCCATATGGGGCTTGATAACGAAAACAACATCGCGGCAACAGGTGTCACTGATATCGCCAACGACAACCCAGAGCTCGATGCCATTGTCGCTGGCCATATGCATACCCGTATCGACAAGGCTGTGGTAAATGGCGTGATTGTCACCGAGCCAGATAAATACGGCCGTGCCCTCTCTCGCATCGACCTCCAGTTTGAAGAAAGAAATGGCCAATACACCTTGGTCAACAAAGACAGCTTTACCTACAAGATCAATGGCATCGATTCCGATAAAAAAATGGACGAGCTGTACTCTCCTTACCACAACAGACTTCGTGAACAGGCAAATCGTGTAGTAGCTGAACTCACCGGTGTCGATCTGGTACCACGAAACGAGATCAGAGGGATCCCACAGGTACATATCCAAGACACGGGTATCAGCACCCTGTTCCAGGAAGCCAGTATGTACTTCGCGCCAAAGGCCAACGTCATTGCCCTACAGATTGATAACGACTATGCCGAGCTCAATGTAGGCCAAATCAAAGCCAAGGATATCGCTTACAACTACCAGTATGCAGGTGGAGAAATCACTGTTTACGAAATGACAGGTGAAGATCTGAAAACCTACATGGAGTGGTCAGCCGGTTACTTCAACAGTGTGACTCCAGGTGATGTCACCTACAGCTTCAACCCAGAGCGTCGTGCATCGAAGTATTCGACCAATGACTTTTTTGCCGGTGTGACCTACACCATCGATCTCACCCAGCCGCAAGGACAGCGCATCAAGGATCTTCATTTTGCTGACGGAACTGCAGTCACCGACACAACGCCGATCAGATTGGGCATGAACAGTTACCGCATGGGCCACCTGACAAAAGCCGGCGGTGTATTGGAAGGCAAATCATTCCCGGTATTGTTCGATACTGAAGCCGAATACGGCGAGGAAGCAGGTACCATCCGAAACCTCACCATCCGTTACCTGGCCGACGTGAAACAGGGCAAGTACGAAGGCAAAGCAATGCAGCGCTGGGCTCTATCAGGCCTCGAAGGCTATGATAAAGAACGCGAAGTTGTCAAAACACTGGTTAACGAAGGCAAGATTTCTGTGCCGACTAGCGAAGATGGCCGTTACACCAACATTGCGGCCATTAATGTCAAAGGACTTGTCTTTGCTTCTCAACAAGATGCAACTGCCTATATCAAGACGCAGGAGCAATTGCTTGAGGGTGACGTCACCGCGCATCAGGCCGTAGCGATCGAACGAAATATCATCATTGCCAAAGCGCTGAATCATATCTGACGAAGCATGCTCTGACTACGGCTTGGTTGATCGCACCTGACGTGTCCCTGTCTCAGTGATTGTCCGAAATCAGGCCCATAAATTAAGCCCTCTAATAAAGAGGGCTTTATTTTTTAATCGACAATATACGCCATCCAACTACTCAATTTAGCTTATTTACCATACACTTCTGTATAGCTTACTTTTATACCGTTCAAAGATAAGGAAATCATATGTCTAAAAAGGTCTATTGTATTGCCCAATTCAAGCCTAAAGCCGGTCGCGAGCAGGAGTTGTTTACCGCCCTTCAGGCACTAGAGCCCAACACCCTGCGGGAGGATGGCTGCCTACAATATATTGTCACCAGGCAGCTCAAGAGTGCTTTTGCCGAGGGGAGTTCCATGCCCATTGCTTTCAATGAGATCTGGTCAGATATATCGGCTTTCGAAGCCCATTGCCAAAGAAAGGAGATCCAAGCTTTCTTTGCTACTCATTGCGAAGCCAAAAGCGGGGCTGCCGAAGACTGGAACGTGTGTATTTACACTGATGAACCTGAAAGCTTTGATGCGCCACTACTGGGCTGAACCACCAGGTTACCTACATTGAGACTTTTATACGCCTCATGAAATTGCAGTAAACGCAATCTTGCGAACTCTTCTCGCAACTCGCGAAGCTACGCTTACATGAGGCACCTACAGATATCTATGATCTTATGTCAGAACATCAGCAACCAGCCGTACCATCAAGATATACGTTAGCCATCTTGTTATTTGAAGGCTTCGATTTGCTCCAGGTATCAGCAGCAATTTCTCTTTTTCACTCATTACCTGGAAAGTTCGAGATCCTGCTCATTTCTGAAAACGGGGAGTCGGTGGCCAGCCAGCAACAAGTCGTGCTAAATGCAGACCTGAGTTATCAAGCATTAATGGCTTATGACATACTCTATGTGCCGGGCGGCAGTGGCATAGAAACAGTGACGGGCAGTGAGCCGGTGGTCAGTTGGCTAGCAAAACAATGTAGACACGATACCTTAGTATGTTCATCGTGTTTGGGCGCCGCACTGTTGGCGCAAGCGGGGCTGCTTGAAAATCACACGGCAACAACCAACAAACAGCATTTCAATTGGGTAACGCAATTTGGCAAACAGGTTAACTGGAGACCTGTCGCGCGCTGGACACAAGACAAGCGAATTTTCACCTCATCCGGCAATACCGCCTGTTTAGATATGTTCATCGCAATCATTGCAGAATATCTCAATGAAGAAACGGCTAGAAAGCTTGCGATTGCCCTCGAGTACCTATGGATCAATGATCCGGAAGATGACCCATTCGCGCCGCTTCATATCGTGGAGTAACCCCTGCTCCTCAGCACCCTTCCTGCCACATCACATGGCAGTCAGCTTTTTTAGCGGCTTGTAGCATTTCAATGAGCGGTGTAGCACGAGTATGGAGGCTGATCACTGGCTCCATATCTAACTCTGCCACATCGTCAACATCGCCAGCGTCTTCATCCGCAGCCTTCAACTCCAGTTGGTGTAGCTTGTTTATTTCGCTGGTTAGCCGGCATAACGCATCATCGATGTCTTGGGGATCGAGTGCTCCCGGAATATTTTCGCAGTGCCCCATAAACCGGAGCATTTGTTTGGCTACATCACCGAACATGACAACGTTACCATGCACTTTACACTTAAAAGTCACTAGCATCTCTCGTACCTCTGCTTATCACGACGGGCATAAAAAAAGCCAGCAAACCCACCGGAAATTGCGCCAAACAAGTGGCTCTCGTAGCTAATCCACTCTCGGGTCGGTAAAAAACCCCATACCATTGAGCCATAGAAAAACATGACCAGGATGGCAATCGCAATAGATTTAACGCTGCGATACATGATGGCATACATCAGTAAATAGGCCCACAAGCCATAAATTATGCCACTCAATCCGATATGGTAGTGCATCCGGCCAAATAACCAGACTCCAAGACCACTCCCCAACCAGCTAATCATAAATATAGCTATCAGCCGGGCTAACCCGGTGCGGGTTAGCAGAAAAGCCAAGACAGAAAAAGAAAAGATATTACTGATCAGGTGCCCCCATGAGCCATGGAGGAAGGGATAGGCAATGATACCGGTAAAACCAGTGAAGTGACGTGGTAACAGGCCAAAATCAGACAGATAGCCGGCCGTAAGGATATTGAAGACATGGACAACCGTAATGACGACCACAACTGCCGCAATGAATTTAAATGAATCTTTGTCTTTCTCAGCCAGCTTCATCGCCTGTAACCATCAAATATAAGCAGCCTTATCTAATCATCCATCATTGGCGGCCATCTACCAAAAAGACTGTCTCGGTTTGTAATCAATATCAACCTTTTGCCGCTGTCTCTTGCCCGCGATAAGAAAATTCTTACCGAAAAGGAGCCTAATCTGATTCAACGTCTCACTGGCTAGCAGACGGCGCTCAGAGCTATGCCAGCAACGGTTGGTCGTCAATTTGACCGCTGCAATCGCATCCGGAGAGCCATTAATAATGGATTGGCACAACGCTTGGGCGCGTAGCATCGGCTGTGGCACCACTTCAGTGACTAAATTCAGCGCATTAGCTTGTTTAGCTTCAAGGATTTCGCCTGTCATCGTCAAGCGCATAGCCACATCTTTTGGTACTACTTCACGCAATGACATCAAACCCGCCATATCCGGCATTAGGCCCCAGCGTATTTCCATTATCGACAGCTCAGCATCCGGTGCTGCAATTCGAAAATCAGCCCCCAGAACGATTTGTATTCCCCCGCCCCAGCACTTGCCTTCGATGACGGCTATCACCGGACAAGGAAGCTTGCGCCAGTTGCGCGATACTCGCTGGGCCATATTGGCATTGCCTGGTAACCATTTCGCTAGCAGCGATATAGCATTCGACCGTGATGTCACCACACTTTTGATATCAAGGCCGCTGCTGAAATTGCCACCCGCCCCACGAACAATAACTGCACGAACGTCCTTTCGCTTGCGAAGATCACGGCTAACTTTATCCAATTCACGGAACAAAGGCATATCCAAAGCGTTGCACTTATCAGGCCTATTGAGTACAACAGTGACGACACCGTCCTTCTCTTCAACCAGCAATCGTGTCCATGACATAAGCACTCCTTTATGTGGTCAGTCCAGTTACACCATAGACATTAACACAATTTCAACAAAGCACCGCATTGGAAATTCATCTTTGTGGCGGCACAAAACCTTTTTTTTCGGCATAGAGTCGCCACTCAGAGGCCGTAGAGGAAGATATTGGCTCAATGGTATCAACACTTGCCGCTATATTTCCGCCGGAACAGGTCGTTCCCGTGGGTTCTATCGAAGCTCTGAACACGGGATAACTGTGGGTGCTGGAAATACACCACTCGGCATCCATCTTGCCACCTTTGCTGGTACAGATATCGGCCATAAAGCGCTGGAATTCCTCTATCGACCCCTTCCCCTCATCTAAGCACCACAAGCGCTTGTAATGAATATAGCCGTCACGGGGATGATACACCTTGCCAGGTAACAGTGAGGTAAAATCCCACCCTCCCCCTCTTGTTGCGTTAACGTACTGCGCAGAAAGGCTAGCAATGTCTTTGCTATCATCAATTGTGGGTTTGGCATAATGCTGGCTTCCACAAGCTTGTACCAGACTACAACCAAGCAGTACCACAAAAAATTTGCCCATGTATTCACCTTACCTATGGATTAAGACATGACACTACATAATTGAACCAAACAACAATATTGAAGCTTAATAGTCAGTAATTTACGTCTTATTCTCTGCTTTATTAAGCATAGTGAGTATTTCCGTTTAACTCTATCTCATTTGTATTCCAAGTCTATACCCAGCAAATTAATAGCATTAACTTATATAAGCAATTACACTTGCTTAAGCTATGATTAAATCAATCAATTCAAAGTATGATGTGAGTAGGATATGTACTTAGAGCCTGATTCAAGATTATTAATTGCGGATACAACAGAAGTTTTGGATGCATTTCTAGACAATGGATTACACAAGGAATATGAAATTTACTGTCAATTTCCACATAATATCCATCTTCAAGAAAAACTAAGAAACATTGCCCCTTTGTCTGTTGAATTCAACGATGGCATTATCATCAGCGGAAAATAAATTAATAATACCCGCCTAGACCAGCTATATTTTTATAGGTGATTTTATGGCTAAGCCTTTAATATTTCTGATAGTTGCTCTAATCTCTGCCTGCACTAAAGATGTCGTTACGGATTACAGTACGGCAGTTGATTATTCCAATTACAGAACTTACGAGTTCGCCGCCTTCTCTACAACACAGGCAACAACATTAGACGGCAAAAGGGTTGAGGAGGCTATAGCAATCCAGCTCCACACCAAAGGCCTTACCGCCGTTAATGAAAACGGTGACTTACTAGTTAGACATTCAATCATTGAACAAAGTGATTTCAAATCTTATGGCACCTCTGTGGGTTTAGGCTACGGCCGTCGCAATTTTGGTGTTGCCTATTCCTCACCTGTCCATATTCAAGAATATCAATATGGAAAAATCGTTGTAGAGCTTATCGACAACCAATCAAATATTGTCGTCTGGCGTTCTACTTCACAACGTAAGCTTACCGAAAATATGACACCTTCATCACGGCGTACATTCATTAACACTCAAATAAATGAAATGTTTAAAGAATACCCACCGAAAAAGTAAGTTATTTTCATCACACATATAATTACAAGCAACAATTCGAACGAATTTTACAAACTTATTAAAATTAGTATTTAAATCCAGCCAGTAAAGTCAAAGTAACTGATACCACTCATATAGAATATTGGACATTCAACATCGCTATAACAGAAATTATCTCAAACATGAGACATTTACTTTCTTTACTTATCAACTTAGATAAACTAAATAAAAAAGCCTGATATAAATCAGGCTTTTTTATTAATGTTTACTTATTATTTATCGCGGCGCTTTTTCACATCTTCTGCAAGTTGGCGAAGAACTTTCTCAGTATCATCAAAACCAATACAGGCATCAGTAATACTCTGACCATAAGTCGGCTCTTGACCTTCAACGATATCCTGGCGCCCTTCAACAAGGTGGCTTTCAATCATTACCCCGAAAATAGCTTTATTACCTTCTGCGATCTGGCTGCCAACTTCTTCGGAAACCAACAACTGACGCTGATACTGCTTGAGGCTATTGGCATGGCTGAAGTCAATCATCACCTTCTGGCGCAGGCCAGCACTTTCAAGCTGATCGGTAATCGCCTTCACATGCTCCTTGCTGTAGTTAGGCTCTTTGCCGCCACGTAAAATAATGTGGCAGTCCTCATTACCCGCCGTTGAGACAATCGCTGAGTGGCCGTATTTGGTCACAGATAGGAAGTGGTGCGGCGAGCTCGATGAACCTATCGCATCGGTGGCAATTTTAATGTTACCGTCTGTGCCGTTTTTGAAGCCTACAGGACAAGAAAGGCCCGATGCCAACTCACGATGTACCTGAGATTCTGTGGTACGGGCACCGATAGCCCCCCAACTGATCAGATCTCCCATGTACTGCGGCGTGATCATATCTAGGAACTCACCCGCTGTCGGTACGCCCATATCGGTTAGATCAAGCAACAGCTTTCGCCCCATACGGAGACCATCGTTGAGCTGGAAGCTGTTGTCCATGTATGGGTCGTTGATAAGTCCTTTCCAACCCACAGTGGTACGCGGCTTTTCGAAGTAAACCCGCATAACCACCTCAAGTTCACCTTTTAGCTCTTCACGCAGCGCCTTTAGCTTCTGGCCGTATTCAAATGCCGCCTTGGTATCGTGAATCGAACATGGGCCAACAATAACCAACAGTCGATCGTCCTCATCGTTTAAGATATTGTGAATTGACTGACGAGCTTGATATACCGTTTCAGACGCATTTTCAGTTGCAGGGAAACGCTCCAGTACAGCGACCGGGGGGAGAAGTTCTTTAATTTCGCGAATGCGAACATCATCGGTTTTATACATTGTTACTTCCTAATTTAACGCACCTGCCTGCTGTAAACAAAAAATTACAGACTTGATTGACAGTATATTTCAAATCCAATTGACTTTAACTTATCCGTCTTTTATGAGCAGTGCAAACGCTAATTGGTAATTTTGGTGATTTTTTTTCAAATTGGCGACAAATTAATCAACCATATGCATAACCAGTGATATTTCACCATTATTTCACGGATATCGGCCCATATTCGACTCATGTCTTTGAATTCTCTATTACAAAGCAATAACATGGTGCTATACAAAGCTTGGTTTGGGAGAGGTCTGGATGACCGAAGAAACCGTAATTTCGTTTCAGAACATCAATAAGTGGTACGGAGATTTCCAGGCACTTAAGAACATAAATCTAAACATTCCTCGCGGCGAAAAACTGGTGATATGCGGCCCGTCAGGCTCGGGCAAATCCACCCTGATCAGGTGCATCAACGGTCTCGAACAATTCGATGGCGGACAACTTAGCGTGGCCGGCAAGCCACTTGATGCACAGCATTTAAAGCGCATTCGAGGCCAAGTTGGCATGGTTTTCCAGCATTTCAATTTATTTCCCCACATGACCGTACTGGATAACCTTACGTTAGCCCCTCGGCGGACACGAAAACTGAGCAAGTCCGATGCTGAACAAATGGCGATGGAATACCTGGAACGTGTCCATATCGCTCACCAGGCAGATAAATACCCTTCGCAGTTATCTGGCGGCCAACAGCAACGGGTCGCTATTGCCCGCTCGCTGTGTATGAAACCCGATATCCTGCTGTTTGACGAGCCGACCTCCGCGCTCGACCCAGAGATGATCCGAGAAGTACTGGATGTAATGACTGAGCTCGCCAGAGAAGGCATGACTATGATTTGTGTCACTCATGAAATGGGGTTTGCCAGAAAAGTGGCTGATCGCGTGGTCTTTATGGACGAAGGCGAAATCGTCGAGGTCGCCCCTCCAGCACAATTGTTTGATGCGCCACAGCATCCAAGAACACAAATGTTCTTGGAGCAGATCCTTAGCTATTAAGGGATAAACTATGGTTCATAATATCGCTGGCCCTTCATGCAGGCTAAAAGCCATCGGGCGTATTTCCAAACCTTTTTTCACCGGTTTATTGCAAGTCATTTTAGTCGCTGTCTTCTTGCTTTGGTTACTCGATACCGGTGCCGAGGCAATGAACTACCGCTGGCAGTGGTACCGGATTCCTCAATACCTCTGGTTCTTCGAAGACGGAGAATGGTTTCCCGCCGAGTTGCTTGAAGGGCTGAGGGTCACCCTGCAGATTTCGGCTGTCAGTTTGTTGTTGACCCTAGCCATTGGATTGGTGACCGCACTGCTTCGCGTGTCTGGTTCGGTAATTGGCCGTGGCGTCTCCTGGGGATACGTCGAGCTGATCCGCAATACGCCATTACTGGTGCAAATATACCTACTGTATTTCGTTTTCGGCCCCGTACTCGGGCTCGAGCGATTCACAACCGCGGTGCTTGCGCTATCGCTTTTCCAGGGGGCATATACGGCAGAAATTTTCCGCGCAGGGTTAACCAGTGTTGATCGGGGACAATTCGAAGCCAGCAATAGCCTCGGACTCTGTGCTCTAGATAGCTATCGCTTTGTCATCTTACCCCAAGTCATCAAGCGTATTTTACCCCCGCTGACCAATGAAGCTGTTTCTCTTGTCAAAAACTCTTCGATTGTCAGCGTCATGGCTATTTTCGATTTAACAACAGAAGGACGAAATATCGTCGCTGATACCGCGATGCCATTTGAAGTCTGGTTTACTGTTGCCGGCATCTATCTTGTCGTCACCCTCACGCTCTCTGGCCTGGCGGCTTGGTTAGCATACCGGCTCGACACCCCCTCTCATTAATTCAAAGTATGTGTTTAATCCGCACAAGGAGAAAGGAAGCATGAAACGATTACTCTCAGCATTGATTGCTGTTATGGCCTTAACAATGGCCTCCGTATCGACTGCGGCTGAAAAAAGCGCACTGGTCGAAGTCAAGGAGCGCGGTACATTGCGTGTGGGACTCTCGACATTTGTCCCGTGGGCAATGAGGGATAAACAAGGGGAGCTGGTTGGCTTCGAGGTCGATGTGGCACGGCAGCTGGCTAAAGACGCAGGGCTGAAAATCGAATTTATCCCGACCGCTTGGGACGGCATCATTCCGGCTCTGCTTGCTGGTAAGTTCGATGTGATTATCGGCGGTATGTCGATTACCCCCGAGCGTAATATGAGTGTCTTATTTACCAGCCCATACGCCCACTCCGGTGTTCAACTGGCCGCACACAAGGAGCTTGCGGCAGATAAATCCAGTTTCGAGGACTACAACAAACGCAGCGTCACCCTTGCCGTACGCCGTGGTGCCTATACCGTGCAAACCGCGAAGAAGTATTTCCCCAAAGCAAAATTGCGCCAATTCGATGACGAAGCCCAAGCCTTCCAGGAAGTCCTCAACGGCAATGCGCACGCGGCCTTGGCATCGTCACCCAAGCCTGAACACATGGCCATCCAGTACAAGGACAAGCTGTATATTCCATTTGATGAGCGCCTGAGCCGTGGTTCGGAGGCTTTTGCAATCCGCCATGGCGAATTTGATTTGCTTAATTTCTTCAACAACTGGATTTTGCTCCGCACCGAGGATGGTTGGCTGAAAGAGCGCCATGACTACTGGTTCACCACTCTTGACTGGGAAAACCAGATCGCAAAAGGACAATAGCCATTGCAACATTCACACATACAAGCCATGCCGGGCAAAAAAAGTCCGGTAGCATGTAAACTGGGCAAGCTCGATGGGCTGTTAATGCTGCTGATCGCTGCGGCTATCGGCTGGCTTTGGTACCGCTCGTCTGCCGGGGTGCACTACCAGTGGAATTGGCACAAGGCGTTTACCCTTATCATGACGCCAGGCAGAAATGGCGAACTGCCCTATTTTTTTCAGGGGCTCATTGCCACTTTGCGCCTCAGTTTGTGGGGGATGCTGTTTGCTGGCAGTCTTGGCTTGCTGCTTGGCCTCGCGCGCCGGTCCAGCTGGTTTGTCTTTAGGTTCCCAGCCCAGGCCTATATCCAACTGGTCAGGAATATCCCGCCTCTAGTCTTCGTATTTATCTTTTATTTTTTCATTTCCAGCCAACTAATTCCGGTTTTGGGACTGGAAAGTATATTAAGAGACACCCCAAGCGATATCGGCTACTGGCAGTCTTTCTTATTCGGACCAGCCAAGCTTTGGGAGAACCTATTCTCTGGGGTGCTGTGTGTTGGGCTGATTGCCGCCGCCTATATTGCCGAAATCGTCCGCTCAGGCATAGACGCCATTGCCAAAGGGCAATGGGAGGCCGCTGACTCCTTGGGCTTAACACGGTTAGACCGGTTCAGGTTTGTCATCTTCCCTCAGGCCTTGAGCGGGATCGTCCCCCCTCTCGCTGGCCAGTTCATTTCCTTGGTCAAAGATTCATCCATTATCTCGCTGATTTCTGTTCAGGAATTAACCTTTGTCGGTAGTGAGATAGCTAACTCGTCAGGATTGATTTTCGAAATTTGGTTATTGGTGGGGGCGGGCTACCTTGTCCTATGTTTCAGCCTGTCTGTGCTATTTGGCAAACTTGAAAAACATACCCAAAAACATCATCAAACAAGATAGCTTCATCGCGATACTTCTAAAGATTGGGGTACAGGTGAACATGAAGGGAGCCGGTTTATGGCTCCCTCTTGATTTGAAACACACTGAGCTTCCTGTTGTGAAGCTCCCTGTCTCCTATATGTTCCATCCCTATTTTTTTCATTACCTGGCGCGCCGACATGTTGCGAATACAGGTAAAGCCAATAATGCTATGAAAGCCTGCCTCTCGAAAACCATATTCGAGGATCGCCCGGCCAATCTCTGTAGCGTACCCTTGATGCCAATGATCTTCGCAGATCACCCATTCAATCTCAGCGGTTGAATCGTTGTCGCCATAGGGATGCAACCCCACTCGGCCAATCAAGGTATCGCAACCAGATAGGATCAGCGGGCAGTTAAAATAGCCACGGCGCCCATCTGGCATTGAGGACTCAACATGGTATTTCTTCAACTCATGCCGTGCCTTTTCTTCAGACCAAGGCTCTTCTTCCGTAAAGGTATGAACTGATTGATTGGACATTATCCGGTATAAACCAGCAAGATCGTCTTCATCCCATGGCCTGGTGTAAAGACGTTGAGTTTTAATACTCGGTGACACATCTAAAATCATATTCATCCCTCTTCTGAGGGCCTAGCGGTACTTTAGCACTAGGCCCATTGGTTAACGAAAGGGAACACTAGCTCCCCTTCCTACCCAATTGTTCTGACCACTCCGGCCATAGCTTGTCAAAATCCATATGCGCTTCAAGCATGTCAGCAACTCGGTCTATACCTTGCTCGCGGATCAAATCAAAATCCGGTGTGCACGTTGCAGCTAGGCCCGCCCATTTTAAAATGGCATCACAGGCTGCTTTATGCTCAAAGATCCCGTGCAAGTAAGTGCCAAACACTTGATTATCGATACCCAATTTGCCATCAAAGCCATCGGCTAGATGAATCGGCGCCTCATGATCTATGCCATTAGTCACACCGGCATGGATCTCGTACCCCCTGACAGGAACACTGTCCTGCCCTGGCATCGTCAGGCTGCCTCTAACTTGCTTTAGCTGCTTGTTAGGTGCTAAGACTGTTTCGATCGGTAGATACCCCAAGCCTCGGCTGGTTCCGGGCTCACCTTCAATGCCATCAAGATCTGCAATAGATTCACCAAGCATCTGATAGCCACCACATATCCCCATCACCTTGCCGCCTAAGCGAAGGTGGCGGGCGATTTGTTGGTCCCACCCTTGTTCCTTAAGGTAGTCCAAATCACTGCGAACACTTTTAGTCCCTGGAATAATGATAAGATCAGATGGCGGAATTTGCTGCCCTTTACCGATAAATTGCAGATTTACCTGTGGATGCATACGCAATGGGTCAAAATCAGTATGGTTGCTCACTCGTGTTAATACCGGCACCGAAACTCTCAACTGATCGCCGTCGGCATCTACCTGCTGAACATCGATAGCATCTTCAGCCTCCAGCATCAAACCATGCAAATAGGGCAGTACGCCCAATACCGGCTTGCCGGTTTTCTGCTCCAGCCAATCCAAGCCAGATTCAAGCAGTTTGATATCGCCGCGGAAACGGTTAATCACAAAGCCTTTCACCCGTGCTTGTTCGCTGTCCGATAACAAGGCCAATGTACCGTACAAGTGAGCAAATACCCCACCACGGTCAATATCGGCAACGATGATCACCGGAACATCAGCCTCTTCGGCAAACCCCATATTGGCAACATCATTTTCGCGTAAATTAATCTCGGCAGGGCTGCCAGCTCCTTCGATAATAACCGTCTGGTATTCCTGCTGTAGGATATTGAAGGACTCCATAATGGGGCCCAAGACAACTTTTTTGTAGTTGTGGTATCCCACCGCATCCATATCAGCCAGAGCCTTACCCTGTACGATAACCTGAGCACCGATATCGGTATTTGGTTTAAGCAAAACCGGATTCATATGTACCGTAGGCTCGATCATACTCGCCTGAGCCTGGACGGCCTGTGCTCGCCCTATCTCGCCGCCATCTTTAGTTACCGCACTATTGAGGGCCATGTTTTGTGATTTGAAAGGGGCAACTTTGATATTTTTTCGCGCCAATACCCGGCACAAGCCTGCAGCCAAAACACTTTTTCCTGCATCAGAAGTTGTGCCTTGTACCATCAGGGCCTTGGTTGTTGATTGCATTTCTTCTCGCTTAATACTGCTGTGTGACTGGCCACTGGATTTGCGGCCAGTGGACGCCATTTTCATCTGTCATTACCGTAACACGGTAACGGGCGGCGTAAGGTAAATCGATACGATGAAGATAACTCGTGCTTCTAGGCATCTCCAATAAAATCCGCATCAGCTGTTTCATCACCCCTGCATGGGTAACTAGCAAGATATTTTGCCCAGAAAAGTTAGCAAGCAAATGTTCCCATGCATGTTGAATGCGTATATCGAATGCTTTCAAGTCTTCCCCACCATGCGGGGTCGATAACCAGGGGTTTTGCCAGTATTTCTCCAAGATGGTACCGTGCTGCTGCCAGAGGCTATCCTGACTTTGACCATCCCATTCACCGAAGTCCATCTCTTTCCAGTGGCTGAATTGCTGGCAAGGTAAAGTAAACTGCTGTGCGAACAAATTGGCAAAGTCACAGCATCGCTGCAGAGGGGAAGTGATCACTTGCTCAATATCATCCAGCCCTTTTACAGCACTTCGCATTTGCTCCAGGCCTGCCGGAGTAATTGGGAAATCAGTGTGTCCACGCAAGCAGCCGTGCCCCTCCGGTAAGCCATGGCGCAAGATATCAACCCTTGTTTTCATACATCGAGCCATTTACGCCCCCTTTAAATGCTGCGGAATGCCAGCTGTCACAAATGTCACCCTGTCCGCCTGTTTGGCTATTGCCTGATGTAACCATCCGCTTTCATCAACGAAGCGCCGGGACATCTCTCCCATCGGCACTATGCCCTGCCCGACTTCATTGCTAACAAGGATAATATCTCCTTTAGCACGACTTAGAGCGGCAAGAAGTTCGTCCTTTTGTTGCTGCCAAACAACGTCGTAATCTTGATTGAACAGGCAGTTAGTCAGCCACAACGTCAAGCAGTCAACAAGCAAGCAGCTCCCCGGAACAGAGTGCTCAGCGATGGTCTTTGGCAACCCCACCGGCTCTTCAACCACTCTCCATTGGTGGGGACGGTCTTGCCTGTGACGCTCAATACGCTCAGCCATTTCCGCATCTCCTGCGGTCGCCGTTGCGACATAGATAACCGGCTTGCCACTCGCTTGGGCTGTAGACTCAGCATATCGGCTTTTCCCCGAACGAGCCCCACCCAATACCAACTCAATTGTCATTCATCAACCTTGTATTCATTCTCAAGCAAGAGAGCAATGACACTCCCCCACCTAATGCTTGTCCATGCTCACCCAAATCCAGATGTAATATGTCATTATCGCAATGAAAAATCTGATTTTTTTAGTTACCATAGCATTTTATTATAACGCTCATTTCAGCTTACAATACTATGTTTCATCTCAATAACCTATGGCCCGACGGTCTTGTTTGGCTTGCACTTGCTGGCACTGTACTTAGTCTTTTCGTTAGGCCACAGGTTTGGCCTGCGATGCTGAGCATTACAGCCTTAACAGCACTATATTTTTCCCGTATCTCTCCGCTCGCGCTCACTATCGTTGTACTAGGCCTCGCTGTCGCCAAACTAAGCCATCGCCAGAAAAGCGGATACAAGGTTCTGTGCCACATATTCGTTATCACATGGGCGCTCTTTCTCGCTCTGCACCTCATACCAGGCTTCGATAACCTGCTGGTCGTCGAAAAAGCGGTCACAGGTTCCGGCAGCATTCCATTTACCATGTATTTAAATTTGGACAAGCCATTGATCGTATTCGGGTTGCTTTTGCTTTCCCCGACGATGCTCAAGCATGATGGGTCAATAACCCGCCCACAAATAGTGAGCCTTGCGGTACTGTTTTTAGCCTTGCCTCTGATTGCATGGGATACCGGGATCGTTCATCCTGAAAAATCGGTACCTGATTGGATTTGGCTGTTTATTCTCAATAACTTGTTATTTACTTGCGTCGCCGAAGAGGCCTTGTTTCGTGGTTATATTCAGCACAGCTTGGCCCGACGCTTTAGCCCTAGCGTCGGGATCGGTATTGCGAGCTTACTGTTCGGTTTTGCTCACTTTTCTGGCGGTGTTTGGTTCATTGCCATCGCGACACTTGCCGGTCTGCTCTATGGCTTTACCTACCATTGGACCGGAAGACTGCTGTACGCTGTCTTGATCCATTTTGCCTTTAACTTGGTACACCTTTTGTTCTTTACCTACCCACTGGCAAATTAAAGCAAATAGCCAATATGAACCATTTCTGAATAAGCAACTCATCATTAATTCAGATCAACTTGTGTTTAATAGAACCATCAACACAAGGAGACCGAATCATGATTAAGAATACTGTTTTTGCTATTGCCACTGCCGCTATCATTCTGCCAACCGCAGCACTTGCTAGCGAACACAACAAAAATGAAATGACATTGAACTATTCTGGCCCCGTAGAAACAGTTAGCGTAGCTGATCTGCTAAGTGATACCAGCATGTTTACGGAAAAAGAGACAATTGTCGAAGGGCACCTGATCAAACAAATCAACGCCGACACGTTTATTTTCAGCGATGGAACCAAAGAGATCCAAGTTGAAATCGATGATGATATCAATATGCCTGCCGCCATTAATGCCACAACCAGACTCCGCCTGTATGGCGAATACGAAGGTGGCAATACGCCAGAAATTGAAGTGGATCGTATTCAGCTGCTATAAGGCCACAGAACACCGCACAATCCGGCATAGCTCTTGGGTTATGCCGCTTTTGACTATTTGTCGTATAATAGCCCATCAAAAACAGTATAAATTCGTGACATTAGTCACAACAATAAAGGTTAGATATTTATCATTAACCTCACTCTCCATAAGTTAACCTTTCCCTGAGTCTCAACTTTACAAAGCGTCACACATCGGAGCTAAGTCTCAGGGTGCACCGTGCTATACTGCCCGCAGAAAATCAAGATGAGTCGATACATGTCAGATACTTTGTTGTTTCATAAAACTTACCGTCACCCAACCAGCAAAGATTGGGTTGTATTTGTTCATGGTGCGGGCGGCAGCTCTTCTATCTGGTTCAAGCAGATAAAGGCCTATAAGCAGCACTTCAACCTGCTCCTTCTCGATCTCAGAGGCCATGGTCGATCCAACAATATGTTCCAGGACATGATAAAAAACCCTTACACATTCAAGTCTGTCACCACAGACATCGTGCAGGTTTTAAATCACCTCAAAATTCAATCGGCGCATTTCGTCGGCATTTCTCTGGGTACAATTATTATTCGTAACTTGGCCGAGCTCGCACCAGAAAGGGTAAAAACTATGGTGCTCGGCGGCGCGGTAACACGCCTAAACACGCGTTCACAGTTATTAGTCACCGCGGGAAATATGTGCAAACACTTCATACCTTACATGTGGTTGTACAAGTTATTTGCTTACATTGTGATGCCGCAAAAAACACAGAAAGAATCACGGCTGATGTTTGTCAATGATGCCAAGAAGCTCTGCCAGAATGAGTTTAAACGCTGGTTCAAACTCGCTGCCGACGTCAATCCGATAATGAAGTACTTCAAAGAAAAAGAGCTACCAATTCCGACACTTTATTTAATGGGTGGCAATGACTACATGTTCATCAAGCCTGTTAAAGAGATGGTCAACAAACATAAGCACAGTTATCTCACTGAATTTGAAGACTGCGGCCACGTCTGCAACGTAGAGCGCCCGGACGAGTTCAACCACCACTCAATTGAATTTATCCAGCGACATACCCTAGCCGCATAATCAGTACGATAGCCATATTTTAAATCGATCCCAGACAGAAATGGCCAGTTTTTTTAGCTGGCCATTTTTTGTTGGGGTATTACAGCACTTAATTGGAAACGGCCAGTAGAGCTTGTGCCAAGTAACCTAGATGCTGCTCTTGCAAGCCAGCGATATTGATACGGCCATCGCCTACTGCATAGATTGCATAATCATCTCGCAATTGACCAACCTGCTCTGGTGAAAGCCCCGTCACCGAAAACATCCCTTTGTGTTGCTGAATAAAGTCGAATTGATTTGAGCCCAACGCCTGCACCTCACTCACCAAGCCAGCACGCAGCGTCAGCAAACGTTGCTGCATTTCATTGAGCTCTTGCTTCCATATTTGGGTCAGAGCGTCATCTTGCAGGATAGTCGCAACCAACGAAGCCCCATGATCTGGCGGCATGGTATAGGTAGATCGCGCAAGGTTGAGGATTCGCCCCTTGGCTTTTTGTGCCTCCTGCAGAGTTTCCCCGACCAAGATTGCCGCTCCGGTACGTTCACGATACAACCCGAAATTCTTAGAGCAAGAAGTAGCAATGACCATTTCTTCGATGTTGTCAGCCATAAACTGCAAACCAGCGGCGTCTTGCTCAAGGCCATCACCAAAACCTTGATAGGCAATATCAACAAAAGGCATAAAACCATTTTTGTTAGCTAACGCGGTAATAGCCTGCCAATCGGCAAATGAAATATCAGCACCGGTTGGGTTATGGCAGCAGCCATGCAATAAAACCACATCTTTCGGGCCCGCCTTCGCTAACGCCTGTAGCATGGCCTCGCTATTAACCTGCTTTGTCGCCGTATCAAAGTATGGATAGTAACGGACTTTTAGCCCGGCCGCTTCCATCACAGGCTTGTGATTGACATAGCTAGGGTTGGAAATCCATACGGTGGTGTCAGGCTCTGCAAGGTGGATCAAGTCACCCAGCATCCGTAATGCCCCGCTAGCACCTGGCGTTTGTACCGCAGCAGCTCTTGGCTTGGCTGATGTCCCGGTTAACAAAAGATCCATCATCAATTGATTAAACTGCTCGTTTCCGGCAAGACCAACATAGGCTTTTGTTTTCTGGCTAGCTTGTACTTGCTGCTGCGCTAACTGTACCGCTTGCATAATGGGAGTTTCACCCTGGCTATTGCGGTAAACACCAATTCCAAGATCAACCTTTTCCTCTCGGGGATCGTCGCGATAAGCAATAGAAAGCGATAGGATGGGATCGAGCTGCGCTTCGGCAAGTTGCTTAAACATGATTAAAATTCCGTTTCGTTGACATTCATATCTATCAAGCTATCACTTCAACTCAATTCAGTCATCATGAATTTGCAACATTTTCATTTTGTTTAAAATTCAATAATGTGAAGCTCATCGTAACTAGTCGTTGATCTAGATTAATCCTTTTTTGACTTCTTTTGCAGTCTCTCAGTAAACGCCTAAATTTAAGGTAGGAAAACTTCGTTTTGTCTACTTGTTCATGCCTGACAGAAAACCTGCATGAACATGCATCTTAGTTGCATGATGGAGGTCGAAATGAAAAACAGAGTCGATGTACGCACCCTGCTCAGTGTCTACGAGAAAATTAAGAGCCAAGGTAAAACCATTGAGTTTGGCAGCCAACTTGAAGATATTAAGTGTACTGAGTCACCTGATGGCTACAGCGTCAGTTTATCTGACGATAAAGTTACCCTCGATATCAATTTCCACAATACCTACCACTTTCATACCATGAATGAAGATCCCGAATCGGTCATCAACCAAACAACGACTGAATTCCACAATAATAACGAAGCTCAGATCCAGGAATTTGTTCACAAGCTAGAAGAAATTGACAAAAATTACTGAGCTTAACCAACCTTCGATTTAGACGCGCAATTTCGCCCCCTCTGAAATTGCGCAACTCCTTCTTATGCCAATCTCTTTATGACAAAGGCCTGACAGTCCTATGACAGATTGCTTACGCGCAACATATATGATCTTCGTCGAAACTTTATTGCACCAGCTAGAGAACGGGATGCACTATTCAGATTTCATTCATGTTCGCAATCGTATGCTTTTATGGAATGCTGAGGATTTCGAAATGCCTAATCAGCAAGCTATCTTGATGGGAATGATGTTATGCAACTACAACAATTAGAGAATAATCAGGTGGATACAGTACTTCTCGCATTAGATGAGTGCTATCGTAGACTTGAAGAAGCAGAGATCTCAGCCAAAGAGCTCACCCAGGCAGGTTTTACATTGATGTTCAAATCCGCCTATCAGTCGCTTTCTGGCCGGAATCATTAAGCACTGCGCCATGAATTAAAAAAGCTCAAGTTCTTCAACTTGAGCTTTGCTACTGGTCAAAATACCAGAAACTTAGAAATCCCAATCTCGGTTCTGCAGTACGACCCGATAGCCGTCGATATCTTCAAAGGTTTTACCAACCTGCTCCCAGTAAGGATTACTTGACTCGACTACCGAAAAACCTGCATCGATCATATGCCTGCAAGCCCGTTCCCAAGCCTGGCTACAATCTACATAGAAAACCAATAGGTGCTCATTACTAGGGGCCGTCCCCACTTCCGAGCCAATCTTGTGCACAAACTCGATATGATATGGATGCTTCTTATGCCCCAGAACGACACCATCGAAACCATCATAATCTTCAAATTGCTTCAATAAATCAAAGCCGAGTGCCTGTTGGTACATCGCTGCAATTTGGGTTACGTTATCTGTTGGTCTGACCACTCTGAGTGTGGAATCTAGCGGTATCATTTTGAAATTAAACTCCATTTAACTTGTTACTCGCTAAGTGTATTCCTCAGACAAATCTTATTCAACAGAGTTGATAGCAGCAGCATACATTCCTTGATATTGGTCACACCCTGCTAGCAATTTTTACGTACAACAGTTGATCGCACCCCTGTTTTCAGGCCGGCATAGTCATTCAAAATCAAAACCACTGACTAAACCCCAACCACCAAATAAAAGAAGTGGCACTATGGCCACTATCTTGTTCACTGCAGTATTAGCACCTTCACTACTTCAATTCGCCCTCAGCCAATAATGACAAGGCGTCAGCAGAATACTTCTGAAAGCTAATATCTGATTTCTTTGGTGGATAGATATACTTCGTCACTTTGACAACATACTTTGCAATTACGTCGCCGACTGGGTTTTTCTCATCATACCAAAAAGTATCAATATCCTGTTTTTTCCCTATATCCCACTTCATATCAGTACGGATAAACTGATGCTCTGCAGGGATTTCTAATAAATCACGGTACATAATCAGACTCCATTTTTATTTCACTGAAGTCATCATTCCATAATTTATATTTGGGCTTTTCTTCACATGTCACAGTTTACAAAACCGCCAGTTACTGACTGCGTAATCTGCGACCCAGACAATTTTTCATCATAAATATCGAACAAAAGACTGCTCAGTAGCGCATACTATCCCGCATTACAGTGCACCAGTTGTCGCTTGTTCGACTCGGCCCGTAATTCACATCGCGATTTATCCCACAAAAAGCCAGGTGGGAGTCGCCCTTTCTCCACCACAAAAAATACATCTTCCGCAGGTTCCGCCAATAAAGTCGGCAAAGGGGCTTGGTTTAGTTTTGCTTTTCCAACAGAGTAGAACTGCGCTGAAAAAGGTCGCTTGTCGATATAAATCAATTCGCTATTTTCTTTTTCTACCTGCTTTACCCACTGAGAAAGCAATACTTTCTCTGATTCTTTCCCGGCTAAGTTATTGGCCAATAATATCGTGGCAACTACTAACAGCCCGGGAGTAATCAAACCGAACTTGAAGACCTTGTCAGAAAGTGGCCTTTGACTATGGTAGCCCGCGACCAATAAGCCAAGAGCAGGCAAACCCGGCATCACGTAACTAGGCAAAATATTACCCGCCATAGTGAAAAGCAGCATTGGGGACAGCATCCAGCACCACAGGTAACCCATATAACCCTCGGAACTTTGAACGACCTCTCCCCCCTCACGGAATAAACGGATGATCTGATAGAGCAAAACTGGCGCCCATGGCAAGGCGGCTAAAAACCAGAATACCCAGATAGTCCCTCTTATTTCGTCATGGGCTGAGCCGTACAAGTCTCCTTCCCACCCACTAACGACGAAACGCTTGATATGTTCACCAACAATAAAATAATTAATGAAACCCGGCGTCTTCCATTCAGCCAGGATGTACCATGGCAAAGAAATAACTAGGAAGACAACTACCCCCCCTTTCCAAGGTAAGCATGAAGGGATACGGCGCCATCTTTGCTCCTGAGCCAGCCACATCACCAAGCTTATCCCCACAAGCACCAGTGTCAGCGGTCCTTTTGCCAGCATCCCGATGGCCAAGCCAACAAAGAACAGATACCCCCATAGTCGACTGGCTTTTTCCCAGGCCAACCAAAAGCTGACCATACTCATGGTCACCGCAAACGTCAGGGCAGTATCGGTCATAACAGCGCCTGATATGACAATAAATGCGGTGGTTGTAGATAAAATAGCGACAGCCAGCCATGCCTCATTCTTTGTCCGTACTTTTGCAGCTAGTAGCCAAGTGATGATCAATATCGCAATTCCAACCGCAAGATGGGGCACCCGAGCCGCGAACTCATTCACTCCCATCAGCTCAAATCCACCAGCACTCAGCCAGGAAAACAACGGAGGCTTTCCCCAGAAAGGCACGTTATAGTCAAACATCGGGGTGATCCAGTTGCCTGTCTCACTCATGATTCGCGCCATTTCACCATAACGGGCTTCCGTGGTATCCATCAGCGGATAAAAGCCCAAGGTCGCTAACCTGACAAGTACCGTTCCAACGGTAAGCAATATGGCATAGTGGGTCAAAGATAGCTTTGCTTGCGAGTACTGAGTCATGCCTGAACTTCCTCTGGAACAACAGAAGGCACGGTCTGTTTCTCTTCCATCACAACAAACAGCGGTCTCTGCTTGGCCTCAATAAATAAGCGGCCTACATATTCCCCCATCAAACCGATGGACAGCAGCTGTACCCCGCCAACCAGCAGAACAACAATCATCATGGATGGATAACCGGCAACGGGATCACCCCAGAGTAAGGTTTTTGCAAGAACAATCATCGCCAAAAGCATGGCGGAAAAGGAAGTAATCAGTCCCGCCCCTGTTGCAATGCGTAATGGCCGGGTACTGAATGAGGTAATCCCCTCAAATGCAAGATGCATCAGCTTACGGTAATTCCATTTTGTTTCACCCGCCAAGCGCGGATCTCGGTCGAATTGAAGCGTTATCCGCTTAAAACCCGGCCAGGCAAATAAACCCTTCATGAACCGAGTTCGTTCTGGAAGTTTATTGATTTCATCAATAACGCGACGGTTAATCAGGCGAAAGTCCCCGACGTTCTCTGGTATAGGAATATCACTGAGTCGGTTAATTAACCGATAAAAAGCCGCAGCGGTAAAACGCTTGAGCCATCCCTCTCCCTGGCGGCTGCCGCGCTGCATATCAACGACATCGTATCCAGCTTGCCACTGGGCCACCATCTCAGGGATCAACTCAGGAGGATCTTGTAAATCGGCATCAATTAACACCGCCGCTTCCCCTGTCGCCGCCTTTAATCCCGCACTCATTGCGGCCTCTTTGCCAAAATTTCGGCTAAGGCGAATTGATTTCACACTGTGGTAAGCGCTACGGAGGTGACTGGCTTTTTTCCAGCTGCTGTCAGTGCTACCGTCATCGACATAAATGATTTCGCAGTGTTTGCCTAATTCATCCAGCGCTTTGCTCACCCTATGGTGGCAACGGCTGATGACCTCCTGCTCGTTGTACATGGGAATGATGACTGTAATGAACGGGGTTTGTTGCCTAAAAAATGACTGCCGCTCCCTGTGCTGGGACAAAACCGTAATGGAAGACATCGCTCACCTCAAAATGGCATAAGAAAACTAGTGAGCACTAGGGTATTAAAAGGCATGTCAGAAAAAGGTCATTGACACTTTTTTCACTCATTGTTGTCCATGATAATGTGTTACGCAGAGGGTCATTCTACTAGGATACCGCTTCTTTCATTTTGTTTAGGTACCTTCATGAAATTACTATTGGTTGAAGATCATCAAGATATTGCTGGCGTCATTTTTGATTTCTTTGAACTAAAAGGCTACACACTTGATTATGCCAGCAATGGCCAACACGGCTTTGAGCTTGGTAGCAGCGATCATTACGACCTTATTATCCTTGATGTTATGTTACATAAGATGGATGGCTTCCAAGTGTGTCAAAAATTACGAGAGCGTGGCATTGATACGCCGATCCTAATGCTAACGGCCCGAGATACCCGCGAAGATACCTTAGAAGGTTTTTCCCATGGGGCAGACGATTATCTGGTTAAACCGTTTGATCTGGATATTTTAGAAGCCCGTATCAAAGCACTTACCCGCCGTCGCATGGGAGAAACGGCATTGGCCCAACTGAGTTTTGGCGAAATGACTCTTGATCTAAGCTCGCATACGGTCGAGCGAGGAAACTGCAGCTTTGCCCTTAACCCAACCCTGTTTACTATCCTCAAGTTGCTAATGATCAAGGCACCTAAGGTCGTGAGCAAGCAGGAATTAATAGCGGCCTTGTGGGGCGACAATGAGCCTGAAGGTAATGTACTGAGAAGCCATATCTACCAATTACGCCACCAAATCGATAAACCCTTCAAGCGTGCATATATCAAAAATGTCCCTAAGGTGGGCTACCAATTGGTTGATGAGGATGAACTGTGAAGCAACAATTGAAAACCGTGAAGAGTGCCAAGCAGCTGACGGTAACCTATTTTTCGATCATCGCTTTTGCCATCATCACCCTGCACTTTTCCCTGCTTGATGCCACTTTGGAAGATTTTGAACAAATTAACGCCAATAACAGGCTACAGCATGCTAAAGCCGTTGCCGAAGAAGTATTGCAGGAGCAGAGCAACATCACACAATTTGCTATCCCCCCTTTTACCCATGCTTACCTGGATCCTAAGCTGCTCCCTCCGCAAGTCCGTTTCCCTGAAAATACCCCATGGGACAAAGCTTTTGAAATCAGGAGTCAAGGCGCTGATGACACCGAATACTTCGCCATGAAGACCCGTATCACCGACAACAAGACCGACAAAACCCTCTATTTGTTATTTTCAGATTACATCTACGAAATAAGCGAAGAGCAGGTCTTCCTCAATCAACTAAAGCAACTTGGCATTTCGATTCTGCTGCTTGTCGTCAGTTTTGTGGTTGTGCTCAAAGCCTCTGCAAGACTGACAAACCCGCTAACCCAGTTGGCCAATGATATTGATTCACGTAACGCCGGTGATTTATCCCCAATCGCCCCTCCATCTGGGATCAATTCCCGCGAGGTCCTGCAACTGGTCGATAGCTTTAACCTCTATGTCAACCAGATAAATGAATTGCTCAATCGTGAACGATCTTTCAACCGCTATGCCAGCCACGAATTACGTACGCCACTGATGGTCATGAAAGGTGCAACATCACTGTTGGGGCAATCGGATGATCCTGCATTCATTGCTAAACAACAAAAGCGCCTCGAGCAAGCCACTTCTGAAATGAACGATTTCGTTACCACCTTGCTGTCACTGACACGAGAAGAGGATATGGATAACATTTCCAGCCGTCAGCTTGACAGGAAAGAGCTCGAGGAAATAGCCAGTGCTCATACCTCATTACTCTCGGGAAAGCATGTTGACTGGTATGTCGAAGCCCCTCAGCCAATAGAAATCAAAATGCCTGAGAATGCATTTAAGATCTTACTGGGTAACCTTATTAAAAATGCCTTCGCCTTCACGGAACAAGGCCATGTCATCATTAGGATGACTCCATCGGCAATTATGGTCGAAGACACTGGCACCGGGTTGAAAAGCAACGAAACAGGCCATAAAGGGTATGGCTTGGGATTATTAATTGCCGCGGATATCTGCCGGAAATATCACTGGCATCTTCACCACAAGACCAATCAGTATCAAGGTTGCACAGCGACTATCTCATTACAGGCAAACGAAAAACCCAACGGTCTGACAGAATAAAATTAACCCCCATACCAAGCAGTATCCCGGGTACCATCGCCAAGTAAGGCCACCACATAGCACTATCTATAGGTATCAATGAAGTGGTGGCCTGCTCAAGACCAGTGTTCATCAACAACCAGTAGCAACCCCAGTTAGGTAAAAAACCGACACAAGATGCACTCAAGAACTGCAACCATTGCTGAACAGAAGGGCGACTCAGCGCTTGGTCAAATGTGAAGTGCCGATTGAACCACCAGTTTGAACTCGCTGCAATCCAAAAGGCAATCGCCCTTGCCAACTCAACCGCTACAAACCTCGATAACGTGTATGTGGCAATCACATCAACCAGGAAACCACCTGCACCAACCACGGCAAACTTTAAAAAGCGTTTATTTTTCAAAGAACTCAAATCATCTAGCCCAATGACGTCATTAATCGGTTGAGGATAGCAACCGTAAAGTCAAAAAAGTGTCCAAATTCATTTTGCGCTGGCAGGAAAAGACTTTTTTTTCACTCATTGTAGGTATAATAGCGCCAGTTTATTTCTCATCGGTAACAAACGGAAAAGTATGAGCAAAGTGTTTACTTTCCTAAAAGGGATGGCAATGGGAGCGGCTGATGTCGTACCCGGCGTCTCTGGCGGAACCATCGCATTTATTACAGGCATTTACGACACACTTCTTGAAAGCATTCGCCGTGTAAACCCAAGCTTGATCGGCATTTGGCGTAAAGAGGGGTTCAAAGCTGCCTTTGAGCATATTAACGGCACCTTCCTGATCTTGTTGCTGTCGGGGATCCTGACCAGCATCTTTACCCTGGCCCGTTTTATAACTTGGATGCTCCACACCCATCCGATACCTCTATGGTCATTCTTCTTTGGGCTGATCATTATTTCGGTGATCCATATGTTCAAGCAGATCAGCAAGTGGGGCTTAACGCGCCTGCTCTCGGTTACCGCCGGAGCGGCTTTTGCCTATGGTATTACCGTTTTGCACCCACTAACATTGGAGCCGACCTACTTCAACATCCTACTGGCCGGTTCTATCGCCATTTGTGCCATGATTTTACCGGGGATATCAGGTAGCTTTATCCTGCTACTACTTGGTATGTACGCACCCATTCTTGGTGCGGCAAAATCACTGGATATTGTTACATTGGGCTTGTTTGCCTGTGGCTGTGCCATTGGTCTTCTGACTTTCTCCCATGTTCTATCGTGGGTATTGCGGAACTACCGTGATATCGCGCTGACTTTCCTTACTGGTTTGATGATTGGTACCTTGAGCAAAATTTGGCCATGGAAAGAGACATTAACTTGGCGCACCAATTCCAGCGGTGAACAAATTCCTCTACTTGAACAAAACCTATCGCCTTTCAGCTTTGAGCATGTGACAGGACAACCAGCCCTGCTTGGCTATGCCATCGTTGCAATGCTGCTGGGAATCGGCTTAGTCTGGGGACTGGAAAAAGTCGCAGACAAATAGCGACAGAAAAGCCGCCAAAATGGCGGCTTTTTATCATTTTTATCTTATCTCGAAAGAGGTTGCTTAGTAGTACTGGAACATCTTCTGAACGTCTTGGTAGTTCTGAGTTTGCGTCAGAGAAAGCATTAGTAGAATACGGGCTTTCTGCGGATTCAGAGACCCCGCAGCCACAAATCCATATTTGTCATCGTCAACCTCTGCATCCAAGGTTGTTGAACCAGAAGGCGTACGTGAACTGCGTACTACCATAGTGCCGTCTTTACTTGCTTTAGCCAGCTCATCAAAAATGGTGTGGTACATATTACCGTTACCTACCCCAGCACTGACGATACCGTCATAGTTTGCTTCCATCATGGCTTTCACTGGCAGTGCCGATGCATTGGCGTAGTTATAGACAATGCCGACTTTCGGTAGGCTATCGACTTTTGAAATATCAAAGACGGTTTCTGTTGTGTGCTTGCGCTCTGGGCTGCGCTGATACTTCACGTCACCATTATGAATGTAACCCAATGCACCTGTATTTGGTGATTGGAATGTGTTGACTGATGTGGTATTGGTCTTGGTTACATCGCGAGCATCGAACACTGTATCATTCATTGCAACTAATACGCCGCGGCCAGCCGATTCAGTATCCGTAGCCGTTACCACAGCGTTGTACAAGTTCACCGGCCCATCAGCACTCATCGCCGTAGACGGACGCATTGCTCCTACAAGCACCACAGGCTTTTCACTTTTTACTGTCAGATCTAGGAAGTAGGCCGTCTCTTCCATAGTGTCAGTACCGTGGGTAATGACAACACCGTCAACATCATCTTTTGCTAGAAGCTCGTTAACGCGTTTTGCCAGTGTCAGCCACACTTCATCATTCATGTCTTGTGAACCGATGCTGACAACTTGCTCACCAGAGATGTCTGCTAACTTAGTCATCTCAGGGACTGCATCAATCAGCGCATCGACCCCAACCTTACCTGATGTGTAGTTTGACTCGGTGCTAGATTGGCCTGCCCCCGCAATGGTACCGCCCGTTGCCAATATCTTGATATTAGGCAAATCGCCAGCAAAGCTCATTGAGCTCAAACACATACCAGCTAAGAACATACCTACTGAAACAGCATTCTTCTTCATTTTCATTACCTTGTAGTTTTTTATTTCATCATAAACTTTATGAGTAAGATACTATTCCAAATAGATAATACTTTTGTGGTATACATCACCTTTTATAATATTAAAAAAGTGATCCCAATTACACATTGCGCGACTAAGCTCAATCCATTAACTGATTTTCTAAACCTTACAAACAGTTGCCAACATACCATCACATGATTAACACCAACACCAGCCAAAGGCGAACCCATCCATCACCCTCCTCACAAAATTCAACATCTGTTCGAAATCATTAACCAAGCCAGTGATATAATTCACAAATACTTGTAATAGAGGCAGATGATACAGCCAGTGGTACGAACAAAACGTTATAGATATGTTTTCTTTGCCCTAGCGGCTTTTTCAAGCAGCTATGGCTTCTTTCATTATGTGGCTCCTGCTCTTTCTGCTTCTTGGATGAATTTTTCAACAGGCCAAAAAGCTGCCATGTCAGCACAATACTGTTCATTGGGTAAAGAGGGCTGTGAAATAGCAGGTCGGCACATTAAACTGGACCGAAATATCATCAAGCCTATGGAGCCCGCTAAAGTCCAGGTGAGTTGGCCCTCCTTACCTTCAAGCACTAAGGCACTCGAACTGACGTTGGAAGGAAGTGAAATGATGATGGGGACTTATCGCCTGTCTTTGCACCGTCAATCAGATACTGATGAGTTTTCAGGAGAGTTGATGCTACCATTTTGTGTATCAGAGGAAATGACCTGGGTTGGTCAAATTACTCCAGCGACGAGTAATTCACAGCAAGCAGTTTATATATCTGTAAGGATGATGAAGTGAAATATCAATGGATAATACTCGCACTAGCCCTGACAGCCGGGCTTATCACCAGCATTGTTGTTGATCGACAAGCACCTGCACCTCAAACTGGTGCCCCTATCAACTTGCTCAAGAGCGGAAATGAAAGTGTTGACTTGTATGACCCTGATGACCAGCGTATTCGGGTAATTTATTTCGGTTATACCCACTGCCCCGATGTTTGCCCGACCTCCTTGGCCGTTCTGTCAGCGGCCCTCAAGCAAATTGACGATCAGCAAATTGATAAGCTGTGGCCAATTTTTATTACCTTGGATCCTGAACGCGACACACCTGAGAAAAGTGCCCAATATGCACAGTACTTCCATAAAAAAATTATAGGTATGACAGGAAGTGCCGATCAGACAAAAGCGTTGGCAGAAAAATATGGCGTATTATACATGCGTACGGAGCTGGAAGGGTCAGCATTAGAATATGCGGTTGATCACAGCTCATACTTTTATTTTCTTCGCGCTGATGGCACATTGGTTGAAAAAGTACAACATACCTTGAACCCGAATATTCTGGTCGACGCCATCAACCGCGTTCTCGCCGAGGAACACGTCCCGGTGTAATTTCCCAATACCGCATAAATAAACCCGCTCAGGCGGGTTTTCTCATCTTTGAGAGAAAAAAAGCAGCCTCTTTCTTCACTTTCAGCAGCAATTTGCGCAACTTCTGCCATAATGAACTTGCCGACTGAAACTTTTAACAATCAGTCTGTAGTGGCAAACAAAGGAGAAGAAAGAAAAATGAACCGTTCATTATCTATCCTTACCGGTATTATTCTGAGTGCAACACTTATTGGTTGTTCTAGCTCAGATGAAGTTGACCAAATGCAGCAACTAACCAATAAAGTTGATATGCTCTCTGATCAGGTAGGCGCACTACAAAGCCAGCAAGATCAAATGGCTGGTGCAGTTAACGATGCTCGTGCAGCATCAGATGCTGCGTACCAAGAAGCAATGCGAGCTAACCAGCGTATTGACAATATTGCTAGTTCCTATAGTAAATAAAGCTGAAGAGTGGCGCTTCTTGCGCCACTCTTTTATTTATTCAAGTCCCAATCACTTCCAAGAAACTATACCCTTTGCCTCTTACTGTTTTTATATGTTGCTTTGGCAACCCTGATTGAACTATTTTGCGACGAATGTTGCTTATATGCATGTCAAGATTGCGGTCAAATGGACTCAATTCTTTCTTAAGTACGGCTTTTTGTAATTCAGCCTTAGAAACAACAATACCGTTATGGCGAACAAGATACTCCAACAAATCACTTTCTGTATCAGTTAAAGGTATTCGCCTTAGTTGCTCAGTAATCTCAACTTCTGCGGTGCAATTACTGCTTCTCTGCTTTTCTAATCCAACCCGACGCATTGTGGCTTTAATTCTAGCCAGCAATTCAGGTACTTTAAATGGCTTCGCCATATAATGATCAGCACCAGCTTGTAGGCCATCCAGTAATGATGCTTCGTCACCTAATGCCGTTAACATAATTATTGGTGTCGCAAAACGCTGGCATATCCTGCGCGCGAGTTGCATGCCATCAATATATGGAAGCATAACATCGAGAAGAACGAGATCAACCGGCAGCTGCTCTAAATAAGCCAGGCCAGTTTTACCACAATGAGCACAGTGGACTTCATACCCTTCGTCTTCAAGAACTTCCTGAAGCAGTTCACAAAGAACAATATCATCATCTACAACGAGAATTTTAGACACAAAAATCCACACTAATCAAAATCATTATCATTCAATCAGCATTATCATGCCTATATGCAACTCAATCAAGAAGATTGTGGCGCTCGCAACAAATTCGTGCAGACATACTGTTCATCCGTTTGGTAATTAGTAGTGAAAAGCAAAATTGAGCCACATCAAAAACCTTTATTTTTCATTAAGTTTTTATATTATTTTCATGAAACTGAGGCTTGACTTTACTGAAGCCAGCATGGCTATTAGCCCCCAACCATTTCCCACAGAGTTACTCACAAGTTTTGTGGATAATAAAGTTATCCACAGCCTAGTTCTTAATATTCCCCCCACGCCACCACCTTAAGTTCCCTCCCCTGAAACCGGCTCAAAACCACAAAACAAACCACCAAAAACAACCACTACGACACAAAATCACCATATATCAGCCATTTTTCCAACCAAAAGCATAGAAAAAGGAGTATTCATCTTTAGCCCCGGACCAGAAAGAGCAAAATACTCGAAAAGAAATCGTTTTCATATCACCACCTTTAAACATAATCGACATAATCACGAAGCAGGATATAGATTCCTTATTTTTATACACATATGGCAATTTAAAACTCAAACAATCACCATAAAAACGTTTTCTTTTTTTTACAGACAACCATACCAATAATTCTAAGCAGCTGAATTACAATAATATTATTTGCAACTAAACAATAAAAACAAAAATACCAACAAAACCCATTTGACAGCAGTTTTTTATTCACTAAAATACGCGCCGTTTAGCTATAAATCAGTACAATTATTTTAAGACGTTTGAGGTGTTTCAATGGCAGGCGACAACAACTACAGTCTTGGCCCTGTGCCAAAATCGGCACGTAAAGGGGTGGTTTCACTTACCATGGTAATGCTGGGTTTAACCTTCTTTTCAGCAAGTATGTGGACAGGAGGAACCCTAGGAACCGGACTCTCCTTTGATGACTTCTTCCTCGCTGTTCTTATTGGTAACCTCATCCTCGGTATCTACACTTCTTTCCTCGGCTACATCGGCGCCTCCTCTGGCCTCTCTACTCATCTTCTTGCTCGATTCTCTTTTGGTTCTAAAGGCTCATGGCTCCCATCTTTGCTGCTTGGCGGTACACAGGTCGGTTGGTTTGGCGTTGGTGTCGCCATGTTCGCGATCCCGGTTCAAAAAGCCACAGGCATTGATACCAATATCCTGATTTTAGTTTCTGGCTTGCTGATGACGGCCACGGTATATTTTGGGATCTCCGCTTTGATGGTTTTATCCGCGATAGCAGTGCCTGCCATCGCTTTGCTGGGCGGATACTCGGTTCTTGAGGCGATAGGCAGTACAGGGGGAGTCGACGGACTCAAGGCCATTACTCCTGAAAACCCAATCGAATTCTCAACGGCCCTTGCACTCGTTGTCGGCTCATTCGTTTCGGCAGGTACATTAACAGCCGACTTTGTCCGCTTCGGCAAAAAACCTATGGGTGCCGTCATGGTCACCATGATTGCCTTCTTTATCGGTAACTCGCTAATGTTCATCTTTGGCGCTGCGGGTGCCGCGGCTACCGGTCAGTCTGATATTTCTGAAGTGATGATTGCGCAAGGGTTGCTGATTCCAGCAATTATAGTGCTTGGCCTGAATATTTGGACCACCAACGACAATGCCCTTTACGCTTCTGGCCTAGGCTTCTCGAACGTGACGGGGTTGCCAAGCAAGTATCTTTCGATGGCAAACGGTTTAATCGGTACACTATGTGCGCTATGGCTGTACAATAACTTCGTAGGCTGGTTAACCTTCTTATCGGCGGCAATTCCTCCAATTGGCGGCATTATCATTGCAGATTTCTTGAAAAACCGTCATCGTTACAAAGATTTCGCAAATGCCGAATTCAAAACAGTTAACTGGGCCGCAATTATTGGTGTTGCGGTTGGTGTTGCTGCCGGTCACTTCTTGCCTGGCGTCGTACCAATCAATGCGGTACTAGGTGGCGCTATCAGTTACCTTATTCTTAACCCGGTGCTAAATCGCGAACCCACAGCCTGTGCAAGTAACGCGTAAGGACAACTAAGATGCAAACCTCAAATATGCTAATAAAAAACGTCACTATCAAAGGCAAGGATGGCCTGCATCAGATTCTGATTAATGAAGGTAAATTCCACTCAATCAAGCCAATTGAGGAGCAAATTGACTTTTCAGGCACTGTTATTGATGGTGAAGGCGGTATGGCGGTACCACCTTTCTGTGAACCTCATATTCACCTTGACACCACTCAAACTGCCGGGGAGCCTAACTGGAATATTTCAGGTACTCTGTTCGAAGGAATTGAGCGCTGGGCCGAGCGTAAGTCGATGCTCTCCATCGCAGATGTGAAGGCGCGTGCCAAACAGACCCTGAAATGGCAAATCGCCAATGGTGTTCAGCATGTCCGTACCCATGTCGATGTATCAGACCCAACTCTAATCGCCCTAAAAGCGATGCTGGAAGTTCGAGAAGAGATGAAAGAATGGGTAGATATCCAAATCGTGGCATTTCCACAAGAAGGTATCCTATCCTACCCCAACGGCAAAGAACTTCTGGAAGAGGCAGTCAAACTGGGGGCCGATGTCATTGGCGCAATACCACACTTCGAATTTACCCGTGAGTACGGTGTAGAGTCGCTTCATTATGTATTCGAGCTGGCGCGCAAATATGATCGCCTCATCGACGTTCACTGTGATGAAATCGATGATGAGCAATCACGCTTCGTGGAAACCCTAGCGGCACTTGCCCATAAATTTGAAATGGGTGACAAAGTCACTGCTAGCCACACGACGGCGATGCACTCATACAACGGTGCTTATGCCTCACGCCTGTTCCGTCTGCTGAAGATGTCGGGGATCAGCTTCGTAGCTAACCCATTGGTGAACATCCACCTACAGGGCCGTTTTGATGACTATCCAAAGCGGCGCGGTGTCACCCGTGTAAAAGAGATGCTGGCATCTGAAATCAACGTCTGTTTTGGGCATGATGATGTGTTTGATCCATGGTACCCACTTGGTACAGCCAATATGATGCAAGTTCTGCACATGGGGCTGCATGTATGCCAAGTAATGGGCTACGATCAGATCAATCAATCTCTGGATCTGATTAGCACAAATTCTGCTCACACTCTGAACATCCAAAACCGTTACGGTATCGAACTGGGTAAGCCGGGTAATCTGCTTATCCTTCCAGCTGAAAGTGGTTTTGATGCAGTACGACGTCAAGTCCCTGTCCGCTACTCAGTACGTGGCGGCAAGGTGATTGCAGAAACCCAACCAGCCGTCACACATATCCAGTTAGCAGAAGGGAAAGAGCCAGTAACATTCTGCCGCTAACGAAATCAGCCACCCTTTGGGGTGGCTGATTCATTTGGACTAAATCTCAATCATACCGCTTTTTGCAACAAAGCAATATCAACAGACAGACAAGACTGAAAATATTCACTGCTCCCCCACCATCAGCGATGAGCGCGCAATTATTCGGGCTGATGCCTGACACGTTAGGATTACAGTCTTCGTCCGTTTTTCCATCACCAGACTCACCACCACTTCCTCCCTCCCCCTCATTATTGCCTCCTTCGATAAAGTCGGGATTCGTCACTGGCGCCTCAGGAATCGTACCCACATTTTTCTCAATCCATTCGTAGTAATTCCCGACTCGAGCGTAAAATCCAGGTCGAAGATACGCACCGCAAACTGGGGTGCCGACAGGCCCGCCACTTACGATGCCAAGTTGAACCCAATCGCCGTCAGAGTTCTTTGCCACCAAGGGGCCGCCACTATCGCCTTTACAGGAGTCAGGGCCATAGTTTAGGGGGGCACCAGTATGGTCGAACAAGACATCAGGTGGCAAAGCACATACTTTGGTTAAGTTTGTTGGGCTATCAATAACGTAATGTGCATCATTTCCTCTTTCCAGCAAATTAAAGCAGTCAGCTATAGGCAGATAAGATAAATTAGCCTTCATCAATGTATCAGATATACCTGTCCCATCACTCTTTGTTGACCCCCAGCCAGAGACCATTACATTTTCTGGTCGACTTGCCTCATTCCACTCGCCACTTAATTTAGACTCTAATCCTTGGGCAACTTGACTATTTGCTAGTTTAATCGAGCTGACCCTGGGAAATGGAAAAGAGCGATTTACCCGAAGTAATGCAACATCATTATCCAGCGCTAACTGAGTGACTTCTTTTATTTCTTTTCCGTCATCATCCACGGTAATACTGATTACAGCATAGGGCGAATAATCAGGATGTACGACTACATGACTAACCTGATATAAGTCTGAAGGATCAGTCACTTCACTCCCTAAAGTGCCGACCATCACCGCTAAATTATTCGGCGGCACCGTATATTCATTGCCGATATCTCCCTGTACAACACAGTGGGCAGCTGTTAGCACCCACCTCTCATTGACTATACTCCCACCACAAAAATGTGAAGTATCCGCTGTCGTATTTCTTAGAGATGCCATCCATCTCAAATCATCACCCGGCCTGACCGGTGTACCACCCACAACATAACTTTCAATATCTGCACCGTGTCCTATTGCTGAAATACTCATCAATAAACCGACAAGGCCGCCACCCCATATCCCTTTCATTATTTTTCACCCATTTAATCCCGTAGGTATCTGTTTAAAATAACAAACTGAATTAATACGTAGTCAGGGGGACGAATGAATTGCGAGGCGGCTAATAAAATATAACGACAAGAATGAAAGAGCAGCATTGTTTTTATTACACAGCCACAAAAAAGCAAAGCGAGCCTGAGGTTAGCTCACTTTGCTTGTTAAGAACTAGCTGGAAACTATAAGCCTATGCTTGCACAACTAACTCGTTCAATATCAAAATTGGCGTAGGTCTCACCTAAAAAGTCAGCTGCCAGTTTGGGGTAGAAACCATTATCGTACGCGCGCCTGACTTCATCCATATCAATGGTATAGAGTTTGATGCCGAGCTTTGTCACTTCATCCGGTACGCAAACTGTATTGCTCCCCGCGCCAAAGCAAACATCTCCTCTTGTATCTATAACACCACAGTCAGTATCATCTATATCTATGCCTAATGTTCCCAACTTGTTATCCAAATCGGCTTCCGAGCCAGCGGGAAACTCATCGGGTAAAGTGATCGGGTACGTATTTTCGATGCTTTCAATACTGGTATACCCTTGCGCTCCCGCAATTTCAGCCCCGGTGACGGCAAATACTTCAGCATTGCCCGAAAGCGTATTAACCACATCCTCATCATCACATCCAATAAGTGCTAAAGCTGAAAATAAAAACAGTGCCTTTTTCATAACTTTTCCTATTGTTCTATCTATAACTGCTTGGATAGGCTCTTAGAGCTTAGTCTCATTTCAACATTACACCCTACAATTTTGTTGCATTATTTTTACTTAACTTTTTAATTCGGCTGTTTTTTGTCCGTAAATAGATGAGAGTATTGTGATCTTGATCTTCATTCCTTTTCTTCTCAAAATTAAATGGCATAATAAACCGAACAATTACCCGTATGGGTAAGGAACACCATTACACTTCCTTGGAATATTCCTATGAGCATTGAATCTATCGTTAAAGAGCGCGCTGGCGCTAAGTGTGAACTATGTGGTTCAGAAGACAGTCTGAGCGTTTACGAAGTACCTGCTTCTCCTGACCAAACCGCAGGTAGCTGTGTGATGGTATGCGGTACTTGCCGTACAGAAATCGAAGACGCAGAAACACTGGATCAGAACCACTGGCGTTGCCTAAACGACAGCATGTGGAGCCAGGAGCCAGCGGTTCAGGTTATGGCTTACCGCCTACTTAAACGTCTATCTTCTGAAACCTGGGCACAAGACCTGCTAGATATGATGTACATGGAAGAAGACATGATCGAGTGGGCAGAGAAAGGTATCGCCCTTGCTGAGCTAGATGCAATTAAAACCGTTGATGTAAACGGTACACCACTTGAGGCTGGTGACAACGTAACCATCATCAAGGATCTACCAGTTAAAGGCTCAAACCTTGTGATCAAACAAGGTACAGCTGTACGTGGAATCCGCCTGACAGATAACCCACTGCATATTACAGGCAAAGCTGCAGGCACCAACATGGTTATCATCGCAGCATACTGCAAAAAAATGTAATTGAATGGGCAGCCATCTCATGGCTGCCTGTCTCCCCTCCTGTTTTTCTCCTTTCCCCCTCATTTTATTCCTAACATGTTTGCTCTGCGGTAAAAAACATGTTTAGATTACTCGCATCTTCAGGCAGATATGCCAGAAAAAACTTTTTTAAGGTCAATATCTGTTTTTGACCGAATAAACAAAATTTATCCGTTAGTCGGGGAGCCAAGCGCTGAGACCACGTAGTGGGACCCGTTGAACCTGATCCATTTAATAATGGCGTAGGGAACTAGCTAGACTGCTCTATTTCGCCCCTTATATAGGGTCGATGGCAACGGCTACCTTGCGTCTAAAATTAGAGGTAGTTATGCCAATATCATCAAACACTCCTATTACCCTTACCATTGCTGGCTCTGACAGTGGCGGCGGAGCTGGTATCCAGGCCGATATCAAAGCAATCTCAGCGACAGGTGGCTATGCCTGCTCGGTAATCACCGCCCTAACCGCACAGAACACTCAAGGTGTCTCCGGTATCCAGGCCATTGACCCGGCCTTTGTAGAGCAACAACTGGATGCTGTCTTTACCGATCTCGATGTTAAAGCGGTAAAAATTGGCATGTTAAGTGATGCGAATATTATTCGTATGGTCGCTAGCAAGCTGCGCCAATACCAACCGAGATTTTTGGTAGTAGACCCGGTTATGGTGGCAACAAGCGGCGACTTGCTGCTTGAACAGGATGCCATCTCAACGCTAAAAGACGAGCTGCTTCCGCTTGCCGATGTGATCACCCCAAACCTGCCTGAGGCTGCTGCGCTGATTAGCAGCCGCCTGCCAGAGAACGAGCAGCAAATGGCTGACATGATCTCTGCTTTACGAGCAATCGGGTCCCGTTCGATTCTGCTAAAAGGGGGCCACTTGGAAAATGACACCTCCAGTACTGATTTGCTGATCCTCGAAAATGATGTCGTGCGTATGAGCACGCCGCGAATCGCAACCCGCAATACGCACGGTACCGGGTGCACCCTGTCAGCTGCTACGGCTTCTTTCCTTGCTCAGGCGTATCCGCTAGAAGAAGCCGTTAAGCATGCCAAAACCTACATAACCAAAGCAATCGAAAATGCAGATGCTCTCCAGATTGGCGCTGGTCACGGCCCGGTAAACCATTTCTTTGCTGGCCATTTTAAGCCCGAGTAAACATGGAAGCGTTACACCGATGAACAAGACTTTTACGGCTCATACCAAGGGAATGACAGTCTGTATCGAGCAATTAACACTTAGGTACAATGATGCCCATTCTCCTCTGTTCAACCAGTTAGATATTAAGCTTCCGGCTGGGCAATGGACTTGCCTGCTCGGTAAAAGTGGTTGTGGGAAGACTACTCTGCTTCGCCACCTGGCAGGGCTTCTCGAGGACAACGTTGCCTGGAGCGGTTCGATAACCACCAGCAATGATTGGCCGTTGGCTGGCAATCTTGCCTATATGGCACAACAAGATCTGCTGTTGCCATGGCTCAATGTCCTTGGCAATGTCTGCTTGAGTACCCGCTTCGGCGCTAGTCAAGACGCCAATATACCGAAAGCCATGGCATTGCTCGATGCGGTGGGGTTGGCTGACAAAGCCGAGGTCATGCCTAACCAGCTCTCAGGGGGGATGCGCCAACGTGTCGCTCTGGCCCGTACCTTGATGCAAGACAAACCCGTAGTATTGATGGATGAGCCCTTTTCAGCACTCGATGCCGTAACCCGCCATAAACTACAGTCACTGTCTGCACGCCTGCTTGCTGGAAAAACCGTCTTGTTGATAACCCATGATCCGCAAGAGGCACTTCGTCTTGGGCACCATATCTACATGATGGCAGGCTCACCAGCCTCAATGAGTGCCTTGCCGATCCCGTCTGGTCCCCCACCAAGGCAATTTGACGGCGAACTTGCTGCCCACCAGCAAGGAATTATCAACCAGCTGGAGAATGACTATGCCTGAACCTGTCCTATCGTCAAAGCTACCAAACCCCATGCTAGAGCAGCAGGCCGTTAGTCAGGCGTTTCGCAAGGGAAACAGTACCGTCTTGTCATGGCCAATTACCCGCTTTGTCACCAGCATGGCGATCATCTTGGGGTTGTGGCAGGCCTGCGTGGTACTGTTCGGCTTGCCCCCCTTTATCTTGCCTGGCCCCGTCGCCGTGCTGTCCAAGCTGGTCGAACGCGCGGATGTACTCTGGCATCATACCATTGTCACAGGAACAGAAGTCGTATTCGGCCTTCTTCTGGGCTTGGCTATGGGGCTATTTTTCGCTCTGCAAATGCTGCTATTCGAGCCTTTGCGCCGTTGGCTCCTGCCAGTATTGATCACCAGCCAGGCCATACCGGTATTCGCTATTGCGCCCATTCTCATGCTGTGGCTTGGATACGGCATGGCATCAAAAATTGTCATGGCAGCTTTGATCATCTTTTTCCCGGTCACCACCTGCTGCTATGACGGACTTCGCCATACCCCCAAAGGCTACCTGGACTTGGCAATGACCATGGGGGCGACCCGCTGGCAACAGCTATGGCAAATCCGTCTTCCCGCAGCCCTGCCTGCTTTAGCTTCAGGGGTACGGGTTGCGGTTGTCGTTGCCCCCATTGGTGCAGTCATCGGCGAATGGGTAGGCTCAAGTGAAGGACTGGGCTACCTCATGCTCCAAGCCAATGCACGGATGTTTGTCGATGAGATGTTTGCCGCATTGTTTATCTTGGCCTTTTTCTCCATCAGCCTGTACTTCATCACCGACTTTTTATTAAAGAAAGCCATTCCATGGCAGAGCCAATAGTTAATTAACGGAATGTTTTTCTTCGCTCAACAACAAGGAAATAAAATGAAAGCCACTCTTTATTCAGCGGGTAAACCGCATCTTATTGCTGCCGCAGCACTTATGCTGGCATCCTTCAGCTCGTCGGCACAAGAAAAAGTCACTCTCATGTTGGACTGGTTCGTCAACCCCAACCACGGCCCGATTATTCTAGCTCAAGAAAAAGGGTGGTTTGCTGAACAGGGTTTGCAGGTTCAAATTCAAGAACCCGCGGATCCAAGTGTGCCGGATAAGCTGGTGGCCGCAGGCCGAAGTGATCTTGCAGTGTCTTACCAGAGCACGCTTATCTCCAGCACAGCTGCAGACCTTCCTCTGGTGCGTTCAGCCACATTGATCTCGGGCCCGCTGAACTCCCTGATCGTACTGGACAAGTCAGGAATTAAATCACTGGCTGATTTGAAAGGTAAAAACATCGGCGTCGCAATTGGCGGGAACGAAGATGCTACTGTAGGTACCATGCTTCGCTCAGAAGGTGTGGATATGGATAGCGTAAAAATTATCAATGTTGGTTGGGCACTATCCTCTTCGCTGGCTTCTGGAAAAGTGGATGCCATTTGGGGCGGCTTGCGCAACTTCGAGCTTAACCAACTCGCAATCGAAGGCTACGACGCAACGGCCTTCTACCCGGAAGAGCACGGTGTGCCACCGTACGACGAGCTTATTTTTGTTGCCAATAAGCACAAATACAACCCAGAGACCATTAACAAGTTCAACACAGCTATCGAAAAAGCAACGGTATACCTGATCAACCACCCGGAACAGGCATGGAAAGAGTTCGTTGCCTACTCGCCAGATACGCTGGACAACGATCTCAACCGTCGAGCCTGGGAAGATACTCTTACTCGCTTTGCCCTTCGCCCGGGAGCGGTAGAGCTAAAGCGCTATGATGAATACGCCGAGTTCATGAAACAGCACAACATCATAAAAACACTACCAAAAGCCAAAGATTACGTGCTGACGTATTAAGCGTAATGCATTTCGCGAACAAGGACACACCATGAAGTATCAAGATCTGATCAACCATTGCCAACAAGACTGGGGCGATTACACCGAGCACGAATTTGTCAATCAGCTGGCGACAGGTGATTTGAACAAGTACGCCTTTTTCCACTACCTGAAACAAGATTATTTGTTCTTAAAACACTATGCCCGAGCATACGCCCTCGCTATCTTCAAATCCTCAACCTTGGCTGAGATGCGAGAGCCACTACCAGGCTTGAATGCATTGCTTGAGTCGGAGATGAATCATCACATTGAGTATTGCCAAAGCTGGGGGCTGTCAGCCACAGAGATGGAAGCTGAGCCCGAAGATTTCGGCACCGTCTGTTACACCCGTTATGTATTAGATACGGGTATGGCTGGCGATCGCACCGACCTATTTACAGCTCTGGCACCCTGCGCGATTGGCTATGCGGTTGTGGGACAGCGGCTAAAAAAATGGTCTGAAACCAAACTTGAAGGTAACCCATATCGCAGCTGGGTTGAACTCTACAGTGGTGAAGAGTATCAATCTGGGGTCGCAGAAACCATTCGCCGTTTGGATACCATGCTGGAAGAAATTCCGCTTGAAAGTCAACGAGGCCAGCGCCTATGTGAAATATTCAAAACCGCTACCCGTATGGAAGTCGCTTTCTGGGAGCAGGGCATGAATGCTGCGCGATAAAAAGCAATAAACAAAATAAAAGCCCTGTCTTTTGAAACAGGGCTTTTTTAACGGCAATACAAAACCGATTCAATCCTAGCCAAGTAGGTGTTCCTCGAAGCCCAGCTCAACCAATTGTTGATAAGCCTGCCAAACCTCATCAGGAATGTCTTGCTCTACCGAGTAGCCATAAGACGGATAGACCCTTATTCGCTGTAGATCTCCGAGCATGACATTAATCACATCGCTGTATGACAATGTCTCGTTGGGGTATTCGTCAAAACCAATCGGCGGCGAAGATACAAGTACCTTCTTACCTGGCCAGTTCTGCTGGAATGTAGCGTAAGCACGCCGTTCCATAAACGGCTTTTGCACGATGATAAAACAGGAAGGATCTAACCCCTTCACCTCAAGCAAGGCTCGGGTAAACTGGACATTTTCACCGGTATTGGTGGATTGAGGCTCAATCAGAATGGCATGCTCCGGCACACCCATATCCATAGCCACTTCTGCAAACGCTTCAGCCTCTGACCCCTTGAACATCCCCCGCGTCAATTCACCTTCACCGCCAGAAAAAACGATGTATGGGGCATAGCCATCGAGAAACAATCTTGCTGCATGCTCGGCGACTCGAATGTCGTTACTACATAATACAAAAATGCAGTCGCTTGGCGAGAGCGTGTTATTAAGATGATGATAATTCCACACTTTTGTTGCTAAAGCATGCACACTTGATGCCATTGCAATACTCCTTATTGCTGAAATCGCGAAAACGTACCCTAAAAGGCTATGATGCAAGGATTCTGTGACTGATGCGTGACATTCGACAGCGATAGAGCGGTATTAGCGAAGCCACCACTCTGGCGCCAAGGTACAGCTTTTATCACCGGCCATCAACCAACCCTGCTCAGCTTCAATGGTTAGCTGAAGGTTCATAGTTCGCTCAACCAGTGTTTCTAATTCCGCTAGCGTTTCGTCATTGAAAAACACCACGGAGATATTACCGTACTGGCTTACTTTTGCCTGATGCTGCTTCCACCAAACCGGGGCCGCATTGTCACCATAAGCAACAATAATGACTTTTTTTGCCTTGTGAGCAGCTTTCTTCAAACGCTTCTCGTCTGGCAGGCCCAGATCAATCCATAGTTCAATTTCATCACTAAGGTTTTTCTGCCAAAGCGCTGGCTCATCGGCTTCACAAAGCCCCTTAGTGAACTGCAATTCCTCATCAGCATTAAACCCCCATGCTATGAGTCTAAGCATCAAACGTTGTAGGGTCTCTGATGGGTGGCACGCCAAGGTGTGCTGCTGGTCGATGTAAACATGGCGATCTAGATCAGCAACATTGAACTGGGCTTTGTAGATAGTGGCTTTAAGTGCCATAAAATTATCCTGGGAAAATAAAATAATAATATAAAAATGATAAACGCAGTGTAGTTTGAACAAGGAGAAGGTTCAATTTCAATTGCCTGACATACGCGCAAATATCAATCAACAAATGAATTTAAGTTAAAAAAAGACAAATATTATCTATTGGTACGTGTTCTCAGCGACTTCAGTTCATCACTTAACCAAGCTAAATACGCTAAGCCCACGAGCAACTAACTGCTCCTTTTTGCACTTCGATAGGCGCTTGATACGATATTCAAGTTGCATGGCCAGTCGTTTATCACCGACACACTCCGACCATACCAACTGCAGTGGGCCTTTGCCCTTCAAAAATTTGGCTCCCCGCTTGGTAGAAACGTGCTCGTTGAACCGTCTTTCTACATCGGTCGTCACACCGCAATACAGCTGATCGGCAGCCGTCCTAATTAAATAGACCGACCATTCACCCATTTTATTTTTTTGGTTATCGCAATTGGCAGGTTGGTTGCTTTCAGACCCCGTCATGCTAAGTTACTACCTTCACAAAAAAGCCCAGCAATTGCTGGGCTGGCAACATAGATCGCTTATTGGACACTTATGAAGTTAAAGATTCAAGCATTGCCTTGAGCTCTTCCACTTCTTTCTTAAGCTCTGCAACCTCGTCTTCCAAGGCCGTCAGCCGCTCAGAAGACGGTGACGATGGGCTTCCTACCGCAGCGCTTTGCTGTTGTAACGCTTCAATGTCAACTTCGCCACTGAACAGATGCATATAGCGGAAATCTCGCTTGCCCGGCTCTTTAGGCAATTGGATAACAAACGGCCCTTTCGGGTGCTCTGATAGAGTACTCAGTACGGCTTCCACTTCTTTGACATCGGCAAAGTTGCACAATCGATTGGTGCGGGTACGCAACTCTCCAGGCGATTGAGGACCACGCAGCAACATCACACAGATAATTGCCTTCTCTTGCTTACTGAACTGGAAAGTACTGAATTCCGTGTTGCAGAATCGGTGCTGATATTTAGCCACTCGACTCCCGAAACCCGCGGTGACTTCTTGAACAAATCGCTTTGTTTTTAATGCTTCCAGCGTGTCTTGCACCGTAGCTTCATCAAGCGACATCACAGGCTCGCGATTACTTTTTTGGTTACAAGCCGTTGTCAGTGCATTCAATGTTAATGGGTACTGATCAGGTGTAGTTACCTCTTTTTCAAGCAAGCAACCTAACACGCGCGCTTCTGTCTGCGAAAAGCAAATATCCATGATCTCCCCTCACCCTTTTTCTTCTTACAATACAAATTCCATTGAGCATAGCCGAAAACAAGAGCGTCATTGTATATTGGATGGCTTCTACTCAAGAGAATGTATACTGCCAGGGACTTGCCCTTTAAATAGCAGATTATCATTGCAGTGAGCGACAGCAAGCAGACAACAAGTTATTTGGCTGCAAAACAGCCAAATAACGCTTGATATGACACAAAATGTTAACTGGATCAAAGAATAAGAAGTGAGAGATTACGTAAATTCTGCAGCGACGAAGCGATTGCGCCCCTGCTCTTTGGCCTTATAGAGTACACGGTCGACTATCTGATACATATTATCAACTGTCTCTAGCCCCGTTGGTACCCACGACACCATACCTTGACTTACCGTCACAATTTCAGCCGTAGTCGACTTTGAATGAGGGATTTCAAGTTTCTGTATACACTGCTTTAACCGCTCGCACTCGCGAACCGCGCGCGTCTTATCGCAATTACTTAGCACAACAACAAACTCTTCGCCGCCATACCTGGCCGCCAGCTCGCCGGCTCGACTAAAGCTTTTCTTCAGCTCCGCCGCAACCATCTGCAAACAACGATCCCCTTCAATGTGGCCATAATGATCATTGAACAGCTTAAAATGATCGACATCGAGCATAATCAAAGTAAGTGGAAAGTTATTACGGCCATGCCATGAAATAAACTCGGTCAGTTTTGTATCGAGGTAACGACGGTTTGCTAATTTGGTGAGACCATCTTCATTGACTTGCTGAGAGAGTTTTTCATTGGCTAGCTCAAGGCTTTTTGTTGTGTCCTTAAGCTGATGACGCATATAAGCAATGCGCTGCATGGCTTTGAGTTTTGCCGCCAGTACAATGTTGTTTACGGGCTTAACAATATAGTCATCCCCGCCCATATCAATTGCTTTGGCGATCATTTCAGGCTCGTCGTGACCGCTTAAGAAGATAATCGGCACCCAATCAGGATGTTTGATTCGAATTTGCTCGGCAACCTCTGTTCCACTCATATCCGGCATGCTGACATCAAGCAACAGCAAGTCGGGATCAAACAATGGATATTTTTCAATAGCATCCTGACCTGAAGCGACAGCTTCAACCACATGCCCGAGGCGTTGTAGCCTCATGGCTAACTGCATCCTCTCAAGATGCACATCATCTACCAGTAGTATCCGCATCGCTTCCATCTAAGCATCCTATTGAGATATTGGCTTTTCCTTAAGCTATTTATAGCACACAATGCAATGCCGTAAGGTTTTGGTTAACAAGTTTATGCAACTCAGTTACAGCTATCACTTTTCAAGGTATTCGGCGACTCTTCCTTCAGCGGCAGGCGTTGGGGCTATGCATCATCTCACAAAGCTTGCGCTGATAATCGTGAGCAAATTAACGTGATTTGTTGCTATGTTCCGGTATCTTATAGCCAAAGCCATCAGGGTGATTGGCTATACCTGTTGACTTTTAGATAAAGGGCTATAGGATTCCCTCCCTTAACCAAATCATGCTTTAGGAATTAGCTATGTCTGATATTGAGAAAAAAGAAGATCAAACGATTGAAGAAGTAAAATTCACACTTGACGATTGTTCACCAGAACTACGCCAAGTTGTTGAGTTTGAAGAGGTGCCAGAAGAGCTTCTTGACATGCTAATTAACGTTTACAAAGCATCTGAGCCAACTTCTCGTGAAGCTTGGGATCAGCTACCAGCAAGTGCTCAAAACGTACTGGACAACTTCGAACAATTCCACGCTCTGATTGCACTAAGCCAGAGCTATTCAGGTGTCGATTTTCTTGGCGAAATGCAAGAAACTGAAAAGCCTTCAGATATGACCGATGAAGAGTACACAGACTACAAAGCAGTGATGCTTGATAAGGTACTTCACAACTGTGTCAAAGACATGTGTAAGCAGTTGAAAAAAGCTCGCCGTAACCCGCCAATGAAGCGTGAGTTCCAAGAGATCTTCAAGAAATAAGCAACCTGATTCAGGGAAAATTATCTAAATTTCAGGGAGAGCCTATGTGCTCTCCCTGCTTTTATCTCTAAGTAATTATTCGCATACCAATTATTTTTTTTCATGATAAAATAATCGCCTTAAATCATTCGAGCGTTACCTATTTGGGCATATACGCCAATAAGCTATTAAAATATAAAATAAAAAGGTTCTGAGGTATCAATGCCTGGCCAAAAACAGTTCAAATTTACCAATGAGCTTATTTTCATCCCCGCTCTGGGAATCATAAAGTCAGACACAACCAACCAAAAGCTCAACCTCTCGGAGCAATACATACTGCTCTACCTCATTGAGCATGTTAATAGCGCCGTTACAAAAGAGGAGCTGCTAAAAGCTGGCTGGCCTGACCGCGTCGTCTCTGAAGCCTCTCTGTTTCAAGCTATCCGCAGCTTGCGCGTGAAACTGCAGGAAAAAACCAAAGGCGAGATCATTGAGACACTGCCACGCGTCGGCTACCAGATTACCCAAATTACTGTCGAGAAGTATTCCAATTTATCGGCATCCAAAGTCATTAAAAAAACAGCTCCCTTTTTACCATACATAGCCGTTGCTATTTCCATATTCGCAATTGTGCTGACTGGCATACACTTTTGGCTGTCGGGGTATAAATACCCAGACAAACCCCACTACTTTACTCGCACCACCATGTTCCAAACCAGCATAGTCACGCTGGTTGCAACCAGCGAAACAGGTATTGGCGAACTCCAAAATAAACTTGATGAGCTTCACCTCGCCTATAACCAAATCGACAATGCACCAGAATTAGACAACGTTAAGCTCTATGCCTTTAAAGGAGAAGATTCCTACTCACTGGCTTGGTGTCGCGTCGATAAAAACAACCACTGTCTGCCACAGACTGACTTTTCCTACCAAATCGACGAAGATGGGTGGTCGCTATTCAAGTTAAAAGTGCTCCAGGAGCTACCACTATCACGACAAGACCCAATTGTTCAGACCGAACTTGCCAGAGAGCCGACTTCTCAGGTCTTTCTCAACTTCATTGATGACTCGGGTATCGATGCGCAGGTGGTGTATTACTACATCACACAAGATGAGGACAACAAGCTGAACTTCTCATACCTGAATTTCATTTCCGAAGAAGACACGGGTTACCACCATGCTATGTCGATCAGCTCTGCAGCCTTAACCGTGATAGAAAATGAGTCCCCATTTATCTCTACAATTGAAGTGAAACCTATAATGTATCATTGGGCTTACCAGCCTAATGAGTTTGTCAATGAAGACACATCGACGGCAATACGTATCGAAAGCAAGGTGAAAAATCAATTCCTGGGCAAAACGATTGGCTATAGTTACCTACTTTACCAACAGCCTTTCATTGATCTGGTCCTTAATGATCAAGTGGGCATTTATTGGGTTCACAACAGTGAAAAGAACGCCAAAATTTTCAACTACAAACGCCAGCTTCTTAACCAATAATCCGCATATTACAGATTGAATGCAGCTCTAACGGGCTGCTTTCTTGATCACATCCCGCCACCATTCAATAAAAACCAATCATTTTTACAAGCAAGATATGTGTTTTGGTAGACTTAACCATAACATTAGCTTTTAACCCAGCGCGATTTGCTGGTGTAGAACAAAAGAACAATACAGAATGAGTATAAAAAACAAACACCAAAAACATTCGTTGCTATTGATACTGACGCTATTTTTCTCGGGTTGCGCTGTTTATGCAGGACTTACCCTGGATCAGCTTTATGGTAAACCCCAGCCCCAAGAAAGGTTAGCACCGGCCGACTCTCCCATTGCCAATCACTATCTAGACGAGGTCAAGCCCATTATTGAAAATCGCTGTGTGGTTTGCCACGCCTGCTACGATGCGCCTTGTCAATTGAAACTGTCATCAGCAGAAGGGGTCGATCGAGGAGCCAGCAAGCAAAAAGTCTATGAAGGCACCCGCCTTTTGGCGGCCAATACCACCCGGATGTTTATTGATGCGCAATCAACAGCTGAATGGCGCGAGAAAGGTTTTAATCCGGTGCTGAATGAACGTGTGCAATCGGAAGAAGCCAATACCCAAGCTGGGGTTATGGCGAGGATGCTGCAGCTAAAACAGGCCCACCCTTTACCAGATCAGAAAGTTCTCAATCACGATGAGTGGGATTTTTCTTTGGATCGTGATCAACAGTGTCCGACCATCGAGGAAATGGCTACCTATGAACAAAGCTACCCAGAGTGGGGAATGCCCTACGGCCTCCCCCAAATCAGTGATGAAGAGAATCAGGTGTTGATGGACTGGCTGGCCAATGGTGGCATGATGACAGCGGCACCGGCACCCGGTCAACAAACCCTCGGTAAAGTTGCCGAGTGGGAGACTGTACTCAATGGAAGTAGCCTTAAGCAACAACTGGCTAGCCGCTACATCTATGAGCACTTGTTTGTTTCCCATCTCTACTTTTCCGACGAACGGCAGCCGACTTTTTTCAAACTCGTTCGTTCTCGTACTGCGCCAGGCACCCCCATTGATCTCATTGCCACTCGACGCCCTTACGATGATCCTGGCGTCGACCGTGTCTACTATCGCTTTCAGCCGGTAAGAGAGAGTATTGTCGACAAAACACATATGCCTTATGCACTGAACCATGCCAAGCTTGCCCGTTTGCATACGCTCTTTATCGAACCAGATTATGAAGTAACCTCACTGCCTAGCTACGACCCGGAGATTGCAGCTAACCCGCTGATTGCTTTTAAGCAAATACCGGTTGATAGCCGATACCGCTTCATGATCGACAATGCACAGAATACCATCATGGGCTTTATCAAAGGACCGGTATGCCGTGGGCAGCTCGCGCTGAATGTTATCAATGATCACTTCTGGGTCTTCTTTGTTGATCCTGCAATGGCCAATACCCCATCGGTTGATGAGTTTTACGCATCACAAGCAGAGAATTTACGCTTACCGGCTGAAAACGAAAGTAACACCCTGCCCATATCTAACTGGATCTCTTACGCCAAGCAACAAGGGCGGTTCCTCAAAGCAAAGAACGCCTTTCTCAACGATGCGTTCGAGAATGGCGAGCACCTCACAACAGACTTGATCTGGGATGGTGACGGCTACAACGACAATGCTAGCCTTACGGTGTTCCGTCATTTTGACAGTGCCACAGTAACAAAGGGACTCGTGGGAGATCATCCCAAGACCGCCTGGGTTATTGATTATTCCCTACTCGAGCGTATCCACTACCTGCTGGTGGCGGGTTTCGACGTATACGGTAACTTTGGCCACCAGCTGGTCACGCGTATGTATATGGACTTCTTACGTATGGAAGGCGAGTCTAACTTCCTCTCTCTCCTTCCGGCTGATGTCCGCCGACAAGAACTGGCCTACTGGTATCAAGGAGCAGGCAAGCACCTGAGTGATTATCTTCAGGGTGATATAAACGCGTTTGAACAACCAACAGGTATTAGCTTCCATACACCTCAGCCGAAGAATGAGCTATTTGGCATGTTGCAACAAAAGCTTCAAGTTGTATTACCCGACCGCTATGATTTCACCCAATCAAGCATGTACGCAAACAACTCGCAAGCCTTATACCAGTTGAACCGACTTAGCGGAATTCAAGCGAGCTTATTGCCCGAAGTGACATTCATTATGGTAGAACCCGCCCAATCAGGCCGACAAGCTGAGCTGTTTACCCTGATCCGCAATAGCGCACATAAAAATATCTCTAGCCTGTTCGATGAGGAGTCGAACCGTCTATACGAGCAAGATAACGTCACTTTGGTCAGAGGACTACTGGGCAGTTATCCAAGGGCATTTTGGTATCTGCAAGAGGCGGATCTAAAAGATGCAGCCAATCAGATAAACACCATTCAGAGCGAGGAGGATTACCGCCAATTCCTCGACCGGTATGGATTGCGTAGAACCAGCCCGGATTTCTGGTCTTTCAGTGATAAGTTAAACGAGCTAAACCAGCGTATGTTCCCAATTGAAGCTGGGTTACTTGATTATAACCGGATAGAAAACCGCTAAGACAAGCAATCATGACTACACTTTAGGCCCCGAAAGGGGCCTATTTTTATGGCGCTTGTAAAAAATCACAACTGTAAACAAATGAAAAGACAAGTTAATTATTGCCACCAATATGTTTAAATAACGTAAAACAAAACCCCATGCATATTACACGAAAGGAATCAGTCATGACGCTCAGCAACCAGCCCGCGGTGTGGGACAGTTTTATCCGTGGCTATCACTGGTTACAAGCTTTTATTGTCGGAGGCTTGTGGTATACCGGCAGCGAAGGACTAATGGACTGGCATTTTAGCCTGGCCTATCTATTGTTGGCGCTGTTATCTACACGCCTGATATGGGGCATCATCGGCAGTGAAACGGCTCAGTTCCATCGCTTCGTGCGATCTCCCCGAGCTGTGATCCAATATTTGGCAACTAGCACTAGGGGCAATAAGCAGACGAATCCCCCATCAGCAGGCCACAATCCTGCGGGCGCTTATATGGTCGTTGCTTTTATGCTGCTGCTCATCGCCCAGCTGGCAACAGGCTTATTCGCTAACGACGATATTATATCTGAAGGCCCCTTTGCCTATCTTGTCAGCGGTGAAACAAGCAGCTTTCTCACCGAGATCCATGCAGTAAATTTCAATCTCATCCTTGGTGCCATCTGCGTACACCTTGCCGCGATAATGCTCTATTTTTTACGCAAAGATAACCTCGTCACGCCCATGTTGACGGGAAGGAAGGCCATAGGAACAAACAGTGCACCGAAGATGACCAACGGTCTTTTTGCCTGGGGGATCTTCCTCATTATTGGCACGATTGTCTATTTTACCCTCGGCAAGGAAGTCGTGGCTTACCTGCTATGATCAAAAATGCCAGACATACGTCTGGCACCTACCTTCCTTGCATTTTATCTTACCGGCATTAACGCCGTCGAAGCCAAGGCTTAGCGATACTTATAATCACTATGGCAAGACTTGCAATTTTTAGCCGCTTCACCAAATGCACGCTTCGTCGCTCGCTCGTCACCGTCTAGCGATACTTTAGCTAAATTCGCCATATCGGTTTGAAACTTGTCCAGCTTAACACTGAAACCGTCCCAATCAGACCAAATTTCTGGCTTGGCTTTGGTCTGGCCCTTATCCGTTCCATCCACTTTAAAAGCTTCTTCTGGCATATAGGACAACTGCGAAATAAACTGGGCGCGTTGGCTAAATGTTTGCTGATCCCACTCTTTGCGTCCCTTAACCATTTCTGCCAAATCACCAAAGTTAGTCGCGATCATGGTAAAAGCGGCTTGGCGATATTCAATTGCATCTTCGGGCTTTTCAAAAGGCGTTGCAGATACACTGGCTGCAAGCATAACACCTCCTGCAACAAGAATTTTTTTCATGACTTCTTCCCCTTTGTTATTATTCCATTTATAGCGAACCAAGCATTCACCCTTGGGTTTTGCATACTTGGTAGCATATGTGAAATGATACAGCGGGTTACAGACATGTAAACAACCCGGCATTGAAGATTACATTTATTTACATTACATAAAAAAGAGCAAAGTCATGCTAGGAACACTCAGTAAAATGAAATCCCAACTCAGCAATGTGGTTGAATACCACCTGCCTGTTGGCGATGAACTACTTCCACTCAACCCACTGATTGGCAAGCACCTCAAGCTCACCCACACAGGCAATATCTATTGTGATGCCTGCGGAAAGAAAACCAAAAAAAGCTACTCTCAAGGCCATTGCTTCCCATGCATGAAGAAATTAGCACGTTGTGACATGTGTATCATGAAACCGGAAACTTGCCACTTCGCTCAAGGGACATGCCGTGAACCTGAATGGGGAGAGGAGAACTGTATGGTTCCCCATTATGTCTACCTATCGAATACATCCGGCTTAAAAGTCGGTATCACGCGTCATACCCAATTGCCAACCCGCTGGATTGATCAGGGTGCAACACAAGCATTACCTATTTTGAAGGTAAAAACGCGCCAAATATCCGGCCTTGCCGAAATAGCACTGGCCGAGCTAGTGGCGGACAAAACCAATTGGCGGGCAATGCTCAAAGGGGATAATTCACCTATCGCACTTAAGGAAGAGGCCCAACGCCTATTGCCGGAGGTAGCCCAAAAGGTTAATCAATTGCTTGAGCTATACGGGGAGGATGCGGTAGAACAGCTTGAAGAAGAGATCGTAGAGATCCAGTACCCTGTCACTGAGTACCCGAAAAAAATAGCGTCGCACAACTTCGACAAAGAGCCAGTTGTCGAAGGCATATTATTGGGGATCAAAGGCCAGTACCTGATTTTTGACACCGGCGTCATAAACATCCGCAAATTCACCAGCTATGAAGTCTCGGTTGAAACGCCATAAGGCAAAAAGCAAAAAGCAAAAAGCAAAACGGCTGAAGGTAACTCAGCCGTTTTCGTAATTACTTCACCTTGGGTTGAACATACTTCCGATTACTGTCTACCACAGCAACATCGCGAATAAAATTCACCCCCAGCACAATCCCTTTGCCAGCCGTGAGCGCGAACTCGGTTAGCTCATTGAGCTCACCCAATTTCGCCCTCAATTTAACAACAGCCTGAGGCGAATCGCTTTTCTTCTTGAGCCAACGCTCGACCGGCAATTCAACCTCTTGCCCCCCTGCACTGAACTTGACCCAATCCTTGCCGTCCCGTTCAAATGCCTGAACATTGCTTACACCAATAGAAGAAAGTGACTTACCACCATCGACCTTGGCACGAATATGTTGTTGGGCTTGGGCTATCCACAACCATTCTTCACTGCCCAAAATCAATTTACCGTCACCGGTTTTGGTCACAACCGGCTGGGGTTTAGATTGTGGCTTTACCTCAGGCTCAGGAATTAGCTCTGGCTCAGGTAGTGGCTCGAGGATCACCGGGGGCTCCGGTTCAACAACCGGTGGGGTAGTAACGGGTTGCTCCACAACGCCACCACCAACTTCAGGCTCGACGGTGGGCTCAGTCTGTTGTCCTGACTGCTGAGCACAACCCGCTAGCAATAGTAGCGCAAAATAAACTGCCGACTTTCTCATTCTATTCATCCCTACAACATCAAGATTCGCTATACGACCAGATACTTACTTCACAACGACATTACTTATAACATAGTACGGTCAATCATTGGCTTCATTCGAAAAATGATTTCCCCGCTCACACTATAACGGCATTACTGATACGACACAGTGCCATATTCTGCCGTTGCTGTCTGATTAAAGGTAGTCAGCTTATTTTGTATCCAGGCTTCGTCATACCAGCCCATGTTTCGACTGTGCTTGGCATCATCCCACAAACTGAAATACCAACGCCTCAGTTCAAACCCCGGCGGCAGACTCACGGCTTGCTGGTAGCGTTCGGCAAGCCTCATTTCCGGCCTCACATCATACAGATGGAAAATATCCATTTCCCGGTGTTTAAACCCTACATCACATGGGTCTAAAACGCCGGTTACCTCGAAGCTTTTTGGATCGACCAGTATATTCCCAATATGACAATCATCATGGATCAGTGAAGAGATGGGCGAAGCTGTAGACAGGATCTCATCCTTCATTGCCCAAAGAGATTGGTATGCCTGTTTTTGCGCAGGAGAAAAAGGTGAAACCTCACTGATAATATATCGGTATACCGGCCCCATCCAATCTGAAAAAGCCGTAGTCAAACTGGTGTAAAATTGCCCCCGTTCGGATTCAAAGCCCTGAGGAGCATTGATTTCGTGCATTGTGTGCAAAAGCGCAAGATAGCTTTCAGAAAAACGCTCAATAGCGATGGGATCATTAGGAATTTGATGGGCCGAGATCCCTTCTAACCACTCCAGCATGATAAATTCGTAGCCTTCCTCCCGACCGAAATACAATACCTCAGGTACTGGGCATGTTAACGCCTGCCGCAAGCGTTCGAGCCCTTTGATTTCCTTTGCCTGCCGCCCTATCTCTCGGGAAAACTTCACCACAACCTTGGCTTTTTCTGATGCAAGGAATACCACCCAGCCATAAAAAGTTTCATGGATTTCACTAAGATCCGGAGCCTGACGAAACATTGTCCTGTAGCTAAACTCTGCGATTTTTTTTAGCTGTTTTCTATTCAACCTAGCTTCCTTTATCTGACATTGACTTTTACTACCCCTTAACGGTTAACGCGATTATTTTATATAACTAATTGTTTTGATTAACCTTACTATACAATAACCTGTTAAAAGCCAATTTGCGGTTGCCGAAGTCAAATATGAGTTCAAGCTCTCATAAAAATTACCCAAATAACGCAAGTTACTTGGGTATCTGATCACTGAATAGCAATGCCAAGGACGTCAGCCAATGCTGCGAGTTGCTGCTCGGAATCTAAACGGAGCGACCAGTTCACGCCTGATCCCACAGCCGTAATCACGTTCGCCCCCTTGCCAAGCAAGGTAATATCATCAGCGGAGGCCTGTAACGACACCCGCGCATCGCCGTCGAGCCGAACCACAACTTCACGCTGATTAGCTATGATACGGCCCGCAGAAAAAATGATCGTCATGATTCCACCGCCTTCTTGTGTCTCATCACTGCAATCGTCAACCGGCTGGTACATACCATACGGCCCCGAGGGTCCTTGATATCAATCTGCCATACCTGGGTTGTCGCCCCTAAATGCACAGGATAGGCTTTGCCGACAACATGGCCACTCCGCATTGCTCGGAGGTGGTTGGCATTGATATCAAGGCCGACGCAATATTTGCCATCATCGACACACATATTGGCAGCCAGCGAGCCCAAGGTTTCGGCCAGTACTACCGAGGCGCCGCCATGCAACATTCCGAGCGGTTGATGCGTGCGAGGCTCAACGGGCATAACAGCGGAGAGGCTGTTGTCGTCAAACGTCGAATACTCAATTCCCAAGTGCTCGACGAGTGTATTTGTCGATGTCTCATTTAAACTTTCAAGAGTGAAGGATTTTTTCCAAATACTCATTACGTTATCCAAACAATCTTATTTGGAGAGAATGATACAGCAACTGTATAATTCCGCTATTGCGGTTTAGATTAAAAATGAAAGGAGTCTTAGATGAATCGCTTTCGACCTTTCGCGGCTGCGGGCTTTATTGCCTCTGCAATCGCGCTTACAGCTTGCAGTAGCTCCCCCACGGGCAGGCAGCAGGTACTGCTGTTCTCTGAGCAGGATATGTCTCAGTTAGGGGCACAGTCATTTGATGCCTTAAAAGAGCAAGAAAAAATCCATACGGATGCAAAAACCAATCAGTACGTTCAATGTGTGACTGATGCATTAACCGCTCGCCTAGGTGGACCTCAGGTCGCAGATCAATGGGAAGTCGTGGTCTTTGACAGCGATCAGGTCAATGCCTTTGCCTTGCCCGGTGGTAAAATCGGCGTCTATACTGGCCTGTTGAATGTTGCGACCAATCAAGATCAACTTGCGACTGTCATTGGCCACGAAATTGGCCATGTCTTGGCCCAGCACAGTAACGAGCGGCTGTCCCGAACTCAACTTGCCAACATGGGGCTGCAAATTTCCAGCGTCGCTATGGGCGGAGCAGATTACCATGATGCCGCCATGGCGGGCCTAGGTCTTGGGGTGCAATATGGCGTCTTGATGCCTTACGGCCGAGCCCAGGAGTCTGAATCCGATATTATTGGTCTGAGGTTAATGGCTGAGGCAGGCTTTGACCCTAATGAAAGTGTCAGCCTATGGCAGAACATGGCGAAAGCATCTGGGGGCAATCAACCGCCTGAACTGCTCTCGACCCACCCGTCTCACTCGACCCGGATAGACGACTTGCGGGCAGAAATCGCCAAACTGCCAAGCTACAGCACGGCAAAACCACAATGTAGAATGTAACTGTGAAGCACCCAGATGCGGTGCTTTACTCCAACTTCTCTTAATTCAATATAAAGATGCAATGAACTTAGACACAAAATGGCTTGAAGACTTCTTAATGCTGGCAGACATGCAGCATTTTTCCCGAGCCGCAGAAGCCCGGCATATCACTCAACCGGCGTTTGGCCGGCATATCCGAGCGCTTGAGAAAGCCGTCGGCCACACATTGATTGACCGAACGACAACGCCTATTAGCCTCACCGCCGCTGGCAGACAATTCCGAACCATTGCCCAAAACCTGGTTTCACAGATGGAGGCAGGAGTAAAGATGCTCAATGGCATTGAGCAACCCCTGCAAAATCCGATTCGCATCGCCACGCCCCACTCGCTGTCATCACCGACTCTGCTGGATTTGACAGAATTCATCAATCAAGAGCACAACCTACACTTTTCTATCGATATTTTACGGGTTGATTTTGCCGTGGAGGCGCTAACCGAAGCAAGTTGCGATTTTTTGCTAGGCTTCGAAATTCTCTCGCTGCTTCAGCCGCCATTTCAGAACCTGTGTATCGGCCATGGTGACTTTCTGCTGGTTTCCGCCGCAGACGAGCGAGGAGGTGCACTATACAACCCGCTGGAAATGAAATGCCCGATACTCAAATACAGCGCAGAATCATACAGTGCAAGGCTTATCGAGCAGTATCAACCGCAATTCGAATCACTCAATACTTACCCGGTGTTTGAAAGTTCGATGTGTCAACTCCATAAGGATATGGCATTAAGGGGAAAAGGGTTGGCTTGGTTACCCGATGCCCAAATACGCCGAGAACTGGATACCGGCAAGCTGATTGCCGTCTCCCCGCAACAATTCCGGCTTCCTTACCAGATCAGGCTATACCGCAATTCCGCCCCTTTACGACAAGATGCCCAGCAACTATGGAACTATCTACAGCACAGCGTAAAAACAGGTTGGCAAATCAACCGGTCATGGCAGCCCAACTAATACATTAGTGCCAATTGCGTTATTCCCACCCAGGTTAATGCCGAATCGGCACTGGCATACCAATAATTGCATTTCACTTTACAGTTGATCGGAGCGATACTCCCGCCCAAAGGCAAACGTTTGCGCAAATTATTGCGTCAAAGAGGTAACCGTGAAAACAGCTCCAATCACGCTCACAGAATTCTATCACCGCTTTCCTAAAGCCGATCTTCACTACCACCTGCTAGGTGGGGTTAGGCTTGAAACTATGTTGTGGTTTGCAAACAAATACGACATTGTACTCAGTGAACTTGAAGCCAAAGCCTACTATCGCGCTTATCAAGCAGAAACGGGAATTGTAAAAGGCGGCATTGAGGCACTTACCTTCCTCTACCAGTTAATGCGTGAACCGAGCGACTATGCGAAAGTACTGCTGGAAGTCGCTGAAGACGCCCATGCTTGTGGTGTTAAGTATATCGAGACATTCTGGAACCCATCGGATACCCCCCTGAGCTACGCCGAAGTCACGTGTGCACTCGCTGATGCGATTGACAGTGCTTACCAGAACATGGGAATCGTTATTCGCCTGGTCCCTTCTATCAACCGCGAGAAGTCACCGGAACAAGCCATCGCCATGTTGGAGGACATGATTGCCGCCCCCCACCCCTATGTGCTAGGTATCGGCATTGACTACAAAGAGCACGACGCCCCGGTTGAGAAGTTTTGGAAAGCATACCGTTTAGCAAAACAGCATGGCTACAAACTGACAGCTCATTGCTCTGAGTTTGGCTTACATTGGCGCAACGTCGAAACTGGCATTGAACTGATCGGTGTAGACCGTATCGATCATGGTTATACCATCGTTGATAATCCAGCCCTGACCAAAGAGTATGCCGAGAAAGGGATCCCTTTTACCGTTATCCCATCCAATACCTACTACTTCAAACAGTGGCCGCGCTACCAAGACTGGTGCTTGCACCACCCTATCAGAGCGATGGCCAAAGCGGGTATGAACATCATACCCTGTACCGACGACTGGCATATACACAACACAGACAGTGCCAACTGTTACAGGGTAATGGTCGAAGACTTTGGTTTTGACCTTGAGAGTTTGAAACAAATGATGCTCAACAGTATTGAAGCATGCTGGATGCCTGACAGTACTAAGCAACAATGGCTAGCGGAATGGAGCGATGAGTTCGATCTGCTCAGGTCAAATTTGACCACTGAGCCAAGCATCTCGCCAGAAATGAAAATTTGCTACCGACGCTAATCACATCGACGAATATTATAAAGACATGTAGAGGGAATCCATGGAAACTATCGCTGACAAACCAGCTTTGAGTATTGCTAAGTGGTTTGACTTTAAGGGGAATAACACCAATTTAAAAACCGAGATCATTGCCGGTCTTACAACCTTCGCAACAATGGCCTATATGATTGCGGTTGTACCGGGAATGATGAGTAAGGGCGGGATCCCGTTCGAGAGCGCGCTGACTGTCACGGTGCTGATGACCGTTATCACGACAATTGCGATGGCGCTTTATACCAACCGCCCTTTTGTGCTGGGTCCAGGCCTTGGCAGTGTTGCGATCTTCTCATTCACCTTGCTGGGCAACGACGTCCCTCTGAGTATTGCTGCCGGTATTGTCTTTATCAGCGGTGTACTGTTTATGCTGGTCTCCTTTCTCGGTGTTCGCGACTTTGTGGTCCGTATTATCCCGCACAGTGTGAAAGTCTCTGTGGGTGTCGGCATCGGTTTGTTTATCGCCCTGTTGGGATTTAAACAAGCAGGTATCGTAATCGCCGATCCCCGAAAGAATGTTCTGATTTTTGGGGATCTTGCCTCTATTGAAGTGATCACCGCTGTACTCGGCTTTTTCATGGTGCTCTTCTTCGTTTCTCGGAAGATCCAAGGCGGTATCATTCTGGCTGTTATCCTCACCACCCTTCTAAGCCTTCCTTTGGGGATCACATCTATTCCGGCTAACTTCTTTAGCGTACCAGGCAGTATTGATAACATGGTATTCCAGCTCGACGTGCTAGGTGCACTCAGCCCGGCATACCTGCCATTTTTATTGGCTTTCTTTATTCCCGACTTCTTCTCGACACTGGGCGCCATGCTCGGCATAGGCGCACAAGCAGGCTACCTGGACAAAGACGGCAACCTACCGGGTATCGAAAAAAACTTTCACGTTGACTCCAGTGCCACAACCTTTGGTGCACTATTCTCGTGCCCGGTAATGACCACTTATGTCGAAAGCTCGGCTGGCGTTGAGTCTGGCGGACGAACAGGCTTCACCGCTTTGGTCACTGCAGCCTGCTTCTGCCTCACCCTCTTTCTTGCCCCGCTGGCTGGTATGATACCTACTGTTGCTACAGCCCCTGTGCTGATGTACATCGGTATAGCCATGATGAGCTCGATGAAGAAGATCAACTATGACGACATCACCGAATATCTGCCTGCTTTTGTCTGTGTGGTAATGAGCGTCTTTAGCTTTAACGCGGGGAATGGTATTGCTGCCGCTATGTTGGTATATGCCTTCTTAAAGCTAGCCACAGGACGGTATAAGGAAGATCACTGGTCTGTATATCTGATTGCCTCTTCGATGATTTACTACTTCTATATCATCTCTTCACATTAATTATGTACATAAAATACCGGCAAATCGCCGGTATTTTTTATACATTCAAGCAAGCTGATGAACCTACTACTATTGCTTTAACTCTTCAAATTTTTCACTCAGCTCACTGGCAGTATTTGAAGCTTTGTCAGATACATCTTCAAAAACATCCTGTACCTCTTCAAATGATCGTGAATCGGTGAGATCTTCAATTTGATCTTTATAAGTCACACCGATATAAATCCCCAAACCAACCAGTGCCAATACTATATATTTCAACATCGCAATCTTCTCTACGCAAACTCAATCAAAGAGGCAATTCCCGCCTCTAATTAAATTATATGACTTCAAACAAAAAACAGCTTCCGAAGAAGCTGCTTAATAAAACATATCTTTAGCGCACTAGGCTAATAAGAGACTTGCCCAGCAGCCACTCAAGCTCTTTCTGGCTCTCCTCACCAAAGCGCTCAAGGCATAGATCATAGAGCCTATCGATGCCGCGTTTGGCAAACTCACTGGTCGTCTCGGATGAAGCAATGTGATGAAACAGAAGACGCAATGTCGCTTTAAACTTCTCATCATCCAGTGCCGCAATCCAGCTAGAAGAAAAACCAGCTAGGCCATTGTCCAGATCAAGTTTTTCCACAAACAGCCGAAAAATACGGCCATCCAGTGCAGTGGCGAAATCTTGCTTTTTAGGGAAATGGTGGCTAATGCCTGTACGAGAGATCCCCGTTTGCTTGCTAAGGGTGGTGTAAGACATTTTGTCGTATCCCAACGTCAAAATTTGATCCACCACCGCATCCATAATCGTTTGGATGGTAATTTCAGTATCTTCTTTACTACGCTTTGGCATAATGCGTTGACTCTATGATTCTAATTGATCACCCAAAGACCCGCCGGACTCCAAAGCGGGCTACGTAACCATTTAAGCAAATGTGTTGAAACCCTATTCGATGCCACTTTGTTACAAGTAATAAGTCACACAATACAGGATATCATTCCATTAATGGATAATATTACCGTTTAACCTTTAGTTTCAAGTACAAAAGTGTCATGAAATGAAAAGCTAAGTTCGCATTTTATTTGCGCCAACATCATCTATACAAGTGACTATCTTTCGTTAATGAGGCAACTTTATCATATTGCTTAGCTCTTAAAATTAGCACTTTCGACTAATTTTACGTAATTCCACAAACAAGAATAACTTCATTCATGACATAAAATTATCACTATTGTAATAGAAACATGGATTTATGGACATGCCATTAAATGTAAAAAAATTGTACACCTGTTTGAATTTTGTTCTATTTTAATCTCTGAAAGCTAATTATTTTTTTCGGGGTTGCTTTAGTTGGGTGGTTTTCATAGACAGAAAAACCGCAAATATCTACTTGACCAAACAATGGATTTAGCATTACTTTAACAAAAACACAACACGGAAGGATCGAAGTATGACTCTACCTCTGCAATCGGATCGCTTAAGGGATACTCTGATGACTCAACCACTGCCAACTGAAATGATACTCAAATGGGCAGAAGAACGCGCAGATGATGTGTATCTTCGCCAGATCATCAACCGTCAATTTGTAGATTTCACCTATGCAGAGGTAGCTGACAAAGCATTGCGGCTAGTCAGCGCTCTCCGTGCCCAAGGGTTCAAACCCGGCGATCGTATCGCCCTGATGTCCAAGAACTGTGCCGAATGGTTTATCACCGATCTTGCACTCATGCTGGGAAGCTACATCAGTGTACCGATCTTCCCTACTGCAGGCCCGGAAACGATCGAACACTGCTTGACCCACAGTGAATCGAAAGCAGTGCTGATCGGTAAGCTTGATGACAGCAAGGCCGCTATCTCGGTAATGGAAAAACACCCTGATATTGTTTCCATCGCCTTCAACTATCCATCGGCACCGAAATGTGACCACGACTTCAATACCTTGCTCTCGCAACATCAACCTTCTGAAGAGCGTCCCAATCACCAGCAAGATGATTTGATGTCTATTGTCTATACCTCAGGCACCTCAGGGTTGCCGAAAGGGGCAATGCTCAGCTATGGCTCTTTTGCTTGGGCAGCACAACGACTGGTTGATCATATCGGCATGCAAGATGGCGAGCGCCTTTTCTCTTATCTGCCGCTCGCTCACATCACCGAACGCGTCTATATTTTCGGTTCATCCGTGATGTCAGGGATGCAAGTTGCCTTCCCTGAGTCACTCGATACCTTCATCGACGACGTTAAAATGCACCGCCCAACCCTGTTCATTTCGGTTCCGCGCCTGTGGACAGTGTTCCAGCAACGTATTTTGGAAAAGCTGCCGCAAGCTAAACTTAACATCCTGCTCAAGATCCCGTTTATTTCGGGTGTCATCAAACGCAAGCTAGCTGACGGGCTAGGCTTGAACAAGGCTCGAGTCCTAGGCTGTGGATCTGCACCGGTGTCGCCAGCTCTGCTACGTTGGTACGAAAGCATCGGCCTCAACATTACCGAAGCTTGGGGGATGACGGAGAGCTTTGCATACAGCACACTCAACCACCCCTTCCGCAGTGATAAAATCGGTACCGTTGGTAATGCCGGTCCTGGCGTCGAAATCAAGGTCTCAGCCGATGAAGAAATCCTGGTGCGTGGTATGGGGTTATTCTCCGGCTACTACAAAAACGAAGAAGCAACCAAAGAAATGTTCGATGAGGATGGCTGGCTGCATACCGGTGACATCGGCTTTATGGATGAGGACGGCTACCTATCAATTCAGGGGCGTAAGAACGATACCTTTAAGACTGCCAAAGGGAAATTTGTCTCACCAGTCCCAATCGAGAAGCGTATCTTTGAGCTTGCCAATATCGAAATGATGTGTGTAGTGGGTTCGGGTATGCCTGCACCCATCTTGCTGGCTGTACCGCATGACTTCCCCAACTTTGACCGCGAGCGTTACGCCCGTACGGCTGAGCGCGTTATCAATACCCTCAACCAAGAGCTTGAGTCACATGCCAAAATTAAGGGGGTGCTGATGATAAAAGAGCCTTGGAGTATTGAGAACGGTATTCTGACGCCAACATTGAAAATCAAGCGCCATCTGCTTGAGAAGAAGTATCACGATATTGGCGCTCACTGGCCGAAAGATAAACTGGTACAGTGGGAAGAATAACGTCTGACTAGCCATCAAAACATCGCCCCCGCATTAGCGGGGGCGTTTTTTTAACCAGAAAATTAGAGCTTGTAGCGTTGTACTTCCTGCTCTAGCTGCCCTGCTAACGCTTTTAAAGACTCAGCTTGTCGAGCAGCTTCCATGGCTTCTTGTGCCATTTGATTGGCAACTTCTTGGACACCCTCGGTATTGCGGCTAATTTCAGCAGTCACACTTGATTGTTCTTCGGCTGCCGAGGCAATCTGCGTCGCCATGTCACTAATCACATTTATCTCGCTGGCAATACTATTGATACTGTCACCTGCCGCATCGACATCCTGTACGCTGGTATCAGCCAGCTGATGGCTATCGTTCATCACCGTGACTGCGTTATGCGTTGTCGACTGCAAGGTCTCAATCATGGTTTGAATTTCCTGCGTTGAAGTATGGGTACGCTGAGAAAGAACGCGAACCTCATCGGCAACAACCGCAAACCCGCGCCCCTGCTCTCCGGCACGAGCGGCCTCAATGGCAGCATTAAGCGCCAGCAGGTTGGTCTGCTCGGCGATATCGCGAATGGTCGAAAGAATAGTACTGATTTTCAGCGCATGCTCATTGAGATCTTCAATAATGGATGCTGCATTGGTCACTTCACTGGCCAAATTACCAATCGACTGCTGACTCTGCCCTACTTGGCGATGTCCATCCCCCGCTAGCGAAACTGCCTGCTCTGCTGTTTTCGCCGTATTCTCAGCGTTGCCTGCGATTTCTTGTGTTGCACTTGCCATTTCGGTTACCGCCGTCGCCACCATAGTGATCTCATCTTGCTGCTGGCGAATATTGTGGCTACGCTGAGTTGACGAAGTCGCGGCATCTGCTGCGTTACGGTTTAGCTCCAGTGCAATATCACGCAATTTAGACGCCATTACATGCTGATGCGAAACGAACTGATTGAAGCTTTCGGCCAATTGGCCAACCTCATCTTGGCTGTTTACCGGGATCCGAGCGGTTAGATCCCCTTCCCCATGGGCAATATCAGCCAAGGCCGCTGATACTTTTTTCAATTCACTCAGCTGCTTTGTCAATAGCAAACTGATCAAACCGCCCACAACAACCAGAATCACCAGGCCGATAAGCAGCTCGTCAAGCAACATGCTCTTGAGCGGCGCTTCAAGCGCAGACTTATCCATCACCATTACCAGCGCCCAGCCCGAATTAGGGACGGCATGAATTGCTACGGCACGCTCGCGACCATCGAAATCACTAAGGAAATAACCGTCATCCTGCATTTCACTTCGCAGCAAATGTGAATTCAGTCCCAGATCAGTAATGGGCTTTAGCTGCATATCCCGGTTAGGGTGAGCGACAATCACCTGGTTATCCATATCAAGTAACATGGCATAACCCTGTCCTAGTACCGGAATATTCAATACATCACGCATCAAGTCACCGAGTGCCAAGTCTGCACCTACGACACCTTTTAGCTGACCACTCTGCATCACCGGCTCGGCCAAGGTAACAACCAATGTCTGCATGGTGTGGCTCATATACGGCGCGGTAACCACTGCCTCGCGCGCGGATGAGGCCTCCTGATACCAGCCCCTTTCACGTGGATCATATCCTGCACGGTTCAGGGATGGGTCTTGGCGGTACATATCACCAAGCTGGTTACCGTAAAAACTCAAACTGAAATCGCCGGAGAGATGCATTTGCTTCAGATGCTCAACGATATTTGGCGCATTATTGCCGGCCATCGTATTTACCACAGCGTTGACTGCAGCCTGTTTGTTGGCTAGCCAGTCACCGATCCCTTTGGTAACCGCTACCGAGGTATTACGGCTTTCACTTTCAATTGATTGCCAAGCCTGGGTTTTCATTGAATGGTAAGAGAAACCGCCAAGGGCTGTAGCGGTAATAGAAATAGCAACAAAACTCGACAATAGCAGTTTTGTTTTTAAGGATAATTGCATAACGTCCCTTTATCTCGAAACAAAATTGGTGCGATTATAGTGTGTGGCACGAATTAATATCATGATCTACCACTAAAAACGCCTGGCTTATTCAAAAAAATCAAGTAGGTATGCATAGCTATTTCTAGTGGTCATTTCTATTTATAACGACCAACTCCTCATAATACTCAAGAAATAAATGGCATTTTGTCTGTATTCGCACATACAACATACAATCACTTGGGTATATTCATTTTCGGTTCACGTACAATCAGTTACAATTCAATGTATGAATAGAAAAAGCAAATACATAGCCATTTTGTCACTTCTCTTTTTTGCAGTTTCAGCACTGGCAAGCGTTGAGCTGGAAATTGAAGAAGACCACGACGACGTTATGCGAGCAGTTCAACAAGGGCTGGTACAGCCTTTTTCGTCTCTACAATCCAAAGTCGATGAACAGCTTCACGGCCGGATCATTCGTGTCGAGTTAGAAGAGGATGATGACATTTGGATCTATGAATTAAAGCTTATCGACCCCAATAATAATATTGTCAGAGTGGAATACGATGCGAAAACGTTAACCATTCTCGAAATAAAAGGCCGGGGTCTTGAAAACATTATCAAGGTAGACCAATGAAAATACTCGTCGTTGAAGATGAATTAGCCTTGGGCGAACAAATTGTTGAAGGTTTAGAACATAGCGGCTGGGTAGCCGAACTCTCCAGTGATGGCATCGATGCCTTATACCGTGCCACCTCTGAGCCATGGGACGGTATCATCCTCGATTTAGGCCTGCCTAAATTAGACGGCCTGACGGTGCTCAAAGGCATTCGCGACGAGAACGTCACCTGCCCCGTCATTATTCTCAGTGCCCGTAACGAACTCACCCAGCGTGTCGAAGGGCTAAATGCCGGTGCCGATGATTACCTGACCAAACCTTTCCAGATGATTGAACTGGTAGCCCGTTTGCGTGCACAGGTCCGACGCTCTACCGGCAATGCCTCACCCGTTATCCAAATTGGCGGTCTGAGCCTCGATACCCGCACTTCAAAAGTAATGCACAATGGTGAAAGTATCGATCTTACCGCGTTGGAGTTTAAGGTGCTCTCGTACATGATGCACAATGCCGATAAAGTCATTTCCCGTACCGAGTTGGTTGAGCATATTTACAAGCAGGACTTTGACCGCGATTCCAACACGATTGAAGTGTTCATTGGCCGCATACGCCGCAAAATCGGCGGTGATGTTATCAAAACCGTAAGAGGACTCGGGTATCGTATCAATGCCGATTAGAGCCCCACACACCTCTTTACCAAGCTTACGCAGCCGCTTGCTTATTGCCGCGGCTGTGTGGCTATTAGGTACTACCCTTACCGCTGGTTACCTGATGCCATCGTTCATCAAAACTTACCTGGTTGATCAGGAAAAACACCAGCTTTATATCTATCTTGACGAATTAACCGCACAGATAGATGTCGACAACAAAGGGAATTTGATCCCTCCAAGAGCCCTGTCTAACCCTCGCTTCCAGCAACCTTATAGCGGTCTGTACTGGACTTTGAATGTTGCCGATAACGAATTTCGTTCTCGCTCATTGTGGGATACCCGTATCACCGGTGATGACGAATCAGGTTATGCTGGCCCCAACAAGCAATCGCTAATTGTCTTGACCCGAAATATTCTTCTGCCCGAACTGGATGAGCCTGTCACCTTGACGGTTGCAATCAACCAAGAAAGATTGCTTAAAACCCTCAACCAACTCACCGGCGGCTTGTGGCTTATTTTACTTGTCATGGCAGGCGGTATCCTGTGCTTAATCTGGCTGCAGGTAAGCTGGTCACTCTGGCCGCTGCGGCGCTTGCAAAATAATTTGAAACAAGTCCGTGAGGGAGAAACCTCGGAATTGAGTGGGGTCTACCCCGCCGAGATCCGTCCGGTTGTCGATGATTTGAATGCCCTGCTATTTCATTACCAAGAGTTGCTAGAACGAGCACGCAATCACGCGGGCAACCTTTCGCACGCTCTCAAAACACCGATAGCCATTCTTAATAATGAGGTTGCCCACCTCAATGTTCAGGAACGGTCAAAGCTTGAACCTTTGCTGCAGCAGCTTCAGCAGCACATCGACTACCACCTCGTCCGGGCACGAATGGCAGGGGCAAGTAACATCCTGTCAGCTAAAACTGCCCCTTCAAGCCGAGTTGATGCTATCTCCATGGCGATGGACAAGGTATATGCACACAGGGGCGTTGTGCTCGTTAACGAGCTGGACAGTGATTTGCAGGTCGCAATCGAAAAGCGGGATCTCGACGAGATCTTGGGTAACCTGATTGAGAACAGCTACAAATGGGCCAATAGCTTGATAAGGGTCCACCAGCCAGAGCAAACTTCGGAGTCTGTATTGCTGGTTATTGAAGATGATGGCCCCGGGATTGACGATGATGCCTATCACAACGCCCTCAAGCGTGGCGTTAGGCTTGATGAAGCCACGCCCGGAACAGGTCTGGGATTAAATATTGCAAATGAATTAGCCCATAGCTACCGGGGTGAGCTTAGCCTTAGCCGGAGCCAGCTTGGCGGATTAAAAGCATCAATCAAGCTGCCCAAGCCAAGAAACTAACAAGACAGGCTCTCCTACAACAGCCCACCTGGCGAGCAAGTGCTCGCCTTTATTCTTAATGGCGATAGCGTTAAGAATGACTACTACGGCCAAAGAGTCAGATTCAATATTCTGACAACCACACCCAGCACGAGAGAGGCCACGCCCAACCGATACCATTTGAACTCTTCGACGGACATGCCAATACGGTTATAAAACATCTTCAAAACACCAGTCCAGTCGCTTGTCCGACGGCCATACAAAATAATCCCGTTTCCTACCATGGCTAGCCCAGCCAGAATCAACAGGTACTCGGCAACGGTCATTGATAACTGCAGCATGGTGTACTCCCTTTTTTATCATCTACACTCTGATTTAATGCCATTCCCACTAATAGCTCAATTAGACCAAGGTAGAGTTAAACGTCTCTCGGCGGACGGCTTTAATAAAAAATGCAACGAACCGCAAACTTTATATGCTTATTCAAGGCGTTTAGTGTAGAATCCTGCCCCCGGAATTTCTAACGAAGGTATCGAGGCGACATGCAATTACTCGAAGCAAAACTACATAAAATTGACCGTCATAATTACCGCAGCTACTCCAGCTTGCGCGGTGAATACCATTTCGTTGACTTCGATTTCTTCATTGATATCACTCAATCAGACCCTTTTGCGCCAGCATCACGTGTGCGTGCACGCCGCAAGTGGTCATTGACCGATCTTGAATGGCTAAAAGAGCAGTCCCCTGACTACCAGCGTGCAGCTCGTGACTTCATTGCCCGCCATTTCGCTGAACTGGCCCAGCAGATCAACGAGATTCAAATCGACCGCCCGGGACAAGCCGTTCTAGACCGCACCGCCGTTGTCTTTGACGATGACGCACTTGAATTGCGCTTTCGCGTAGATTTGCCATCAGACGGCCGTACAATCATTGCCAAGAAAACGGCAAACCTGCTGACGTTCACCATGCCAAAGATCATCCGTCGCGCCACGATCGCCCGTGAATTGCCGATGGACGAGCTAAAGCGTCATTGTGAAACCGTCGAAGATCAGGTGGCACTGCGCAAGCAGCTTGCGGATAAAGGCTTAATGGCATTTGTTGCAGACGACAGTATCCTTCCTCGCCTGGCCGGTAACAGTGACCTGCCGATGGCTGACGCCCTTCCGTTTGTCAGCCCAGAGAGCCTTGCGGTTGAACTGGAAGCACCTCACCGCGGCAAGATTCGCGGTATGGGTGTCCCTAAAGGTATTACCATGATTGTCGGTGGCGGCTTCCACGGTAAATCAACCTTGCTAAATGCCATCGAGAACTCGGTCTATGACCATATTCCTGGTGATGGCCGAGAGTACATTGTTACTGATGAATCAGCGTCGAAGATCCGTGCAGAAGACGGCCGCTGTGTACACAACGTCGATCTAACGCCATACATCAGCAACCTACCAATGGGCAAGGACACCAGCATGTTCTCTACCCAGAATGCATCAGGTTCCACTTCCCAGGCCTCATGGCTACAAGAGTCTATCGAAGCCGGCTCTAACGCCCTACTGATTGATGAAGACACCTCTGCGTCAAACTTCATGATCCGTGATGAGCGCATGCAGGCCCTAATTGCCAAGGACGACGAACCCATCACCCCGCTTGTCGATCGTATTTCATTGCTAAGAGACCAGCTAGACGTATCGGTATTGCTGGTAATGGGAGGCTCAGGTGACTACCTGGACGTCGCCGATACGGTTATCCAGATGCACAACTATCAGGCACTGGATGTGACCGAGAAAGCGAAAGGGGTTGTCGCGTCTCACCCTACCCGCCGCCAGCTGGAGGGAAGTAGTGAAATCGCCCGTCCGCGTACGCGTAAGCTCAACCGTGCCGGCCTAAAAGCACAGCTGGAAGACGGCAAGTTCCGTATCCAGGTCAAAGACAAGACGTCTATGCGCTTCGGCCGTGAATTCATTGATCTTCAAGCACTGGAGCAAGTCGCCGACTCGAGCCAACTGCATGCTATCGGTTGGTTATGGTTCCAGATTGCACAGGGCAAGGGCTGGGAAAAATCACCAAGTAAAGCCTTCAGCCAGATGCTGGCGAGTGATGAGTGGTTCCGTACCATGCCGAACTACGGTGATATCGCCAAGCCGCGAGTGATTGAAGTCATGGCTGTACTGAACCGTATGCGCAAAGCTGAATTCAAATAATTCATTCTACATAATCAAAAGCCCACAACATTTGCATGTTGTGGGCTTTTTTACACCGGTAATCCGTTAGGTTTCATTCTGATTAATGGCGACGCTGGAACTGATTCATCAACCGCTCTAGACCTTCCAAGCGCTCCACCAGCATCCGGGTACTTTCCACCGAAATATCACTGGTTTTCTCTGTTTCATTGCCTAATAGATTTATCTTCTGAATATGCTCAGAGATATCGGCACTCACCCCCGCTTGTTGCTCAACCGCCGCGGCGATTTGATGGCTGCTATCCGTTACAACATCCAGGACATGGTTGATTTCCTTCAACTGTTCCCCCATTGCCAGGGCTTGTTGACGGCAATGTTCCGACTGTTCGCCACCGCGTTCTACAGCGGCGACTGCCTGGCCGGCAATATCCTGAAGCTGGGTGATCATCTGGTGGATTTCACCGGTCGATGATTGGGTTTTCTGTGCCAATGAACGGACTTCATCGGCAACCACAGCAAAGCCTCTTCCCGCCTCTCCGGCACGAGCGGCTTCTATTGCTGCATTGAGGGCCAGAAGATTAGTTTGGTCAGCAATAGTCCCAATCACATCGAGAATACCCTCGATTTGGCGGCTGCTTTCTGACAATGCATTAATCACCCTTTTTGAGTCATCCAGCTCATTGTGCAAAGCATTAACCGACGTAATGGTTTCCTCTACCCGCACTAGCCCGCTATTGGCGACTTGCTGCGCCTTCACCGTCATTTCAGACGCATTCGATGCATTTTCCGCCACCTCTCTCACGGTTGAGGCCATTTGATCTATCGCCACCCCAACTTGCTCTGTGGCAAGTGTCTGCTCTTGTAAATTAGTTTTGATTTGCTGCGTGTGAGCAAATTCATCCTCGGCCGACAGCAGGATATCCGCTGACGTTTCACTGGCTCGCCCGACAATGGCTCGCACCTCGGCCCGCCGCATCCTCAGCGCCAACTCTATCCCAGAATAATCGTCATACTTTCCGGTATAGATCGGCTCCATCAGTGAATTGTCATACGCTTCACGGGCCAGCGCAGTAACCGCAGACAAGCGTTGTTGCGCATACAGGTTAACCATTAGGCCTAGCAGCAGTGCGGCACTTGTGAGTATCGAAATAACTGAATAGCTAGTTACGGCCTGAAATGTACTGAGTAGCCCTGTAATAACGAGCAGTACATTCAGTAGCGCCCCGTATCTCAGGCGAAAGCCGCTGCTACCACGCTTGCCCTCGTTGATGGCTTTATAAGTGCCCTCTGCGCGCTTTATCTCTTCTTTACTTGGCCGACTGCGTACAGACTGGTACTCAATCACCTGCCCTTCGCTGTTGACGATTGGCGTAACGAACGCAGAGACCCAGTAGTAATTTCCGTTCTTGCACTTGTTCTTCACCAATCCCATCCAGCTTTTGCCTGCTTTGACATATTGCCAAAGCTGCGCAAATGCCGCTTTGGGCATATCCGCATGCCTTACTATGTTATGCGGGTTATCAACTAATTCCTGGTTGCTATAACCGGCGACGTCACAAAAGCTGGTATTAGCATAAGTAATGGTGCTAGTGGGATCCGTCGTTGAGATCAGATTCCAAGAGGATGAATATTCGACTTCCTGCCCTGGCTGCGAAATATTCTGAAAATGTGTGTTTTCCGCTTTCATTTCTGTCACTTATTGTTTTTTTACCGGTTCTAATAAAAACACTCAGGCGAGCAAACTATCGCTTCTCGCAGCCGCTTATTGTGACATTAATTCCAAAGTATCAATTTGATTTATATTAATTATTCTAAAGGCATCAACCAATTGTACGCGTGTTTAGCCATATTCATTCCTAAACCCGAACCACAGATCAAAACGACGAGGCCATTGCCTCGTCGTTTTTAATCTTTATGCTCGGTTTGCAACCGCGGCAATCTAATCCCCTTGCCCCAGATGAGCCTTGAGTTCTGGCAATGCCTGTTTCATGGCTTGGTAACCAACATTCATCGCGGCGGTGCGTTCTACTGAACCACCAAAATTTACTAAACTCGGGTCGGGTGATACTGGCGCCAGCACTATCTCTGCACTATCAATTTCTTCTTTGGTGGCTATGCAGCTTTGGATCCAGAAGGTGTTCGCCATAGTATCAACAGCAGTGTACTTGAGAGGTGGTGGCAAGCTACAGAACACATCAACAGCAATCACAATATCCGCCCCAAGTTGGCGAGCTGCATAGACTGGCACCAGTGACAGCACTCCCCCATCCACCAGGATATCTTCATTGTGATAAATTGGCACAAACACCCCAGGTACACTTGATGAAGTTTGCACGGCTTCACCAATATCTCCTGCAGTGAACATTACAGCCTTCTGCTGGGTCAAGTTGGTAGCAACAATACCGGTTGTGACAGGCAAATCGCTGATATCTTTATACCCGGTATGCTTGTTCACCCATCTTGCCAAGGCTTTGCCTTTTATCAGCCCCTTGCGAGAGAGATTGATATCAACAATCTCATGCTCGGCAAACTCAAACATCTTACGTTCAACATCAGGGTATTCGTGACTGCTATATAGGGCAGCAGCGATCGAGCCCACCGATGTGCCGGTGACAATATCAGCTTTGATTCCGGCTTCTTCCAAGGCCTTCATCACCCCCAGGTGCATCATGCCGCGAGACGCACCGCCGCCGAACGCAATAGCCAGCTTAGGCTTATCGTCTTTTGAAGATCGCCCGTGCAAAACTTGTGGCATCGCCTCTGCCGTTGACACCATGTTAATATCGACAGCCGTAAGGTCATCGTATTTATTGACAGTTGAGCACCCGTATAAGCCAGTCAACAGCAACAGAGAAATAAAGTGACGGACTACTTTTTTAAACGCGGTGTTATTCATTGCCAACTCCTATTGCTTCCATTTCTTTGCTGTCCTGTTGCTTGGCATATCTAGCAATCATTGGGAACTCGGTGTGAACAATACGCTCAGACCACAACTGCTCAGGAATATGGCTAAATGTCGCAGCATAACGAGGCATGATTTCAAGTACTAACGTGGCGATATTATCCAGCTCTAGCGATTCTGCATAGGCTGGCAATGAAAGCGCTATTGCAGACGTTTTCGCCACTGGAGCAAGGTGCTCAAACTGATCCCCCAATAACTCTGGCGTTAGTAAATAAGGGGTTTGCTGATCACCCAGCTCATAATGGCGCTTCAACACCATATATTTGTTTGGAATAGACTCTTTCGAGCTCCACCATTTGCCATCGACAGCAGCGAGAACCTGTTTTGCCTGCGCCTTATCGACTATACCCAGTTCCTGCAAGCTTGCGTTCAGCCATAAGCTTACATTCTGATTGTATTCCTGTTCACTCAACACGTTACGATGTTGGATCAAGTTAAGTACAATCTTTGCACCCAGCATATTGGAGTACAGATCTTCAAGCGAATAGGCAGAAATGGTTTCTGGCCAACCAGAAAAACTGGTATAGCCATGCCACTGGGCAATTTCATGAGATTCCGCTTTAAAGTATGCCAATCGGGCCGCCAAGTGTGCAGCTACTGACCACTGCTGCTTATCAGTCAGCGCTGATACATCGAAAGCCCTCATTTCAATATAGCGAGGTCCAAGCTCGGCAGGTAAGTCTATGCGGTGGGCTTGTCCCAAATTAGCCAAAATTTCGAAGAATAAACCAATGGTGTCATCTGCAGTATCGCGTACATGGGCAAGATCTATAAAGCCGCCTTGTTGGGTGTACACAATACCGTTATTTTCACTACCACCATGATCCAATACCGAAGAGGAAGCTGACGTGTAGTAATAAATCCCACAGGCAAATTTATGTGGGCCGATATCGCTAAGACCTACCACGTTATTTAGGCGAAAAAAAGGCACCGAAACCAAACCAAGCTTTACCTTCTGCATATCGCCGAAGGCGCAGCACGGACGTACGTTTTGAGGCACGGTTAACTTCGGGTAACGGGCTTCTTGCAATTGCCATGGTTGGCTTGTCGACTTCCCTTCTATTAGCATCTCGGTCACTTCAGCATTGCTTGGCACTGCATAGGTTTGCCACGTATTGGATGAACATCCAACCAGTAATGAAAGTAGAGCGGTAGCAAAAAAAGGGCGAAAAGGTGAACAGCTCATTGTTGTCAAAACGCTTCGTTGATAGCAAAGTAAAATCCGCTTTGATCATTACCAAAGCCCATATCTAGGCGCAAATTGACGCGCTGCTTGATTTCAAAGCGATAGCCTATCCCCACGGAGTAAAGCCAGTCCTCTTCGCCCAGTTGATCAAATTCCTCGGCCAATGTCCCCGCCCCTATCCAGTACACCATGCCATGGCGGCCTGACAGCGGTTGACGGTACTCTGCTTGGGAAATAAACAAATTCCGGTCACGGTAGTGACCCTGCTCGTAACCACGCAGTGCCTCGGCTCCTCCAAGCAACGCCATTTGGTCCCAACTCACATCACCGAAATTTGATTCCACCCGCGCTTGCCATGCAAGGACACCAGGGATAAGCGACAATGAGTGGTAATCACTGTAGTTAAGGCTTATCCGCTCGAAATCATTATCTGAACCCAATGCGGTATTAAAATTGTGGTATTCAAGTTGAATCAGCCGCCCTTTTGACGCATTAAGAGCAAAGTCACGGGAATCGTAAGTCAGGCTGATCATCCCGCCGACATTACGCTGGGTTTCCGGAAAATTGGCAACACCGGCCCCAACCCAAGGTGTATCCGGATGCTCCTGCTTAGCATCTGACGCTTCATTGCGGGACAGTTCAACGCCCATGCCAAGATAGGTATATGGCAGGACGCGTACCATACCCGTTACTGAGCCAGAATAAGTACGGCGATCATAATCGACACGCTCATTGTTCATACCGGCATCAACACCAATACCGTAAAAAATATCTGGTGAGTCCATTAGTTCAGCATCGATAAACAAGCGGTACTTGTCGTTCTTTAGGTAGTTTGCGTTGCGTATCGCGACGCCATAGGCACCATTGATCGAACCAAAGCCATTGAGAGTGATAGAGCTTGGTTGCGTGGTGGTATCTTTCATATCTGGCATATACAAACCTACCGCCGATACGCCAATACCGAATTTTTTCTCCGGCGTATAAAACGGCCCTGGCATCACGCTCCAGTCGATCCCCTTTTCAGGATTGAAACCACCATCGGCACCTAGTTCAAGCAACATACCATCAAGCCATTGCTGGTAGCGTTGGTACGCGGTTAGCTCTGGCTCATGCTGGACGGACTCTTGCTCGGTCTGCGTTGCAGCACTGGTGCCAGACAATACCAAGCAAACAAAAGGAAGTATTTTTTTCATTGTTTATTAATTGTTAGAATCGGCGACCTAAGGCAAAGAAGAGCGTCTCTCGCTGTCCAAACCCTGCTTCCATTAAAATGTCCCAATCGCGATTGAAGGCATATTGAAACCCTACGATACCATTCCATTTTTCGTCCGCGCTTTGGCTAACTTCAAACCCCGCGTCAGGGGCGCTATCGATAATGGGGTCGAGAAAATCTGGAAGGTTTAAGCTCTTCAGGTCACCTGACAACTCTTGCTGAACATCCTGATACATCGCACCGACAAATACCCGAAGTTCACGGCCACCATCGTATTCCCAGCGATGACCGACACGCGGAGCCGCGACAAAAGTCTTGATGTTGCCATCAATAGCCGCAATCTTGGTGTAGGTGTAGTTCATGTCTACCAGTGCAAACCAGTTACCCATGCCACCGGCCAGAGTTGTACCAACACCGTAAGTACCACCATCCATATCCAACTCAAACATGACATTATCCGGAAGATTGTCCCCGGCAGCATTAAGCAGCATGCACAGCGGCTTGTTAAGACCTGAAACGGATGATGCATCACAGCTCAAAGAGTTTATCTTGGCCTTACTGGTACCCTGGGTATAACCGAGGATACCGTAGAGGTTCATAAACGGGAAAACCCACACATCTCCGCGCAGGGTAATGTTCGAGCCTGTAAAATCGGCGTGATTGGCATCAACGTCAATCGCTTCTAGCAGAGGGTGGCCGGTTAGAGCAATACTATTTACCGTGATAGGGTTGCTCATATCCATGTAAGACAATGAGAAGCCATATGGCTTTGGCAAGGTGTAACCTAACTTTTCAGCTTCATCGCCCCAAATTGGAAAAAAAGACTGTTGGGCAAAGCTGAGAGGGGAAATAATTACGGCTAATGATAATAAAACTTTAAATTTCAAAATATTTTCTTCATTTTAGTGAAACCCCTCACGGGATTCTTTGTTACAAATCATTGCACCTCATTAATTAACCACTACTGAACCGCGCACTAAAAAAGTGACATAGTTCTCAAAAAAATTGTTACGTTTGTCATTGGTAGAATTATGCCGACAACAAATATAAAAAAACCCGCAAAGTCTGCGGGTTTTTTATCTATGAAGTTTAGCGATTACTTAAAGCGGTAGAACACTGTCGCCAATGGCGGCAAGTCAACAGCAATAGACTGCTCAAGGCCATGGCTGGCAACCTGCTCTGTCGCGATTGATGCCTTAACCGGTGCATTACTACCCCAGTATTTCTCATCATCCGTATTAAGCAGCAATTCATATTCACCTTCAGCCGGCACACCAAGCAAATAGCCTTCACGTGGTACCGGGGTAAAGTTCGATACCACAAGTACCTTGTCACCATTAAGCGCTATACGTTCATGGGCCAAAATACTATTACCGGCATCGTCTTGAACTCGCCATTCAAAACCGGCAGGATCGCAATCTTGCTCATACATCGCTGGCTCTGAGGTATACAAGGCATTCAGATCTTTAACCAGTGCCTGCATACCACTATGGCGTGGGTACTGAAGCCAGTGCCATTCCAGCTGGCCGTCATGGTTCCACTCTGCACTCTGGGCGATTTCAGCACCCATAAAGTTAAGCTTCTTGCCTGGCTGGCCATACATGTAACCCATGTATGCACGCAAGTTAGCGGTTTTCTGCCACTCGTCACCCGGCATCTTGTCCAGCATTGAACCTTTACCGTAAACCACTTCATCATGAGAGAGTGACAATACGTAGTTTTCGCTGAAGGCATACACCATAGGGAAAGTAATGGTGTTGTGGTGGTAACTGCGGTGAATCGGCTCCTCCTTGATATAAGAAAGGCTATCGTGCATCCACCCCATATTCCACTTAAAGCCAAAGCCCAAGCCACCCATGTCCGTTGGCTTCGTCACGCCCGGGAAGGCCGTCGACTCTTCAGCGATGGTCATCGCATTCGGGTAGTGACGGTAAACTTCTTCATTCACCCATCGCAGCAAGCTCACCGCATCAAAGTTTACGTTGCCGCCTTCATGGTTAGGGATCCACTGATCGTGCTCACGGGAGTAATCCAAGTAGAGCATCGATGCAACCGCATCAACTCGCAGGCCATCAATGTGGTAATGCTCAAACCAGAACAGTGCATTCGACACTAGGAAACGGCGGACATGATCACGGCCGTAGTCATAAATATAGCTCTGCCAGTCCTGATGCCAACCACGACGCGGATCAGGATCATTAAACAGTGCCGTACCGTCGAAATTCGCCAAACCATGTTCATCGGATGGGAAATGGGCTGGTACCCAGTCCAATACCACACCAATGTTCGCTTGGTGACATTGATCAACGAAGTACTTGAAGTCATCCGGAGAGCCGAAACGGCTGGTTGGTGCAAACAGGCCGATTGGCTGATAACCCCATGAACCGTAGAACGGGTGCTCAGAAACCGGCATCAGCTCGACATGGGTGTACCCCATATCGCTTAGGTATGGGATTAGCTCATCGGCAAGTTCACGGTAGTTGAGGAACTCACCCTGATCGTTCTTGCGCCACGAACCAGCATGCAGCTCATAAAATGACAAAGCCTGCTGGTGCTTGGCTGTTACCGGACGGTTTTGCCATGCACCATCTTGCCAAGTATATTTCGCCTGGTCGTAGACTTTTGATGCAAAAGACGGGTATTGCTCAGACTCGTAGCCCCAAGGATCCGCTTTATGTGGTAACCCTTCGCCGGCACTGTCTTTAAGTTCAAATTTATAGTGGGTACCTTCTTCCAGTTCAGGAATAAATAGCCCCCACAAACCATCATCAAGGCGCTGCATTGGGTGACGGCGGCCATCCCACGCATTAAAGTGTCCAACGACACTTACTGCTGAGGCATTCGGTGCAAAGACAAGAAAGCGTACACCGGAAATAGAAGAGTTGCCTCGATTCAAAGTGACAAGCTGAGCGCCCATTTCACTGTGCATCAGTGATGGGTCTGCCAGAGCTTCACCGGACTGAATCAGATTATGGAATTGGTAAGGGTCATAAATCGTTTGTTCGCCTTGCGGCCAATTAACGACAAGTTGATATAGTGCAGTGGTAAAATCGAAATCACCCCCAAGCACAAAACCGCTATCAGCTTCACGTGCGAGGGTAAAACGTTCACCGTTTTCAGTTATTGCTTCAATAGAATCAGCACCTGGCATATACACACGAAGTGCAATGTCGTTCGACTGGTATTGAGGGCCTAAAAATGAAAATGGGTCTGAAAATGCAGCTCTCTCGAGCTGCATGTATTCCTTATCACTGCGGGTCACTGTAGGTGTGTCCAACGCATTACTCCTGATATTACTTATTGTTTGATGCTTCTGCTCGTGTCTCGGTTAAACGACGAGTCAAGTCAACAATATTCTGGCGGGTGAAGATATCATCCAATGTGGTCGACAATTTACGACGCCAGTTCGGGTATTCATCAACGGTACCCGGAATGTTGACCGGCTTGTCCATTTCTAGCCAGTCTTCCAGCTGTAGGCTCAACAAAGCACTAGAGCCGGCAGCTAGGTGGAGTTGCATGGCTTCGCTTAGGTACTGATCCATCGGTACATATGCAGCATTATGCCCAACCCCTTCAGGAAGATAACCATGCCAAGCTAAACTATCAAGGATTTTTTGTTTGCTTTCGGCACGGCTATCAAACAAACCTGCCAGTTGTTCCTTGTCTGGGTACAAGCCAAGCTCTTCACCCATTTTCAGGTCATCACAATGCCAGAAACCACGCAGTGTAGGCATATCGTGCGTACAAAGAGCAGACATTGACTGGTCGGCATAGTGTTTAGGTGAGTAGAAGCCACCGTCTTCGGCTGTTTCGAAGAAGAACACTTTGTATGAGTGAATACCGGCCGTCGCCAACTTATCAACGATTTCATCAGGAACCGTACCCAAGTCTTCACCGATTACCGTACACTGGTAACGATGGCTTTCTAGCGCCAGAATCGACATCATGTCTTCAACCGGATAGTACATGTAAGCACCGTTTTGCGCTGATTCACCTTTCGGGATCCACCATAGACGCAACAAGCCAAGTACGTGGTCGATACGCAAAGCACCACAACTACGCATATTCGCACGAAGAAGCTGGATAAACGGCTCGTACGCACGCTCTTTCAGCACTTCTGGATTCAGCGGTGGAAGGCCCCAGTTCTGGCCTAGAGGACCAAGAATATCTGGCGGCGCACCCACACTGACGTCCTGACACAGTGCACCGTGGTCAGCCCACGTCTCTGAGCCTGAATCACAAACACCTACTGCAAGGTCACGGTACAGACCAATCGTCATACCCTTCTCTTCAGCCAGTTCATTCACCTCTGCCAACTGGGTGTCAGCTAGCCATTGCAGGTACATGTATAGCTGTACTTGTGAATAGTTTTTCTTGATGAACGTCTGTACAGCCGCATTATCAAAGTGGCGGTACTGCTCAGGGAATACAGGCCAGCCCCAAGTATTATCGTCATCTTTCTTCAGCTCAGCATGTAGCGCATCGAATGCCGCTTGGTGAAGCAAGCTCTCACCACCATCTTCAACGAACTGTAAGAACTGCTGGGCACGTGCGGTATTTTTCTCAAGATGGCGCTCGCTGAACGTTTTGAACAACAGAGGCAGAACAGCCATTTTCAGACAAGACACTTCGCTGTAGTTTACCCAGTTTGCATTGCGCGCTTCATTCAGGCGCAGCTGGAACTCAGGGCTACCAACAAGCTGCTGGGCTTCATCACACTGGGCGAACTCAGTCACTGAGCTAACATCAATGTACATCAGGTTCAGCCAACGACGTGAAGATGGGCTGTATGGGCTCGCACCTTCCGGGTTAGCTGGGAATAAGGAGTGAATTGGGTTCAAACCCACAAAGTCACCACCACGGGCAGCAACGTCAGCAACCAATTGCTTCAGATCGCCGAAGTCACCAATACCCCAGTTGTGGTTAGTACGAATTGAATACAGCTGAACGCTGGTCCCCCAAAGCTTCTTGTTATTCAGCAGATCTTGCTGCTTGAAACAAGACGTCGGCGTCACGATCAAAGTCATTTCGAAAGGAGATTTACGACGCTTACGGAACACCTCAAGCTTGTGATAACCCCAAGCCAGATCATCCGGCAAAGCAAAAACCAAGGTACCACCGTCTGCACGCTCGTCAGAAACAAGCTGAGACTGCAGCCAGCCTTCCAGCACATCCCCCTGCTCGGTTTCCAAGCGCCAGCTGAAATCGCTGATACGTGCGCTTTGGCCCAAATGCATTTCAATGTGCATCGGCTCGCCACTGCGAACCACCTTCACTGGTGCTAGCACATCAGGGCGCAGTTTCTTGTTTGCCGATTCCAGCAAGGCTTCATCGCTTTTGGTGTCGTAACCTAGCGCTGCCAACAGGCGACGGATTGTATCGCTGTCAACTTGCGCCTCATCCCCCCAAGCACTGACATAGTTATCGGCAATGCCGACCATGTCTGCCACTTGTTTTAATACTTGATCGTCTTTCATCGTTCTCTCCGTTAGCGGCCTTGCGGCCGCTACGATGTTTAAAGTTTTGCTGATATCAATTCGTACTTTTTGCAGGCTAGAGCAGTTACAGTGAAACTGGCTCTAGTTTCCAGATGTTGTTAGCGTAGTCTCGAATACTACGGTCTGAACTGAACTTGCTCATCAGTGCCGTGTTCAGAATGGCCTTGCGGGCCCATGTCTTCTGGTCACGGTATTCCGCATCAATCTTCTCGTGCGTCTTCACGTAATCGGCAAAGTCAGCCAGTACCAGGTATGGGTCACCACCGTCCAGCAAGTTATGGCGAATTGCCGCTAGCTGGCCAGGGTTGCCTGGTGTGAATTCATCCGTCTCTAACAAATCCAGTGCTGCGCGTAGAAGGCTATCAGCATGGTAGTAACGGTAAGGGTCGTAGCCCTCTTCCTTCAGTTTTTGCACTTCATCAACCAATAGACCGAAGATGAAGATGTTTTCATCGCCCACTTCTTCGCGCATCTCTACGTTTGCGCCATCCATCGTACCAATTGTCAGTGCACCGTTCATGGCGAACTTCATGTTACCCGTACCTGATGCTTCTTTACCGGCCGTCGAGATTTGCTCGGACACATCGGCTGCTGGGAACAAAATTTCAGCCAGGCTGACACGGTAATCAGGAATGAATACCACTTTCAGCTTACCGCCAAGGCGTGGGTCGTTGTTCACTTTCTCTGCCACTTTGTTAATGGCGAAGATAATGTCTTTAGCCAGTGCGTAACCTGGTGCTGCTTTCGCACCAAAGAAGAACACACGCGGGTGCATGTCGAACGTTGGATCGTTCAGTAGGCGATGGTAAAGCGCCAGAATATGCAGCAAGTTCAGGTGCTGACGCTTGTATTCGTGCAGGCGCTTGATTTGGATATCAAAGATAGCATCCGTATCCAATTCGATACCCATGTTTTCTTCAACCCAGTCAGCCAAACGCTGCTTGTTCTCTTTCTTCACTGCCATGTAGCGCTTCTGGAACGCTGCATCGTCAGCAAATTTCTCTAGGCCTGCGATTTTCTCAAGGTTAGCTGGCCAGTCGTTACCCACTTTCTCACTGATCAGCGCAGAAAGGCCTGGGTTACAGTATTTGATCCAGCGACGTGGCGTTACACCGTTGGTCACGTTGGTCAAACGGCCAGGGAACAGCTCGTTGAACTCAGGGAACAGATCGCGCTTGACCAGCTCTGAGTGCAGTGCTGCAACACCGTTCACCGCGTAAGTGCTCACGACGCAAAGGTTAGCCATGCGAACCATACGGTGTGGGCCTTCCTGAATAATGGAAAGCTTGCGCTTCACTTCGTTGTTGCCCGGCCAAGTTTGTTCAACCAGCTTCATGAAGCGATGGTTAATTTCAAAGATGATCTCCATGTGGCGAGGCAGCATCTGCTGGATCAGTGCTTCGCTCCATGTTTCCAGCGCTTCTGGCAGCAAGGTGTGGTTGGTGTAGGCAAAGGTCTTTGACGAAATTTCCCATGCCTTGTCCCAGCCTAGCTTGTACTCATCAAGGAGGATGCGCATTAACTCAGGGATAGCGATAGTTGGGTGAGTATCGTTTAGCTGGATAGTTTCCAGCTCAGCTAGGGACTCGATAGTGTTACCCGCAGCTTCGTGGCGGCGAAGGATGTCAGCAACCGAACAAGCACAGTGGAAGTACTGCTGCATCAGGCGCAGTGCTTTGCCTTGATCGTGGTTGTCGTTCGGGTATAGAACTTTAGTGACGTTACCGGCTTCTAGTGCCGAGTACTGTGCACCAACATAGTCACCATCATTAAAACGCGCTAGGTTGAACGGCGCGTTTGAGCGGCACTCCCAAAGGCGTAGCGGGTAAACACTCTTGTTGTCGTAACCGACAATCGGTAGGTCCCATGCCACACCTTCTACCGTCATACCCGGTACCCAGCGGCGGCACTCAACACCGTTTTCATCGGTGTAAGCTTCAACATGACCGTATAGGCTAACTTCTTGTGCCAGCTCAGGACGAAGTACTTCCCATGGGTAGCCTTCGATACCACGCCATGCATCCGGTGCTTCTACCTGACGACCATCAACAAAAGACTGACGGAACAGACCGTATTCATAGTGAAGACCGTAACCAACAGCTGGATACTCTTGTGCAGCCAGGGAGTCCATGAAACAAGCCGCTAGACGACCCAGACCACCGTTACCCAGTGCAGGGTCACGCTCTTCTTCCAACAGGTCAGTCAGATTCTGGCCCATCTCTTCCATAGCTTCAGCAACGTTTTCGTATAGACCCATGCTGATTAGGTTGTTGCCGGTAAGGCGGCCGATCAGAAACTCCAGTGAAAGATAGTTCACACTGCGTGCTTTCTGCTCAGCAAGATTCTTTTCTGTCGCCAATAGGTTGCCGGTGCTGATTTCAGCCAGCGCTTTACCCATTGCTAGATACCAACTGCGAGTCGTCGCTGTGTCATCTGTTGCTGCGTAAGTTGTTGTGAGGTGTTTTTCTACCGCCGCTTTAAAGGCAGCTTTATTAAATTGTTGTGTCTGACCATTCTTAGGCATGGTTCAATCTCGCTCTAGGATTATTTCCAACTGCTGACAATCTTGCCTGTAATTATCAGCGCTAACATCCTCCCGATTCGGGGAGGAGTAGGGATGAGTGGTAGGGGCGTAGTTATGAAACTCCCCCACTTTCTGTGACATGATGCAAAAATATGGGGTGGAGAAAGACGTAAACACCCATCCATATGCATTTAAAGTCACAATTACAGACTACATTTCCATGTGCAATTAGATAGATATATGATGTTGCAAGATCTAAGATATGTGAACCGTGTCATAAATATAGGGATGAGTTAGCATCTTTTGCTGAATTCAACCTGATGCGCTGTCAAAGTTATCGACTAGATCAAATGCCATACTGCAATTTTTTGAAATGATAACCAGGATTACATGGCATAAATGCTCAGATAATATATTACATTCAGAGCTACGCTCCTGAGCGACAATGGAACTGAAACCTTACAATAAGATAGCAAGACTATGTGGATACCATCTAAATTAACTCGTCCAGCACGCCTTCATAACGCAATTTTACGTCCCCGTTTGCTGGAAACGCTAGAGCAGGCCCCGTTCTACCGTCTTGTGCTGTTTCGATCTCCTGCGGGCTATGGCAAAACCACTATGGCAGCCCAATGGTTGAATGAGCACCCGCATACCGGTTGGTTTAATATTGACGAAAACGACAACGATACCTTCCGCTTTGCAAATTATCTTCTTCAAACAATAAACAAAGCCACCAACAATGCATGCTTGAAAACCCAGGCCATGGCAGAACGCCGCCAGTTTGCTTGCTTATCAACCCTGTTTAGCGAACTGTTCGGTGAACTGGCTGAATATCATGATCAAACCTATGTAGTCCTCGATGATTACCACCTGATTAATAATGACGATATTCACGACGGCCTGCGTTTTTTCCTCAAGCATATGCCTGACAACCTGACGCTAGTTGTGACCAGCCGTACCCTGCCGCCGCTAGGTACAGCCAACCTGCGCATTCGTGACTTGCTCATCGAGGTTGATAACGATCTGCTGGCCTTCGATGAAGAAGAAACCACTCGCTTCTTCGATAAACGAATCGGTGAAAGTATCGAAGCCAATGTTCTGAAGTCTCTGCATCAGCAAGTTGAAGGTTGGCCATCCGCCCTACAACTGATTGCCCTGCACGCCCAGCAAAAACCCCATAACTTGGTTGAATCAGCCGAGTCGATGGCAAGCTTTAATCGAGGCCATTTGTGGGATTACCTTGCTGAAGAAGTTTTTGACCTACTTGACGGTGAAACCCAGCAATTCCTGCTACAGTGCTCGGTGCTTGATATGTTCAATGCACAATTGGTGACCGATCTGACAGGGCGTAGTGACGCGCTGGCCATTCTCGAATCGCTCAACCGCTTCGGCCTGTTCCTCAATACTCTTGAGGGGGACAACAATTGGTATCGCTTTCATAACCTGTTTGCCGAATTCCTCCGCCACCAGCGCTATTCCCAAATTCCGCAACAGCGGGCGGAATTGCATGCACTGGCAGCCAAAGCCTGGTTGAAGCAGAACTCGCCTCAACAGGCGTTGCTACACGCTCAAAAGTGTGAAGATACTAAACTAGTTATCAACATCCTGTGCGATTTTGGCTGGGAAATGTTCCACCACGGTGAAATGAAGCTGCTGCAAGATGCCCTCGGCCAAATTGACGCTGAAGAGCTTTACACCCAGCCGCGCCTGAACCTACTCCACATGTGGCTACTGCAAAGCCAGCATTTATACAACGATGTTGGCGACATGATTGTGGAGACAGAGGCCGAATTTACCAAACGTAATATCGATCTCGATGATGCCCTGCAAGGTGAATTCAATGCCCTTCGCGCGCAAGTGGCTATCAACCAAGGTAAACCGGACGATGCACTGATATTATCCGAGCAAGCACTGGGCCAACTGCCATCGACAACCTACCGTAGCCGTATCGTCGCAACGTCCGTCGTGGGTGAAGTTCATCACTGCCTGGGCAACCTAAGCCGCGCACTGCCGATGATGCAGCAGACCGAGAAAATGGCCCGCCAGTACCATGTCTACCATCAAGCTTTGTGGGCGCTGCTGCAGCAGGCTGAAATTTTATTGGCCCAGGGCTATGTGCAAAGTGCCTATGAATTGCTTGAGCAGGCTTTCAAACTGGTTAAAGAGCAACACCTGCAGCAAGTACCACTTCACGAGTTCCTGCTTCGTCTTCGAGCGCAAATCCTCTGGTGCTGGAATCGCCTTGAGGAAGCCGAAGAATCAGCCCTGAAAAGCTTAGAAGTGCTTGCCCCCTATGACGAGACCAAGTCACTTCATGCCTACTCGATGCTGGCGCGAATCGCCATCACCCGTGGCGAGATAGACAAAGCAAGCCGCTATCTTGACCTGTGTAACAGCTTGATGAGCCGCTCGGTCTACCACATTGACTGGCGCGCCAATACTGATTTGGCCAATTTGTTGTTCTGGCAAATGACCAGTGATATGGATAGCATCCAGCAATGGCTGCTGCATGCAGAGCAACCGGAAGCAGCCTGTAACCACTTCCAGCAGCTACAGTGGCGCAACATTGGCCGTGCGTGTGTCAATATCGGTGAATTCGACCGTGCCGAAGCGATTTTCACTATGCTGGATGAGAGCTGTAATAAACACAACCTGATCACTGATAAGAACCGCAACCTTGTGGTTCAAGCCGTACTGAGCAAACGCCAGGGGCGCAGAGAGTTAGCCCTGCAGCAAATCAAGCAAGCGCTCGAGCTGACGAACAGTACCGGCATGGTGGGTATCTTCCTGTGTGACGGTAGCCAGATCTGCGATCTGATCCAGGAGTTAGTTGACACTAAAGCACTCAACGAACTAGAGCTTCACCGTGCGCGCCAACTGCTCAGGGAAATGACAAGCAAGGAGCGTAACCGCTCAGTTCACTTTGATGAAAACTTCGTCGAAAAACTGCTCAACTTGCCAGATGTACCCGAACTCATCCGTACCAGCCCACTGACCCAACGGGAGTGGCAGGTACTTGGGCTTATCTATACCGGTTACAGCAATGAGCAGATTGCCTCGGAGCTGGATGTGGCATCGACGACAATCAAGACCCACATTCGTAACCTGTACCAAAAACTTAATATCGCAAATAGACAGCAGGCTATTGAAACGGCGGAATATTTACTAAAATTAATGGGCTTCTAGCCTAACACTAGTAAATCTGGTTAAGGATAACCGATGAAAGAATGGAGTAAGGATCGACTCTGGTATCAGGATATGCCATTCAAATTGAATGGCATACCTGTTGGTGCAAGGATGACAGTAATCCGGCTTGATAACGGCAAACTGCTCATTCACTCACCTATCCAACTGACAACCGCGCTCCAGTTGGAACTTAGCCAGCTTGGTGCCATCCAAGCTATTGTCACCCCCAATATGAACCACCACTTATTTCTTTCTGAGTGGTGGCTGGCCTATCCCGAGGCATATTTTTTTGCCCCGCCGGGCCTCCAAAACAAACGCACCGACCTTGTATTTGATGATGCCCTTGGTGCTAAAAGCCCTGAAATCTGGCAGCACCAGCTCTATCAAACTTTACTGAGAGGCAGCGACCGGATGGAAGAAGTGATCTTTTGTGATCCTGAATCCAAAACCTTGATCGTCGGTGATACCCTTGCTTGGTTCCGCTCTTCCACCAATGTATTTACGATTGCGCTGGCTCTCGCTAATAGCTGTTATCAGCACCCTGCCATGCCACTTTATTGGCGCTGGACGTTCAAGAACAAAACCAGGTTACGGCAATCGCTGCAGGAAATCCTTACCTGGCCTTTTGACCGGATTATTCTATCCCATGGCCATAACATTGAGTCTGGCGGAAAGGCAATCTTCCACAGCGCTTTCAAATGGGCCCTTTAGGTCGAAAAAACACCAGATTACAATATCGCTTACAATTAAATACGAACATCGTTCAATAAAATATTGAACGATGTTTTTATGCTTGTATGATTAGCAGCAACACTAAGTAGCTGCCAAATATAGCCATGAATAATATCCTGACCAGACTCTCTGTATTGACCTTGATACTCAGCCCAACTCTTGCCCAAGCTCAGACTTCAACAACTGAATTCGACTATATAAGTGGTGGCTTTCAATACACAGCGCTTAGCCATGAGTTTACCACCTCCCATTATTTTTATGACAATACCCATGGAACAACTGTTGCTGACAGCATGGCAGGAGCCTACCTGAAAGGAAGCTGGAACTTCGCACATCGACTATACGTGGCAGGAAAAGTCGAGTTGTCCAAGCGCAACCAGGTATCACTCACACACCAAATTGCAGGTATTGGATTCTACCAACCCTTTTCGCCATCTCTTTCGCTCTTTTCGACCGTGGGTATTGCCAACCTCAATTTAAAACAGGGAGAGAGCATCGGAAATAAGGATAAAAAATACAGTGATTCCGGTGCGGGTGCCGACATCGGCCTACGCCTCCTTCTGCTGGACAATTGGATGATAGAGCCATCATTCCGCTTTGAGCAGCTTGACGAAAAGTATAATGAATACCGCGTAGGTAATGTCTTCAATGTTTCGAACAATATGAAGATTGAGGCTAATTTCTCCTATGCGACAATCGATAAATATTCGATGACCAACTATCAACTTGGTATTCGCTACGCGTTCTAAAATCGAGCAACTTGCTGAGAATTTGCCTTGAATCAAGAAAATAATAACTATGTTTTAGCCCAACCAGATATGTGATCGACATCACAACGAGAAGCAAAAATAAGCGTATATTTTTATCCAGATTTGTATGAGGAAATGGATATGAATGCTTCTAAACTATATCTAAGGGATTTATTGGGCATTGGCTTGGTGATCTCTGCGATTCTGGTTGTTCTGGGCTTAATCTTCTGCATTTTGGCTGCTTTGAACTTCATTACTCACGAAGAAGTATTGGCCAATACCTATTTACATGAAGCATTACCGTTATTTTTCTTCTTGCTACCTTGTATCGCTATAGCTAGATTCATCAGCCGTCCAAAGTGGGTACACAGTATCGAAGTGTACCAACTGGAATCAGCGAAGAAATACAGCCAATCCCACTAATGCTCTCTGCAATTGCTACAATAAAAGCTTGCTCTCCATCCAAATTGTAGCAATTGCACCCCCTGCGATCCCCTATTCCACCATACAGCTCCTATACTGACATTTGTCAGTAATACCCAGTCGCTAGTATTCTCTATTGAGGGCGAGATTTCGCTTTGTAACTTTTGAAGCTAGGCAAAGGAGTGAAGTGTATTGAGTAAAGAAGACATATACCGACGTTTACCCGAACTCATAGGGCTAGAGAGGCAGGTTAGCTACCCGACTCCAGCCTTAGCCCTCATCCCAATAAACAGCCGGGTTATCAGCTGTCCAAAGCTTGATCATATTGAGCTTGCCAATTTACAAACCAGCCCCGAGTTATCATGAATCGAATAACTACTGATCCCAATCGCCCTATTCTGCTCATAAGAGGCTTACTTCGTGAAACCCGTCACTGGGGTAAATTTCTCGTTATGCTCAAGGCCACTTTTCCCAAGCGTGAAATCATCACATTGGATATCGCTGGCAATGGGCCTCGTTACCGCGAACAATCTGCTACCAGTGTGTCGGAGATGGTTGATGATCTGAGATGCCAACTATCTGCCTATCAATCACACACCAACCGCTTGGCTGAAACTCTCAGCGCAGAAGATGGCGTCGATATCATCGCAATTTCTCTTGGCGGTATGATCGCCCTGGAATGGATGCATAAGTTTCCGCAAGAGATCCATTCGGCAATTTTAATTAACTCCAGCCTTGGCAACTACTCCCCATTTTATAAAAGGCTCAAATGGCAGCAATACAAAAATATCGTGCGCTACTTCTTTATTTCCGAGCAAAAACGTGAAGCACTCATTTTTGCCATGACCACCAGGCAATCTCCACCAAGTATTATCAATAACTGGATCAAGTGGCGAGTAGCCTGCCCGATTTCAGCCTCTAATGCATTACGTCAACTCTATGCTGCTAGCCGATATCAATACGCTGTTGTACCGACAGCCATTACTCTCCTCATTGGCAGCAAACAAGATGCCCTGGTGGATATTTCGTGCAGTAAAGCCTTAGCCAAGGCATGGAATATCCCCTTGCTGCTCCACACCGAGGCCGGCCACGACCTGCCTACCGACGACCCTGACTGGCTAATCGATAAAATACAACTTTACTACCAGCGCCAAGCAGTGCCAGACAAAGAATATGAATGCGAAATGAATTAACCCCTCAGCAATAATTCAATCAAAGCCTTGCAAACTATCTCCAGTACCAACAACTGGAGATAGTTATGACAACTGTAAGCATCGTGATCATCACCCTTAATGAAGAGAAACGTATTGGTCGCCTACTGGAGGATCTGAGTAAACAAAGTCATCAGCAATTTGAAGTTATCGTTGTTGATTCAAACAGTGATGACAACACTTGTGAGGTCGCCAGAGGTTTTGAACAAGCCCTACCCAGCTTGACCGTCCACAAAATGCGCGAGCGCGGAACCAGCCTTGGTCGTAATACAGGCGCACAACTTGCCAAGCATGAACGGCTAATTTTTCTTGATGCCGACGTGCGCTTGAGCCCTACATTCCTGACCAATGCACTTTACGAGTTAGATAACCGCAAACTTGAAGTTGCAGGGGCCTATATGACGGCCAAAGACTTATCGATTGGTTATCGGCTTGGATATGCACTATTTAACGCCGGACTATTCACTACCTCATTTTTCTTCCCCACGGCCGTCGGCGCCTGCATGTTTTCAACCAAACGTGCCCACAAAGAGATTGGCGGTTTTGACCAAAGCATCGTGCTTTGTGAAGACTGCGACTACGCCAAGCGAGCAGCTAAAACCTGGCGTTATAGAATGATCCCGGTGAGCTTTTGGTTTGACCCTCGCCGCTTGGAGCAAGATGGTTTGGTCAAAATGGGCCTGACCTACCTTAGAGCCAATGTCCGCCGCTTTTTCATGGGCGAAATGCGCAACAGCGAAATGGAGTATAAATTTGATCATTACAAGGATGCTAAATAAGTCATGCATGACGTTGCTTGGTGGTGGTATTTTGGCGGCAGCTTGCTTGATGCCCTGATCGGTCCCAATCTGTTTTTTCCTGGTGAACCCTTCTTGCTCGCTGCTGGTTACCTACTCAGTCATGGGGCTATCTACGGGGTACTAGCAGTGCTCGCCGGGGGCTTCATTGGCGATCAAATTAGCTTTTTCATTGGTCGCCGCTTTGGCGCTCGAGGGCGACGCTGGTTAGTGAGTAAATTCAACAAAACAAAACGTCCGATCGCCAAAGCACGATTAATCCTGCAAACAAAAGGGCCATGGATTGTGACAGCTTCACGTCTACTTGGCCCTGTCGCCTGGATAATGCCCTTTATCGCAGGCAGCTATGCCATGCGATGGTCAACGTTCACTTTATATTCATCCATCGGTTTGATACTGGGAGTTGGCCAATTCACGCTTGCTGGATTCTTTATCGGCAAAGGAGTTGACGTAATACCAAGTTGGCAGGCCATAGGGTTATTTTTTCAAGAACACAGTGTCCTGCTAACAGCAGGCCTTATTTCTCTGCTAGCAACGGTAATACTTTACCGTGTTTATCGCTGGAGAAAATGGTTGCTGATAACTTTCTGCTGGCTTACGGCACTGGGCGCGGCAAACTACTACCACTTTTTTCATAGCGATGCCTACCAAATTGAATGGCTCTCCAAGGCACAAGCTAACAGTAATATTACAGCCTTGCAGGATGACAAAATCACACTAGATAATTTAAGCTACACCGTTTATCCGGGGCTGTCTCCGGTATATAAAGCGCAACCAATAAATATTGTTTTATATGGCGAACACCCAAGTACCTTAATGGAAGAGCTAGGCTGGGTGAAAAACAAAACCTTCTCTCGTGATACTCTGAATTTATCTCAGTACCTTGAATTAATAGCCAAACAACAGCCACCAATTTCAGATTTATATTGGAACCAACAACCACAATTATTAGCCTATCAAATTAAAGGCGACTTGATTAACCGCCGGCATATCCGATGGTGGTTTGCTGGAAAATCAGAACAGACAGGCCAGGATATTTGGGTTGCTTCAATTAGTTATGATAACAGACTCAAACTTGCTCATTACAAGGGATTAATCACCATTCTACACGGCATTGACCCAGATACCGATCAAGAGCGGGACACGCTAATGAAAAATGCTGAAGTATTAGCTTGGCGTACCGAATTAAGAAACTTAGCAGAGCCTATCGCTTTTTCCAAATCCAATCATTATTTTAGTGATGGAAAAGTTGCGGTAATCATGCCAAATTAAATCAAATAAAGCCGCCAATTGTTGGCGGCTTTTCATGATAGTGCTAATTAACGCGGCTTGGCAAACACCTGCGTCCAGTAAATCCCGTATTGAGTATCTGGGTTTTCAACAAATGCTGCGCCCATCTCAGTGACATTGCCGTTCATGATGTTTTTACAGTGGCCTTCACTCTTCATCCAGGCTGCCATAACAGCATCAATACCTTTCTGGCCAGCCGCTACATTCTCTGCCCAAGTGCTCCACGAATAGCCTGTCGCATTGATTCGGTCTTCAGGAGAGCTTCCATCTGAACCTGTATGGCTCATAAAGCCATTATTCGCCATATCGCTGGAATGGCGTATCGCCGCCGACTCCAAGTCATAATCCCATTCTAGGGCTGGAACGGCAGGCATAGTTGTAGAGCCGCACACTTGTGATTGTGAGCGCGCTTGGTTAACCGCATAAAGCATCTGCTCGGCAAACGTATCACCCGGGCTTGGGTCTGTATTACCCTCGTCACCACCGCCGGTGTTATCATCGCCGCCACTACCGGCATTGTTATCGTCACCAGGACTTGTGCCGGAGTCATCACCACCACTTTCAGGCAAATGAGACGGGGTACCAGGGTTATCACTATCAGAAGATGCAGAAGAGCTCGAACCACCAGAACCACATCCCACTAATAACAATGATGACAAAACGAATAAGGGTAAAACTTTCATAACATACCTTGTTTGCATTTGATATGTTTTATTAGGCACAATAATAACAATATAAGGATAGTATTTATTTAGCCTAATAAAACACAATAAATAATTTTGCTACTCACTTTTTACGAAACACACTATACTTAATCCTTCCTTAACCATTCAATATGCAACGGTGATATTCTCACCAACCTGACAAACAATTAACAATCAGCCGTCGTGTCTTCATTGATAAAATCAAGAGTAAGATTTTGAATTAAAATAACTTAAATGAATGGTGATACCATGTTGGCCAATGCAAGACTAAACAAACCAAACTGTCCAGCATTCCATTCAAAATGAGGATGAAAAACAGAAATAACAAGGTAAAATAAAAATCAAAGACATAAAAACAATAATAAAAAAAGCATATATATATACATTAGCACTTAATCAATTTTTATATTGTCCGACTCACAAATAAAAAAGTACCAATATTAATCGGTACTTTTCAAATACACGCCAACATGAAGGTGGCTACATGGACGCCAAGTCTTCCTGCGTGACACTCACCCCTTTAATTTGGGCAAAAACTTTGTCTCCAACCGACAAATGCAGCTCATCTGCGGCCCACTTGGTGATATTGGCCCACAATTGTGCCTCCCCGACCCGCAGGCGCACCTCAACACGCTCTTGTTCATCAACCGGATGAATTTTATCTATCTTTGCTGCGAGAATATTCCGAATGCTGGTTTGCTCAGGTTTAGCCTTGGTCAGCGACACATCATTCGAATGAACACGAACCCTAACCCACTCTCCCCTAACACTTTGCAACCGGTTAACCCATAAATAAGCATCATGGTTGAGCATTACCTGGGTAAGACCATAGTGCGGGTGGTGATGGTTAATGCGAGCACTCAACAGCGAACTCTGCTCTTTGGCCGGTAGCCAAGGCCGCATTTCAGGAGAGCCCCAAACACTGTTGATATGGCCAGAGACCACAACCTTCCCATGATGAATCATCGCCATATGATCGGCCAGACGAAGAATTTCGTCCAAGCTATGGGTGACGTAGACAATCGGGATTTTAACCTCTTTGGCCAGCCGCTCCAGATAAGGCATTAGCTCTTGCTTGCGGGGTAGATCAAGTGATGCCAAGGGTTCATCCATCAGCAACAGTGATGGATTGGACAGCAGCGCGCGGCCTATTGCCACGCGCTGCTTCTCACCACCAGACAAAGAGGCGGGATAGCGCTTTAATAAGTGCTCGATACCCAGCAGGTGTGTAACGGAATGAAACTGATCGGACTTTTCACTTTTGCAGCCGTAAAGCAAATTCCCCTCAACGGTATAGTGTGGGAACAGTCTGGCATCTTGGAATACGTAACCGATCCGGCGCTTCTCGGGCGGCAGGTTAATGCCTGCTTGCTGGCTATACAGGACGTGCTGACCGAGTGAAATCGAACCGGAATCGGGCTTCGACAAGCCGCTAAGCACGTTGATCAAGGAGGTTTTGCCTGCTCCCGAGCGACCGAAGATAGCCGTGATCCCCTGCATGGGTAACTCAAGCTTGATATCCATATCCAGCTCACCCAGCTTTTGCTTCACATCAATAACGATCATCTGGCCTCCAAACGGTGCCTAGCCACACGCGACAGCCATTCCGACGCCAGTATTGATGCTAGCGCAATAACAATCGCGATCACACAGAGCCTAGCTGCTTGCTCCTCGGCCCCCGGGGTTTCGATAAAGGAATACATCGCCAGCGGGATGGTTTGGGTCTCCCCCGGAATATTGGACACAAAGGTAATGGTCGCGCCAAATTCGCCCAAGGCACGGGCAAAGGCCAAAATGGCCCCTGTCAGTATCCCTGGTAAAGTAAGCGGCAGTGTAATCGTGAAAAACACTTTTAGCGGACTGGCGCCCAAAGTTCGCGCCGCCTGCTCCAGTTTGTGATCAACGCCTTCGAGTGCCAACCGGATAGAGCGAACCATCAATGGGAAAGAGACCACCGCAACAGCGAGTACGGCCCCGCGCCAGCTGAAGCTAAATGTTAGGCCGAACCACTCATAAAGCACTTTTCCAATAATACCCTGACGTCCCATAACCACCAGTAGCAAATAGCCAATAACCACCGGAGGAAGTACCAAAGGTAAGTGCACTAGGCCATCGAGCAATGACTTTCCCACAAATTGGCAGCGGGCGAGCAACCAAGCGCAAACAACACCAAAAGGCAAACTTACAACAACAGCAACGCTGGCGATTTTCAAGCTCAGCAATAACGCTTGCACTTCATACTCTGTCAGCATCACTTAACGTCCCCGAATCCGTATTCGGTGAAAATTGCCGCCGCCTCTTCTGAATTGAGAAAATCATAAAAGCCTTGTGTACTCTTATTTTGACGCCCTTTCACCATAGCAACCGGATAACGGATAGCTGTATGACTATCAGCAGGGAATTCGCTGACAATTTTCACTCGGTTGGAAACCAGTGCATCTGTTTTGTATACCACACCCAGTAAGGCTTCTTGCCTTTCTACCAGCAACAATGCACCTCTGACATTATTGGCCCTAGCCAGCAGGCGCTGAGCTTGCTGCCATAATCCAATATTCTGCAAGGCTTCTTTGGTATAGATCCCTGCAGGTACATGGTTCGGATCACCTACTGCCAGACGGGTACCATCTAAGGCTTTTGTAAGATCGAGCGAAGCACTCAACGTAACCTGCTGCTGAGGGTAATCGTTGGGGGCAACTAACACCAAGCTATTGTGCAATAGCGGTTTTCTGGTCGAGTCTTCTATCGCACCTTGCTCTGACAAGTAGTCCATCCACTTCTCATTGGCCGAGACATAGATATCGGCTGGTGCGCCTTGTGCAATCTGACGAGCCAACGCCGAGGACGATGCGTAAGAAACCACTGGTTTTTCACCCGTTGTTTGCTCATAGGCTGATACGACATCGTTCATCGCATTGGTCAGCGACGAGGCGGCAAACACGGTAACCTTCTCGGCGGCAATAGTTGAAAACGGCATAACAGGCATAGCTGACATAACGATAGCAGCTACAGTCCCCTTCCAGCACTTCATCTTGGTGATCCTAAGAGCAAAAACACCGTTATATACTAAAGTATATAACGCTAAAGCTAAATACCCAGATGGGGATAGAAGATTTTGGGAAAGAAGGTAATAAACCGGAAATGCCCAAAGAAAGCCGGAAAGACTTCTAGATAGCTGAGCAGCATAATGGGAATTTTACTTGTTCCTAATCATAAACTTAAGGGTCTAGCGGTCTAAAGACTTCATGGTTATATCAAACGGGCTTTTTCAAAAACAGGGGATTTAGGCTTCGGTGGTGGTAAATGATAAAAATGAGAGAAAAATCCATGTTACGCTGTCACTAGGGCTTATGCACTGTTTCAAAAAGTTGAAAAGCTAGAGTTACGCCCTTCAACGTAACTCTGATTTGGACAAAACTGAGTTACAGTTATTTCTAATTTAGCAAGCTCTTAATTAACTTTATTATTCCAAGCCCCTAGTTTCTTGGAAAACACATTATTCTCTGCATTATTTACCTTTACTGCACTTATTTTTATAAGATAGTAATAAATCATGACCAAAGTAGGTAGTTTAGAGCTAAAAAAAATATAGAGTTATTTGAACTTAAGGTATAGCCATATTTATAATAAGTAAAATTAAGCGATATTAAAATTTGCCCATAAAGTTCTTATGTAAAGTCTCAGCTCTTCAGAGGCTAGTGCAGTTACCTGAACCGTACAATGCAGATCATCATTTTCTCCGGAAATTAAAATCCATTCTTCATCTTTTACTGATTCTAATCTATGCCCTAATAAAGCAGTCAAGGAATCCGATGAATTTGTAATATGCGCAACTGCTCCATATTGACCAAAATCTACATCCTGCAAATTATCATGTCGAACATCAACATAAAAGTCACAACTATTGAATAGACGAATGAAACCTTCAACATTTGTACTCGTCTCACAAATCAGCAAGACATTATTTAAAGACTTACTTATTTTTTTAGCCATGTTACCCCCTTCCAGTTTTTATTGAAGGACTATAAATTGTAGCCTTCCCCCTCTAAACACATTCATTGATACGCTATCTTTGCCAGTTATAAATGATTCAAGAGAACGGATATCGTTAACCTTTTTCCTGTTTACTGTGAAGATAATATCGCCTTGACGTATTCCACTGAATGCAGCCTTTGAGTTTGGAGCAACACCCAAAACTCTGATGCCAGCTTCGTTAATAGTATTTTCTAGCTGTATACCGTCAAGTAACGCCGGTGCTATATCAGGGCAAATGACAGCGCTGTTATAATCTCCTCTCAATATATTTTCATACACTTTTTTTTCATCAGTAATCACATCGGGCAAAGTGGCATGAACCGAACCGCAAAAAAATAATAAAAGAAAAAGAGTGATATGAATCAGTCTTATTAACATAATGGCATTTACCTTGGTAACAATAAACTCTAAGAGGAGGCAGCCTTAGCCGCCTCCAGTTGTATTTATGATGAGATGGAAATGCGTTTTACCTCATCCTGTGGTAGTGCTTTTCTCGGAATCTTAATAATCAATAAACCATTTTTCATATTCGCGGATATAGCTTCTTTGTCAGCATCATCAGGCAAGGATAAGGTACGTTGAAAAGTCCCCACGTTTCGCTCCACGCGATAGTATTGCTTACCCTTGGTTTCCTTTTCCTCCTGCTTTTGGCCTTTCACCACAAGCGTATTGGTATTCAGCTCTATCTGAATGTCGCCTTCTGAAAGACCAGGTAATTCAACGGAAATTTCATATTCTTTTTCACTTCCCGACACATCCAGCTTTGCACGAATGGTATCTAATGAGTGCCCACCAACCAAGCTCTGTTCAAACAGTGAGTTGGGGCGAGTTAGTCGCGATGTGCCCGGCATTCCAAATGAGTGCCACACATCATCAAACAAACGGTCCATTTCCTGATGTAGCTGTAACAACGAACCTACAGCACTTTGCTGAGGTGATGTGATAGTGGTAGTTCCTTGGCTAACATCAGAAGAAGCTTCACTTTTTGAAACTGGGATCTGATTAGTTGAGCTCTCTTCATGTTTAAACCAATTCCAGGGTTTTAGCTTTTCAATGTTCATGAAATCCCCCCATATTCAGGTTAATATTAATTAACAGTAAAAGTGAGGGTGCTGCTATTCGCACCCTCCATGCTAATTAGGCAACTTCACCTTCTTTGGTTCGCTTTTCTTCAGCTTTATGTTCTAATACTTTTCCATTGTTGTTAATGGAAATGGATTTAGGTTTCATCGCTTCAGGAATTTCTTTTACCAAAGTAATGGTCAACAAACCGTTAAAAAGGTCGGCATCGATAACTTCAACATAGTCAGCTAAATTAAATTTACGTTCGAATGTACGATTAGCTATACCCTGATAGAGATATTTCCGCTCTTCGTCAGAGTTTTTATGTCCACGCACAGTCAACACGCCCTTTTCTACCTGTATATCGAGCTCTTCCTGAACAAATCCGGCTACAGCCAGACTAATGGCATAGCGGTTATCACTCAGAACTTCGATATTGTATGGGGGGTAACCGTTCACAGCATTTTCACTGGTTAACGCATGGTCAATTAATGATGCTAGACGGTCAAAACCAATACTATTGCGATATAGTGGAGATAGGTCAATTGAGTTCATAATATATCCTCCATAAGAAGCAACATAAAATAAAAACAATTTGTGAAAAAATGGTTTCTAATCAGACAACCATTTCACTCTTTTTATAGTATTAAAGAACACAAAGATCAACTGAATTAATATAAAATATTTTTATTAAATGATTATTGAAATATTCCATTTTTATATATTCATTCTAAAACTCTATGGCTAAATACTAGGTTGATATAAGCGGGTAATCAATTACCCGCTTATGCCTTTATAAGAGTTAGTCGGTGAACTCCTTCTCTTTAACGTGCTCTGAAATCATTGCTTCAGTCGTTATCATTAAGCCAGCAATAGATGCAGCAAACTGAAGCGCCGAGCGGGTCACTTTGGTTGGGTCGAGAATACCCATATCAATCATATTCCCGTACTCACCCGTTGCAGCATTAAAGCCATAGTAGGCATCGCCAGTTCTTACGGCATTTGCTACCACAGAGGCCTCACCGCCAGCATTGGTCACAATTTGTCTAAGTGGCTCTTCCATAGCCCGTAAGGCAACACGGATACCCACATTTTGGTCGTCATTGTCACCTTTAAGGTCTCCTAATTCATAGCCGATCTTAGCCAGAGCAACACCACCGCCTGCGACGATACCTTCTTCTACGGCAGCACGGGTTGCGTGCAGAGCATCATCAACACGATCTTTCTTCTCTTTCATCTCAACTTCTGTCGCTGCACCGATTTTTATCACGGCCACGCCGCCAGCAAGTTTGGCAATACGCTGTTGAAGTTTCTCTTTGTCGTATTGAGATGTTGTGGTTTCAATATGCTTCTCTATAGATACAACACGATCTTTTATTACGTCTTCTTTTGCAACACCGCCCACGATGGTGGTTGCGTCCTTAGTAATCGTGACTTTCTTCGCACTACCCAGCTGCTCCAATGTAACTTTTTCAAGTTCAAGACCAAGGTCTTCAGAAATGAGCGTCCCATCTGTCAGTACCGCGATGTCTTCCATCATTGCTTTTCGGTTATCACCAAAGCCGGGCGCTTTCACTGCCGACGCTCGAACAATTCCACGCATATTATTCACTACCAGTGTGGCGAGCGCTTCTCCTTCGATATCTTCGGCAATGATAAGTAGTGAACGAGATTGCTGCGCAACACTTTCAAGTACTGGGAGTAGTTCTCTGATATTACTGACTTTTTTGTCTACTAGAAGAATATAGGGGTTATCTAGCTCTACCGTGCCAGCCTCCTGGTTAGTAATAAAATAAGGGGACAGATAACCTCGGTCGAATTGCATACCCTCGACAACAGCAAGTTCGTTGATAAGGCCTTGACCTTCTTCTACCGTAATAACACCATTGCGACCGACTTTATCCATTGCTTCAGCAATGATTTCACCGATATCTCTATCACTGTTAGCAGAAATGCTACCTACCTGAGTGATGGATCCTTTGTCGCTGCATGGCTGAGATATCTCTCGTAACTTCTCTACCGCGGCCTCCGTGGCTCTATCAATACCACGTTTGAGATCCATTGGATTCATTCCCGCGGCGACCGCTTTCAATCCTTCGTTAATTAATGATTGAGCCAATACGGTTGCCGTTGTGGTACCGTCACCAGCCTCATCGTTGGCCTTTGATGCAACCTGTTTTACCATTTGTGCACCCATGTTTTCGAACTTATCTTCTAGCTCGATCTCTTTTGCCACGGATACACCATCTTTGGTGATAGCAGGGGCACCAAAAGATTTGTCCAAGACCACATTCCGCCCTTTAGGGCCCAGAGTGACCTTAACCGCATCGGCCAGTAAATTCACACCTTTAAGCATCTTTTGACGCGATTCATCAGCAAATAAAACATCTTTTGCAGTCATGATTATCTCCCCAAAAAATAAATAAAAATCAATTACTCAACGATTGCTAACACATCAGATTCAGAGAGGATTAAGTACTCCGAACCATCGATTTTCTCAGATTTAACGCCATAACCGTCATTGAAAATGACGGTGTCGTTCACTTTTATATCCATAGCTGCTCGTTCACCATTCTCCAGTCGCTGGCCCAAGCCGACGGCAACAACTTTCCCCCGGTTGGATTTCTTGACGGATTGGGATGTAAGTACAATTCCTCCTTCAGACTTGCTTTCTGCTTCCAGTCTTTCGACAATCAGCCTGTCATTTAAAGGACGAATATTCATGAGGTTAGCCTCCTATAGTTACAAAAAATAAAAGACATATAAGTGATACTGAGAGCGCTACCTTGTGCTCTCTATCAGAAAAATAGGGGCGATGAAATCAAGTTCAAGGGGGTTAAAAAAATTTTTTTCACTTCCTCAAATATTAGCTATTGCATTAAACAGAGCTTGGTCTGTTCTAGACACATTAATGAAGCAAATTGAGGGACTTTTACGTTGCGTTGTGATGCACTATCAGTAGCTGAAGATATTTGGATGGTTTTGATTACTTCTGGGAGTTTTCAAGCATTACCGACTCTGACCTGCTCCCCGCTTTCTAATCCAGCCATAACTTAGTAATGTTCATCTTATAAGAAGGAAGGTGAATATGAAGAAGCGATTCAACGAACAGCAGATCATTGCCATTCTCAAGGAAGCGGAGGCGGGTTTGCCCGTCAAAGAATTATGCCGCAAGCACAATATTTCTGATGCCACATTCTACCTCTGGCGTAAAAAGTACGCGGGCATGGATGTTTCCGATGCTCGTCGCTTAAAGGCATTGGAAGATGAAAATGCCAAGCTTAAGAAGCTATTGGCGGAATCCATGCTTGATGTTGATGCTTTGAAAGCGGCTCTTAACCAAAAGTATTGACCGTCGGAGACAAGCGCAAGGCTGTGCATGTAATGCAGGAAGTCACCACGATTTCGGAACGCAAAGCCTGTCTGCTCGTCGGTATAAATCGCGCATCGATGAGATACCAACCTCAACCTAAAGAGAGTGATGTGGAGCTATTGGCTCGCATACAAGAACTGGCACTCGAGAGAAAACGGTTTGGATATCGCCGTATTCATCGTCTTCTTCGGCGGGAAGGGACAGAGGTTAACCATAAGCGTGTTTATCGGTTATACCGAGAAGCTGGATTGGCCGTTCGTAAACGGAAGCGAAGGAAATCATTATGTGTCGGGCGGGAGCCACTTTTACTTCCCTCACTGCCCAACCATACCTGGTCAATGGACTTCGTCATGGATGCACTCAGTTCTGGTCGTAGGATAAAGTGCCTCACTATCGTTGACGACTTCACGAAGGAGTGCCTAGATATTACTGTTGCATCAGGAATTTCTGGGGATGAGGTAGTCGCCATACTTGAGGCTATTGCAGCTTTCCGTGGTTATCCTGAGGCCGTTCGAACAGATCAGGGGCCGGAGTTTACGGGTAAAGCTCTCGACCAATGGGCTTACGATCATGGTGTTATTCTAAAGCTGATACAAGCAGGTAAGCCAACCCAAAATGCTTATATCGAAAGTTTTAACGGCAAGTTCAGGGACGAATGTTTAAACGAGCACCTGTTCAGAGACTTAAGCCATGCTCGTAAACTGATCGGTGACTGGCGCATTGACTACAATGAAAATCGCCCCCACTCATCAATCGGATACCTAACCCCCTCTGAATTTGCAGTACTAACACGTTCAGGGCTAAACAACAGCAATGTAACTGACATTACTAAAGAGGTGCTGGATTAGTTATTGGGGGCAGGTCACAGCAACTACATTTTTCTCTGTGCACTATGATAAGAAATGTATAAGCCTTTCCGTGTTACGTTCGTCACACAGTTTTTGCCCCAATCCAAAGCCACTTCTACCCTCTATTTTTTAGAGTTTTAGCTCTATCACATTCTGTATATGACTAGTTGCGATATCTTGCTCGGTGTTTTGAACACCGATAGAAATCAAGTGCGAACTGGCTTGTTTCGTTAACATCCGATTGAAAGGGATAGATGCGAATTATCTGACAAATAAGAGTCATAAATAACAGTGTATTAAGTGAGACTATTAATAATGAAGAATAAATTGCTGACAATGGCGGTACTGGTTGGGCTGATCAATGGCTGTGGAGGCGGCGGTGGCGTTGGCTCTAAGGAGGGGGCAACCTTAAGTAAAGAAAGTGCTGAGGTTGCCGCTATCAGCCTTGAAACGTTGGAACAGCCAGTGGCAATGAGCAACTTTATCATTAGTGTGTTGCATCAGTTATCAGCTAAAGAAGGTAAGATATCGGATGACTGTAACACTAGCTCCTCGGAAATAGGTAGCTTTTCTGCAAGTCTTATCGACTCGGTATTAACCATTGAACTGAACGAATGTGATATAACCGGCAAAGAGAAAATTACTGGCTCCGTCACTGCTACATTTGACAGTTTGAGCAAACAAGGCCAATACCTAGAGTTTAAAGGTGAGCTTGATACAGGTGTGCTCAATTACGATCAGTATGGTCAGCAATATACGATTAAATATAACGCTTCTGTTACTCAGGAGCTTGAATCAAGCCACCAGGTAAAACTAACAATGGCTTTGGGGGGTAACGAAGCTATTTACGTAAATGAAATACCGCTCTATTTTTCCAATAGTGAAGTGGTTAAGGTTCTTGACTATATGTTAGGAACATATTCCGCAACGGCTTACGCAGATATCACCGCACCCCATATTTTTAAAGGCTCTCTGGCTCTACGTACATCAGAGGCTTTGCAGGGAAATATCCTTCGTTACCCAACTCGAGGTAAGTACGAAATTCATGGGGCTAATGGTAGTTACGCTTCAGTTAGTCCTGGCAGCACCGATGATTGGGCTAAAATTGAAGAAAGTGGCTCATCTGATTATGTAGAAGTAAGCTGGTCTGATATGACTTCCGGCGCGATTATTGCGTTTCCGTCAAGACGTGCCTCAGCTCCAGGAGAGTTTAATTCTTATTATGTCTCTGATGAACCGAAGCTTTACAGCAACCAGTCACCAGAGGTGGTAAAAACAGCTGACAATCCGTTAAAACCTGAGCAAACGTTGCTGATAATCCCGGCCCCTACTCCCGATCAGTTAACTAACAGTGAGTTTTATAATCGTTACGACTATTCCACAATATCGCCAGACGATTATAGCGTAACCGCAGATGGCCCATGGGTTACAGTTCGGGTGCTAAAAGATCTGCCAGTCGATGCTAATTTTACCCTTAGGCTATTAAACGGTGATGGTGTCGATTACGCCAGCGTTGATTTCAACACAGAAGAAGTCTATGAAATTTCAGTGAACCAGGATCAGGTGATAAGGGATCTTGCACCATTCACTCTTAAACCTGTAAAGGTTACTGATGAGAGTAAAAATTTCACTGTTAGCTGGACACAGATAGTAAAAGACGATCAGATTGAAGTGAACCAGAACAACGCAACAGAAGCGACAATCGATCCATCAGAAATGACACCGGGCGAGATCTACAAGTTCAAAGCTGAAATAACAGATCCCTTTGGTAGAGAATTCATTCATGTAGTCTCGCTTATGGTCGAAGATCCGCTGAAAGGCAACTCATATATCTCTTATGAAACTGACCACCTCTGGCGTGATCCTAATGAAAGCTATATAAAAGTGATTGAATCTGCCGGTAACATTACAAGCTCCGATGCATACATCGCTAATGTTTATGACAATGGCTACAACCTGTCAGAGTCGTATAGCTTAAACGTTGATAACATGACCAACGGTTACGTGTATAAGGATTATTATGGCCCAAACACTACCGGTGATTTTTCCTTCTCGATTGATGGTTCATCACTAACATCCAACTGTATGGAGTCGAGCATACAATTGGATGTTCTGGAAAATGAGATGGTACATGAAGGAGCTAATAGCGAAACTGGTAATCCCATCGAATACCAGAAACTTGCTGTAGACTTTACTATTACTTGTGAATCCGGAACCTTAACCGGGAAAATTCGTTCAAATTCACTAGTAGAGTAGTCATTAAAGAGGGCGAGGCGTTACTGCCTCAGCCATCTTACAGAACAATACGTACAGACCCCATATATGGCTCATGCATACTTCCATTCCATAACGCATACACTGGTCTGTACATATTCAAGATTTAAAAACCAAGATAATTGCTCCTATGTTACCAACTTCCTTACCATCCGATAGCATATTGATTTCCCCCTCAAACTGTTGTAATCAAGACACTATTTATTATTGAGATAATAAACACTTTTTTGCGTGGCCCAATCTATAAATTCTTTTCGGGTAAATTCTATTTGGTATTTGCTGCGTAATCGTTAAATTGTTTTATATCAATTAATTATAAAACATCCCGCACTAAAGGCGAGATTGTGATAATATGCACACGAACACATATAAAACATGGATTATGTTATGACAAAAAGTGAAGTAAAGGGATTGTCAGGCTGGCTTGCTGTTATAGCACTTGGCGTACTTGTTTCCCCTATAAGACTACTAGGTGAACTATTTAAGTTCTCCTCCTTGATAAAGGAAGGTAACGTTGGGTATTTAGCTGCAGAAGCCTCTCCAGGTTACATTGAATGGTACCGGGAGCTTATATACTGTGAGATTTTCGTCAACTTGTTTTCTCTCACTGTCTGTATCTATATGGTTTATTTGTTTTTTAGCAAAAGTAAACACTTCCCTAAGATATACATCTTCATGGCATTTTTTACTCCGATTATGCAGTCTGTCGATGCGTATGCTGTTAAATCGATAATGTCACCTATAATTTTACCGGATGAGCTAACGAAAGGAATATTTTTAAGCTTGATCACTATTGTGATTTGGGTGCCCTACATGCTTATGTCTAAACGTGTAAAGAACACATTTGTTGAGGAAAAATCCATAAAGCACTATTCCGTAACTTTTGCGATATTATTTCTTTTCGTTTTCCAGCCGGGTGCTGTCTATTTTTCATTGCTATTGCCATCAGAAGTATCCGCAGCCGCAATAAATCAAAATAAATTACCATTCTCTGAAGATAGGTTGATTGAGTATAAAGAATCCCTAAGAAAGCTTTCAGAAGTTAACAATAAAAAACTGCCAGTGATGATTGATAGTGAAACAAGATTGGACTCAAGCTGGATGTTGGATAATGTGTATGAGTATCGCTATACATTGGTAAACCTAGAAGCTGAAGAAGTTGATGTTGATTCGTTTGATCATCATATGACCGCAGTAATAGCAAAGGCATCGTGCAACGATGAGTTTGTCCGCAATTTATTTCTGAACAATATTGAAGTTAGATTTTCATATTATGGTTCGAATGGAAATATAGTTTCTTCGTTTGTCTTCGACGGTTCCAACTGCGAGGCGTGATAATGCGCAGTTTTCCCGCTAACCATGGCCTATAGACAGAGGCTTCACTGTTGAGCTTGAGTTAACGGTAAATCAATGAGTAGGGTTGTGCATTATGTTAGATATTAATTAGAACACTTTCACCCCATCGATATGATAAGAAATTAGCAGTTCCTCAGTCTGCAGCGCGCCCCGCGGGCCTTGGTAGTCAAACTCTCGGACGCGCTTAACTGTCAGACCTGTCGCAGTATCGACCCACAGTTCGGTATAGCCAACTCCACTTTCATTCTCTCCGGCATCTAAGAGGTGTATACGCTGCTCGTCTAAACGGAAATGGCAAGCCTGCAGCTCTTCACCACCGGGTAGTTCTAAAGTCACTATGCCTTGATTAGAAAATACCTGCCTAACTTCGGTATGCTGCTCACGTCCACCGTCACCATGGCGCCTGTCAACAAGAAAGCTCACCCGCTCCTCCTGCTCACCGACAGCAACACCGTGAAGTAAGTAATAAGCTGGTGGCGAGTACTCTCCAGAATATTGAACTTCACCACTCATATACTCTTCATAGCCAACAAATTCAGCACGCCTATCTTCCGTATCAAGCAATGTATATTCGGCATAAAGAGCAGGTTCACCGTTGCCAGTTATCATCGAAACCTTGATCAGATCACTGTAACCCACATAGTATTGCCCCGCCTCAAAGCGGAGGGCCTGAGTTTGGTTTTCTGCCAGGCGTCCATTACCTGCATAATGCCACTCTGATAGATGCTCACCGTCACGCCATACATCGGGATTAAAACAGTCAATGGTTGTCGAATCGCTATCGCTGCCACAACCAACAAGTAACAAAGCGGTTGCGGCAAACTGGAACGTTTGACAAAGAATTTGGCGATTCATACTGCACTCTACAGCTAAAAAATAAACGCCGCGAATATTAAAGAATAGGAAAGCAAAGGACAAAAAAGTCTTACCTGATAAATGTAAGCTAAAGTAACTTAATCAAATCCCACGGGAGTGTTCCTCTGTACCTAACTCATACTTGGTGCAAGCATCAGAATACGTTATCTGTAGTTCGATAATAAAATTGGCAATGTTCGTCTCTTAACATTGCCAATTTTTCCTTTATATTTGCTATCAGCACTGCCCTTCACTATTCCGAGGCTGATCTAAAAAAGTTAAAGTGAGCCCTTAGAAGGTAAACTGGTTAATCACCGTCTCAAGGATACGATCGGCAATGTATTTATGCGTGGCTGTCGTCGGATGTGTCACCCCCCAAAATACATACGAATCAGAACCGTAATAAGCACATTCGTTTGTCAAACTGTGACTGTAGAGGTAATCCAAGGCTGAGCTACGGTTGATATTCAAACAAGGCTCTGACGCATTATGGAAGCCATGTTGCTGCGGGTTACTGGTGATCGCTTCGAACAGGCTGTACGCGTCAAACAATGCCACGTTGATGCCTTTGCTTTGGTAGTACTCGGCCTGTTCGCGAATATATTGGTTAAACTCTTCAATCTTTTGTCTCACCAACAGCACTTGTTCCTGTGTTGAATACTTAAACTGAGGTGCTTTGGTTGCATCAGGTAGCGTCAACAACAAGATATTTTGCGCCCCAGCATCCGTCAGGCGTATCATCGCTGCGCTATAATCGGCTTTGACTTCTGGCACTTCGCGGTCGTAGTTCATAAAATCATTCAAGCCGAATTCCAGCGTAAACAAGGTGTTTTCTGGCTGGTAGTTTTTCGCCATTTTCATATAAGTCAGATATGAGGTTACCTGATCATAAACACCGGTAAGTGCAATGTACTGGTTTGTACCTGCCGCGCCACCCACAGCCCAATTATACAGTGGAATGTTCTTGTTTTGAGCAAGGTATTCGGTCCAGACAAAGCCATTGGAAAAATGGCCTAAGAACCACGAGTCCCGGTTTGGAAAAACCCACTGGGAGCCGTTAAACATATTGCCGGTATCCGACAGGCTGTCACCAAATACCACCATTTTATTGATAGCTGCAGGCTGGGATTCTTTGTCATTGGTCCAAATTGAATGGTTGTAAGAGAGACGATTATCAGCTGCAAAATATGTAATGTCGGCTACCTCATGCGTAACGCCCAGTGTCTCATCGCAACGCTGCTTGATATTGTCCTGGGACTCGCTGGTATAAAACATGTTCTTAAAGGAAACAGATGAGTACCAATAACCTGGAATCGTGAAATAACTGCCGTCGTCATTCAATGCCCACTCCCACTCCGTAGCCGAGTCATCATGACTAGCACCTGTACGATACCAGCACCTGACATATGTGTATGTTTCAGATGACTGGACACTTTTGACGTCCTCAGCGGTAATTGACTCCGGCGTCAGCAGTTCACTTTCCAACGCGTAAGAAGCCATCGGCAGCAGTATAGAGAGCAATAAAATGGAATTTTTCATTTTTACCTACTTTTGTTAATTATTGTTAAGGGGTGATGGTTTGTTTCTGTAATAAAATGCAACCTAATACGTGCAATTAGGCCTCTAAATATGCAAGTTGGCGGATAAATTAATGCTTGTGCACTAGATATTGCATGGCCCCTTCAGTAACCATCAAAATCGTGCTTTATACATGTATTACCCTTCATATAGTGTAATAACTCTAATCAAACAAAAGCAAAAACTCACATGCAATTTAAATATATTTTTCTGTATAAAGATCACGAAGTGTCAATTAACGGGCGTAAAGCGTCAATGTGTCGTAACACATTGTTTTCATGCTAATCTACATGTAAAAGCTTATAATTTGTTAATTTGAGTCAGACAACATGGACATAATTATGCAAAACCGATTGGGCACCGCGATACAGCTTGTTCTTGCTACTTCAATTTTTTATTTGGGGTATACTATCTATTCTTTTACCAATACGATTAATAAGGTCGTTGATACCTATCCGCAAATGATGGCTGAAATCAACACGACTGCAGACAAACTTGAAATTGAACAATGGTTATTACTGGCAAAAACCTTTGAAGAATTATCACCACAGGCATTGGATCTTGCTGATGATATCAAGGCCACTATCGATGGGGTAAATAAAACGGTTGCCTCAGTAGACAATAAAATTCCAATGCTTTTAGATGAAGTCAAAGTCATCCGCAGTGAAACCATTCCATTACTGGTGCAAACAGTCGAGACGGTAAACAGCACCACGCTGCCTGTCGCCTTAGATGAACTAAAACAATATCGAACCAATGTCATTCCGGCCGTCATCATTGAAAGCAAGGGGTATAGGAAAACCACCATCCCCGCGATCATTGCTGAATCAGAGCAATTGCGAAATGATGTACCGATTATGCTAGCGAAAACCGATGAGATAGTAGAAAAAAGTGAACAGCTGACTCAACAAGCGACACAAGGCGCAGTAAAAGGCGTACTCCTATCACCCGTAAACCTGATCCGAGATGCCGGTACAGGGTTGATCAGCCTTCCAGCAACAAGAGTACCGGAGAAAGAATAAGCGGCTTAGATCACCGCTAAAATGTACTAATCGTTTTGACTTTTCTTAGCCTGGTAGGAACTGACAATAAACACGATTCCCATAAGGCTCTGAATGGCCATAACAATAAGAAACAGGTGCATTGATATTTCGCAGGCTATGATCTGTTTTTTGGACAGATATGCCGCAGAGGTGACGAGCCGCTCCCAATGGAAAAAAAGCAGTGCCGGAAAAAGCGCAAAAGTTACAGCCAAGCCTTTGATATACCAAGCCTTGGCTTGCCATTCCGCAGCTGTGTTAACGCAGTACCGCCCGGCAGTCCATAAGATCGCAGCTAACAATACCACTAAGCTTTCCATGGCTTTCCTTAATACATCAATTTTTCTGAATTAAGTGAAAATTACCATTAGATTTTCTTGTCGAAAAGCTCAGATTTGCTCCTTTTATGCCAAACCATTCCGCTACATATTTTTACCAATACAAATAGCTAGAAATGAGACCGCATAAGAAATTACATTTAGAAACAATCTGGGATTTCAGCATTTATGTCTGAAAAGTAAGTGAGACACTCAATTGCTGGAATCTCATTTCTCTATTTTGAAGAACAAAATACGTTCAAACAATGCTTTCATAGTACGGATGTGCCATAACAAAAATGATTATTGGCTGGGTTTGCTAACCCAGCCATGTTTACATATTACTTATGAACAATTGCCGGCCTTGCGATATCCTGCCGATAAGGCCTCTTGTTCTGACTTGAAATCAACAACATTCTTTGGGCTCACCCGATCGTAGCTCGGGCACCCCACAGGCAGGTGATATACCTTGCTGTTCTTGTTCCCTCGGATCAGCTCTAGCGGTTCAACATCCGCTTCTTTGCTTCCGGTTAACGATGTTTTCAGCCCATCTCCGCTATTCTTATGGCCGATATTCCACACCTTCTTCCCTGTCACAAACGGATTATCATTGCCCATTTGCTCTGCGATACGTCGGTTACGCTCAAGCTCCCATTGAGTGACAGGGAACTGTCTATCCCACGCAACCAGCAGTCGTTGTTGCTGGTCCGACATATTTAGGTTGTAGCGGTCAAACATATAGAAATAGGTTCGTGCTATCTGGCCTTTGATTTCGTCCCTCGGCTCAGCCAAGCGGCTTTTGAAATCAACTTTAAACTCACACTGTCCATATTGACTGGCCGGAGCACTGAACTGGCTGAAGTTAAAGTTCGAACGATCACCATTAACTTCCCCTATAGAAGGTGTCAGGTTGTGCATGTCTGCTTCCATAGCAGCAAAAACAGGATCATTCTTCACGCAATTTTTACGGCCACCTTCCTGCCAGCATTGCCTCGCGCGGCCAAAGTTTGAGGCGGGAACGATGTGCTCCCACTCGATCCGTTGGGCTCGGTTTTGGTTTTTTCGCACCTCATAACCGCAGCTATCGAGGTCAACGCGCCCGCCACTTTTTCCCATGAAGGTATAGCTACAGCCACAATAAAACGTACCGTTGCCAGTACGGTCGAAATAAACATTCTCCTTCGCTAACACTTTGGCATGGCTAAAATTATTCGGTGTCGCTGAGGTAGTTGTCGATAAAAGAAGAGCAAATATGGGTAGAAGCAGTTTTTTTGTCATATTTCATGCAGCAAAGGTATTGATAAGTTGCACTAGAATGACACAACACTATAGATAATTCGATAGGTAGATTAAGTTGTTATGGGTAATCATCTGGCGTAAAGCGTAAATGCAACGACTTCGCATCTCTACCCTCCCCGAACACACTGTAACGAAATAGTTACACCAAACAAAACACCCAAAAACACCATCGCCATTGACATTTTCTCTTGCGCTTATTTTCCAGTTCAATTATGTTGGTTTGGAAAGCAGACAGAGGCCCATCACAGCCCCGCTACACCTTTTTTCAGCAGTGTACGAAGAAAGACCAGACCAAACACAACATAAGATAGTGAACATGAAGCCAACATTTTTAACTGCCACTTTGCTTGGGGCTGCAACCCTAGTTTCCATGCCTTCATTAGCCGGTGAAGCGCTAGATAAAATCACGCAAAACAATGAAATCCGCATTGGTGTGACCGGCGACTACATGCCGTTTTCCGAAAAACTCAGTGATGGGAGCTATGTCGGAATCGAACATGAACTCGCCGCGATCATTGCTGATGAGCTGGGCGTAAAATTAACCTTGGTACCGACCAGTTGGCCAACCCTGATGGAAGACTTCAAGGCTGGTAAATACGACCTTGGCATGAGCGGGATTTCGGTTAATGCAGCTCGCCAGGAGTATGCTGATTTTTCTTCGAGCTATTACAGTTACGGGAAAAGCCCTATCACATTATGCGAGCACGTCGATCAGTACAATACACTGGAGAAAATTGACCAACCATCGACGACAGTTGTCATTAACGAGGGCGGCACGAATGCGCAATTTGCCCGTGCTCACTTAACAAAGGCCAAACTGCATGTTGAGCCAACTAACAAATATGTATACGACCGCATTCTTGATGGCACAGTCGATCTGATGATCACTGACTCCGTCGAAGCCGATTACCGTGCCAGGCATCATGAGGAGCTGTGCCGCTCTATGCCTGATCAGCAGTTCACAGAATCAACCATAGCGGCAATGATGCCCAAGGATATCGAGCTCAAAGCACGTATCAATACGATTTTGGCTGGACTCGAAGAAAATGGCCAGCTCGATAAAATTATTGATAAAAATATGGGCATAAAACTTTAACCCTTCCACATTTCAAAAGTGCCACGTTAATCCGTGGCACTGTTCCCCAATCCTTACCCCCATACCACCAGTATTATTCTCTGCGAAAAATTTAAATTGAAACGTTTACATCCACATTAGACATTCAATTTGAGATATTTCTTATAAGCTTACATATTCAGTAATATCTTTCTCTTTATTCCCTTTCCTCACTTTTCTATCAATAGGCTTTATGGAAATATATTTGTCACACATTTGATAATCTATCCGAAGAATTGTTCGATTAAATGAAAAGGAAACCATAATGATAGGAAGGATCACCCAATTATTTCCCGCATGGGCTGTACTGTTTGCGGTACTTGCTTATATCTCACCCAACCTGTTTGTTGGGTTAAAGGCACAAATTGTGCCGTTGCTGACCTGTATTATGCTGGCGATGGGCATTAGCTTATCACCAAAAGATTTTATCAATGTGGCTCAGCACAAAAAAGCGGTTGGCATCGGGGTAATTCTCCAATTTTTAATCATGCCTGTTACCGCCTTGCTGATCAGTTTTCTATTGGGCTTCAGTACTGAGTTAACAGTCGGTATGGTGTTAGTTGGCAGTGTCGCTGGTGGTACTTCTTCCAACGTTATGGCTTTTCTGGCCAAAGGAAATGTCGCCCTGTCAATTTCCATGACGGCCATATCAACCCTGCTAGGGGTCATTGTTACCCCTGTGCTTGTTGAGCTTTTATTGGGTCAAACCGTTGACGTCCCTGTTTCAGCGATGCTGATTAGTCTAGTAAAAATTGTGTTGCTTCCTGTTAGCATTGGCCTTGTTATCAACACCTTTGCCCACAAAGCCGTTGATAAAATTCATTCCCTACTGCCATTGATATCAATGGTTGCTATCGTATTGATAATAGCGATTGTGGTTGCCCTAAATGCCAATAATCTGAGCCAGATTGGCCCAGTGGTTGCCCTTGCCGTCATCCTCCACAACGGAATTGGGTTAACCGCAGGCTATTATTCATGCCGTCTACTCGGCTTTGAAGAGTCAACCTGTCGCACTATCGCCTTCGAGGTGGGTTTACAAAACTCTGGGCTGGCAACAGCATTAGCCATGAAATTCTTTTCTCCAGCTTCAGCTATTGCCGGCACTCTCTTCTCCGTTTGGCACAATATTTCCGGCTCACTGTTGGCTGGCTATTGGGCCAGCAAACAAAACAAACACAACAAGGTTTCCCCTGCTTGTTAAATTATACGGCACGGCGAAAATAGCGCCGTGCCCCACATTTCCTTTCCCAATAGTCTTTCGACTCGCTATCACTACGTTATCAATATTTAAGTATGACAATATTTTGTCGTTATAAACCAATCATAACTATTGATATTATTTTGAGTGAAACGTGAATTACTGTGATATTGCTAGGCTACTCATCATTATCAGCATCCTATCGGGCTGCACGTCTTCTTCACCCCAGCATGGCATTTCTATTAAAGAGCACCCATACTTCAAGCCCCTCTTGGTCGAAAGTGCCATCTCACGCTCAAACAGCCTTGGAGAGACACCCTCTAGCTTCACGATTATCGACTATACCCTGCCATCAGAGGTGGAAAGGTTATTCATTGTCGATGTAGAGTCAGGACACATCTCGCACCAAAGCTTAGTGGCACACGCCAAACAATCCGGTTACCGCTTGCCAACACGTTTCTCCAATATTAATGGTTCCAATCAATCATCAGTAGGCCTGTTTAAAACCGGAGAAACGTATTTTGGCATCAATGGCTATTCACTTCGTATAGATGGACTCGAGGTTGGTATAAACGACAAGGCCCGAAGCCGTTTTATTGTGGTACACGGGGCTGATTATGTCAGCGAAGCGTTTTTAAAACACAATGGCACGCTGGGCCGAAGTGAAGGCTGCTTTGCCATTCCGTTTGATGGCTTTGAAGATGTGATCAACCGCATCAAGGAAAGTGGATACATCTATGTTCATCATTGAGTATTACCTTTGAAGCAAAAATAAAGCCTTGCTATACCACTTAGCAAGGCTTCATCGTTACATTGTTATCTCTTATATTCCTAGTAGCCTTTCTTGTGCTTCCGGTTTTGACTTTGTACTGAACGGCACATTTTGCCGAATTGCTTATCTTTATTCCGAAGCTCACTCAAGGTCGCGGTATTTCTGGCTTGCTCCCTTAGCAGCTTGAAGTAGTTGTGCAGTCGCCGCTCATCTACCTCTCCGCTTTCCAATGCCTGTTGAATAGCACAACCAGGTTCAGATTGATGCTGGCAATCACTGAAGCGGCAGTGCTTGCTGAGCGCTTCAATATCAGCAAAGGTTTCATGCACACCACTTTCACAGTCCGTCAGTTGCAACTCGCGCATTCCGGGAGTGTCAATTAACACAGCTCCGGAAGGCATAAAGTGCAATGAACGTGACGTTGTCGTGTGGCGCCCTTTACTGTCATCTTCGCGGATAGAGCTCGTTTGCTGAACCTCGCCCCCCATCAACGTATTGACCAGAGTTGATTTGCCCACACCGGACGACCCCATAAATGCGATTGTCTTACCTATCCGGCACCATGACTGTAAAGCCTTATATGATGATACATCCAACGCATTAAGCATCTCGACCATCAGCATTGGGTCAAGGGCTTGTACTTGTTTGCGTTTAACATCGCCATCTTCACACAAATCCGCTTTGGTCAGGATCACGACAGGCTCAACATTGGCTTCACGGGCAATTGCTAAATAGCGCTCAATACGACTTAAGTTAAAATCCTGGTTTAAAGAGCAGACGATAAACAGCGTATCGACATTCGAGGCGATATACTGCTCGGCAACCTTAGCTCCCGCGGCCTTTCGACTAAATAACGAAACGCGTTCCAAAAGACGAATAAAGCGGTTATCGCTATCAATCAGTACCCAGTCCCCGACTGTCATTGTCGGCAAAGAGTGGTGGATCTCAAGCAAAACCGAGCCAGCTTCTGTCTGCAGGGCATAGCCATTGCGGTGATGCGCTAAAATGCGGGCAATTTCTGCTTGTTCATAGTCTTCAAGCGTTAGTTGCTGTTGAAAGACTGGTTGCCAACCAAGTTGGCTAAGTGTAATCATTGAATTCATTATTTTCCCCACGCACAAGCCAATACAGGGATGGCTCTGATAATGCGCCTCAAAGAGAACTTAGGGTCAAATACGTTTATATGGACCCCGGGTAGAGTGACACCGGGCAAGAGAAAGGAAGTGGAAAAGCGGTTAGTTCATTGTTGCTGATGCTTGTTTAGTTAATATCAGCACTAAAACGCTTAATGTATTGGCTTCGCAGTCTTTGCCGAGTGGGTACGTAATACAATCATCTTTCTCTCCTGTTTATAAAATTCATTTCTCGCGATGATAACAGAAAAACAGCAAATGGCTAGCCTCTGCGTTCTTTTTAACAGCCTGGGTTATCCTGATTTCATCCATACTCTCCTTCCAAGCTAGATTTTCTCACTTTCTCTGGCGAAGAAGAAATCCTTCCAGTAATATCGAATCAAGTTTCTTTCTGGAATAAACAACTATGGAAATCGAAGTTGTCGCAAAGGCACTCAAAGAGCTGGGTCACCCGACTCGTCTAAGCATTTATAAAGCTGTTGTTCGTGCTGGCTTTCAAGGAATTCCGGTAGGCAGCTTACAGGAAAAACTCGCGATTCCAGGCTCTACGCTTTCCCATCATATTGCAAGCCTTGTTTCAGCAGGTCTTCTCATCCAACGCCGCGAAGGCCGCACCTTATATTGTGTCGCAGAATATGAGCAGCTTGACTCTGTCATCGGTTTTCTTAAAGATGAATGCTGCATGGACGAAAAGTGCATAGACCCCAAATAGCCATTTGCACGGTTCGAAGCCTGCACTATTGCATACAGCCAGACACCACAAAAAAAGCCCTCTGTATGAGGGCTTTATCACCAATTAAGCATTTCTAGATCAAACCGCTAGGCATTCTCAGACTGCTTTTTTTCAAGTACCGTTTCTTCTTCACCTTGGTACATCCGCAAGTATTGCTCGGCGGCATCTTTCCACTCAAAACGGCACGCCATCGCATTTTGCTGCAAGCGCTTGAACTCCTGAGGACGCTGGCAGTAAAGAAGCAGGCTGCGTTGCATCTTGATCAGAAGTGCCTCTGGTGTCGGAGCGTCGAAGACAAAGCCTGTCGCAAACTGCGGCGTGGCATCGTAATCAATAACGGTATCTTTTAGGCCCCCCACCCCACGTACAATCGGTAATGTACCGTAGGCAAGGCTGTAGATCTGGTTCAAACCACAAGGCTCGAACTGTGATGGCATCAGGAAGAAATCAGAGCCAGCTTCAACACAATGTGCCAACGGGTTGTCATAGGCTTCAATAAAGGCAAACTTGTCGGCAAAATCGTCACTGACTTCACGTAGCGCATCTGCCAATTTCGGATCACCGCTACCCACCAAAACCAACTGCACATCGTTCACCAAGAAGTCACGCAGAATAGGCAGAAGGTATTGAATCCCCTTTTGCTCAGTAAGACGACAAACCATACCGTATACAGGCACATCTTGCAGCGGCAGATTCACCTGTTGCTGCAAATCACGTTTACACGCTTTCTTGCCGCGTGCAAGACTGACTTTGTTAGCTTTGAAGCGCTGCTTGATATATGGATCCGTTTCCGGGCTCCAGTCGCCATAATCACAACCATTGACGATACCGTAAAGCACATCAGAACGGCACAGGAAGTCGCTCGCCATACCGTGCGAACCAAGCTCTGTAAGCAATTCTTTGGCATAGTTGGGACTTACGGCATTAACTTTATCGGCAAATGCCACACCCGCTTTGAGCATACTGATATTCGCCGCACCCTCTTCAAGTTGCAGGTAACGCTTCTGTATCAATTCAGGGATCAAACTGTACTGGTCGTAATTGAAGGTGCCCTTGAACACTGCATTATGGATAGTGATAACGCTTTGTGTATTGGCGTAAAACGCATCATCAGCATAACGCGTTTTGAGTAAGAACGGGACCAGGCCGGTGTGCCAATCGTTACAGTGTACAACATCAGGCTGGAAACCCAGTTTTTCACACATATCCAAGGCTGCAGCACTAAAGAAAGCGAAACGCTCTCCGTTATCACGGTAACCTTCATTATTTTCTGCATACAGTTCAGGACGGTCAAAATACTCTGGTGCGTCAATGGTATATACCGGTACATCACCATTGTGAAGCTGTTTGACTTTATACGATACCGCCTGCGGCTGGGTTGATGCCACCAGCTCAGCATCAAGCAATTCAACCGCTTCAGCTGCATTTGGTACCCTACGGTAAAGAGGCATCACCACTCGCACATCATGCCCTAGTTCCTTTAAGGCCGCGGGCAATGACTTGGCGACATCGGCCAAACCTCCGGTTTTGACCAATCCGTCTACCTCTGAAGCTACAAACAAGATTTGCAGTGGCTTAGAGTTAGATTTCTTCCTAGTAACCAATTTTTGCTCCTTTTGGTATCACAACAATCCCTTCGTCTGATACGTGGTACTTCTTCTTGTCTTCTTCCAGATTCTCACCAATCACTGTTCCCGGAGCAATCATCACATTCTTGTCAATAATCGCGCGACGGATAGAACAGTTAGCACCGATCTTTACATCACCTAAGATCACTGACTCACTGATAGTGGTGTCATGATCTACATTGGTACGGAAACCCAGCACAGACCTGTGTACTTTAGCACCACGGATATAACTACCAGCCGAAATCATACAGTTGTTGATATCGACTTTACAATCATCGCTATCTAGAACGGTCGCAGGTGGTAGCGGTGGGTAATAGGTGTGTAGTTGCCACTGACGGTTATAAAGCGAGAACGGCGCGTCTTCCGAAAGCAGATCCATGTGCGCCTGCCAGTAAGACTCGATCGTACCTACATCACGCCAGTAACCCGCTGTTTTCTCTCCAGGGATAATATTGGTTGTGAAGTCGTAGACAAAAACCGTCCCTTGTGGGAATAATTTCGGAATGATGTCCTTGCCGAAATCGTGACTTGAGTTTTCATCAATCGCATCTTCTTCCAGCTCCTTACACAAGGTTTCCCTTTCGAAGATGTAGTTACCCATCGATACCAGTGCATGCTCTGGGTCACCAGGAATTGACTTAGGGTTAGCGGGCTTTTCTTCAAAACCAACCATGCAACCATTTTCATCAACCTCGATAACACCGAAGGCACTTGCTTCACTTACCGGCATGCGCAAGGCAGACACCGTTAGCTCGGCTTTTTTCTCTTGGTGAAAATCAAGCATTTGTTTCACATCCATTTTATAGATGTGGTCACTGCCAAAAATACAAACCTGATCAGGTTCTTCAAGTTCAATAAAACGCAGATTCTGGTAGATAGCATCTGCAGTGCCGTCATACCAGCGCTTACCCATCCGCATTTGTGCCGGAATAGGATCAATGAAACGCCCCGTGATCCCAGAAACATTCCAGCCCTTCTTCATGTGCACGTACAGAGATTGAGATTTGAACTGAGTCAGAACATAAATCTTCATCAGGTCAGCATTCAAAAAGTTGTTAAGTGCGAAGTCAATAAGGCGGTAACTGCCACCAAATGGCACCGCAGGTTTGGTTCTTGTATCTGTTAACGGACGCAGACGTGAACCTTCGCCACCTGCCAAAATCATTCCTAAAACACCAGCCATGGTGTACCTCCTTGTTAGTAAGCAATCATAGTCATATATAACATATTCCAATGGGGGATTAGAATAGCCTTTCAGTGCAATATGGTGAATAATTTCAAAAATATAGTAAAATTACATTTCGAACACTGCTTTTTACTTCAACTACTACCACCTCATCCTTAGTGGTAGAACTATCAATAAACCAAACAACAAAAAAACACCATTAAAATATTCTTTTATTTACAGTTCGCGCATTATTTAAACAGTTCATTAATAATTGTGAACTACTCCCCCTGCCCTCCTCCCCTTTTTTTAATCAAACAGCTGAATACTTTTTCATCACACCACGATAGACTGCGATCAGTTCACTGAAGGGACACTAACCATGACAACCAGCGATACTACTATGACGAAAATCAAAGCGACCAATGTCATTCTTCACGCCTTTGACTGGCCGTATAATCGAGTCACGCAGTATGCTAAAGACATTGCGAAAGCTGGCTACAAAGCCGTCCTTGTCTCTCCTCCACTAAAATCATACAAACATGAGGATGGCACGGAGTGGTGGCAACGCTACCAACCTCAAGACTACCGAGTAATAGACAACCAGCTGGGCAACACCGACGATTTCAGAAAAATGACAGCCATACTGGATGCCCATGACGTGCATGTTTATGTCGATGTTGTCTTTAACCACATGGCCAACGAGTCAAAGATCAGGCACGATCTTAATTACCCCTCTAAGCAGGTATTGGATGAGTATCACCAGTCAGCAGCCAGGTACGAAACACTAAAATTATTCGGAGATATCACCAAACCTCTGTTTACTGAACGGGATTTTATCAAGGCGTTTCCCATCAAGAATTGGGCTGATCCTTGGGAGGTTCAGCATGGCAGGATCAGTGGCGGCAATGAAGATCCCGGCTTGCCGACACTAAAATGCAACCAAAATGTAATAAAGCAACAAAAATGTTATATTAACAGCTTAAAACAGTTAGGTATAAAAGGGTTCCGTATTGATGCAGCCAAGCATTTAACCCTTGAGCATATTCAATTAGTCTGGGACAAACATATTAGCGCTGACGTCCATATTTTCGGTGAGATCATCACTGACGGTGGCGCGACAAAAGAAGAGTATGAGTTGTTCCTCGCCCCATATTTAAAAGGAACCAGCCTGGGGGCGTATGATTTCCCTCTTTTCCATGCAATGTACAACGTCTTTGAGAAAGGACAACCTCTTGCTGAGCTTGATAACCCCTACTCTGTCGGACAAGCGTTAGCCTATGATAGGGCCATTACCTTTGCTATCACCCATGACATTCCCAACAATGATGTCTTTTTGGATCAAGTGATGACCGAACACAATGAGCTGTTCGCGTACTGCTACATTTTGGGGCGTGACGGAGGGGTACCGCTAATTTACAGCGATTTGGACACCAGCAACATTACCAATAGCAATGGCTCGCCGAGATGGAAAGATTGCTGGAATGAACCGGTTTTGACCAAAATGATTGCCTTCCATAACTTGATGCAGGGACAGCCCATGGCAGTCCTCTCCAAAGGAGAAGATCACCTAATATTTTGCCGGGCAGACGAAGGGGTTGTTGCTATCAACCGAGGAGCTGAACCATTGAACATTGTGCTTCCTGCCGGCCAATTTTCGGTACTGGTAGACACCGGTAGCAATATCGCGTCATGCAGCCAAACAGCTGGAAGTTACCGACTAGAGGCGAGTAGCTGCGCGATGTTGGTCAAATCAACCCTGCTTGAATAATCCAGGGGGTTGAAACAATAAAGCCGCGTATAATACCGTTGTTCAACAGCATGGTTAGCGCGGCTTTTCATCGAAGAAAGTTTAGGCTTGCTCGTTAATCACGTTCTACAGCAAGAATCTTCCCGCTAAATAGATCCATCTCGATTTCGACTTTATGGCCATCGGCATTCCTGGCTTCTACTTCAATCTCATGTTCATCTCGCTCAACCTTGATCTTGCGAAAATCGTGATAACCATGACTTTGTAGCATTCGCATTGCCTTTGGCACCGTTAGCTCCGGTGATACTGCAGGCTCTACCGGATCAGCATAGACAGGCAGAGCAAAACTACTTACTGTGAGCACCGCCAACAGAGACTTGAACAACACTTTCATACATCCACCTGTAACTATGACTACTCAACGCATAATATCAAAACTAAACGCAATAGCTTGCTTACACGACAAGCAAGGTGTGAAACCCATCACGCATTTTTATTCTTTTACGCTGATTATGGTTCCAAAAATGCGTATATAGCGCTTCATTTTCGCGATTCTAACTAAAGTTCCCACTCGGCACGTCAATTCTCAGTAAATTATCTCAATATCATGAATTACATCTAAGCTTGTCGATAACACCTTCATTTCTGTTTCCGTAGGGGGACACCATGACATCACGATTCCGTAAAGAAATTGACAGCATGGGGGAAGTGAAAGTCCCAACCAAGGCGTTGTATGGCGCTCAGACCCAGCGTGCAGTAGATAACTTTCCGGTAAGCGGAACTCCTATGCCCCACCTGTTCATTCTGGCACTGGCTTTCATTAAACAAGCGGCAGCGAGGAGCAACCTAGAGTTGGAGTTACTCGATTTCGACAAAGCCCACGCCATCATTGATGGCTGCCAGGAAATCATAGACGGCCAACATCTCGAACACTTTCCGGTCGATATATTTCAAACGGGCTCAGGGACAAGCTCAAACATGAATGCCAATGAGGTCATTGCCACTTTGGCTACCCAAAAGCTCAACAAGCCAGTGAGTGCCAATGATGACGTCAATATGGGGCAAAGCAGTAACGATGTGATCCCCACCGCGATACAAGTCAGTGCTGCTCTCGCCTGCCATAAACAGTTACTTCCAGCCTTTGAGCACATTATCGAAACCCTCGAGCAAAAAATTCATGCTGTTGGTCATATCACCAAAACAGGCAGAACCCACCTGATGGATGCCATGCCAGTCACCCTTGGGCAAGAAATGGAAGGCTGGCAAACCCAGTTGAGCAAGGCTTGCCAGGGGATCGTAATGGTACTGGATAATGTTGTTGCATTGGGTCAGGGAGGGACGGCTGTCGGTACAGGAATCAACTCAGCTCCCGCATTTCCGGCTATTTTTGTCAATAACCTATCTGTGTCAACCGAAGTGGATTTTTCGGTCAGTGACAATTTCTTCTATAACATCAGTAGCCAGGATGCGATTGTCAGCCTATCAGGGCAACTCAAAACCGCAGCCGTTGCATTGATGAAAATCAGTAATGATTTGAGGTGGATGAATTCTGGTCCACTAGCCGGGCTGAGTGAGATTGAGCTTGAGTCGCTCCAACCCGGATCTTCAATTATGCCGGGAAAAGTAAATCCGGTTATCCCGGAATCTTCCGCGATGGTGGCTGCACAAGTGATTGGCAACGACACAACCATCTCAATTGCAGGTCAGTCGGGTAATTTCCAGCTCAACGTCATGCTCCCCGTCATTGCCTACAATATCTTGCAAAGTATCGAGTTGCTCGCCCGTTCATTAGAGCTTCTTGCCGACAAAGCTATTAATTCGTTCCAAGTGAATCAGGAATCACTGAATAACACCCTTGCCAGAAACCCTATTTTGGTCACAGCACTCAACCCGATTATTGGATACCTGAAAGCCGCCGAAATAGCCAAAAAAGCTTACAAAGAGAAACGCGATATCATCGATGTTGCAGAGGAAGAAACCGATCTCAGCCGAGCCGAACTGGAGAAACTGCTGGATCCCCGCCATTTAACCCAAGGCGGTGTAGCCGATAAGTGAAACAACAATTGATAACTGGAGCGCAGGGGTGGAAACAGGCGTGTCTTGACTATCAACCCCATTGCGACGCTTACTGGTGCGACTTTACACATGCCGTTATTGAAAATCCTCACCAAAGATGATCTCACTTCGTTGAACAGGTAGAATTGCCGCCCTTAATCCCTATCGCCTCTCACTGAAGCGGTAGGACCGGATAACTTCACCATAGATCAGCTTATGCACGCACCGGAACACTGTTTTACGCCTTTTACATCTTCTATCGAGCACTATTCACTGCCCGAGCGTTTTACATACCCGTTCTACTACGAACCACACCCGCTATGCCTCGTTGCCGCCAAACAACTCCAACTGCACCTTGAGACGCAAAGCGACTGGGAGCATAACTTTGGCCTGGATGGTGATACAAACAATGCTATCGGGAAAATGTTCGGCGTTTTGCTGGTTAAGAACCAGCAGGGCGACATTGGCTTTCTTTCTGCTTTCTCGGGGAAAATGGCCGACCAAAACTTGTTGCCGCATTTTGTCCCACCTGTCTTCGATATGCTCGCAGAAGGCAGCTTTTTCCTCAGCGGCCAAGCCGAAATCACCGAGCTTACCCAGCAGATCCGGAGCCTAGAAGCCAACCCCGAGTTAGCCAATGCCAAACAGGCATTGATGCAGGCTCAAGCCGCGGCCGATGAAGCGCTGGCGACACATCGCCGTAACATGATTGAGGCGAGAAAAGTACGTAAAGCTAAACGTGCTGATAGTGCCGAACTTACTCCTGAAGTACGCAATAAGCTGAAAAAACAGCTCAGCCAAGAAAGTGTGATTGAAAAACTCCAACTGCGCGATCTCAAGCTCTACTGGGAGGCTGAAATTGCCAATAAGCAGCAGCAACTCGATCAATTGCAGAATGTCATTGACCCACTGATTGAAGAGCGCCGTAATCTGTCTTCATCTTTACAACAGTGGTTGTTTGAACAATACCGTTTTCTCAATATCCATGGTAGAGAGAAATGCCTTGGCGAACTCTTCACCGGCACTGCGCAAGGTGTCCCGCCCGCAGGCGCCGGTGAGTGTGCAGCCCCAAAACTGCTACATTACGCGTTCAAACACAACATGACACCATTGGCGATGGCTGAGTTTTGGTGGGGGTGTTCGCCGAAATCTGAAATACGTCGCCACAAGCATTACTACCCTGCATGTCAGGGTAAATGCCAGCCGATCCTTACCCATATGCTCGAAGGTATGGCTCTTGACGACAACCCGTTGCTAACTAACCCAGCGGAAGGGAAAAGCGTTGAGATTATCTATCAAGATGATGATATGGCAGTGGTCAACAAGCCTGCTGAGTTTTTGTCTGTACCAGGGAAAACCATTGAAGACTCGGTGTACTTGCGGATGAAGCATCAATTTCCTGATGCCACGGGGCCATTAATTGTCCATCGCTTGGATATGTCGACATCGGGTTTGATGGTCATTGCGATATCCAAACGGGCCAACAAGAGCCTGCAGAAGCAATTTATCCAGCGCACGGTCAAGAAACGCTACACCGCTTTGATTGATGGAGTGTTGGAGAACGATACCGGTTACATCAACTTACCGATGCGGGGCGATCTTGATGACCGACCACGCCAGCTGATCTGCCACGAGTACGGAAAACCTGCCGAAACCAAGTGGGAAGTGATCAGCCGCACCGACAAGCACACCAAGTTGCATCTGTACCCGAAAACCGGCCGAACTCATCAGCTACGAGTTCATTGCGCCCACTCTTTGGGGCTAAACATGCCAATCATTGGTGACGACCTGTATGGCGTCAAAGCCAACCGCCTGCACCTGCATGCAGAGCGATTGGAGCTCAGCCACCCGATTACCGGTGAGCCGATGACATTCCAAGTCGAGGCTGAGTTTTAACTCTCATACCATGTTAGAGCAGTCATTCACGGCTCTATCATCAAAGCATTTTCCATAAAAAAGCCCCGGCACCTTAACGGTACCGGGGCTTATTCAATACATACTCTTAAGACTGGGCGGCAACGGCTTGCGAGCTGTCGTCTTGATTTTTGGATAGCTTATAAGACATGATGCCAATCACCAACGCCTTAATGATCATCATCTGAGGGTTGCCATAGTAACCAACCATACCGACAAAGCCAGACATCAGCATAAGTACGCGGTATTTACGCAAGCTAGTCATATAGATAGCTGTCAGGATAATACCCAAGTCCAAAAACTGAAACCCTACTGCCAGCGTTGGTTCACTAATAAATGAAGACACCGCAACATAGAGGATATAACCAATACCTGCAGCCATTACACTACCTAGAGCAATCAGCAATGTCTTGGATACGCTCATGAAATCTTTTGCGTAGCGGTAAGTGTTAATACTCGCTACTGCAAGGTTAAGGATTACCTTTGGATACCAGCCCATCAACAAAGCCCAAACCGTATCGTTCGCAGCAGAACCAAACGCAGCAAAGCGTGTTGCTTTCATACTATTAAAAATAGTCAGTGAGATGTAAAAAGCGACACTGGTCCAGCCCAGCACTTCGACGATAAAGTCCATTCAAGTATCTCCAAAAAGGTAAAATTCGGCGTAGATACTAATGGCGAAAACCTGACGAAACAAGCGTTTTCGATAACTGAAACAGAATTAAACACTAAAAGAAAACGGAAAACCAGCCATTAACATAGACTTAAAAACCACATACAATACATAATAACGTTGATTTACAAAACATTTCCCCAGCCCGCCAAATAACGACCAATGTATTTGCCCAGGCAATAAAAAGAGTTATCCACATTTTCTGGGGATAGTTTGTGGCTAATCCTGTTTATAGCTCACTATATCAAAGCAATCTCACATACTTCGATTTAATTCTCGCAACCATACATTCGCAACTTCTTCACTGAATAAATAAAAAATCTTATCTAAGCATTTGAATTCTCCTTCCAAACACACGTTAACTGCAATTTTAGCCGCTTCATCCAGAGGATAACCGTAAACACCGCATGATATTGCGGGTAGCGCTATACTCTTACATCCATTACCCAGTGCTAGCCGCAAAGCATTACGGTACGAGGAAGCCAGCACCTCTGCTGGAACTGCGGATTGTGAATAAATTGGCCCCGCGGTGTGTATCACGAATTTTGCTGGTAGTTTTCCAGCAGTGGTGATCCTCGCCTCTCCGAATGGGCAGCGCACCCCGTTGATAACGGGAACCTTGCGGCACGCTTCCAACAACTGCGGGCCCGCTGCACGATGAATAGCTCCGTCGACCCCGCCGCCCCCTAACATGGTTGGATTGGCGGCATTGACTATCGCATCTACGGCAGCCGATGTGATATCACCTTGAATGATCTTGATAGACATCTGCCCCCACCTCGCTGGCATGTTAGAAAATACTGATTACAGCAATAAATAAAACCAAATATCGTTTCTGGACCGCTCAGCGTAACCTTAGCGCATAATTGAGATAATGAGGTTTGTATGGTGTTTGAAAACAGCCGCGCATTAATAGTAGAAGGCGGTGCAATGCGTGGAATTTTTGCCAGTGGTGTACTCGATGCCTTTATGACCACCGACTTTCGCCCTTATGATTTTGCAATGGGCGTTTCAGCCGGGGCTTCCAACCTGCTAGGCTACCTTTCTCATCAACCCAAACGCAGCTATAACGTGATCACAGAGTTGGCGACAAGCAACAGGTTCTTTAACCCCAGGCGTTTTTTAAAAGGTGGGGATTTAGTCGATGTAAACTGGCTATGGAAAGAATCTAATCGTCGCTACCCTATTGATAAACGAACCTTGTTCAGCTCTATTCCCATCTGGGCAACCGTCACCAATGTCTCCAATGGCCATGCCGACTATTATCGCATTACCGAGTCCAACATAAAGGATGCGATGGTTGCATCAGCAGCACTACCGATTGCAGTTAAAACCCCACCCTGTTTTTCTGGGGGGTGTTACACCGACGGAGGGGTTGCCGATTCAATCCCCGTGAAAGAGGCCTACCGTCGCGGAGCAAGAGATATTACGGTAATTCTTTCACACCCTTTGAGTTATCACATGAACCCAACCAAGCACCCTTGGTTGATGAGAAAATTATTGTCACGCTATCCCGGGGTTACCGAGGCGATGCTGCACCGTGCTGAGAACTATAATGCCTCACTGGAATTTATCCGCAATCCGCCGGCTGACTCGGTAGTAAAAGTCATTGCCCCCCCAGAGAATTTTCCGGTCAAACGCCTGACGATGAAGCCAGAAACAATAGAAGAGGGGTACTTGATGGGCGTTGAAGCTGGGCATTCACATATAGCCAATCTTATGGGCCGGCACGGCCTTACCGAAGAGAACTGTCACTTTTGCATCTGACGATGGCCAAGGTCACTTGGCCATTAACGAAAAAGGCTGCCAATGCAGCCTTTTTTCTTGCCAAGTGATGTCACTGAACTTAATTAGCTTTGCGATCCAGCTCATTAAGCGGCAGCCAGTTTACACTTACCCCTGCCTGCTCAAACATCTCCTGGCTCACTTGAATTTTATCGCCCCACCGTGACAGGAAGTCTTCCGTCTGCTCAGGACAATGGACCGTTGAAATACCCGTCTGGATAATCTTTGCAGCGCAGTTAGGACAAGGGAAGTGAGTGACCCAAATGTCACAGTCTGCCAAATCACGCTTAGCAAACAATATGGCATTTTCCTCTGCGTGAAGTGTTTTTAGTAGCTTCATTTCACGATCATCAGTATCAGCGCTGTCTGAAACGCCATGAGGATAACCGTTGAAACCAACAGAGACAATACGGTTTCCTTTGGTGATCACAGCACCAACCTGCGTAGAGGGATCCTTACTCCATGAGCCAACTAGCTCCGCCATTTGAAAAAAGCGCACTGCCCATTTCGAAATCATGATCTTTACCTTTTTTACTCTTTATCGGTATTGTTCCACGAGTTCAAGATACGCCAAACAGCCAGTCTTGAAATCAATGGGATATATGATGCAAAACTTATGCTTGTCACTCAAGTCCGACCTTGTCAATGAATGTGTCTTTTAGCGCCAAGCTAATACCCTCACCTCATTGCCTTCTTCTGGTTTAGCCGGAATATTCAGCGATAACATCAGCGACACGCCGGCCATGGCGGCACCGGCGAAAAATACAGCAGAGGGTGACGATAACCAAAGCAACCCAAAACTCACCGGAATAACAACAGCTGCAATATGATTGATGGTAAATGCCACTCCGGCGGTGGAAGCCATATCGGCAGGGTCGGCAATTTTCTGAAAATAGGTTTTCATCGCCAGTGCCAGGGCAAAAAACAGATGGTCGATGACATACAATACTGCCGCCATCTCGGCCTGCTCCACAATAGCATAGCCAGCAAACACACAAATCAAACCTACATATTCAAACACCAAGGCCTTACGCTCACCCACTTTGCCGATAAAGCGGCCGATTTTTTTCGCAAATAGCCAATTAAACAGATAATTGATTAAGAACAACAGGGTAATGTCCGCGGCAGAATAGCCGAACTTTTCAACCATTAGGAAACCGGCAAACACAATGAATATCTGCCGGCGCGCACCACTCATAAATGTCAGCGCGTAATACAGCCAGTAGCGCTTGCGAAAAACCAGTTTCTTAGTCTGTACAGTTTCACTTTTAAACTCTGGAAAAGCCAAAGCGACAAATACCAACACGGCAAAAGCAGCCATCCCGGTTACGAGATATACCCACTTAAACGACAATTGAAGCTGCTCCAGCATCAGCCATAAGGCTCCATAGGTACATAGCGAAGCTAGCGCGCCGACCGAAATCAGTTTGCCCAACACTTCTGGCGCCTCATCTTTTTGCAGCCATTGCAGCGAAAGGGACTGTTTCAGCGTCTCAAAGTAGTGGAACCCTGTAGACATCAACAGGGTTGTCATTAGTAAGCCGGCCACAGATGGGAAAAAACCTGTTAGCGCAACACCGAGCGTTAACATTGCGAGCGAAAGGATCATAAACCGCTGCTCGCGAATAAACAGCAAAACAAATACTGCAGTAAAGGCCAAGAACCCCGGTATTTCACGCACACTTTGTAATAATCCGATGTCAGCCCCTGTAAAGGCCGCTTCTTCAATTACAAAGTTATTAAGGAGTGCCTGCCAGCTTGAAAAAGCAACCGGAACAATAATTGAAATTAAGATCAAAAAATTCTGTGGTGTTTTCCAACCCTGAACTTGGCGATTAGCGAGCATAGCTTCCCTACTGTTACTGATAAACGAATATTCAACTAGCTTAACAGCCCCGTTAAAAAAGGCGATGGAATTTTGCCAAGCCACCAACAGAGCGAAATTGGCAGTGCTAGGCTTTCACTTACAGGCTTGTTATCCGGCTCAATCCAAACGACGTAATAAAACAAAGATTGCGCATATATTCATTTATCGCTTTCAATTCTTCCCTGCGCAGCTAATCGCTGGTCGACCGTTTTTCTATACCAGCGCGAAAGCCGTATTTTCACAAACGGCAACCCCATAAACCATGCCAATGGACGCAGATACCATAACTGCCGGCACAAGAGAATATAGGCGTCCATTTCCTTGAGGATCTCCCCCTTTGCATTCATCACGTGCAATTCTCTGACAGCAAGATAGGGGTCAATTCCCAACGCCCTCAACTCATCCTCTCTACCCGTAATATCAAACCAATCAATATTTTCAGATTGCCTAACACGGTGCTCAAACCAATCCCGATCATCAACGCAACTCGGGCAGGCGCCATCATAGAAGATGGTCAACTTACGCTTGGGCATCTCCACCTCCTCCTCGGGTCAAACAGAAAAGACACACCTATGTAAAGTGTAGTGAGAAGGTATCGCGGAAGCATTGGCGAGCCATGACGCAGCAGGCTGATACATGAAATCATGCAGATATACTATGCTTTCGCTGTAAGTTTTAACTCTGCTTGGGGGATCACATTATGGCAAAAGCATTAATTGTACTTACCAGTCATGCTGCATTAGGCAATACCGGTGCAAAAACCGGATTTTGGCTTTCGGAATTAACACACCCCTACTACGCCCTGGTGGATAAAGGCATTGATGTCGATATCGTCTCAATAGCCGGAGGCGAGACACCTGTCGATCCCAAGAGCTGGGATGAAGCCGATCCGCTCAATGCCCGCTTCCTTGCCGATCCTACGCTTGTCGATCATTTAAAAAATAGCCATTCGCTAAACAACATCATGCCTTCAGACTACCAAGCGATTGTTTTTGCAGGCGGGCATGGCACCATGTGGGATTTTCCCGAAGACGAACATGTCAAACGTGTTGCCATTGCCATCTATCAACAAAACGGTATTCTTGCCGCTATCTGCCATGGACCAGCCGCCTTGGTCAATATGACCTATGCCAATGGTGCCCATTTGATTGCCAACATGAAAGTCACCGGCTTTACCAATGAAGAAGAAGAGGCTATTGGACTGACCGGAGTTGTCCCTTTCTCGCTAGAAGACAAGCTCAAACAAGCCAATGCCAACTTTATATCCGCTGAAGCTTGGGCAAATAACGTGGTTATTGATGGGCGCCTCGTCACTGGCCAGAATCCGCAATCAGCGACTGGCGTTGGTGAAGCCGTTGCAGAATTACTGCTAGAATAGTAACTTAGCGTTGGGCTACACCACCAACAACAGGAAGTACAATGGAATATTTACACACTATGGTACGAGTCAGCGATTTAGACGCGTCGCTTGATTTCTACTGCAACAAACTTGGCCTGGTAGAAACGAACCGTAAAGAGAGTGAGAAAGGCCGCTTTACGCTGGTATTCCTTGCTGCTCCCGGTGACGCAGAGAATGCGAAAGCCACCAGCGCGCCCTTAGTTGAGCTGACTTATAACTGGGATCCTGAAGAATATACCTGTGGCCGTAATTTCGGACACTTAGCTTTCCGTGTCGATAATATTTATGACCTATGTGCCCACCTCCAGGCAAATGGTGTCACCATTAACCGCCCTCCCCGTGATGGCCATATGGCATTCGTCCGCTCGCCAGACGGCATTTCCATAGAGCTGCTACAAAAAGGTGAAGCGCTGGCGCCTGCCGAGCCTTGGATATCAATGGAAAACACCGGTACCTGGTAGTTATTGCAGCAAGCTAAAAGCCTGCTTGAAAAAAGCCCTCAGACGTAATACCGCCTGAGGGCTTTTATATTAGATAGAGCCTGCTTGGCACAAATACACAACCCTATGGCACACCATGACCTTTCGAGGCAACCCACACGCGATACCACTGCTCCCGAGTCAGGTTGATATCCAGTGCCTCCACCGCAGCTTGCACGCGTTCGATTTTACCTGAACCAATAATCGGAAGCGGATTCGATGGCAGACGTCTTACCCAGGCGTAGATCACCTGATCAATACTCTGCGCCCCGACTTCTTCTCGAATGACATCCAGTTCATGGCGCACTCGGACTTGCTGCTCCGACTGGCCTGAGAAAATCGCACCGCCCCCCAAGCATGACCACGCCATAGGTTTAATGCGCTTCATCTGCAGTTGATCTAGCGTGCCGTCGTGGGCAACGTCAAAGTTCAGCGGGTTAATCTCCACCTGGTTTGTCACCAGAGGGGCATCCAAACGAGATTGCAGCAACTCGAACTGCGAAGGGGTGAAATTTGACACACCAAAGTGGTTTACCTTGCCTTGTTGCTTGAGCTCAGCAAAGGCTTCAGCAACTTCGTCCGCATCCATCAGCACATCCGGACGGTGAATCAGCAAGACATCGATATTCTCGACCTGGAGGCGAGACAATGAATTGTTCACCGAATTAACGATATGCTGCTTGCTGGTATCGTAGTGATTGATTTTGCGCTCTGGCACAAGGTCCGAGCACAGATTGATATCGCACTTGGTCACAATTTCAATGTGTTCGCGCACGCTCGGATCAAGCGCCAGTGCTTCACCGAACAACTGCTCGCAGCTATAGTTGCCGTATATATCGGCATGATCCACGGTCGTGACACCCAGCTCAATATGTTGCTTTAGAAAGCTCAATCGCTCCTGCGGGTTCATCCGCCAGTCTGCAAGACGCCAATACCCTTGAACTAATTCAGAAAACTTCTGCCCGCTAGGGATGAGTTCAACTTTTGCCACCATCAGGACTTAACTCCATTTACTCAAAAATCGCCATTCATCCTAGGCTTGTTCTGCTCTGGAGGCAATGCTATAACTCCAAACCCTCGAACTGGAGTACGAACTATGTCTTTTTCTTCTCGCCTTAGAACGCTTATCGGCGAAGAAAGTATCAGCGGTTTTGCCCGCAGGGTGGAAATTAGCGAAGCCTTGCTCCGCAAATACCTAAAAGGCAGCGAGCCGAGTTTGGCCAAGGCTAACCAAATAGCGATGCGGGCGAATTGTTCGCTGGAGTGGCTGGCGACAGGCTGCGGCTATCTCTACCGCCAAGCCGAAGTTGTCGATAAACCGGCGCTCAATGCCGCTTTTGAGCATGTAAACGGTAAAAAGATCAGCAATACTGAAGCAGATAAACTGTTAAAAATTGTGACTGGCTATCAATACCTCCGAACTCATAAAAAATCTGATGGTTATTTAGATATCAGCGGGATGGCAACATTCCTCAATGTCGCAAAACAAAAAAAACCTGAATGATTTCTGTCAGTAGCTGATTTTCCCAACTGGCAGGAGTAGTGTTTTTATATTAGGGGGTTACAATCCGCCGCAGTCATTAGCTAAGAAGTACTGCTATGCCAAAACTTAATCTCCATCGACGTGACCATATGACAACCGTGGTCAATGACTTCACTGCCGACGAGCTGCAGCAACGACTTGGTTCGAAGTTTGCCAAGCCGGAAAAGAAACAGCCACGCACGCCTTACCTCACGACCAAAGCGGTCGAGCGTCGCTGGCAAATGCTCGATAACGATGAAGCCAAAGCACAATTGCTCGATGGACATACACAAGAGCAGATGCTCTGCTATAACAAAAACATCGAAAATTTCATCGGCACGGTCAAGATGCCCATAGGCATCGCCGGACCGCTTCGAGTAAACGGCCTGTTTGCCCAGGATGACTTTCACGTACCACTCGCCACAACCGAAGCCGCCCTTGTTGCTTCCTACAACCGAGGATCGCAGCTTATTACCCAGGCCGGCGGGGCAAGTGCCATGCTACTCAATGAAGGGGTGACCCGAACGCCTTGCTTTGCGTTTTTTGACTTGGCACAGGCAGGCCAATTTGTAGCTTGGGTTGTTACCCAGTATGACGAATTCCGCTCTATCGCCGAATCAACTACCCGCCACGGCAAACTGGCTGATATTAGCGTCAATATCGAGGGTAACCATGTTTATCTGGTTTTTGAATACCTCACTGGCGATGCATCTGGCCAGAATATGGTCACCATTTCCACCAATGCCGTCTTCGAGCATATCTTGTCTCACTCCCCGATCAAACCACTTGAAGCCTTCCTCGATGGCAACCTGTCTGGTGACAAGAAGGCCACAGCACAGACCCTTCGCGGTGTGCGGGGCAAGAAAGTGACCGCCGAAATCAATATCGACAAAGTACTGATCGAAAAAATGCTGCACACAACCCCACAGAAAATGGCCGAATTTGCCCGCATGAACACCATCGGCGGTACATTGAGTGGCAGTATTGGTATCAACGCCCACTATGCCAATGCGCTCGCAGCTTTTTATATTGCCTGTGGCCAGGATGCCGCCTGTGTGGCTGAGTCTGCTGTCGGTATTACCCGTATTGAAGTGAATCAACACGGCGGTCTATATGCTTCTGTTACCTTACCTAACCTGATGGTGGGGACCGTCGGTGGCGGAACATCGCTACCAAGCCAAAAGGCCTGCCTGGATTTGCTTGGTCTGCACGGCAGCGGAAATTCCCAAGCGTTATCAGAAGTGTGTGCAGCCCTGTGCCTGGCCGGTGAGCTATCGATTGTTGGGGCCTTCTGCGCCGGCCACTTCTCGCGCGCTCACCATAAACTGGCTCGCTAGTTTCGCCAAACAATCAATACGCCCTAGCCACCATGCTAGGGCGTTTTATTATTTCTAGACTATTTGTCACACATATCTAATGCGTTATGCATTTTTTTCAGGCAAACTTGCAGCAGCGATTCCCATTATCATTTGGATCAGCGTTTTTCGCTACACCACAGCTGAGGTTTCAATTTCACCAATGTACAAAACCCTTGTCCCACCATTCCTTAGGAACTCCATCTTCAGCCAACTCCCTGTCGGGCTGAGGTATATGCTGCTTTCAGCACTTGGCTTTGCCCTGATGGCCGCTTGTGTCAAGCTGGTCAGCAGCACGGGAATGCCTATCTTCCAAATTGTAGCCGCAAGGGCGTTTATCTCACTCATAATCAGCTACCTCGACATCAAGCGCAAAAAAATCCCGGTGTGGGGTAACAACAAGCCACTCTTAGTCGCGAGGGGTACCGTCGGTACACTGGGACTGATCTGTGTCTACTATGCGATTGCCCATTTGCCGTTGGCTGAAGCAACGATCCTACAATACCTGCATCCGGTATTTACCGCTGTACTGGCACTGCTCTTCCTTAAAGAACGGATCCAACTGTCAACCATTGCCTGTATTGTGCTGAGCATCATTGGTCTCATCATTACCGTGAAACCCAATATGCTTGCCAGTAGCGCGGTTGAACTTCCTACTTTTGCCGTCAGTATCGCCATGTTGGGTGCATTTTTCAGTGCGGTTGCCTATACCATTGTCAAACGCTTGAGCAGAAGCGAGGACAGCTCGGTCATCGTTTTTTACTTTCCGTTCATCGCTCTGCCGTTGTCTCTTACCCTGCTGGGTGGCGAAATCCAAATACCAACATTGTTCGAGGCCGCCTTGTTATTGTTGGTTGGTATCTTCACCCAAATTGGCCAAGTCTGCTTGACCAAAGCCATGCAAACCGAAGCGGCAAGCAAGGCTACCGCCTACTCCTACATTCAAGTGGTCTTTTCGATCCTGCTCGGCGCATTCCTATTTAATGAGCTGCCTTCAGTCTGGACGCTACTGGGCGGCAGCTTGATCATTGTCGGTACGCTTATAAACATTTTCGGTAGCCAGCGTGCGGCGCCGAGTAAGTAGTTACCGGTATAATAACCAGAACCAAAACTAAAAAAGACCGCCACTTCTGGCGGTCTTTTTCAATTAAGCCGAACCTTGTTAGACTAGCGGAGTGCGTTAAGCTTCAATTGTGCTTGGCCTAGCACACTGTCGACCGGATAGATTCCATCCAAGCCAGCTTGGCCTGCAACCTGCCCGATCAGGATCTCAATCGCCTCCGTCACATGGCTTATCGCCCAGATATTGAATTCACCCTTGTCGACAGCGTCAACAATATCCTTTCTCAGCATCAGGTTATGCACATTAGACTGAGGGATGATCACCCCTTGGCCTGGCGTACGACCTTTGATTGCACAGACATCAAAGAAGCCTTCGATTTTCTCGTTAACGCCACCAATCGGCTGGGCGGCACCAAACTGGTTCATCGAACCGGTAATGGCGACATCCTGCCTGATTGGCATTTGGGAGAAGGCAGAAACAATGGCACACAGCTCAGCCATCGACGCACTATCCCCATCGACACCACCGTAAGATTGCTCAAAAGTCAGGTGGGTCGTCAGCGGGATCCGCTTGTTGCGGCCAAACACCGATGCGAGATAGGCCGATAGGATCATCACGCCTTTGGAGTGGATCCGGCCGCCAAGATCGACACTGCGTTCAATATCAAAAACGCCACCCTCACCGTAGGACGTCGTTGCGGTAATACGGTTCGGTGAGCCGAACTGGTAATCTGATGTTGAAATGACCGACAAGCCATTCACCTGCCCTATCACTTCGCCGACGGTATCAATCAGGGTTGTACCGTTGGTAAAGGTTTGCATAACGTGATCTTTAAGCCTGCTGACCCGCAATTCCTGGTTACTCAATGCAAGCTCAACATGATTGGCCCTGATCATCGTGGCATTGGACGATTTAGCAACATAATTAGACTCACGCAGCAGATTGGCAATATCCGCAGAGTGCAAAGACAGCTTGTTCTGATCATCGGCCTGACGAGAACTATATTCGACGATCCGGCCAATCGCCTTACGATCACAGTGAAGCATCTTATTGTCGTTAACGATACTGGAAATGAACTTGGCATATTGTGCTTCCGACTCATCGGTGCGGTTCATCTCATCCTCAAAATCAGCCGTGACACGGAACAGCTCACTGAACTCAGGATCATAATGCTGCAGAAGCTGGTATGTCTGATAATCACCAAACAAGATGAGCTTCACGGTCAGTGGAATGGGTTCCGGATCCAGCGAAATCGTCCCCGACAGCGTCACTTCTTTTTCCAGTGAACTCACACTTAATTTACGAGAACGCAATGCGCGTTTGAGCCCATCCCATACATAAGGGCGCTCCAACACTTTCACCGCATCCATCAACAAAACACCACCATTGGCTCGGTGCAAGCTGCCCGGGCGGATCAGCGAAAAGTCGGTAAATACCGTGCCTTTGTAGGTCGCGTTTTCAACATAGCCAAAGATAGAGTGGTAATTCGGGCTTTCCTCGACCACGATTGGAAACTTAGAGCCGTCCTGACTCACCAGCACATTAACCTGGTAGCGGCGAGGCATTTTTTTATCAAGCGCGGCATATGCCAAGGCAACCTGCTCTTCACTTTCTTCCAAGAAAATATCCAGGTTTTCCAGAATATCAGCCTGCATCGCTTTCAAATAGGCGATAACCTCTGGCAACGGTTTATATTCTTCTTTCAGGGTCTTGATAAAATGCGACACGACATCGAGCGCGACTTCTTCATTGAGCTTCTGGATCTTGTCGGAAAACTCTTCTTCCAATTCAGTCAGTTGACGAACAATATCCCGCAGCTGGCGTTCCAGCTCATTGATGGTGTTTTCAAAAGCGGCTTGCTCTTTTTCCGTAAGCTTGGCAAACGTTTCTTCGGTGTGTGGCTCTTCGCCGTTGAGGGCAACAAGCTGATACTCCCCCGTCGTTGTTACCGACAAACTGACACTGTGCTCTTTAGCCTCCTTAGTGAGCGTCAACAGCGCGCTTTCTTGCTTATCCGTCAGCTGATTTTTCAGTTTTTCCGAGCGGCTATAATACATTTCATTATCAAAAGCCAGAGGCAGAGCTTTAACCAAGCGGGTCATCAGCTTTTCAATATCTTTTTTAAAAGCATGACCACTGCCAGCAGGTAGTTTTAGAACCTTGGGGCTACGAGTTTCATCAAAGTTGGCGACGTAACACCAGTCGTATAGAGGATTACCATTTCCGTTAGGATCGTGGCGATTGAGGTAGCGCAACACCATAGTGCGCTTGCCAAGGCCGTTACGGCCAATAGCATAGATGTTGTACCCCTTCTCCTTGATAGACATGGCAAATTCAACGGCCTTCTGGGCACGCTCTTGCCCGACAATCTCATCAAGCGGGGTGAGATTCTTGGTCGACTTACAACCTTCAGGCAAGCCATTTAGTTCTGAGGCGCGATACAGTTTATCACTGCTAAGCGTTTGAATAGTCATATGGCTCCCTCCATAAACAATCAGTTACATCCAGTGTAGACAGTTAATTATTATAATTTAGTGATTTAACCAACGTTTACTGCTGCTGAGCCAGCTCAAAAGGTATCGTTTGCTGTATTTATGTACAAAACCCACACCAATAAGAGGTTTTTACACAATTTCAGTGTCAGCTTATAGTATGTCCACCTACCCCTTGCCCCACCTCTCTGCTACTATGCCGCGCTTGAAACAAGCTCTGCGGAAATCATCAATGAAAAACAACCGAGTCAGTATTGGACTAAGTAACCCTAAAAGCCCTACCAATGTTGGGGCGGTAATGCGGGCAGCGGGCTGCTATCGTGTCGATTCTGTGAAGTATACGGGTAACCGCTACGGTTATGCGGCTAAATTCCATACGGACACCAAAGACATTACAGATAAAATCCCACTGACCAACGTAGAATCGCTACTTGATGATTTACCTGCCGATACCAAAATTGTTTGTGTCGAACTTGCAGAAGGCGCGACAGCCCTACCAGCGTTCGAGCATCCTGAAAATGCTTTGTATGTCTTTGGCCCCGAAGACGGCACAATTGCCCAGGAGGTTGTTGACCAAGCCGATGCTGTTGTCTACGTTCCTACCGTCGGCTGTATGAACCTAGCCGCAACGGTCAACGTACTGCTTTATGATCGGTTAGCAAAAGCGGAAAATGTAATTATGGGTGATGAGCTTATCCGACAGAGTCGAGATAACCGAAATAGGCTAATTGTCAAAAAATAAGGCCATGTTACTGGCCTAATTTCTCCAATATCTTTCTTACGTTCGCTGCATTGTTTTCATAAGCAGCGAGCGTCTGTATGACGGTCAAACAATCTTCCGTCAAGTTTGATTGGTTATTTTCGATAGCAGTGGCAAAGACCGATTGAGGAAAATCATCCCCAATCCCCTTAGGTTCAACGTACACCACCTTTGACTCTTGATAATCCCGATGGTACTTCAAGCATGGCCAACTGATCATTTCGACCGCAGCTTTAGCAATGCCACATTGCCATTCTTCACGAACCTCTTCAGGCGTTTGTTCGAAATGTATACCTTCCTCACTCCCTATATCTAACCATCGCTGTACAGATGCCAGATAATGCTGATGATCATAATCCTGGATCAGCTCAACAATCGAAGATGATGAATACGAGAAACAAACACTCATAAAGTACAGCTCTGACAATGACACCTCTTCAAGGCAAGACAATACTCTGTTGTATGCTTGTTCATGAAGCACAGCTTCGACACGCTCTCTTTGCTTTTCTTCATGCTTACGTATTTCTTTCAAGGATTGCACTCTGGCTTTTCCGTTATCAATGAGTTGCTGCGCTTGCTGCAACAGCTCTATTTCAGCCGGAGAATACAGCTCAATGAAGTCGACCAATATTACATTTTTGATGATATTGGACGCTGTAGTCGCTTTTGCCTGCTTACTTTTCAACACGCTGCTATTTGCCAAATCAAGCATGATAACCCCCTAATAGTCGAAGATAGATACCTAAAGCACCGACAAGGTTGAAAACGGTTAATTCAGTTATTGGAAAGGGTGAGTAAAACGTTTGTAGGGAAAAGTAAATGTAGAAACGGACATGGCGTTATTTACTACAAGTATAGGAAAGAGTCATACAAAGTTAGCAACTTAAGCTCAATTTATGCGCCTTGTCTAACAACCTGGAAGAATTATTGGTGTAAATGCTGGACACATAAGCCGCTAGGTTTACCCAGCGGCTCTGACTCATTGTTCTTTCGTATTATCTAGGGGAGTTATTGCTTAACAAGGGCAATTTCCAAGTCACGCTCAGCAATCATCCACCAGCGATTACCATATTGACTATCGTAGCCCACAACCGGTTGGCCAGCACAAGTTGCATCACGGACAGGCTCATTAACCAAGTAGTACCCATCCCATGGCACATCAACCACACAGTTTTCTGTGACCAACGGCTTCCAGACACCGTTAACTTGCTCTCCGAGTACCAGATCTTTAGCATTCAAACCAGCATCCGCAGTGAACTGTACGCCATATTTATCAGCGACAATGTCCTCGACATTCCAGTCTTGGGTCGCTGTTAAAGGTAGTCGAGTATGTGGCCTTTTTGACGTACCGTCTGGCTGCGAGCCTGGCAAACCTGACTCTACTCGAATGTTCTTTTCACCACCAAAAGCATTTTGGTAGACACCACCGTGATTCTGCAAACCACTGACGATCAAAATATCAGAGCGAGTCTCGTTGGTTTTTGGCATCCAGCTCAACGTTACATGTTTCTTCATATCAATTGTCGTGGCAGGAACAGTCACAGAGCCCTTCTCAGCACCAGTTTGATCATGTTCAGGAATACCTGCTACTACACGTTCACTACTGTTTAAGTTCGGGTCCCATGATTTGTTTTGCGTGAACAAGAACTGATAAGTCAGGCGCATCATGTCATTCATGGTCTCTGCACGTGTCAGACCTGCGTTGTAGCCCATTGTACGTTCTGTTGTATCAACCCGGTTGAAGGTTTCATTTACACCACCGACCAAACGCGCCGAAGAACCATCATAGCCCAGACAATCGTTGGTTTTGTATTCAACAATATGATTGAGTACTGGACGCTGCCCCTCAGGAATCGAGTTCGGGTAAATAAGCGCTTCACAACGATCCAACGTACGACTGAAGGTATCCATCAATGTCCAGTTCGGCTCTTCAAGTTCCTTCATGCCATCTTCATTACGGGTAATAGTATGAGGGGCATAGTAAGCATGATAATCAACACGGTTACCATCAAAACTCAAAATCGCCGCGTTGGCATCATAATGGTTTGAGTCATACTCAGGTTTCAACGTGGCCATTTTGTGCTGAATAACATCCTGGATCAGCTCACGCTCACCATAGCGATATTCATATCCTTTATACGAGGCGTTACCACTTACAATCTGGGTGTATGAAGGCATACGGTAGTTCCCACCACTAGGTGTAGAAGCTAAAGTGTCGACATTGCTGCGACCGCCAGGGTCATTCGAACCGTATACACGTGCATGGATTTGAGAACGCTGATACATATGCTCGTGACCCTGTACCCAAATCACGTCATACTTTGCAAATAGTTCACGAATATCCTTGTGGATATCAAACAGGCGATTGTCATCTTTGACACCTTGAACAATTTGCTCACGGGTTTGGCCATATTTTGCGCCAACAAGTCCATCGTGGCTAGCGATCACTACATGGTCAAACTTACCTTTATTTTCTGCAAGAATCTCTTCAATCCAGCTAAACGCAATCGGCAAATTATAATAGGCTAAACCTATCATCAAGACATTGTCGCGAATGATGTAATAGTTAAGCCACTCTGCTGAAGGCATATGTACAGCATCTTCTGGGATGAAGTGACGCATATTATCAATCCACTCTACGGTATAAGCCCAGCTCGTTTCGTGGTTACCCATCACTGGCAGAAACTCCATACCCGCTTCGCGATATTTATCCGCTACCGACCGCCACTGTTCCCATTCTTTGGTAGAACCATTATCTGTCAGGTCTCCAACAGGAATTACTACATTAACCCCTTCAGCATGGTGCTTGGCAAGAACCGCTTCCATCGGGTGAATCGCAACATTCCAACCACCACCTTGTGTATCAGGGAGAAGCCCGACTTTTAAATATGCATCCGGTTTTGGTGAGGTTTTACCAGAATCCTCAGAAGAAGAGCTATTACAACCAGCCAAGGTTGCAATAATTGACATTGCAATAAAAGAACGCTTCCATGTATTATTTTGCATGATTACCACTACTGTTATTATTGAGGGAAATAAAACGCGGATAATTTACGTGAAATATATTACATTTTTATTTTTTACTCCTGTAATTATTACAAGGTGATTTAAATAAAAATGTAATCTTTCACCATTATTCTATTTAATATTTCCTCTCATACTAAAGAACATGAAATCTGCAACCACTCTATTTATTTTGCAATTTTTTGCTTTAATCAGCACCAGTGTTATTGCAAAAGAAAGCAATGCCGTTCACCGTCGCCTACTTGCTCCTGAAGAAATGATGTTTGAGCTAAATGAAGAAGCAACTTGCCTTGCTGCCGCTAATTACCTTATAAATGATAGATATAATTTACACCTTTCCAACTACCAGTCTTGATTGCTGAATTTAAGGTGCCGAAGAAGGCTGCTGAGTCAATTATAAATCGGACCAATAGTGAATATATATTTTTTGCCGACCGTGCCAAGAAACGCTATACCGAAATTGATCATCATGTACTGCTGACGTCGGCCTATACGCATCGATGTTTATTCATGAATGGATTTGAAGCACAGCGACCATTTATAGAAGCCAGTAAGGATAGTTGATTTAAGGGTTGCATCCCTCATGCGTATTCGGGATGCAACCATAGCTTAGACAACTTCGACCGTTATTCCCCGCTCATTGAGATCTTCAATGCAACTGCTAGGGAATTCGCTATCAGTGATCACTTTGTCAAAGCATTCCATATCTATAGCATGGAAAGTTGCTACCTTACCGTATTTGGAAGAATCGCTCACCAAATAGCTTTGTCGCGAGGAAGCAATAATCGCCTTCTTCACCAACACTTTCTCTTCGCTTGGGGTCGAGATGCCACGCTGATTCCATGACGATGTCGAAACAAACGCCAAATCAATATTCATCTCCCGCAATATATGGGTTGCTTGCTGCCCGACACAGGACTGGTTTCCTTTGTCCACCTTGCCACCAGTATGGTAGATACTGCACTCGGAATGGTTCATCAAATAGCAGGCGATGGCGAAATCGTTGGTGATCACCAAGAGATCGTCCCTGTGATTTAGCTGATGGGCGATTTCCAGTGTTGTGGTTCCTGCATCCAGATACACTGTTGTATTCGGCTTAATCAGCTGCGCCGCATAGAACCCAATATCGGCCTTTTCATTTCGGTGCTGGTTAATTTTCACATCATGTGAGAGTTCGGTGTGAATAGTTTCGGTCAGTTGAACCCCACCCGATACCGACATAACGCGCCCGTCCGACTCTAGCTTGGCGATATCACGTCGGATCGTCATATGAGATACATCAAGCTGATGAGTCAATTCACTGATGCTGATGACTTCCTGATTACCCAACAAAGTCAGGATCGTTCGTTGTCGTTCTGCCGGAATCATAATGCTTCTTCTGTATAGTTATCTTGCAAGCATCTTAACACCTCACACCCCTTGTGTGAATATATGTGAGCATTTGGTAAGGCATTATTTGATTATTCTTTCATTTTTCAGCCTATTACCCTTTATCTGTTATTTCTCACCTTCACGAAGTCAGATATTCACACCAAAAATTCACACTTTTTATCACACCCACTGTTAAAAAGTGTGAAGCCACGCCTTCACCTTTCGAAAAAAGCAGCATAGAATCACAAACAAGAACAGAACTTCACAAAAGTTAACATGGAGAGGCAAATGGAAAGTCAACAATTACAATCAGTTGCCGTAATTGGTCTAGGCTCGATGGGCATGGGCGCTGCTAAATCTTGTATCCGTGCCGGTCTTGATACGTATGGTATCGACCTTAGCACCGACGCACTAAAAGAACTCGAACAAGCCGGTGCAAAAGGTGTTTCACACAACTGTGCTGACTTCGCCCAGGTACTCGACGCGGTCTTGCTGCTGGTCGTGAATGCCCGTCAAGCCAAAGCCGTACTGTTTGACAATCAACTTGCCACACAGCTGAGACCCGGCACTGCCGTTATGGTGTCTGCGACTATCTCAGCCGAAGATGCAAAAAGCATTGAAGCCAGTCTGAAAGAACATCAACTTATCATGCTTGATGCCCCGGTTTCTGGTGGCGCGGCAAAAGCCAACCTAGGTGAAATGACCATCATGGCGTCGGGCTCAGAACAAGCCTTTACCAAGCTTAAGCCCGTACTCGATGCAACCGCAGGTAAAGTTTACAACATTGGTACCGAAATCGGCATGGGTGCAACTGTCAAGATCATCCACCAGCTGCTTGCAGGCGTTCACATCGCGGCAGGGGCTGAAGCCATGGCGCTCGCTGCCCGTGCCAATATCCCTCTGGATTTAATGTACGACGTGGTAACCAATGCCGCGGGAAATTCATGGATGTTTGAAAACCGCATGAAGCATGTTGTTGATGGCGACTACACCCCAACGTCAATGGTCGATATCTTCGTGAAGGATCTCAACCTTGTCTCTGATACTGCCAAAGATCTGAAATTCCCACTTCCACTTGCCTCCACCGCGCTGAACATGTTCACCAGCGCCAGCAATGCAGGTTTTGGTCAGGAAGACGACAGTGCTGTCATCAAGATTTTCGATGGCATCGAACTGCCTAAGAAGGAGCAATAATTATGCTACTAGGAGTTATCGCCGACGATTTTACCGGCGCAACGGACATTGCCGGCTTTCTGGTTGAAAATGGTATGCGCACCATTCAGTTAAATGGTGTGCCAAAAACCACTCTAGATATCGATGCCGATGCGGTCGTGATCAGTTTGAAGTCACGCTCTTGCCCAGTTGATGAGGCCATTGATACCTCTGTTTCCGCTCTCAACTGGCTACGACAGCAAGGCTGCCAGCAGTTCTACTTCAAATACTGCTCGACCTTCGACAGCACTCGCGAGGGCAACATTGGGCCTGTCACCGATGCACTGCTCAATGCCCTGGGAGAGGACTTCACGATTGTATGCCCTGCTCTACCGGTCAACGGGCGTACTGTGTTCAATGGCCACCTATTTGTGATGGGCGAACTACTCTCCGACTCAGGCATGCGAAATCACCCGGTCACCCCGATGACAGATTCAAGCTTGGTACGCCTGATGGATAACCAGTCAAGTGGCACCACCGGCCTGGTGAACTACCAGACTATCGAACAAGGTGCCCAAGCAGTTGCTGAGCGCTTCGCAGCCCTCGCCCGAGAAGGTCATCGTTACACGGTTCTCGACGCATTCAACCAGTCCCATCTGGAGACACTAGGTGAAGCGGTGAAATCACTCAAGCTGGTCACAGGTGGTTCAGGCTTGGCTTCGGGTATTGCCAAAAACTGGACGGAGCATTTAAGCGACCAGTCATCGGCAAAACAGGCTGGCAAGCCGCAGCAAGCCAAAACCGTGGTGCTGTCGGGTTCATGCTCAATCATGACCAACCAGCAAGTTGCCAACTACGCCCAAAAAGCGCCACACCTGGCTCTGGATGTAAAAGCGTGCCTTGAGCAACAAGATTACTGTGAGTCTGTCTTCCAGTGGGTACTAGAAAATCTTGAAGCTGACTTTGCTCCTATGGTTTACGCCACTGCTGAGCCGGAAGTATTAAAGGCCATCCAAGCACAATACGGCGCTCAGGCATCCAGCCATGCCGTTGAGCAGTTCTTCAGCCAGCTAGCCCACCAGCTAAAAGAGAATGGCGTGCAGAACTTCATTGTAGCCGGCGGCGAGACATCCGGGGTTGTAACCCAAAGCCTAGGGGTAAAAGGTTTCCATATCGGCCCTCAAATCGCCCCAGGCGTGCCTTGGGTAAAGGCGATCGACAGCAAGCTGTCACTGGCGCTGAAATCAGGCAACTTTGGTGACGTTAACTTCTTCGAAACGGCACAAGGGTTCTACCATGACTGAACAACAACTCAGAGAGCAGATGGTAACGCTTGCTCGCTCGATGTTCGAGCGCGGTTACGCCACCGGTGGCGCGGGTAACCTCTCTCTCAAACTGCCGAACGGGCACTTTCTGGCAACACCGACCGGCTCTTCATTTGGCCGACTGGATGCGGATCGTTTATCGGTAGTTGATATTGACGGCAACCACATTTCAGGTGACCGCCCATCGAAGGAAGTGGCATTCCACTTGGCGATTTACCGTAACAACAGTGCATGCAATGCCATTGTCCATTTGCACTCGACTTACCTAACGGCGCTGTCTTGCTTGCAAGGGCTGGACACCGACAACGCCATTAAACCATTCACACCCTATTTCGTAATGCGTATCGGCAAGCTGCCAGTGATTCCGTATCTACGTCCAGGCGATCCGCGCATAGCTGAAGAGCTGGCCAAGCGAGCAGCTGACTACCGGGCCTTCTTACTGGCTAACCACGGTCCGGTTGTCACCGGTAGTAACCTGACTGATGCTGTCGACAATGCCGAAGAGCTGGAAGAAACCGCGAAACTCGCATTAATGCTGGATGGGAAGTCAATTCGATACCTTAGCGAAGAAGAAATCACAGACCTACAAGGGAGAGGCAAATAATGGCTAAATTCGCTGCAAATCTCACCATGCTTTTTACCGAAGTGCCGTTTATCGAGCGTTTCGAACAAGCCCACCAAGCCGGTTTCAAGGCAGTGGAATACCTTTTCCCTTACGCCTATGACGCAGAAGTACTCGCAGGCAAGCTGAAGAAATATGGCTTCGAACAGGCGCTGTTCAATATGCCGCCGGGCAACTGGGATGCTGGCGAGCGAGGTTTTGCAGCCATCCCGGGACGTGAAGAAGAGTTCCGTGCCAGCGTCGATACAGCTCTGAACTATGCCCTTTCCCTTGGTTGTAAAAAAGTCCATGCCATGTCGGGTATTGTCGATAACGCCTTCAGCTATCAACAACACGTAGACACATTTATCAGCAACATTCGCTTTGCCGCAGATGTATTTGCCGAGCACGGTATTGAGCTGATGATTGAACCTTTGAACAACCGTGATGTACCGGGCTATTTCATATCGCACCAGCGTGAAGCAGTAGAGCTGATAAAACAGGTTGAACGCCCGAACGTCAAGCTACAGCTCGACCTGTACCACGCCCAAATTATGGATGGTGACCTCACAGTATTGATCCGTGACCTGGCGGAGTACACCGGCCATATCCAAATTGCCTCGGTACCGAATCGCCACGAGCCAAGCGAAGGCGAACTGAACTACCCGCACCTATTCAATGTGCTGGACGAGTCGGGCTATAGCGGCTGGATCGGCTGTGAATATAACCCGAAAGCAACCACAGTCGAAGGGCTCGGTTGGCTAAAACCATACTTATAAATATGAAGTTTCACCTTTTGTAGAAAGGCTGAGTAACACAGTTTGCGGCACCTGCTAGCTAAGGTGCCCCATTTAGAACTTTGATAAACGACGTGAAATAGAACCTGCGCAGCAGGCAATTAAAAGGAATGAAGAAATGGATGGAGCAATTTTAGGCATTATTGTTGGTATTACCGCAATGATGGTCATGATCATCAAGACCCGTATCCCTGTCGCACTGGCAATGGTGCTCTCATGCTTGATCATGGGCCTATTTGCTGGCATGGCACCGACAGAACTGGTTAACGCAATTAAATCAGGCTTTGGCGGCGTTCTAGGCGGAATCGGCCTAATCATCGCTTTTGGTGTCATCATGGGGGCATGTTTCGAGAAATCAGGTGCAGCTGTGAGAATGGCAAAAACCTTCGTCAAGATCTGCGGTAAAGGGCGTGAAGATCTCGCGCTAGGCTTTACCGGCGTACTTGTGGCGATCCCTGTTTTCTGTGACTCAGCTTATGTACTGCTACACTCGCTGGTCCGAGCTATCTCGCGCAATACAGGTAAATCTGCCGTAGGCTTGGGGGTAACACTGGCGCTGGGTCTACTTATCACCCACGCACTGGTACCACCAACGCCTGGGCCTGTCGCTGTTTCGGGTATCCTTGGTGTTGACCTAGGTGTGTACATGATGTGGGGTTTGGCTGTATCTATCCCTATGATGGTGCTATCGCTTATCTATATCCGCAAAGTGGGCCAGCAATACTACCGCGTACCGAACGGTGAAAACTGGATCACTAGCGAAGCTGATTGGGCAAACCTAGAAAACGTAAAAGAAACCAAAGACGAGGATCTACCAAGTAACTTCCTATCGTTTGGCCCTATCCTTGTTCCAATCGCGCTAATTTTGGCAAACACAATGATTGGCGAAGGCACTAGCTTCTTCCATACGTTCCTTCAGCTAGTGGGTAACCCGGTTGTTGCTGTAGGTATCGGTGTTCTAATGGCACTGTATGGCCTTACAACACAGATTGACCGCAAAGAAATGATTGGCTCCATGGATGATGCCCTATCAACAACCGGCCTAATCCTAGTCGTAACAGGTTGTGGTGGCGCAATGGGAGCTGTACTAAAAGCTTCTGGCGCTGGTCCGCAGGTTGCTGAAGTGATTGCAAGCAGTGGCATCCCACCGCTACTTGTTCCACTGGCTATCGCTTCGATGCTGCGCCTGATTCAAGGCTCTGCAACGGCGTCAATGATGGTCGCTGCGACAATGACCTTACCGCTAGTAGAAACACTAGGCCTCGATCCTGTCTTCGTCGCGCTGGCATGTGCCGTTGGCCCTGTTGGTTTCTCACACCTCAACGACTCTTACTTCCATATCATCAGCCGCACTCTGGGTATCACTGAGCTATCAGATCAGCTGAAAATTTGGAGCCTGACTTCGACTATTGCTTGGGCAATCGGTGCGAGCATCATCATGACGCTGAACTTGTTCTTTGGTAAGGGTGGAACGCTAATCGACCCGATCATTCCGCTGGCTGTACTGGGTGCTATCGTGGCCTGGATGAAAACACGCAAACTGGATGCGCCGAAAGAAGTGGCTGCGTAATAAAGCAACTGAATAAAAAACCTCAGTAACGAATAAAGCCCACTGATGAAGTGGGCTTTAATTTGTACCGTTATAGTGGCAGATTAATGGACCACCCCAATCAACCCGATATCACTGCGGGTTACAATGCCTTTCTCATCAACCTCAAACACAACACCAGCCTCAGTTTCAAACGACAGCAGCTTTTCCGTCAGCGTTAGCTTTCCCACTGAAAGAGATGAATATGAGTTTTCATCAATTTTCACATCGTTGTGAAAATACGATTTTTTCCGTGATGTGTTCATCACTGTATCGCCATACTTCACATCTATTTGGAAATCGCCAATACTCGTATCAATCGCTAAATAATTATCGTCCTTAGCGCAGGCCCTCATCGTTTCCACCACAAAAATAACATCTTTTTGCAATGCCGGGCTGTAGTACTCGTAATCTTCTTTTACGTAACAACCATCTGGCTTTGTTTTCGCCATAGCAAACAGGTTTTCTAATTCAGAATACGGGATAAAACTATTGTTTATTTGCTCCTGCCCTAACGCCAGAATAAGCTGCTCTCTGAAATCAACCATATCTTTATTGTTCATCTCCGCTTTTAAAAGCAAATACTGAACATCTAGTGGGTCTTTTGTCGCCTTTTCACTAAGTACCTGTATAAGCTCGCTCTTCTTCAAATCAACAGGGATCACTGAAGATGGCTCATCTTCAACAGAACTTGCACACCCATATAGAAACATCGATACGATAGCCAGTAATGCTAATTTTTTCATCTTTACACCAAGCGGTTAAATTAAAGTGCCCATGAATAAAAAACAACGTTCAATATCCAAGCAAAAAAGAATTATTTATCTTTCTGCTCCCCTAAATCGGCAAACACACTGATTTGGTTCTAGAGGATTGATGGGCAGTTTTATGCTTCAACATGAGGACTATAACAGATGGAAAACAAAAAGTTGTCATCTAGCTCCAAAAATTATGAACACCGTTTAAAATTCATGCAAAAATTAAGGAGCCCTATCTTACGGAGCTCCTTGCCATGTTATCTTGGTTTATCAACATACTCATAGTTATCACCACGACGTTTATAGTAGTGGTTATCGATAATGGCGTATGTTGCACCGGCAATGACCGCAAAGGTGGCAATCTCAGGTAGTCGACTACGGTGATAATACCGATGGCGTGGTGGCTTATGAACAACAACTACCTTTTTCTTTGGCGGCCTTGGCTTTACCACGACCACGTGGTGTTTATGGTGCTTGTGTTTGTAGTGTTTATGTTTGTGGTGCTTGTGATGATGACCATGCTTATGGCCCTTAGCCTCTGCAACACTTGGAACTGTTAGGCCCACAGACATAACAGCCATGGCCATTACACCTACCGCTAGGCTTTTTTTCCAAGACTTCACAGCCTTTGCCGATTGTTTTGATTCCGCTCTAAATTGTAATTTCATGGTTTTACTCCACTCTTTTATGGCGCTAGATTACCCCCCACAACGAAAAACAATGTTCGATTTCTGTAAAATTACGTCAAGCGGACCGTCAAAAACCATGAAGATATTAATGGCATTATTCAAGTGATTGAATTATTGGTAAGCAATGAAAAACTCTCTTACATTTCAACTAGGTTTATTGCTCTAACCAATAGGCAGATTAACTGCTGTTTCATATCCTAATCACCACAAAGCGTGACAGCGTCACCCCAATTCAAACGTTGTGACGCCAAAAGTACGATTAACCGATATCGCAGGAATGTCTCCCGTATACATACGCGCGGTCGTAAATACGGGCTCCATATTATACTTCTCGGCCAGTGCCACACCCGGCAGGTTTACTTCTGGCACATCAAGATAGATGTTGTCAGTTGCTGATGCATGCGCTTTCAACGCAAGAAACAACTCTTCTGCCAGCAAAACATCTTCGGCGAACAATGGGCCGATTTTGAAGCCATTTCGACAAGGCCTGATAACTCCGTAACCCACTAGCTTTCCGGCCTGTTTAATGCCCAGTGCAGTGGAGCCTGTCTGCCCTATCCAGGCTTGCAAAAAGCATTGTCTATCGGCAGGGAAAAAAGCATGGTCATAGTCCAGCACTTCACTAAGTGGCAATTCACAGAGATCGACCAACCCAATTCCTTCTGGCTCTTCGCCGCCACCGAAACCCTCAAAGCGGATGTTGCCATAAGCGAGTTTAAAGCCAGACTGCTTATAATTGGCCTGCTGTTCAACAACCCCATCCAGGCCAACATTACATCCAGCCAGATACTGCAAACCGGCCTGCCACAACTCGAAGCCATAACCCCGGCCTCGATACTCTGGTTTGACGATATAAAAGCCCAAAAAGCCATAGCTGTCATCGTACTTCACCACAGAGATCGATGAAATCGGCTCCTCGCCCAGATACCCCACCAAAAAACCATTGGGATCAGCAGCGTAAAACGATTCAATGTCATAAAGCCCTGGATTCCAACCTTCAGCCGCGGCCCAGTCAACCGCCTGTGCTAAATCCTGCTTGGTCATTACCCGGATACTATATTTTTTTTCAATCATTGCAGCCCCTTGTTTATCCCGCTGGGTTCTCACCTCGATATGCTAATGGTAGATGATTTCTGGACTTGAGCTGCTCACCAAACCGCTCCAGTGCAATATTGCTCGCAATTATTAGCAATACAGCGACACCCTACATTTATTTTCAAACGCTAGTTGAAAATAATTCAAATCAACGCCTGTTTTTCAAAAGCCCAACGACAACTAATATTCAGTCAATCAACACAGCAGTGAAAACCGTTTGGAAATAATGACAGGCACACACTCTACTAAGAGAAACCTCATGACTAAGCTAACCATCGTTGCCAACATCATTGCGAAAGCAGACAAGATTGAACTAGTCAAATCAGAGCTATTGAAGCTAATTGATATTACTCGAGCAGAAGAAGGTTGCATTAACTACGACCTTCACCAAGACAATGAAAATCCGACACATTTCCTGTTCTTTGAAAACTGGACATCCCGCGAGCTATGGCAGAAACACATGGGTAACAAGCACCTTGCCGATTACATGGCAGCGACTGAAGGTAGTGTGGAGCAATTTACGCTAAATGAAATGACTCAAATCGCTTAATTCACTTCCTCCTTTTTGTATTACCCCAAACCGGTTATATGCCGGTGATGGGGTTTGGGGTTGCAGGTTACCAAAAGTTAACTGCTTGAAGATCGAGATTGCCGTGTCCACAATGAGCATTGTAACCAACCAACACACCTGTACCAATGGAGTGAAACATGGACTATTCTGTGAAACTCAAGGCGGGTAACGATTTTCCTACCCTCACCGCACCAACGCTCGATGGCTCTGAAGTAAAACTGGGGGTTCCGCAAGGCGAAGCGACCTGGCAAGCTGTTTTTGTTTACCGAGGGAGGCACTGCCCGCTCTGTACCCAGTACCTCAATGATCTAGAAAATTACAAACAAGCCTTTGCTGATGCTGGTGTCGATATCCTTGCTGTCTCGGCTGATTCCAAACAGCAGCTTGAAGCTCACTTAGAAAAACTCAATATCTCCTTCCCAATTGCCTACGGGCTGACCGAACAACAAATGAAAACACTCGGAGTCTACATTTCAATCCCTCGCTCCGAGCAAGAGACGGATCATAATTTTGCCGAACCTGGCTTATTTATTGTGAACGAGCTTGGAAAATTGCATGTCGTCGATATTTCTAATAATCCATTTGTCCGCCCAGAACTGGGGGCTTTGACCCGCGGTCTGGCATGGATCAGGAACCCCGATAACCACTACCCAATTCGCGGTACATTGGATTATTAATCAAGCCGCATAGAAAATCGGTTCTAGTAGATAATGCCAGCAATCCGATCACAGTTGCTGGCATATACAAACAATATGCCCATTGATTTAATAATGACAAGATTAGCTTTTCACTGTTGCCAAGAAGCTGCAAACAGCATTGCAAAACAAGTCAAAACTTCACGAAATTAGCCATTTATCACTTACAGTAATCCCCAATATGACCCGAAGAAACAATAACGGGCTCTTCCACTTTTCTTATTTACCACTAACGTTTTAAAGCTCTTTTAACTTTTTAATTGCAAAGAAAAAAGGACTTTATTTTGTTGCGACCCATATTCAATACACTCACCAAACCAGCACTCATTGGTCTTGTTTCCTCAATGACCATACCGTTTGCAAATGCTTACCAGGATGATGGTTTACATCCACCTTCAACTCACTCCCCCATTGCTACCGAATTGACCCCGATGTTTATTAGCCTAGGCTTTGATGACAACACCGAAGAAGAGGGGCTATCTTGGATACTGGAATTATTGAGTAACAATCAAAACCCTAAAGGGTTAGATCGCTATGCCCTGCAGCCATTGAAAGCCAGCTTTTTTATGCACTGCGGTCCAGCGATAGATAATGAAAAAATTCAAGTCTTATGGCGTCAGTTAGGCGAAAGTGGGCATGAAATTGGCAATCATACGCTTACCCATCCGGATGACAAAGTTAACTACAACCCCCTACTTTCTTGGATGACCGCCGAGCAATGGCAAGAAGAAGTCAATGCATGTAATGCATTCCTAACTCTCCCTGTTGCTGAGGGGGGCATTGGCGTTGGTCAGATCTCAGGGTTTCGCGCCCCCTTCATGACATACAATGACAACACACTGATGGCCTTAGTTAATACTGGTATCCGTTACGATGTCAGCTTTCCCGCAGGTATTACGCCAGAACAAAATGGGACCAACAATTACTGGCCGCATACACTTGAAAAAGGCAGCCCTTCACATACGTTTGCAGTCAACGGAGGATGGAAGCCAGCAATCAACCAGTACCCAGGTTTATGGGAAGTACCTCTTCATAGCTTAATCATCCCACCCGATGACACTATGGAAAAGTACGGTATCAATTACTCGCTGCGCGATAAAATTGCCAGTCGAGTAGGATATTTTGACCCGGTAGCCGGCAAGGGCGATAACTTCGATTGGAACCTCTATTTTACTCCGGACTGGGGAGCGGCGGGCCTGAATGAAAACGACGTTGTCGCCATCTATAAATACAATTTGGATCTGAGGCTGGCGGGCAACCGCGCCCCACTGTCGCTCGGCCTTCATTCTGCCTTCTATGGCCTGCTGAATGGTGAGGAGCACTTCGGCATGCCTGAAACCACTGTGTCTAGCAGGCAGAATGTTCTAAAGCGGTTTATCGATTATGCTCTCAGCAAGCCTGAGGTGCGATTCATTACCCATAATCAGCTAATTGACTGGATGAAGGATCCAGAGCATTTAACACTATGCCCTGAGAGTGAGTGGAAACCCCACCAGGTTTACGAAAAAGGCGAGACCGCTTTTTTCCAGGAACAGATGTGGCGGGCCCGGTGGTGGACGCAACTCGAAATGCCTGGCAATACAGACAATTCATCTTGGCAGCTGATTGAAAGCTGCACACCAAATTCAGTTCAGTAAACGAAAACACCTTCCCGTATGGTTACCCATACGGGAAGGCCATCAGACAATGCAAAAAAAAATACACAGATGTGCAAACTGTTTGTCACTCTTCCTTCATAGTCTCTATCGAAACTGGGCAAATGCCAGTAACAATGGCTTTAGCAAATAACAATGATAGGAACGAAGTTTGAAAACCCATCCCCCTGCAAATTATCAGCTTACAAACAACTATAGTGTAAGCAACAACAAGCCCTACCTTGCTATTTTCGATCTTGACGAAACCTTGATTGCTGCCGACTCAGCCAGTCTATGGAGTGCCTATCTTGTTAGCAAAGGCATTGCTCCCGCTTCGCTGCTCTTGGAAGAAAAAGCAATGATGGAAGCCTATGCCAAAGGCCAGATGGATATGGATGCTTATATGCAGACAACGCTAAAACCAATGGTAGGCATGGATGAAATCACCATTGATATGCTGGTCAATGAGTTCATTGAACAGCATATCAAACCCGCACTATACCAAGATGCGGTTAATAGAATCACATGGCACAAGCGTCGTGGCGATACTGTTTTGGTGATCTCTGCTACTGGAGAGCACCTCGTTAAGCCTATTGCTAACCTGCTAGGTGCCGACGATGCCATTGCAATAAACCTTGAACATATCGATGGTAAATTCACCGGCAAGACGACAGGTATACTCAGCTATCAATACGGAAAGGTAATCAGGATGAAAGCTTGGCTCGAGCAGCAAGATACCGCCTTCAAAGGCAGTTATGGTTACAGTGACTCTATCAACGATCTGCCCCTTCTTGATGCGGTTGACCGACCATTCGCTGTTAATCCAGACCCTGCATTGGCGCTGCATGCCCAGATGAACGAATGGACTATCATGGATTGGCGCCACGACAACAATATTCTGCGCTAGCCCCTCCCTATAAAAGCCATTTTCCTTTCAAGGTCGATGGCTTTCGCTCTCCTCTCATAACCGTTTTTATTTTACTTCAGCAATGTCATTCAAATTATTCGATGCTGTTGTTCAATTCTCAGTACTTATGTTCCCAACAGCGGTGTCTACAATATCCTTAATAGAATTATCTGGTAGAGAAACATGGACAAGGATAAGAAAACATACGATGGCGTCTCCATCTTTATTCACTGGATGACCGCCGTGGCCGTGATTGGATTATTTGCGGTGGGGTTATGGATGGTAGATCTCAATTACTATTCACAATGGTATAAACCCGTACCTCACTGGCATAAGTCAGTGGGAATTTGCCTTGCCTTGCTAACAATCTTCCGGTTGCTCTGGAAAGGGATTGCCCAGCAACCGCCTATTGAAGGGGCGGCATGGGAAGTAGCCGCAGCCAAATTAGCGCATAGCCTGATCTATATCTTATTAATCGGCATCTTTGTTTCTGGCTACCTGATTTCAACTGCCGACGGTCGTGGCATTGAAGTCTTCAATTGGTTCACCGTACCTTCATTGGGGGAGCTATTCCCTAACCAAGCTGATATTGCAGGAGAGGTGCACTACTACCTCGCCTTCACCTTAATCGGACTCGCGAGCTTGCATGCCCTTGCGGCGCTCAAGCACCACTTTATAAATAAAGACAACACCCTTAAAAAAATGCTGGGAGTAAATAAATGAAAAAGCACATCATCGCCATGGGACTAATGGCAGCTGCATCAGTGTCAGGTATTGCGCAAGCGGCTGATTATGCCATTGATACAAAAGGTGCCCATGCCTCTATTAACTTCAAAGTAGAGCACTTGGGCTATAGCTTCATCAAAGGCCGTTTTAATACTTTTGACGGAACGTTTAGCTACGATCCGCAAAACTTGTCAGCATCTAAAGTACAAGTGAACGTGGATACCACCAGCCTTGACAGTAACCATGCGGAGCGTGATAAGCACCTGCGCAGTGCCGATTTTATTGATGCGGGTAAATACTCCACAGCAACATTTACTTCGACAAAAGTAGAACCCAAAGGCAATGGCGAGATGACCATTTTTGGTGAGCTAAGCCTGCACGGCCAAACTAAACCTATTGCCATTGATGCCAAGTTCATTGGTGAAGGTGAAGACCCATGGGGTGGCTATCGCGCAGGTTTCACTGGCACAACCCGTATTGATTTCAAAGATTTTGGCATTCAGGTGATGGGCTCTTCCAGTTACGCTGATATCGAACTGCATGTTGAAGGTATTCGCCAGTAACATAGCAAAAGTCAATTCATTGCAAAATCCGGCTAAATGCCGGATTTTTTGTATACATATCAACCACCCAACAACAAAATTTACCTACCGTTACAGATTGAAACAGGAACCATGAGCTAGGATGAGGGTCATAAAAAAACAAAGCATAATAACGTGCTACTCAATGAGAAGGTAAATCATGACGCCGCAAGAAAAAGAGCTGATTCAGAACGTTGCCAATAAACTGAAACAGAGCCCAAACAAAGCAAAAGATTCTGAAGCCGAAAGCTTGATCAACAACGAGATTGGTGGCCAAGATGATGCGCTTTATAAACTGACCCAAGCCGTTCTTGTGCAAGAAATGGCTTTGAAAGAGCTCAAGCAAAAGAACGAATACCTAGAGCAATGTGTTGAGCACCACAAGTCAGAAGCGAACCGTGGCGCATTGAGCAAGATGATGGGTGGCAGCCGCCCTGCCCCGCAGCCACCACAGCCGACCCACCAGCCAAGTGCCTTCGGTAGTTTCATGCAAACGGCCGCCAGTGTTGCCGTCGGTATGGTAGCCGGTAACATGATCAGCAATATGTTGTTCAACAACGATGACCCAGCCGCTGAGGCAATGGCAAGTGAGGCTCCAGCAGAAGATGTTCCGGCTAATGACGCATTGGCAAGTTCTGGCACAGAAGAAAGCTCTGGTGGCTTCTTGGATGATTCCTCAAGCTTTGCATCAGAATATACTGACAACACTGGTGGCTTTGGTACTGATGGGCTAGGTGGCGATAGTGAAGGCTTCGGCGATGCCGGTTTCGGAGACGCAGGCTTTGACAGTGATGGCTTTGAAAATACGGGCTTCGACGACACATTGGCCAACAATGGCTTTGCCAGCGATGAAAGCTTCTTTGGCGGTGATGATGGCGGCTTTGACTTCGGCGGCGACGAATAACCTCTTTCCGATTCTAAAGGGCACTCACCGTGCCCTTTTACTTAGCCCCTGTCATCTTTCGGCGTGTCCATCACCACCATGGTGGTAATGGAATTCACTTGCGGCATCTCACCCAACACATCGGCATGAAAGCGCTTGTAGGCACTCAAATCGGTTGTTTCAACCCTTAGCAAATACTCGCTGGCGCCCGTAATGTTATGGCACTCCACAACTTGCTTGGCCAAGCAAATCTGTGACTCAAAATTCAATTGCGACTGTTTGCTGTGATTCGATAGACCTACGCTCACATAGGCAATGAACCCTACCCCCATCTTGGAGTGATTCAAGATTGCCTTATACCCTGAAATGATCTTCTGCCTCTCGAGCTCTTGCACCCGCCGAAGCGTTGCCGACGGAGACAATCCGACCCTCTGTGACAGCTCGACATTGGTTAATCGGCCATCGCGCTGCAACTCTTGCAATATTTTCTCGTCAAACTTATCCATTGCGCAATATCATTGTGAAAAATTAAAAAAATGGACAAACAAAGGCACATAATTTACGTCCAACCTGATTATCATACCAAAACAACCAAGAAATTGGCCATCTCTGGCTATGAGCAGCAAACGGACAGACTTATGGATTACCAACACCTCGCCGCCCTCGTGACATTCGCATTTGTATCCACCATAACCCCGGGCCCCAATAATATTATGCTAATGACTTCAGGTGCGAACGTCGGCTTTCTCAGAACCATCCCTCACATGCTGGGAATTATATTCGGGTTTAGCTTCATGGTTATTCTGGTCGGCATCGGACTGGTAGGCATATTCCAACGCTATCCGTTGTTACAGCAAGCCTTGCAGGTTATCAGTGTATGCTACCTTCTATACTTGGCTTTTGTGATTGCCAGAAGCCAACCAAGCCACTCTCAGGGCTCTGACTACCGACCAATGTCATTCTTTTCAGCCGCGAGTTTCCAATGGGTCAACCCTAAAGGATGGACAATGGCACTCACAACCGTCAGCGTTTATAACTCCACCTCTGATTGGTATGGTATCGCGATCATTTCTGCGGTGTTTGCTGTGGTCAACATTCCATCGGTAAGCATATGGACGTTTGCCGGAAAGCAATTACAGCAGCTTATTCAGCAACCGACTAAAATTAAGTGGTTTAATTACGCCATGGCGGGATTATTATTAGCCTCATTAATTCAGGCTTTGTAGCAAGCACAAAAAAAGCCTCCAGAATGGAGGCTTTCAAGACTTATTTCTTCGCTTTTGCATTATCTAGAATTTCTTTAATACGCTTGTTTGATACACGTTTAGCCATAACAATAACTCCATTTAAAATTACATACCACGGTCTAAAATATCGCCCCAGAACAGCAGTTAATGTTTCTGATTCATGGACTTAAATCCAATATACCCAAGTTGTTACTCATTTAAATACCCCTGACACCCTATCAGGCAGTAATAACCACCCACCCTAAAGTTGATTAGACCACCCAGAGTGAATAAAAACGGATAAACCATCAGGTTCAGGCCGGATAACAAACAATAAAACCACACCCGCGGTTAATAACAAAACATGAGACAATATGGAATTATGTGATGTTAGTCTCAAGCCCAGTCCATAATTTCACGCTAAATCCCATTTTCTACGAGTTTATCCGCTGAGTAATGCCAGTATTCTTTGGCCGTCAAACGCAAGCTGGATACCTGACGCCACACCCATCTTCTTAAACAAGTTATGAAGATGGATCTCGACGGTACGAAGTGAAATACACAGTTCATCCGCAATCACTTTGCTGGCCTTTCCTTGCATGATCAGGGGGACAAGGTCCCTCTCCCTGTCTGTCAGTGAAGCAACCCTCGCACCCAAATCCGCATTTGCCTGCTTTGACGAGGAAAGACTCATTGCAAGATCCTGTGCCTGAGCAACCGCGCTGCACAACTCTTCACCATTGACAGGCTTCTGCAATAAGCCGTCGATGTGGTGACCGGTGAGCCGATTGAAGGAGCCTTTGTATGCGGCGAAGCATCAGCCGGAACCTATGGCTATATCCGCCTGACCGCTTGTTTCACGATCGACTGCGGTACATTCGGTATGGTTGCTGGTGAAAATGCTGCAAAAGCAACACCTTGGGTATAAATAATATGAAGGGCGGCAGCCACCGCCCTTTCATTCAGACATGAAATCTTGCTTATGAAAAACGTATTGCTTGCTTTATTGACGCTATTGCTCACGTCAACAGCGCTAGGGGTGTACGCCAACGACGAGCCTGACTGGACCGCATTGGCTGATGAATACACATTGAAGCCACATCATAAAGCGCTCAAATTTGAATGTGTTATGTGCCATCAAGGCAATAATCCTGATGAGTTCGAGCCACTGGAAACGGAAACCTGTCTGTCATGCCACGGTAGTGCGCAAAAAGTGGCGGAGCGACTTCAGTTCATGGATAAGAACCACACCAACCCACATAACTCTTTCCATGATGGGTACTCCCTGGATTGCTATGAATGCCACGCAGAGCATGAGCCCTCCACCAACTTATGTTCGGATTGCCACAAAACCACATCCTGGATGGGTAAGGTGCCATAGGAGCTTTTATGAAAAAGAAATGGTTTATCGCACTCCTGCTCGTTATCGGAGGAGTAGTCGGTACAGGTGCAAGCCTGATTACAGCAGAAGTCACACACAGCACCGCGGGAGCTGAGTTCTGCGGCTCCTGTCATTCCATGGAGCCTATGGCAAAAACCTATGAGCTTGATGTGCATGGGGGCCAAAACGACCATGGCTTTGTTGCTCAATGTGTCGATTGCCACCTCCCCCAAGACTCGGTATTTGGCTATATGCTAGACAAGACCAAGCACGGTATTAATGATGTCTTTGTCGAAAACTTTACCAATACCGATAACATAGACTGGATAGCTCGCCGTGATGAAAGAGAACGTTTTGTATTTGACAGTGGCTGCCTTAACTGCCACCAAAAGCTGCTGGACAAAAACGATGCCAATAACCCGAAATCACTACAAACTCATGCACACTACAAAGCCCAATTGGAACAGGGAGATGTGTGTCATGTCACGTAACCGTGGGCCCTGGAGGATCCCCACAAAATTCACGCATGATAATTGCTCCTTGCCATCATAATTAACTCTTGTTGTGCCCAGCGTAATGTTGAATTTGTAATGTGATATTCCAGCCGTCGAAAGACTTCTTTTCCTAGTCTGACGAAGGATAAAACTCGTCTCTTTTTTATCGTATTAGCCTGGAAGTGGCGGTGCCAACCGGCATGTTCGGCAGCAATGCCGAACCACCAATAGATCATGAAGGTGAGAAGGCCGATTAGCAACAGGACATCGAGCCGCTTTGGGTCATTGGTTCGGCTTTGTCGCAGGCCAAAGCCATATTGAGGGCTTTTCAGGTCACGGAAAGTCTCTTCAATCTGCATACGCTTTTCATAGATGCGGACGATACAGCGGGAAGAGAAGATGTCGGTTGGGATGTTGGTGGCGAGCAGCCAAGGTTCTTTTGCTGATTTTCTATGAACGGCTTGTGCTGTAAAGTGCTCTCGACCTCTGGGTCTGTCTTTGCGTTTTCTTGGCGTTTCTTTTTTGAAGAGATGCAGGTGGCAGAGTAATGGTTTTCGTTTTGCCAGTTGGGTCAATCCAATGTACTTGGGTTTATTATTTGCCTTTTTAAACAGTTGCTTAATGTGATGCCATTGTTTGTTATAAAAGGTATTTACATCACCGCGAACGCGTCCTAGGTAGCACCAACCCATAGCCTCTACTTGCCGAAACCAGGTGTTCCTGAAACCGGCATCTGTGACAATAATGGGTATGACATGCGAGGGTAAAACAGCTTTGAAGTTATCAAGAAATATTTGGTGACTACGGGGCGAGTTGTATTGTTTAAAGGTAAAGGATTGCTCGAAAAGGGTAACGGAACGTCCCTCTACGGCAACGGATGCCCTGAGTACCATGAGGCGTTTGTACTCCCGGATATCGGCCCAGTCGACGAGGACAATCGGCTGTGGGTTAACTGAGCATATTTGGTGACAGTGCCAGCGATAAATATCAAGTCTGTCGCGGTGTAAATGACCGTTTCCCAATAAACGGTCAACCCGTTTTATACAGTGCTTGGTTTTTGCTTTAGAAGGTAGTGATCTGCCAAGTAATGTTAGGGTCAGCGCATCGTTATTTAGCAGTGCTTTCACCGAATCCATCAGTGAATTGAGTCGCTTTTTGTGAATGCTAGGGCATTGTTCTCTAAGGGAATCGTGTAGTATCTGAATATCACGCATCTTGTTTTCTTCTTTTTGTTTTTGTGGTGAATTCATTAGATCAGAAGGCAAGGTGCGTGTCTACTTATTGAGCAATAAGGAATTTTTGTGGGGATTCCTGAGCCGTGGGCCATAACAGCATGCTGAGAAGCGAATTAAATAAACGTTATCCAGAATATAATCTCGACTCTGAATAATCATTTTAAAAGGTCAGTGTCAATTCGGAGCTGGCCTTAAGTCATACCAATCAATTAGCTCATTTATTATTATCGGCTTTGCCTCTGAGCAGGCCCCGTCCTTATAGATTAATTTTATTTTTACTCGTAGAAACAATTAATTACAATATACATAAGTAATTGTTCATCAATGTGTATGAGTGAAGCTTGCAAAATTGAATCACTATCTTTTATTACAAAGTCCAACACATAATTTATATCTTTAATTTGTCAATATAAGTTTCGCCAATTAAAATCTAACGTAACTTTGATAAGGAGTTTTACTAACAAAAGATATGGCCTACTTGTTTGTTTTTTTTCGCTATCTTGCTTTACTCGCAAGTTTATTTTCCTTTATCGGCTGCTCGTCTACTCCAACAGCCGAGAAAGTTCCGAGCTATACCATCCCGTTCAACTCACAAACTCAGCTGGCCAGCCAATCACTTCCCTATATCAAGAAACACCCAGAGCTAACAGGCTTCTACCCGCTCGGTGACGGCCAAGAAGCTTTCTTAGCTCGCCTCGCTCTTATCTATGGTGCAGAGCAAAGTATTGATTTACAGTACTATATCTACCGCAGCGATAGCACAAGTTCGTTGATGACATATGCACTTTACCAAGCGGCTGAACGCGGTGTACGAGTTCGGATATTACTTGATGACATGCAGTCGCGAGATGATAAAACCATGGCTCGGTTAGCCAGCCACCCAAATATTAAGATCCGCCTTTTCAACCCTTTCGAGAATCGCTCCGCTCGTGTATTTGGTTTTATCAGTGATTTTGATCGTCTCAACCGGCGCATGCACAACAAAGCCCTGATTGCTGATAATGCTTTTGTTATTACTGGTGGACGAAATATCGGTGATGAATACTTCGCCGCCAACACCGCTGTGGATTTTGGTGATTTCGATATATTGATGCTCGGAGAGGCAGTGACCAATATTGCCGTACAATTTGATACTTACTGGAACAGCAAACCTTCGACGCCTATTGAATCCTTGGTTCGACAAGGTCCAAAGCCCACCCCCGCTGAAATTGAACAATGGGAGAGCGATCTCAAGCGTGACTTCAAGCACTCGCAATATATTCAATCTATGGCACAACTTCCCCTTAGCAACCATATAAAAAATGAAACGCTTGAATTTTATTGGGGCAAGGCCGAAGTACACTACGATCTTCCATCGAAGATATATTCGCCCGAAGACACCGATCTTATGCTCCACCAGCTTAGTGCGATCCTTGCTCAAACAGAACACGAGTTGCTTCTGGTGTCCCCTTACTTTGTCCCAACCGTTCAGGGGACAAATGCTCTGACCCAGGCAGCCAAGGACGGTATTGATGTCACGATTATTACGAACTCATTGGCATCAAACGATGTCTTTGCCGTTCATGGTTGGTACGCCAAATACCGGGAATCCTTGCTTGCTGGTGGAGTAAAGCTGTACGAGGTAAAAGTCGATCCCAGTTTAAAAAAGAAGCGCTCATGGATGGGTAGCTCGCGCACCAGTTTGCACGCAAAAACCTTTATCATTGATCGAAAAGACTTATTTGTCGGTTCCTTTAATTTCGACCCTCGCTCGGCTTTCTTAAATACTGAGATGGGAGTCCTCATAGAATCAGAAGAGTTTGGAGAGTTGGTTTACCAGGGAGTGGATCGCAACCTGAAAAAGAATACTTATCGACTTGCTCTGGATAAAGATGGAAATTTGGAATGGCATAATGATTTAAGCGGGATCATTATACACAGTGAGCCCGATGCCAGTCTTTGGCTCAGATTTTCAGCTTGGCTTGCAGGATTACTACCGATAGAAAATCAACTTTAGCCCCCTAGCCAAAAATTGACAAAAGCCCCATCAACACAACATTGATGGGGCTTTTTACAACAAAGAAATTATAACTATGCGTCCAATTTACCAATTGCTGTCGCCATCGCGCCCTTACCGACGCCTTCATAAGCTATCACATCAATGGCTGAGCCCGCTTCCACTGACAAGCTAACCTGCTCAGCGATATACTGCGCCAGTAACTCAACCGTGGTATCAGTACCAATCATCTCAACATCATTTTTCGCGATTGCCAGCTCAAACTCACCCTGTGGTGCTGTGTAGCGAAATGCATGATGGCTTTGCTCATTCACCTTAGCAGCGAACGGGCTCAGGTTAAGTTCAGCAAGCGTACACTCATCTTCTGTGCTTCCTAGGTAAATATCCTGCCAGCGCTCAGCCCACTCTTGCTCCAGCGACAAATTACGCTGCCCGTTAATAAGTAATTCAACCGGAGAACGGTGGCCATGAGCGATACGCTGACAGTTTCCGTCGTGCTTTTTCAGCCCATGGCTATAGTGATAGTACGGCCCCTCTATTTGCTCATGACGAAGGGTTAACTCCAAGCCCTGGACATTGTCCGGCAGCTTACCTTCCAGCACCTTGTAGATATGGCGTGTAACAGATTCGATGGTAACTTCGCTGTCATCAATGAAGCAGTATGCTTGTTCAGGACAGTGCAAATGAAGGCTTTTGTCTCCACGCAACAAATCAACGGTGGCATAGCCTGGTTGGGTTGCGGCAGTGCGAATTGCAGCACTTTGGCTCGGGACAATCAATCGGTGATCAACATATTCATCAACGATCTGTTTAATTTGTTTTTTTACCCGGCTGAAATCAAGCACCATGCTCATTTCATTCAATTCGCCCGACATCACCACATCGAGGATCCAACTCTCCCCTACCATACCTCGCTGCTGGCAAAGGTAAGAGGCATCAATAACGGTGAGATCTCTAACAAATAGCTTCAAACTGAAGTCCTTACTGATTCTGGTTGCGGCAAGGCATTATACGCAGCTAAATTCCTGAGTAAACCGCTCAGGCTAATCGAAAAACCACTAAAAGCGATAGGTGGCGCCAAGATAGGCAGATGTTACCCCTTTCAGCTGCGTCTCGACCGTTACCGGCTTGCCATCACTCTCTGCTTGCCATGAACTGCGTTCAGACGGCAGAACCGTGTGGCGCAAGCCCACCTCGAAGCCCAGGTTATCGATCACCTGCCAGCCCAAACCAGCTTGGAAGCCAAAGACAACGCCACTTTCATCGTATTTACCTGCAAAATCCGAATCGGTCTCTGCGAAAGCATAACCAATATGGAGGCCGACAAAGGGTTTTACTGTTCCCTGCGGGCGAAAAATATGATCAGCACTGATCAGGTGTAGGCCGACATTGGTATCATACGCATCTGCACCATTGAACTGCGTCGTTGCCGTATGATATTCAAAGCTGTAGTACACACGCCCACGCTGATCTGGCATATACACCCCGAAGTCCAATGCCCCGAAGGCACCGAAGTCGCCATCATCAGCATCGATACTGCCAGAAGTCACTGAAGCGGTATCGTCATTCCCGAGCAAATTGCCACCGCCACGAAGACCAGCGAAATACTGAAAACCCGGAGCCTGGGAAGCTTCAGCAACTTTTTGTCCAGTAGCACTTTCATCACACCATGCGTGCATCGAAATCAGCGACAGCAAAACCCCAGATGCAATTACATTCCTTTTCATTTTCACCATACCTGTAGCGAAATTTATCATTCTCAATAGGGTCTGCTTACCTTTCCCCAAAACTATCAGCATCTTAATGGAAACACCCAGGCAATACTAGGCAGCTATCTTATTTCAGCTCGGTTCTACTACTCTCGCAACCAACTGATCGCCTCTAGCGAATCTTCGAAATAACGAACTTCACCACTAACAAACCAACTACCCACTTTGCTCATGACTTCTTGCCAATGCTGATTGCCATAGATAGCAACTTTGTTGAATTTACGGCCAAACCTTAAACCTAGTTTCAAATCATCCCATGCGGCATGAAGATCCCATCCTTCAAAATCTGTCCCGTCTACGTACACATTGACGGTTGGATTGTCGACTCCCTCCAACGCCTCTTCAATCAATGGCGTAATCTTCTGGTAATCTTCTGGTAATCTTCGTGGGTCAAGGTGCCAACTGCCTTCAACTCCATAAAGATCATTTCGTCTAAGTGCTCGACCTCAAGGTGGATACCATGGACATAGCTCATGTCTGTTCCTCTTTGAATCCGGCTACCTCAATAGTTTATACCCAAGAGGCCTGACTAGCAGGGTGAAGCCACCAGCTTACATCTACGTATACTTAACTCAGTGATCTCGCTATTATTTACCCAAAGCCCAGCGTTTACCTTTTCAACATGGCACTTATCACCGAGCAAGACAGATTCAACCCCGATAGGATTAACAGCCAAGTCGTTGGCATTGCGGCCAATATTGGCCGCCACGACTCAGGAATGCATTGCCATCAGAAGGCCCAATTGCTTTACGCCCCCTCCGGCTCTATGAGCATTACGCTGGAAAATCACCAATGTATCTTGCCGCCTACGCGGGCTGCCTGGATTCCAGCGGGGATCAACCACTGTGCAGTCATGACGAACGTCGTCGCCTATCGCTCGCTATATTTCGATACCAGGCAAAAAGTCAATTATCCAGACCAGATCAGGATCATCGGCGTAAATCCATTGCTTCGAGAACTTATTGAGAGGATGGCCTTTTGGTCATGGCAAATGCCATTCAATGAACAAGAAGCTGTTGTTAATTTGTTTTGGCAGGAGCTCGCGTCATCCCCGGATGAAACCCTGCTGCTACCCTTACCATCCGATCCTAGGCTGGCAGCTTGGCTAGATAAACTCAAACAAGAAGGGCATAACCCTGCTCCGCTCAATGAGGCCGCGCTATCAATTGGGGCCAGTGAGAAGACCATTTCGCGTATTTTCACCCGGGAAACAGGTATGCCCTATCAGGCATGGCGCCAGCAATGGCGCCTGATGAAAGCCATTGAACTGCTCTCCGACAATAAACCGGTGTCTGCTGTGGCTTTTGACTTAGGATTTTCTAGCGATAGCGCCTTCATTAGCTTTTTCCGCAAGCAAACAGGGACTACGCCAACTTCTTATATCAAAAAAACAACTTATTGAAGAGCCAGCACTTCAATTGATACTAATTGAGATGGCGATAATGAAGGTTCACTAAAAAAAACACTTAACTCCTCATATCGAATCTCTATTTCGCCAGCAAATGGTTTCAACAACTCATACAGCTCATCGAGAGGTTGGTCAGCAATACTAAGTGATAATGTAACCTCAACCCTAACTATTTGAGAGGTATCATAACCAGCGTGCGAAAGTTGCCCTTGATGCTGGCAATTTCTCTTTTCGCCTGTCGAATAAGGCACTTATTGTCTCTTGAAAAGTCAGAAGTATGAGATTGAAAGCTGGAGCGAAAAAAATCCACTTCACCGCTTTTAGCAAACAAACATGCCAATGGTAATTTTATGAAAGGTAAAATATTTTTATCTATTACTTTTATAATTTCCACGTCCCCTCCCTAAGCAATATCCTTAGGCATCACTAAATTAAAGCGTAGTTTAAAAACGTGATATGGAGACAAAAAAACACAATTCGCCAATCAACACCAGCGCCTTACCTGTTGGCAGTAATGCTCAAACTGTTCGCCAAACATAGCTTGCAGAATGGCTTCTTCCGGCGCAATTTGAAAGTTATTCATATAAAACACAAACATTACAATCATGACCAGTGGGCTGAGTGCCGAGAAATAGACAAAAGCAGCGCACAGGAAGCTCAACAGACCAAGATACATTGGATTACGGGAGTAACGATAGATTCCTGTTGTTACTAGCTTGGAGGTTTTATTGGGAAAGCGCGGATCGATGCTTGTCCTCGCCTTGGCAAAGCTCCACACTGCCGAGAGTCCCAGTGACCTGCTCCCCGCTTTCTAATCCAGCCATAACTTAGTAATGTTCATCTTATAAGAAGGAAGGTGAATATGAAGAAGCGATTCAATGAACAGCAGATCATTGCCATTCTCAAGGAAGCGGAGGCGGGTTTGCCCGTCAAAGAATTATGCCGCAAGCACAATATTTCTGATGCCACATTCTACCTCTGGCGTAAAAAGTACGCGGGCATGGATGTTTCCGATGCTCGTCGCTTAAAGGCATTGGAAGATGAAAATGCCAAGCTTAAGAAGCTATTGGCGGAATCCATGCTTGATGTTGATGCTTTGAAAGCGGCTCTTAACCAAAAGTATTGACCGTCGGAGACAAGCGCAAGGCTGTGCATGTAATGCAGGAAGTCACCACGATTTCGGAACGCAAAGCCTGTCTGCTCGTCGGTATAAATCGCGCATCGATGAGATACCAACCTCAACCTAAAGAGAGTGATGTGGAGCTATTGGCTCGCATACAAGAACTGGCACTCGAGAGAAAACGGTTTGGATATCGCCGTATTCATCGTCTTCTTCGGCGGGAAGGGACAGAGGTTAACCATAAGCGTGTTTATCGGTTATACCGAGAAGCTGGATTGGCCGTTCGTAAACGGAAGCGAAGGAAATCATTATGTGTCGGGCGGGAGCCACTTTTACTTCCCTCACTGCCCAACCATACCTGGTCAATGGACTTCGTCATGGATGCACTCAGTTCTGGTCGTAGGATAAAGTGCCTCACTATCGTTGACGACTTCACGAAGGAGTGCCTAGATATTACTGTTGCATCAGGAATTTCTGGGGATGAGGTAGTCGCCATACTTGAGGCTATTGCAGCTTTCCGTGGTTATCCTGAGGCCGTTCGAACAGATCAGGGGCCGGAGTTTACGGGTAAAGCTCTCGACCAATGGGCTTACGATCATGGTGTTATTCTAAAGCTGATACAAGCAGGTAAGCCAACCCAAAATGCTTATATCGAAAGTTTTAACGGCAAGTTCAGGGACGAATGTTTAAACGAGCACCTGTTCAGAGACTTAAGCCATGCTCGTAAACTGATCGGTGACTGGCGCATTGACTACAATGAAAATCGCCCCCACTCATCAATCGGATACCTAACCCCCTCTGAATTTGCAGTACTAACACGTTCAGGGCTAAACAACAGCAATGTAACTGACATTACTAAAGAGGTGCTGGATTAGTTATTGGGGGCAGGTCACCAGCAACGTGCCAAGGAGACAGAAAAGTAAAATCACATAATGTTGCCCTGAAAAAGCAAAGCTATATAGAGGCCAATAGCGAGAAAGGGCGAACATACACCCAAGGGTGATCAAGACAATGACTGGTGGCGGCAAACGTAATTCCATTTAGTGTCTCCTGTTCAACAACCCAAACGAATCCCAGTGCTTGAGCCTATCTTTAGTGTAGAGCCAGTTTACCTGTAAGCGATAACCTAGCATTGCTCCCCCATCACAAAATGTTTAGAATCGCCGATCAATCCACTCTTTGATCGATACTTGGCTGCGCGCATGCAAAAACTCAAATACCTACAGGGCTACTCCGACCAACTTATTAGCCAAGTTAGTCAACTGGTTGAGAACGGTAACCTTAAGCGCTACCTGTTACGAAAATACCCGGAACAACATACGATCCAGTCAGAGAAAGCACTCTACGATTATGTGATTGAGCTGAAAAACCAGTACCTGAAAAAATCGTCTCCTATTAGCAAGGTGGCTTATGATGGTAAAATCCACATGGTCAACCATGCTTTGGGAATGCACAGTTTCGTCTCTCGCGTTCATGGCAACAAACTCAAAGCCAAAAATGAGATTCGGGTGTCGACTATTTTTAAGCAGGCACCATTACCCTTGTTGCGAATGATCGTGGTACATGAACTTGCCCATATCAAAGAAAAAGAACACAACAAAGCGTTCTACCAGCTATGCTGCCACATGGAATCAGACTACCACCAGCTCGAGCTGGATGCCCGCTTGCTGTTAACCCAGCTAGAAATTGACGGCCCACTGTACAACTAACGGTAAGCTTTATTTAATTTCTGGTATTTATTGCTCATTGGCCTAAAATACCCTGCTAACTACATTATTAGGTGTTTACATGAAAATTTGTGCTGTTGAGCTTCGTAGCAACGAGGCCGTCATTTGCCTTCTTACCAAGAGTAACGGTCTGTTCGATCTTCCAGAATGCCGTGCTCAAAAGTTCATCATGCAAGACTCAATGGACAATGAGCAAATGCGTAACTTCCAGCAGACTTTCAAAAAGCTTCTGGATGACTACCAAATTGACCGTGTTGTGATCCGTACGCGTGAAACTCGCGGTAAGTTTGCCGGCAGCGCAATTGGCTTCAAACTTGAAGCGGCGATCCAGCTGATTGACGGTGTTGAAGTGGACTTCATCACAAGCCAAGAGATCAAGCAAAAGCTGAAGCGCAACCCGCTAGCGATCGAATTCCGCGCGACCGGCCTGCGCCAGTTCCAAGAAGCTGCATTCATGACAGGCTATGCATACCTAGGTAAATAACACCGACGTATACATCGAAAAAGCCAGCGATGCTGGCTTTTTACTGGCGGTAGTTCTTCCTCTTCCTTAATTTATACAGCGTCAGGATTAGCAATGCACTGACGACGACAGAAACAACAACAAACACATAGATAAGTAAATTGGTACTCTTCATCCACCTCAATAAATGAAAAGCGCCAAAAAAGAGAAGAAAGTAACCACCGATCACGGTGAATAACTTGTAAAATTCGACCTCACTGACTTTCCTAAGCATCACTGATCGCTCCTATTGCTATATCCAAGCCACCTCAAAAAATCGGTCATTTGGAATACGTTACAAGTATGGTGCGTCCTGCCGGTTTTGCCTCACCCCTGAGTAAATACTTTATATCCAATCAGTTAAACTCGCTGTGATAGGTGCCTTCCAGATACAAAATCGAACAAATAGTCACCAATATACATAGTGTTAAATACGTGCTTTTACATTTCATGCTCTGTGCTCAGCCTCGCAGCTTTACTATTTCGGTTTACCTATACTGATCAACAAGGTAGCGCGATTTATCATTCTCTGGCTTCAATCACTTGCTTGAAAACAATAGGAACGGACTTCAGATGGATAAGGTGTACGATTATATCGTTGTCGGTGGGGGCATAGTTGGAGTATCAACAGCTTGGCAGCTCAAACAACGCTGTCCCAGTGCATCCATTATCGTCATCGAAAAAGAAGGCCAGCTCGCCTCGCATCAAACCGGCCATAACAGCGGAGTGATCCACGCAGGAGTCTACTATGAGCCAGGAAGCCTGAAAGCCACCCTGTGCAAAGCCGGGGAAAAAGCGACCAAAGCTTTTTGTATCGAACACCACATTCCCTTCGAACAATGTGGCAAGCTATTGGTGGCCACCGATACCGCCGAGCTGAAGCGGATGGAAGCCCTTTATGAACGTTGCCTGGCCAATGAAATTGAGGTGGTACACCTTAGCCAAGAACAGCTGAAGCAACAGGAACCCAATATCTCTGGCCTTGGAGCCATGCTGGTAAAAGCAACCGGCATTGTGGACTACAAGCAGATCACAACCAAGATGGCCGAATTATTTGTCCGACTCGGCGGTGAAATTACCAAACGCACTGAAGTCAAAGCGGTTGAAGAAAAACCGGATAGCGTTGTGATTGAGTGCAAGAGCGATGGTCAGCCTTTTCAGTTAAAAGGAAAATTCTTAATCAGTTGTGCTGGTTTGATGGCTGATAGGCTCACCCGGATGATGAATATCGATACCGACTTCCGAATTATCCCCTACCGAGGAGAATATTACCGCTTAGCCCCGCAGCACAACCATATCGTGAATCATTTAATTTACCCAATTCCCGATCCTGACTTGCCGTTTCTCGGTGTGCACCTCACCCGAATGATTGACGGCAGCGTTACTGTTGGCCCCAACGCTGTACAGGGTTGGAAGCGGGAAGGATACAGTAACATTAACTTCAGTATCAGAGACACGGTAGACATGCTGAGCTATGCCGGGTTCTGGAAAGTTACCTTTAACCACCTAAAGGCTGGCCTAGCTGAAACCAAAAACTCTTGGTGGAAACCTGGCTACCTCAAACTGGTGAATAAATACTGCCCGCAACTCACAACTGCTGATTTACAACCCTATCCAGCGGGGATCCGTGCTCAGGCAGTGCGAAGTGATGGCACCCTAGTCCATGATTTTCTCTTTGCTGAGAGTCCGCGCAGCCTTCATGTCTGCAATGCCCCCTCTCCAGCAGCGACTTCAGCAATCCCTATCGGCAGCTATATTTGTGACAAGGTACAAGCTGCATCCAATCCTGTTAATGTCGCTGCCCGGCAACGCCGCGATCCCGTATCGGCTTAACAAGGGCACAGCTTGGCCTATAACGCATTGTGGCGTTTGGCGCGCTGGCGAAGTAAGCTTCGAGCCAGATCTCTTTCGTATTCCGTGTGGGATTGATATCCCAGCACCTGCCATGAGTAATCGGCTTGGTAGCCATGCACGACAGTGGCTAGGAAATCGCGGCGAGTTTCGACAATCATTTTATTAATCATAGATTTAAGTTTGTTCATTGTAATAGCTCCTTGTTTGATTTGCTCAAACAATACGCCCCGACTCGCGAAAGGAATTATTAAAACTTATCAACTATTAGTACTATTCCTTCAAAGCATTCCCTTTAGGCCTTACTCCAGTACTATATTAATAAATAATGGTACTTTTCCTTTACTATCGAGCCCGATGTTTATGCAACAAGCGACTATCGAGAAAGTCATGCAGCGCCAAGGCTATTCATGGCGATACCGCAAGATTGAAGAGCGATACAAACACGACGAATGGCACTTCCACCAGGAATATGAATTAGTTATCCATCGCCATTTTCGGGGTAAGGGATTTATTGACCATTACGAAGGTGAGTTTGGCAATTATACTATGGTGTTGATTGGCCCCGGCTTGCCACATCGTTTTGTCGAAGTGCAAACAACAGCAAGCCCATTGTGTGAAACCCATGTTATCTGGTTCAGGAAAGAGTGGATCGCTAATATGATGTTCAGCTGTGTCGAAATGAGAAAACTCGAATCTTTGCTTAAGCGGGCCGAAAAAGGCATCGAGTTCTCTGAGAATACTTGCCGCCAAGTTCTGGCCTTATTGGAAGCTCTGCCTTCCCATTCGTCAATCGCCCAACTAGGTATTCTGCTCCAAGTACTTAGCGCCTTAGGCGGAGATAAAAGCAGTCGGACCTTGCTCTCCTATGCCCCGCAAAAAGAATACAATGCGGAGAAAGCAAGCCAAGAAAAGATCGAGAAGGTTTGCCAATACCTTGAAGAACACTTCAGCCAGGCCGTAACCTTGTCAGAGCTTGCAGCACATATGAACACTAGCGAAAGTAGCATTCACCGATTGTTTGCGGTTCACTTTAAGGAAAGTTTCAGCCAGTACTTAAAAAAGCTTCGCTTGAACCACGCAGCCGAGCTGCTCCAGACCACCAGCAAACCCATCGGCCTGATTGCAGAAAGCGTCGGCTACCGTAACCAGGTCAACTTCAACCGTCAATTCAAAGACTACAAGCAGATGACACCGCGCCAATACCGCAACAGCTACAAAATAAATGCTGCTGTTTGACGCACTGCAGAGCCAACAAACCCCGTACAAATCCTATTACGTTGGAAAAACCATAGTAATCGCCCCCGTATAACAAGCCGTGCGGCATTGGCCGCACCCATCGCAAGACTCATTGTCAACGGCTGGAACCTGCCCTTGCGCGATGGTAATAGCCTTATGCGGGCACTGTTCTGCACACAATTCGCAATATCCTGACAAGCGGTTGGCGCAGCGGGTCGAGAATTCAGGCCGCACTCCAATATCTGTTATCTGGGATGAAAGAGCCCGAGTTGGACACGCTTTCTGGCATTCGCCACACTGACTGCAATCATTATATTCAAGGTTTAACTGAGGTGATCCCCCCGGCCGCTCAATCACCTGTTGTGGACAAGCCTTTTCACAGGCGTCGCATGACTGGCAGACCTGAAGAAACAACGCCTCTTCAATAGCCCCCGGTGGACGAGGGACCGTGCGAACGACAGACGGCGCTTGCGCCTCTTTCTTTACGCGGTTTGCGCCGGAGAATAAGCCCCGTAGCAAACCGCGCCGGCTTACCGTGTAATGCTCCAGGCAAGCTTTGTAATATCGCTCGTCACGCTCGGCCATTAGAAATACACCTTTTTCTCTACCGCCGAAATAGCCAACGCCTCTGCGATATACGCAAGCCATTGCTCGGCCATACCGCCAAGCAGTCGGTACGACTGGGTGCTGGCATTGGCCTGCATCAGCTCAAGATAGCGGGGTGCCCACGGCAGCAAGTGATCAGACAGCAGTAACTTAATCGCTTCGCTATCTTCCGCCTCTGCCAGTTTTGACATAGCCATCAGCATCAGGCCGAATTGATCTTCAGGCTCACGCATCCCTGTATCTAGCGACATATCTTTATCGGCTAGGAAACGACGATAGTCGAGCGTCGTTGTACCAAAGATCACCTGCTCTTTGTCTAAATAGACCGAACCCCATGGCGGTGCTGGCATCACTTCACAGCCTTCAAATAACTTCTGGAAGTCCATCGCAAGCTCTTCTGCCCCATCCGCATTAACCGCCTGGAGCAACTCTGCAAACGGTGAGCCCTCTTGCTCGTCACTATCAGCAATCATCTGACAAACCTGTCGGTTCGTTTCGTGGGTCAGTGGATAGTAAAAAAAACTCCCCAGAATACGAGCGATGGTCGAAATATGCTCCATGGTCACAGTTACCTCCCAAAATTTATAACTAATGGTTCCGAATTTCATAATCAAAAGAGGAAGAACCACTTTAGTTTTCGATTCAACACTTTCGATAAAAGATAGCCGATGGCTAACACGGAAAATATGCTTTAGGACAAACTTTTATGGTTACACCAATATTCCATTACTATCGCAGTAATTCATTACTTCCTATTCTGTTAATACGCTTCCAATAATCGGCTAGACATTATTTTATTTACTCTCCATATATTCACCATACTGATTTGTAAGAAAAAATCACCACTTTCAAATTTGTATGATGAATATCACACTATTGGACATTTTATACTGCCATCGAATTAATCCGGACCGTTTATTGATAAAAAACAAAACTAAACCCGGATAGCCAATTGATTATCACGATAGAACGCTACCACCAAAGTAGTGTGGATAACTAAAATATAGAGAATGTCGTGCTATGAAAAAAAAGCTCAAACAGCTCCTCTCACCTGCATTCAGCCGTCGTGATTTCATGAAATCCACGTCTGCGGTAGGCGGGCTGGCAGCCGTTGCCGGTAGTATTACCCTACCTTTTAAATCATCTCCTGTTGCCGCGGCAACGACACCGTCCGAAGAAAAAATCGTCTGGAGTGCCTGTACCGTGAACTGCGGTAGTCGCTGTCCATTGCGGATGCATGTCGCTGACGGCGAAATCAAATGGGTTGAAACCGATAACACCGGTGATGACGAATACGGAAGCCATCAAGTCCGTGCCTGCTTGCGTGGCCGCTCTATGCGCCGCCGGGTATACAATCCTGACCGCCTAAAATACCCAATGAAGCGGGTTGGCAAACGTGGTGAAGGCAAATTCAAGCGTATCAGCTGGGAAGAAGCCTACGATGAAATCGCCAACAACCTTACCCGTATCCGCAAAGACTATGGTAGCGAAGCCGTATACCTAAACTATGGTACCGGTACGCTAGGTGGCACGGTTACCAAATCTTGGCCACCGGGCGGTACTTTGATTGCCCGCCTGATGAACCTGTCTGGCGGCTACCTAAATCACTATGGTGATTACTCAACCGCACAAATCGCAGCTGGCCTGAATTACACCTACGGCGGCTGGGCAAGCAACAACAGCTTCTCTGATTTGGAAAATACCAAGCTAATTGTCCAGTTTGGCAATAACCCGGCCGAAACCCGTATGTCTGGCGGAGGCTTGATCCACCACTTGATGGAGAGCAAAGCGCGTTCCAATGCCAAGATGATCATGATTGATCCGCGCTATAACGACACCGCAGGTGGCCGCGAAGATCAATGGATCCCAATTCGCCCCGGCACTGACACCGCATTGGTCGCCGCCATAGCCCATGTATTGATCACCGAAAACATGGTCGACCAGCCTTTCCTGGACAAATACTGTGTCGGTTACGATGAGAAAACACTGCCTGCCTCAGCCCCTGCCAACTCTGACTACAAGTCATACATTCTTGGCAAAGGCGAAGATGGCATAGAAAAAACACCAGCATGGGCATCGCCTATTACCGGTATTCCCGTCGATATTATCGTCAAACTGGCTCGCGAAATTGGCCAAGCCAAACCTTGTGCCATCTTCCAAGGCTGGGGGCTGCAGCGTACCGCCAACGGTGAAATCGCTTCCCGCGCAATTGCCATGCTGGCGCTGCTAACGGGTAACCTCGGGATCAACGGTGGTGGCTCGGGTGCCCGCGAATCTGACTACAATATCCCGTTTGTTCGCTTTCCGATCCCAGAAAACCCTGTTAAAACCTCTATCTCCATGTTCCTGTGGACCGACGCGATTGTGCGTGGACCTGAGATGACAGCCACCAAAGACGGTGTTCGGGGCAAAGACAAGCTCGATGTGCCAATCAAGTTCATCTGGAACTATGCGGGCAACTGCCTGATCAACCAGCATTCAGACATCAACCGTACCCATGACATCCTGCAGGACGACAAAGCCTGTGAAATGATCGTTGTGATTGACAACCACATGACCTCATCGGCCAAGTATGCCGATATCTTGCTGCCGGATTTGACTACCTCCGAGCAAGCCGACTTCTGTATGGATACCAAAGCTGCCAACATGCCTTACTTCATCTATGCCGACAAAGCCATCGAACCGCAATTCGAAGCGCGCGGCATTTATGAAATGTGTACTGAAATCGCCAAGCGGTTGGGTATCGAGAAAGAATTCACCGAAGGTCGCGATCAGCAAGGTTGGCTGGAGCACCTCTACAAGTTAACGAGAGAGAACGATCCATCATTGCCTGATTTCGAAACCGTCAGGAAACAAGGCATTGTGAAGCGCCGCGATCCAAACGGCCACTTCGTGGCTTACAAAGCCTTTAGGGATAACCCAGAGCAGAATCCACTTTCTACCCCATCGGGTAAAGTGGAAATCTATTCGGAACGCCTGGCCAACCTCGCTAAGGAATGGGAACTGCCTGAAGGTGACGTTATCCACCCGCTTCCAGTCCACGTATCAACCGCAGAAGGCTGGGATGATCCGAACCGCAGTAAGTATCCACTACAGCTAACGGGCTTCCACTACAAGGCACGCTGCCACTCGACGTATGGCAATGTCGACATTATCAAAGAAGCCGCACCGCAAGAGATGTGGATGAACCCAGTTGATGCTGAGCAACGCGGCGTCAAGAACGGCGACCTTATCCGTATCTTCAACGACCGCGGTGAAGTGCACATCAATGCCAAAGTCACCCCGCGCATGATGCCGGGTGTGGTTGCCCTTGGTGAAGGCGCTTGGTATGCCCCGGATGGCCAGAAGGTCGATCACGGCGGCTGTATCAATGTGTTGACCACCCAGCGCCCTAGTCCGCTGGCGAAAGGCAACCCGCAGCACACCAACTTGGTGGAAGTACAACTGGTGAATAAGGCATAAGGTTTAAACCATGAAACAATACGGTTTTTATATTGATTCAAGCAAATGCACCGGCTGTAAAACCTGTCAGCTGTCGTGCAAAGACAACAAAGATCTGGATGTCGGCGTCAACTATCGCCGCGTCTACGAGTACTCCGGCGGTAACTGGATTAAAGAAGGCGAAACCTTCCGACAGGATGTGTTCTCCTACTACCTCTCCATCGCCTGTAACCATTGCGACGAACCGGCCTGTGCCAAGGTCTGCCCATCGGGCGCCATGCACAAGCGCAAAGAAGACGGCCTGGTGGTGGTCAACGAAGATGTCTGCATCGGCTGCCAGTACTGTTCTATGGCCTGTCCTTACGGCGCTCCGCAATACGATGCCGACAAAGGCCATATGACCAAGTGTGACGGCTGCTACGAGCGTGTTGGCCAGGGCCTAGAGCCAATCTGTGTCGGCTCTTGTCCACTACGTGCATTGGAGTTCGGCCCTATTGACGAGCTCCGTAAGAAATACGGCACCAACGCTGATGTCGCACCACTGCCGTCGTCACTAAAGACCAAACCAAACATTGTCATTAAACCAAATCGTCATGCCCGCCCAACCGGCGATCGCAGCGGTTTCCTAGCAAACCCTAAGGAGGTATAAGATGGCTTGGCATGAATGGCCCCTGATCCTATTTACCGTGCTGGCACAAACTGCAGTTGGTGCTTATCTGCTGCTCGGTGGCGTAATTCTGAAAGGCAAGCTTTGCGTCGGCGCTAACTACCGCCTGAATCAAGCGATGTTCTTCCTCTGGGTACTGATGGGACTGGGTTTTGCCGCGTCGACCATGCATCTGGGTAGCCCACTGCGTGCTTTCAATGCCCTCAACCAGGTGGGTAGCTCTTGGCTATCCAATGAAATCTTCACTGGCAGCGTGTTCTTTGCTCTTGGTGGCGGTTACTGGTTGCTGGAGATGCTGGACAAAGGCAACGAAGCGCTGCGCAAGCTGTTGCTCGCTGCCGGTATGCTAGTGGGTATCGCCTTTATGTACTCCATGATCAAACTGTACCTGCTTGATACGGTACCGACCTGGAATACGGTTTATACCCCTATTGCCTTTGTGATGACGATGCTGACATCTGGCCTTATCTTTGGCCATCTGCTGCTAACTGGAGCCCAGCACAAAATGGCAGGCCTGGACCGTATTTTGCCATTTGTTGGCTCTTTGGCGGTTGCCATTAGCCTGACAGCCTTGGTCAGCCAGCTTATCGGGCTGGGGGATATTCAAACTTCGGTGACCACCGCTTCTGAGCTCATTCCTAACATGGCTCAATTACAGGTTATCCGTGTCGGTCTATTGCTTGGCGCACTCGCAGTGTGGTTTATCCCTAACCTGATGAACAGCCGGCCTGGCGTACCTGTGATGGTGGTGAGCTTTGGCTTGGTATTCCTCTCCGAGCTGGTTGGCCGCGGTATTTTCTACGGCCTTCACATGACGGTGGGCATATAATTACTGCTACTATTCGGCACTAAATAAAACGGGAGCCTTGGGCTCCTGTTTTATTTTCTGGGCAGAACAAAAAATTGTAAAGATTGTAAATGTCATTCTGATCTTTCACTTTTCACGCGTAATATCAATAAAAACTATTCTCATTTGTTATTAGATTGCATTTGTTGGCTATCTTTCCGCATCTAGATTTTTAAGGTTCGTTATGACTCGCTTTACCACCGCATTAAAATCCGCACTTCTCGTGGGAGCAATGACTCTCAATTTCCCGGCGCTAGCTGAATCAATTACCGTGAAGCACTCATTGGGTACGACAACCCTTGAGCAAACACCACAGCGCGTGGTGGTTGTCGGCGGCCATGGAAGCCTTGATACCCTGAACCGGCTAGGCATCGAGCCTGTTGGCGCAGTAACGACCATGCTGCCGGAATACCTTAGTGATTACAGTGAGAAAGCGACCCATATCGGTAGCATGAAAGAAGCCAACTTTGAGCAAATCTTCACCCTAAAGCCTGATGTGATCATTGCCGAAAGCCGTATGGTCGACGCCTATCCTACCCTGTCCCAAATAGCACCGACCGTCATGCACGTCGTCGAGAACGGCAGCTACTGGGAAGACACCAAGAACAACTGGCGTATGCTGGGCAAGATCTTCGACAAAGAAGCAGAAGCCGAGCAGTTGATTAAGGACACGGAAGCTGAGATGGCTGAAGTGCGCAAGCAAGTTCAGGAGAAAGGCCTGAAAACCCTGGCGGTAATGAACAGCGGTAACAACATTTCTATGTTCGGTGAAGTCAGTCGTTTCTCTGTGCTATTTGACGAGTTCGGTTTCAAGCCAGCCCGGGCTTCTGACAGCCAGAACCCGCACGGTAACCTGATCTCATTTGAATTTATTGCCGATGCGGCGCCTGATGTGCTGTTTATTCTGGATCGCGAAAGCGCGATTGGCCAGAGCTCGGGCAAAGCGCAACAGCTGTTTGATAACCCACTGATCAAGAGCACACCGGCATACAAGAACAACCGCGTTGTATTCCTTAACCCAAGTGCATGGTACCTCACCATCGCTGGTGCTAACGCTACAGAAATCATGATTGATGATGCACGTAAAGCGGTAACTTCAACTCAATAATGTATTTCAGCCCGGCAATAGCCGGGTTACTCTCATATGCCTAATAAAAAATTATTCTGGGCTGTACTGGCCCTCCTCCCAGTCGCGGTTATCTCAGTGTTCATTGGTGTAGCCAATATTAACCTGCACAGCTTGCTTGCCGGAGACGAGCACACCCTGTCGATTCTGTTTGCTAGCCGCCTGCCTCGCCTTTTAGCTATCTGCCTGGCCGGTGCGGGCTTAAGTGTCGCTGGTTTAATCATGCAGCAAGTCTGCCAGAATCGGTTTGCCTCCCCTTCCACAACCGGCACCATTGATTGTGCAATGCTCGGCTATGTCATGGGGATTGTCTTCTTTGCCGGAGCCAATCGTTGGATCAGCCTTGGGGTTATCCTGATTTTTGCGCTGATCGGTACTTTACTGTTTGTCCAATTCCTGCAGCGGTTACAGTTCAAAAATGCTGTCTTGGTACCGCTGATCGGCATTATGTATGGTAACGTCATCTCTGCAATGACCACCTTCATTGCCTACCGCTATGATCTGGTGCAGTCAATGTCGGCGTGGACAGTCGCCAACTTCGCATCAGTACTGCAAGGTAACTATGAGTTTCTCTACCTTGCCCTACCGGCTTGTATCGTTGCCTACTACTACGCGAGTCAATTCAGCGCTGCCAGCGTTGGGGAAAGCTTTGCCAAAAATATCGGGTTGGATTTTCAGAAAATTGTTTTTATCGGTGTATTGGTTGTCGCCATCCTCTCTTCGACTGTGGTTATGATCGTCGGGGTGATACCTTTCCTAGGGTTAATCGTCCCTAACCTGGTCGCTATTTTTATGGGGGACAACATGCACCGCAACCTACCATGGACTGCCTACTGGGGTGTGGTGATGGTATTGGCCTGCGATATTCTTGGCCGTTTAATTATCTTTCCGTATGAAATGCCAATTTCGATGATCATCAGTATCTTCGGCGGTGCGGTCTTTATTGCTCTGGTTCTGAAGGACAAATCCAATGCGTGACAGTATTAAAGTTTCCCTACTTGCGGTACTGGGAGTGCTCATTACTGCCTACTTCATTGGTCAAGGCCTCAATGCCCAAAACTATCAGTTTTTCCTTTCGCTTCGCTTGCCGAAAATTATGGCCATTGTACTGGCGGCCATCGCGATTTCGACTTCGTCGCTGGTATTCCAGACCATTACCAATAACCGGATCCTGACGCCTTCAATCCTCGGCTTCGATTCGCTCTACGTGATGATCCAGGTCATTATCGTGGTGATGTTCGGCAGCATGAGTGTGTGGTTTGCCGATGCGAAAATTAATTTCCTACTCACGACATTAATCATGAGCGGCTTTTCCATGTTGCTGTTCACCCTGTATTTTCGCCGGGCAAATAGCAACGTGTTCACCCTGCTGTTGATTGGCATTGTCTGCGGTAGCTTGTTCAGCAGCATTTCCAGCTTCTTTACCATGATTCTGGACCCGAACGAGTTCGCCAACCTGCAAAACACCATGTTTGCCAGCTTCAATAACGTCAATGGTGAGCTGGTTTACTGGTCGATGATACCGCTAGGTCTTTGTTTGGCATACCTGTACACGCTTTCCAATAAGCTCGATGTGTTCTGGCTGGGTACCGACAATGCCAAAAGCCTAGGGGTCGATACCCACAAGGTCACGATGCAGGTCATGATGGTGATCACCTTAATGGTGGCTATCTCAACCGCTTTGGTGGGGCCGGTACTGTTCTTCGGTCTGATCGTGGTCAGCTTGACCCGCCAGCTATTCCAGAGCTACCACCACCGCTTCTTGATGCTGGCAGCCAGCACCCTGTCGGTTGTGCTTCTGGTCGGTGGCCAATGGTTGATTGAAAAAGTCTTTGCCTTCGATACGACCATCAGTGTCATCATCAACTTTGTTGGTGGCAGCTACTTCCTCTTTCTTCTAATGCGTAACAAGTTTTGATTTATCATGATTAAGTTAACTGGACTCTCTAAGAAATATAACGATACCTTGGTGGTTAGCCAGGCTAGTGCCCTGTTTCCATTAGGAGAAGTAACGTCCATCATTGGCCCAAACGGCGCTGGTAAAAGTACTCTCCTTTCGATGGCCAGCCGCTTAACAGAAAGCGATGCCGGAGAGGTACTTATCGCCGGCAAACCGCTTTCGCAATGGGATACCCAGGAGCTGTCCAAGCGCCTGGCTGTATTACGCCAGTCGAACAACATCAACATGCGATTTACCATTCGTGAATTGGTTGCCTTTGGCCGTTTTCCCCACAGCAAGGGCCGCCTGACAAACGAAGACAACCGCGTTATCGATGAGGCTCTCGAGCACCTGGATATCACCCATATCCAGGACAAGTTCCTCGACCAGCTCAGTGGGGGCCAGCGCCAAATGGCGTTCATTGCCATGGTAGTCGCACAAGATACCGACTACATCTTCCTCGATGAGCCGCTGAATAATTTGGATATCAAGCACTCGGTGGAGATCATGCAGACTATCCGCCGCCTTGCCCACAAGATGAACAAGGCCGTTGTTATCGTGATCCACGATATCAACTTTGCTTCTTGCTATTCAGATAATATCGTTGCGATGCGCAAAGGCGAAGTGATCAAGAGCGGTAAGGTAGAGGAAGTCATCCAGCAGGCAATTATGGAAGATATCTACAATATCCCATTCAAGATCCAAGAGGTCGATGGCAGCCGTATCTGTATGTATTACGGCTCTTGACGCACCTACAATTAAGGCGGCATTTTCGCCGCCTTAACACACTTTTCAGCCTTGGGCCTCTTTCTCTGCATCCTGTTTTTTAAGCACCTTGTGACCATCCTCCGTCACACCCTGCTTCCAGTAACTACTGAAGTAACACATTTTACGATCCCCCCCTCTGTCCGCAGTAATGTAACTGCGGATCGACCGCATTTCACTGAACTCACAGGCGCACCACACGGCCAAATCGGTACCATCCAGAGCTAGTGCTTTGACGCCATCGGACAGCGAGCCGTCGCCACTGATATTAACAACTAGCTCCATCCCCTCAGGAAGCGCCAGAGGCTGTACATCAGCCACTGTCGGTACGTCCAAGACCACATAGCCGGATGCACTGGCTGGCAACAACGCCAGTTTGCTTTGCAGCGCCGTTTGCGCCGTCATATCTGCCACCAGCAAGAAACGATCTGCAGCAACAGGCATCGCTTGAATCGGACGCGGGCCAACCAAAGAGATAGCGTCACCGACTTGCGCTTTAAGCGCCCAGCGAGAGGCGTAGCCACCGATTTCTGGCGTGATATCACCTCCTACTTCTGCTAACTCATGCTTGGCAATATCAATCGTTATCGTGCCAGCAGCACCCTCAGAAACAGCTTGATAGCCCGACACCGTAAAGGTGCGCATCATGGGTCTTTGCCCCTCAGGTAACTCACTGATATCCGTGCCGCCGTCAGCAGTAAACAGGAGCTTCACATATTGGCCTACACTGTCTTGAGAAAAATGGTGGCTCCCTTCACCGCCAAGCGTCAAACGGATCATATTCGGGGTGACAAGCTCGTTACCCACAACAGACAGTTGTTTTGGGTCCATCTTTGGACTCATCGCCTGGGCCATGGCATACTCCAAGTTAAAAGTGATAATGATATTGATTATCACTCATAAGGCTGTATTACTTCAACTTAAAGTTGGCCACCATCGCATTTAATTGACTATTGGTAACCGCAAGTTGCTCAGTACTGGCGACCGAGTCATCAGCGTTGCGATTAAGCTCGTTGATCATATCGTGAATGGCTATCATGTTCTTGTTCACTTCTTCCGTCACTACACTCTGCTCGTTGGCTGAAGTGGCAATCTGAGTGGTAAGATCGTTAATCTGACTAATGGAGTTAGTCATTGATTCCAAAGAGGCCATCACATTTGCTGTGTGCTCAACAGTTTGGGCGCAACTTCCCTTCGTCACATCCATCGACTGAACTACTACTGATGTCGCCTTACGTAAATCCGATAGCATGGTATCGATTTCAGACGTACTCTGCTGCGTTCTCGCCGCCAGTGCTCTAACCTCATCGGCAACGACTGCAAACCCCCTTCCCTGCTCACCAGCACGAGCCGCCTCAATAGCAGCATTAAGCGCAAGTAAGTTAGTTTGTTCGGCAATTTCACCTATCACATGGAGTACCGCATCGATTTTCTCGAAATCCTGACTCATGGTCTGTATAGATACCGACATACTTTCCACTTCCGTCGATAGTTGATTCACACTACTAGAAGCCACCTTCACGACATCTTTTGATTTTTCCGCTTCGGCATTGGTCGCATGGGTAAAGTCTGCAGCCCGATTGCCGCTATCCGCGACAGACTCCGCCGTTGCGCTCATTTCATTGATGGCCGTTACCACTTTCTCCGTTTCCTGAGTGTGGCGGGTGAGTAAGGACTTGTTGGAATCCGCTTTATCTTTCAGTGCTGCCACTTCATGCTGGATCGCCTGGCTTGACTGAGAGACTTCCAGCATCATTCTTTGCAGGTTTTCGATAAAATGGTTGATGCCCGAGGCAATCTTGCCCAAATCATCATTGCTGTAGACATCCAGTCGCCGGGTGAGATCCGCATCTCCCCGAGATAGACCAACAATAATGCTGCGCAGCGTGCTGAGATGTTTGAAAATAGTATTGATAAAAAGGACGCTCAGCGGAATGGAAATCAACGCCACCAGTACCAGCGCCATGGTAATGCTGCCGCTCAAGGCGTTGGTATTTTGCTGGATGTAACCACGATCAATGTAACCCGTCAGCGTCCACTGGCTATCGCCAACAGCAAAACGGTTGGTATACGGAATAAGATCGCCATCAATGCGATTACTAAAGACCTGTGTTCCTCTGCTATCTTCCAGATCGAAGTAACTCCCCGCAACAGAAGACTGCGACAGTAACTGTTGGGTGTTTCTCAAATCAAGATAAAAAATATCACCGCCATTGCCTCTGGGTACAGTAATGGATATCAATGGAATATCATTTTGATAAAAAATATCACTAACGCTTGTCCCACTGGTGCTATTTACCAGCTGAATGTAATGACTGGCTTCGGATTCATCATCAATGCGCCCTTTATCGGTAATGACAAAATCAGCTATCACTTTTGCTGCCGCATAAAACCCAGCTCGCTCTGTAACTTCTTGGATACTGGTAATATCTAGACTAATGTTCTCTGCAATCAATACCTTGTTACGAATATCATCATACAGCTTATCTTTGACCAAGCTAATCTGAGTATTAATACTTTCAGCATCACTGTCAAAAATATAGCGGCTGAGATAATAATTGACACTGAAGAATGAGGTAACCACAGTTGCTATTAATATAGCTATCAAAGTGATAATTATTTTTACTTTAAATGATAGTTTATTTGCCATATGTTATCCCTGTTTTGGCAAGAGTTTGATACAAGAAAAAACCCATAGACAAATGGGCATAAAGTACCATACATGCAGAGCCACAAAATAAATGTCGGTTTGATCGATAAATAAAAAAAAGGCCCGAAAGTCGGGCCAAACATTGGTAGGTATATACACTATTTTTTGTGTATAAGGACTTATTATTTGTTAAAAAATGCGCGCTTCAGTGCCATTTCCAGGCCACGAACTTCCGCCAAACCTTTCAGGCGGCCAATGGCTGAATATCCTGGGTTGGTTTTCTTTTTCAGGTCATCCAGCATCTGGTGACCATGGTCCGGACGCATCGGAATCAAGCGGGTATCACCTGACTCCTCACGGCGCTGCTCTTCTTCCAAGATAGCCATTACGACATTGTACATATCCACATCGCCATCAAGGTGAGCGGCCTCATGGAAGCTCAATTGGTTTTCTTCACGCTGCGTTGAACGCAAATGAGTGAAATAAATACGGTCACCATGTTGTTTGATCATGTTAACCAAGTCATTGTCGCCACGGACACCGTAAGAGCCAGTACACATGGTGATGCCATTGTTCTTGCTTGGTACTTCTGTTGTCAGCCAATCAATATCTTCAATGGTCGAGACAATACGCGGCAAACCAAGGATCGGTCGCGGTGGATCGTCGGGATGCACTGCCATCTTCAGCCCTGTGGCATCGCACACCGGCATCAACTCACTCAAGAAGTGCTTCATATGCTGACGAAGCTTATCTTTATCAATGCCAGCATAACGGTCAAGCTGCGCCTGAAACTCCTCAAGGGTATATCCTTCTTCAGCTCCCGGCAGGCCGGCAATAATGTTGCTCGTCAACTGAGCCACAGCCTCTGCAGACATGGCATTGAAATATTCCTGGGCCTCAGCTTGTTCCTGCGCAGAGTACTCTTCTTCAGCACCCGGACGTTTTAGAATAAATAATTCAAATGCTGCAAACGCAATTTGATCAAAACGTAACGCTTTAGAGCCATCCGGCATTTCAAATTCCAGATCGGTGCGCGTCCAATCTAATACCGGCATAAAGTTATAACAAACCGTATCAATACCGCATTCTGCCAAGTTACGTAGTGTCTGCTTATAATTATCAATCCACTGTTGGTAATTACCTGTTTGCGTTTTTATTTCTTCATGAACAGGCACACTTTCAACAACAGACCAAGTTAAACCTTTTTCCTCAATTATTGCTTTGCGCTTTAGAATTTCTTCTACGGTCCAAACTTCACCGTTTGGAATATGATGCAATGCATTTACAATTCCCGTAGCGCCTGCCTGACGAATATCATCAAGCGATACAGGATCATTAGGGCCATACCAGCGCCAGGTTTGTTCCATGACAATCACCTTTTATAGACACACTTAACCCGCTCAAAAATCTGAGTTAAGTACTTTACAATTTAGAATGCACAATTACGTAAAATAACTGCTTTTAAAGAGGCCAATAAAGACTCATTGGCCTAATTGAATTTGTCGGCGGTTTATTTTTCACCACCAAGGAGAACTACCGGATTCGAGCTAAATAAGTAGCCATCAAAATTCGGATCATCAATATCAGAAAGTTCTAACAGGCGTTGTTTCACATTCTCAAGGTGTTGCCACATGGCATTTTTCGCTGCAATCGGATCTTTGCGCTGCATTGCTGCTAATATACGCGCATGATCCTCAAGCCACTCCTGACGGTATGCTTGGTCAATAATGTGCGAGTGCAGCTTCTTCCACATCGGGCTTTGCTCACGTCGCTCCCAAGATTGCTTAAGCATATCGACCAATACTGAGTTTTGCGTGGCTTCGGCAATGCACATATGGAACTGTTCATCACCGATACATTCTTCGGCCCCTGAGGCAATCTCACTGCGCTCAAGATCCAGTGCCGCACGCATCTTCACAATATCACCCGGTGTCACCTGGATAGCGGCAAACTCGGCAATGTTACTTTCAAGCAACTGTCTGGCCTGCAGCATTTCGAATGGACCCGCATCGTCGCTGATCACATTCTCCCGGCTATTGGAGTGACTAGGAATATTCAGGACATAAACCCCAGATCCCTTCTTCACCTCAACAAGATTTTCTAGTTCCAGCATAATGATCGCTTCACGGACTACCGTTCGGCTGACATTCAGTCGCTCAGCGATATCCCGCTCCGGCGGTAATCGGTCACCTACCTTGTAGCGTCCATCGATAAGTTCTTGTCTCAACACCAAACCAAGTTCTTGGTAAGGACGTTTCGGTTCAAAGGGCATCATGATGATATTGTCACTTTTTTCCATTGCACTTATTCGCCATCATAACGACCAAACTTAATTGGTCAACCTCTTAATGTAAAAGTGTGGCAACACTTTGATTTTTATGATTACAACAGCTGTTTTCTTTGCTTATTGTACTGCTTTGATACGCTCTACGATTTCGTTCAGCTCAGGATTAGATTTCTCCAATGCGTCATACATTGGCTGTACCGCCTCTACAAACGCTGTCTTATTCGGTTTAACGAAGGTTACGCCCATTTTCTCAGCTTTCGCACGCTCTTTGGCTTCTGATTCTGCCCATAGCTCTTTCATCACTTCCATTGAGCTCATCGCCGCCTGCTTCAATGCCGCCTGGTGTTCCTCAGAAAGGGCATCATAGGCTTTGGTCGAGATAACCAAAACATCAGGAACCATAGTGTGCTCGTCTAGGCTGAAGTACTTAGACACTTCGCTGTGGCGACTTAGGCTGAATGATGGAATATTGTTTTCTGCGGCATCAACAACACCTTGCTGCAGTGCTGTGTATAGCTCACCGTATGCTAGCGGCGTTGGGCTACCACCCAGTGCATTTACCATGGCAATCGCCGATGGGCTTGGCTGAACACGGATCTTCATGCCTTTCAGATCTTCAGGCGTATTGATTGGTTTAGAGGTGTAGAAGCTACGTGCCCCCGCATCATAGTAAGTTACACCAATGAAACCACTGTCACGGGAAGACGCTAGGATTTCCTCACCCACCTCACCTTCTTTCACGTTGTAGTAGTGAGTCTTGTCACGGAATAGGTATGGAAGATTAAATGCTGAGTAAGCAGGGGCAAAGGCTTCAAGCTCTGCAGCGTTGGTTTTTACCATTTCCAGTGCGCCATTCTGCATCAGTTCCATTGACTCACGCTGGGTGCCCAGCTGCGCATCAGGGTAAATGCGGATACGCACTTCGCCGTCTGTTAGTTTGCGGACTTCTTTCGCCATGTGATCCATTGCTTTATGCACAGCATGGTCGCGCGGGTGGTTATGACTTAGCTTGAAGGTCGTTGCTGCGTAAGCAGAAGCAGTAGCACCAAAAGTAAGGGCAGCACCGATCACTGCAGTAAGTACACTTTTACGCGTCATCATTGTTATATCTCCGTGGAATTGGTTGTCCATTGTGTAGGGTATTTCTTAAGTACGGGGCCAATATTGCGGCCAAATCAGAAAACCGTCAAAACAAAAAAGCAAATTGATTGACCAATATCACAATAAAAACCCTCAAATTGGTCAACCAATTCAATTGTGACTTGGGTCACGTGACTAAAAATCACACCATCTTATAATCTCCACAGAAAAAGCGCGTGCTTAAACATAGCTAGATGACGTATCTGCTTACATTGGTTTACCAATATACAACTCTGAGCATGCTTATTTATTGCAAAGGAACTAAAGATGAATAAATTGGTTGGTTACATAAATAGAGGGTTGGCGATGTTTACCGTGTCTCTCTCTACCTTCCTGGTGTTCTGTGTGATCTGGCAGGTGATCTCCCGCTATATCATTGGTAAACCAAGTACCATTACTGATGAACTGGCGAGATATCTATTTATGTGGGTAGCCCTTATTGGCGCGGCTTACACCACAGGCCTCAAGCGTCATCTTGCCATTGACCTACTAACCATGAAGCTCAGCGGCAAAAGAAAATTGTTCAATGAGATCTTCATTCAGCTGGCCATCGCCGTCTTCGCTTTTGTTGTTCTTGTATACGGCGGTACTAACCTCGCGCTCAAAACACTTTCAACCGGCCAGGTTACCCCTGCGCTTGGTTGGGAAATGGGCTACATCTACTTCTGCCTACCAATCAGTGGATCACTGATGATTTTCTATTCGGCACTTTTCGCCTTCGAAAAAATTAAACAACTGGTATCTGGCGATATCTGCATTGCCGACCCGCAGCAAAACTAAATAAGCAAATCCAGCGGTGAATCACTTTTTTGATTTCACCATTGAACAAGATTTTATAAGAAGGATTCCACAATGGAATGGCAAGTCATTCTCACCCTATTCGGAAGCTTCGGCGTGTTACTCGCGCTGGGGATCCCTGTATCATTCGCAATCGGTCTTTCATCGCTAGCAACCATTATGATGAGCTTGCCGCTCGAGCCGGCGATCGCAGTGGTAGCCCAGCGCATGGCGGCAGGCCTCGATAACTTTGCCCTACTGGCTATCCCGTTTTTCATCCTAGCGGGTAACATCATGAACCAGGGCGGTATCGCCATCCGTCTGATCAATTTCGCCAAAGTACTGGGTGGACGCCTGCCAGGCTCTCTTGCCCACGTGAACGTGATGGCAAACATGATGTTCGGCTCTATCTCTGGATCTGCGGTTGCCTCTGCCGCTGCCGTCGGCGGGACTATGTCGCCACTACAGAAAAAAGACGGTTACGACGAGCACTTCTCGGCTGCGGTTAACATCACCTCTTGCCCAACCGGCTTGTTGATCCCGCCAAGTAACACACTCATCGTATTCTCGCTGGTCTCTGGCGGTACCTCTATTGCTGCTCTGTTCCTAGGTGGTTACATCCCGGGGATCCTAATGGGTCTGAGTCTAATGATTGTTGCCGGTATCATTGCCAAGCGTCGTGGCTACCCTGTCGCTCCTAGACCCTCACTGGCTGTGGTATGGGATACCTTTATCAAAGCCATGCCTTCGCTATTACTGATTGTTATCATCATGGGCGGCATCATCGGCGGTATCTTCACTGCGACAGAAGCCTCGGCGATTGCGGTTGTCTATACCTTCGTACTAGCGGTTATTTTCTACCGTGAAGTGAAAATTCGTGACCTACCGAAAATCATCCTAGAGTCAGCGGTAACCACCTCTATCGTACTGCTGCTGGTTGGCGCTTCGATGGGCATGTCCTGGGCCATGGCAAATGCCGACATCCCATACATGATTGCCGATGCCTTGCTGGCTGTCTCTGAAAATCCACTGGTTATCCTGCTTATCATCAACCTTATCCTGCTGATTGTTGGTATCTTCATGGATATGACTCCAGCGGTACTGATCTTCACCCCTATATTCCTGCCAATCGCACTGGATATGGGTATCGACCCGGTTCACTTCGGTATCATGATGACCTTCAACCTTGCTATCGGTATCTGTACACCACCGGTGGGTAGTGCCCTGTTTATCGGTTGTTCGGTAGCAAAAGTGTCTATCGAGAAGATCATCAAGCCGCTACTGCCATTCTATGCCGCACTTATCGCAGCACTATTGGCCGTCACCTTTATTCCTCAGCTAAGCCTGTTCCTGCCTAACTTGGTTCTTGGCTACTGATTTTAGGGACTTGTCCCGCAATCTATAACACGCAGAAGACTTCCCTGATAAACCCGCCCACCAACTCCAGTTGGTGGGCCAAAGGAAAAAGAAAATGGACACAATTTCAAATACTCCACTCAACACAAACGTCATTCGCCCAACCTTTGATCGTTCAGTACTGAAAAGCCGCATCGTTCACTTGGGTTTTGGCGCTTTCCACCGCGCACACCAAGCCTTGTTTACCAACGAGATGCTAGAAAAAACAGGCTGCGACTGGGGAATCTGTGAAGTTAACCTGTTTGGCGGTGAAGATCTTATTACCCAGCTCCGTGCCCAGGATCATCTGTATACGGTGGCAGAAAAAGGTGCTAAGGCAACCGACGTCAAGCTCATTGCTTCGGTTACTGAGTCCCTTCACCCTAACTTTGAAGGCAAACGTGCAGTTCTGGAAAAAATGTCTGAAGAGCAAGTCGCCATTATTTCGATGACGATTACCGAAAAAGGCTACTGTGCGGATCCTGCCACTGGCCGTTTGGACAAGAATAATGGCCTGATTCAAGCGGATTTGGCCAACCCTCGCGAGCCGAGCTCTGCCATTGGCTACATCGTCGAAGCCCTGCGTATCCGCCGCGAGCTTGGCCTGAAGCCATTTACCGTGATGTCTTGCGATAACGTGCAAGAAAATGGCCATGTTGCCCGTGCAGCCGTTTTGGATTTCGCCAATTTGGTTGACCAGGAGCTAGCGAGTTGGATTGAAGCCAATGTGACCTTCCCATGTACCATGGTTGACCGCATTGTGCCTGCTGCTACACCTGAGACTCTGGCTGAAATCACCGAGCTGGTTGGTGTGGCTGACCCATGCGGTATTGCCTGTGAACCGTTCCGCCAGTGGGTGATTGAGGATAACTTCGTTAATGGTCGCCCTGACTGGGACATTGCCGGGGCTGAGTTCGTTGCCGATGTTGTACCGTTCGAAGAAATGAAGCTGCGTATGCTAAACGGCAGCCATTCATTCCTTGCTTACCTTGGCTATCTTGGCGGCTACAAGCACATCTCCGACACCATGACCAATGAGAGCTACCGCAGGGCTGCATTTGACATGATGATGCAGGCTCAGGCCCCTACCCTCACAATGCCTGAAGGTACCGATCTTGAAGCGTATGCCAAGCTGCTTATCGAGCGCTTTACCAACCCAAGTCTGAAACACCAGACATGGCAGATTGCAATGGACGGTAGCCAGAAAATTCCTCAGCGCATGGGCGGCTCGCTTCACCATCACTTGGCTGTCGGTACTGAGTACAAGTGGCTAGCCATGGGCATTGCCGGTTGGATGACTTATATCAGTGGTGTTGACGAGGAAAATCAAGAAATTGATGTCCGTGACCCAATGGTTGAGCAGTTCCGTGAAATCTACCAGCAATACGGCAAAGAGCCTGCGGTTGTTAAAGCCATCCTGAGCATCGAAGCCATTTTTGGTACCGACCTAATCAAAAACGAAGGCTTCGTAGAAGCCGTGACCAAGGCTTACCAGCTTATTATCAGCAAAGGCGCACGCGCAGCCGTTGCTTCTCTTTAACCGATATTAGACACTGGGCGATGGCTGTCGCCCGGTGTCACTTTGGAGCTTATGATGAAAGACTTTCTTTGTGACGACTTCTTGCTTTCCAATGAAATTGCGCGCGTGCTCTACCATGACTACGCCAAGGACATGCCAATCTATGATTACCACTGCCACTTGAATCCGCAGGAAGTTGCGCAGAACCGCCGCTTCGATAACATCGGTCAAATGTGGCTAGAAGGCGATCACTATAAATGGCGAGGCATGCGCTCTGCAGGTATTCCAGAGGCGCTTATTACCGGCAAAGAGTCCTCTGATTTTGATAAATACATGGCGTGGGCCAAAACCGTTCCACAAACGCTTGGCAATCCACTCTACCACTGGACTCACCTTGAGCTTCGTCGTCCTTTTGGTATCACCGGCAAACTATTCGGACCGGATACTGCCGAAGATATCTGGCACGATTGCAATGAAAAGCTAGCAAGCCCAGAATTTTCGGCACGCGGCATCATGAAACAGATGAATGTGGTGATGGCCGGAACAACCGATGACCCTATCCATTCATTGGAATACCACAAAGCAATTACCGAAGACGAGAGTTTCGATGTCGAAGTCGCACCAAGCTGGCGTCCAGACCGCGCCTTCAAAATTGAGCTGGATGGCTTTGCTGAATACATGCAACTTTTGGGGCAAGCGGCTGATATCGAGATCACCTCTTTTGCCGATTTACTCACCGCGCTGGATCGCCGCCTTGACCATTTCGCAGCCCATGGTTGCCGCGCGGCAGACCACGGTATCGAGATTGTCCGCTACGGCAAAACACCAGCCGAAACAGAACTTAACAAGATGCTAACCCGCCGCCTAGCGGGTGAAGTGCTTACTGAAGATGAAGTCGACCAATTCAGCACGGCCGTACAGGTTTGGCTTGGCAAGCAATACGCCAAACGTGGCTGGGTAATGCAGCTACATATTGGTGCCCAGCGCAACAATAGTACCCGTATGTTCAAACTGCTCGGTGCCGATGCCGGCTTTGACTCTATCGGTGATCGCCCGTTTGCCTTCCAGCTTGCTTCGCTGCTGGATGACATGGATCTGACCAACGAACTACCTAAGACTATTCTGTATTGCCTAAATCCCCGTGACAACGAGATGATGGCGACCATGATTGGTAACTTCCAAGGTGGCGGCATCGCAGGCAAAGTCCAGTTTGGCTCTGGTTGGTGGTTCAACGACCAGAAAGATGGCATGCAGCGCCAGATGGAGCAGCTATCGCAGCTTGGCCTACTCAGCCAGTTTGTCGGCATGCTGACCGATTCTCGCAGTTTCTTGTCCTATACCCGCCACGAGTACTTCCGCCGTATTCTGTGCAACATGATTGGTCAGTGGGTACTAAACGGTGAAGTACCTAACGACATCAACATGCTAGGCAAAATGGTTCAAGACATATGTTTCAGCAACGCTAAACGCTACTTCACCCTACCGGGAGAGCAAGCATGAAACGCATTGCCCTCATCGGCGAGTGCATGATTGAGCTAAATGGCGCGCCGTTTAGTGACATGCACCAAATATACGGTGGTGACTCCCTAAATACAGCAGTCTATCTGGCTCGTTCGGCAGGCAAATCCGCTGAAATCAATTATGTGTCTGCCTTGGGCTGCGATGCTATCAGTGATGGCATGATTGCCCGCTGGCAGCAAGAAGGTGTTAGTACCGATTTGGTACTGCGAGATAGTTCCCGCCAACCTGGACTGTATTTGATCCAGCTAGATGATCAAGGTGAGCGTACCTTCCTGTATTGGCGCAACCAATCGGCAGCCCGGTATATGCTTCAACACCCTGATTTTACTAAGATGGCAGATAATCTCACCAAAATGGACATGGTATACCTCAGTGGGATCAGCCTTGCCATTCTGCCGAAAGAAGACCGCCAGCAGCTTATTGGGCTGCTGCAGCTACTGGCGCGCACTGGTGTCGAGATCCTGTTCGATACCAACTACCGTCCAGCCTTGTGGGCATCAGCTGAACAGGCCCGTGAATGCTACCAGCAGGTGTTTTCATTCACGGCCTTGGCGCTTGTCACCAACGACGACGAAGCCAGCCTGTGGGACGATAGCAACGAAGAAGAGACCTTGGAAAGACTAAAAGCCGCAGGCGTTCGCCAAGCGGTTGTAAAAATGGGTGCCAAGGGTAACTACCACGAGGACTTCACAACCCAAACCCGCACATTTGTCGCTACCACACCGGTTAAGCAAGTGGTCGATACCACCTCAGCCGGCGACTCGTTCAACGCCGGTTTCATGGCGGGTCTAATAAACGGAAAATCCCCGGTGAAATGTTCGGAGCAAGGCCATTTATTGGCTGGCACTGTTATTCAACACAAAGGCGCGATTATCCCAGCCCAAGCGATGGCGCAAATCCAATTTAACAAACAAGAACCTGCTCTCTGTGAGCACTAAATAAGGAAGACTCAACAATGAGCACTACGGCACAACAACTTGCACAAATTAAAATCATCCCAGTGATCGCTATTGATCGTGCTGAAGATATTATCCCGCTGGGCAAAGCATTGGCTGAAAACGGCCTGCCCGCTGCTGAAATTACCTTCCGTTCTGATGCAGCCGCTGAAGCCATTCGCCTGCTTCGTGAAGCGCAGCCAGAGATGTTGATTGGAGCGGGTACGGTACTAAACCGAGAGCAAGCCATTGCGGCCAAGGAAGCCGGTGCAACATTTGTGGTTTCTCCAGGCTTTAACCCAAATACCGTTAAAGCTTGCCAAGAGCTAGGGATTGAAATTGTCCCAGGGGTGAACAATCCAAGCGCAGTAGAAGCAGCGATTGAAGTGGGCGTAACAACGCTAAAATTTTTCCCGGCGGAAGCTTCAGGCGGCATCAATATGGTGAAATCTCTGTTGGCGCCTTACACCCAAATCCAGTTCATGCCAACAGGTGGCATCAACGCCCAAAACGTCAATGACTACCTTGCAGTAGATCGTGTCTTTGCCTGCGGCGGTACTTGGATGGTAGATAAAAAGCTTATCAATGAAGGGCGCTGGGACGAGATCGGTCGTCTTGCCCGTGAAGCCGCTGACTTGGTGGGCTAATGTCTAGAACCAAACTGACTGTTAGTCAATTTGGTATTAATGTCAGGCTTCCCGTGGGAAGCCTTTCTTTTTCCGTCTCCTTTTTTCATCTCTGCTAAAGATTGCATCTCATGAAAATCGCTTTTCTCTACACGCTAGAGGCTAACAAAATATTGTTTCGCCCCTATATCAACCAATACCTTGCCGACCATAGCGTTACGATTAGCCACCATGTCAACGAAGAGCTGCTCAAGCAAGCCATGACAGATGGCCTGACACCGGGTGTCATCAAACACGTCCAGCAGCAAATACAGCAAATAGCCCAAGACGGCGCAGACATCATTATCTGTACCTGCTCAACTATTGGTGATGCTGCAGAGCAAACGGCGGATATAGCTAGCCAGGTCATTCGTGTTGATAGACCTATGGCGGAACATGCGGTACTTACGGGTAACATCCATGTTCTGGCGGCTCTCGAAAGCACGATAGAGCCTACCATTGCCCTGCTCAATCAATGTGCAAAGCAACTTAACCAATCTCCAGAGATTTCATGCACCGTGGTTCCCAATGCCTGGCAGCACTACGCGAAGGGGGATGCGATTCTGTATGCCAAAGCCATCGCAAGGCATGTTGAGCAAATTGGTGATTCCTGCGCGACCATCGTCCTTGCCCAAGCTTCAATGGCACCGGCAGTTGAATATGTTCATCACACATCCCCACCGGTTTTATCGAGCCCAGCATTGTGCTGCCGATACCTGTCCAAACTGGTCAAAGTCAAGAGATCTAAGTAGAGATTTACCATGTTAGAACTTAATTTCGCCCAGAGTGTTGGCTTATTTGCTTTTCTTGTCGGTGCTTCTGCTTTTCTCCATCAAAACGGCAACCGGTTTCGCCTACACCTGACAGTTTTCCAAGTTGTATTATGCAGCCATTTTATTTTAATGGGGGCATTCACTGCGGCGTTTGGCTGTGGGATCAGTGCACTAAGAAGTTATGCTTCGACCAAAACCAAATCCAACAAGGTAATGTGGTTCTTTATTACCCTGCTATGGCTAATGGGCTTGCCGAGTTTGCAACATATTTATGAATTGCTGACCATTTTTGGTGCCTCAGTAGCAACGTGGGGGTTATTCCAGACTGAAGGGATAAAGTTGCGTATACTCATTTTGTTCAATTCTTTTTGTTGGTTGGCGAATAATTTACTTCTGGGATCAATTGGTGGAACACTAATGGAGTCGACCTTTATTATTGTCAACTTATACACTATATCAAGAATGCTTACCTCAAGACGGACAGCTTAATATATTTTTGTTATTTTGCCATTTTATCAAAAAAGAACACATCCACCTCAAAATAAAAAGCACATCATCTTTAATTATGATGTGCTTTATTTTTAATAATTTTAATAGCTTTAGGTTTACTAACACACAAGAGTAGAAATATAAAATACAGAGATCTTTCAGTTAAGCCGTTTCTAAAATGGCCTTCAACAAGCCCTGATCGTGAGTCATGCCTGGAATAAAGGCTAATTTGTCAGCTGACATCTTTTGCTTATCTGCGAGCTGAATATGGTTAACAGTCCAGACAACACAACCATTGTCGAGATTAAACAAGCTACGAACTTGAGAATATAAACAGCCATCATCATACGCATCAGATACCGCAGCCGCCCTTCCTTGCCATGCCCCCATCACCTTTTCTTGCGATACAGGAAGTTCAAGGTAGAGCATCTCGGGCTCAACATCTTTCACGATCTTCATGCACAGACGAGTCCGACCATTATCCAGCCTTTCGACCCACAACCGGTGTGGGATAGCACTGTCTTCCCACTCCAACATATTCATATAAGTATTCATTCAAACCTCTGCGTCATTAATTAAGTATTCTTTACTGACTTTAATTACTGCTTTCTTAACACTTGCAGGCTCAGAGGTAGCGACTAATGGACGATGAGGTTGTTCAGTATTGAAAATAATAAAATCATCTTTATACAAAGTAGCAAACTGCTCATCGACAATATCTTTACTAAATGCTACATCTTTATCTGCAATGAAATCTTCATCGATTGAATTAAAGGGGCTTTGGCTATAGCCGTACATTTCTTCCCCTTCCATTACAATTTGGACATCAATATATCGTTGGTGAATTTCTGACTTTGTTTCTGAAAAATTCTTTGTCTTATCGTCGACAATAAAATAGAAAACATCATCACCAATCACGGAATAGGTGCCTACTGTGCTATTTGATTGAATCTTTCGCTTCACCACTTGGATTAGTTCGATCAACGGATATGGAATATGGCGATAGCTTTCCAGAGAGCACAAATTACCTCTGTACACGTATACCTCGAGCAACTAATTTATTATGTGAATACATTATATACCAGCAACACGAAGTGGTTGACCAATTTCATTTCATTAGTAGACCAAGATCAAAAAAAGAGCCTGATATTAATCAGGCTCCTCAACTACTTTAGTTACTCGTACGATGTTATTTATAGCTCAAGCCATGGCCAAGTGGATATAGCGTATCACCGTCTTTATAAGATGGATCATCTGAGTCTTGTCTGATAATCGCCTCTGCACTATTCGCCAGTGCAAACGGCAGTTTACCTTGCGGGTTAAACTTACCGCTAACAACATCCATCACCGCGCGGTCATCTGAGCCGAAGGTCGCTAAAGTAGCACCGGCTTCCCTTAATCGACTTTCATTATCAAGCACATATGGTTGGCGGAAGTAGATAGAAAGCACTGTATTTTCTGGACCCACTTCATCCATGACAGCTTGAATATCTTCCAATGAAGGTGTGACAACCCAAGAGCTACCCTCACCTTTAATGTCATTTGCCATGCTGGTGAAATCAAGAACTGACAACTCATCGAAATCTGCACCACCGAAGACTAAAGCTCGGTTGTTTGGAATATCTCCTGAAATGACAGCAGGGATATTATCAACACGGACGCGGATCAACGCATGATCTTTGCCTGTTGCATCAGCGACCTTGTTACCGTCATCGTCATCACCCACAGTCACGTCGAAGCCGTATTCTTTGGCTATATCACCATCCATACCCATAGTGAATAGGCTGGTGTTAGAGCGCAACGGCAGTGTTTGATCTTGGTTATCAAGTAACACGACGGCTTTACGTTGAGCTAACTGCGCCTTTTCTTGGAACTCTGCGTTACCTACAATTTCATTCGCTTTGTCGGCATCGACGTAGGCGTTTTCAAATAGCCCCAAATCAAATTGTACTTTAAGCAGGCGTTTTACCGACTCATCAATACGCTCTTCTGAAACCAAACCTTGTTCAACAACAGTCCGGATTTCATCATTACGGTTAAAGCCAGAGAACACATCGGTACCCGCTTCAATCGCAATCACGAATTGCTCAGTTTTGTTCTTGTCTTGCAGTCCCCAAGCACGGTTGTTATGCATCATTTCATAATCTGTGTGCGGGTTATTTGGATCATTGATGATCCCTGTATCTGAGTTAATTACACCGCTGAAACCGAGCTTCTTACGCAAAAGATCGTCCAAAATCCCTTTGGAGAAAGCAACCCCCACATTACCAGCCGGTTGACCGACTTCCGTCGAATAATCATTGTTGGCTACGCGTAGAGTATCGTGATCACGTGGATGAAGAAGCTCCTCAAGCAGTTGGCCATTACCCACATCGAGGTTTGTTTCGTTATCAGGGATATTTATCGACCAGTCACCGCCACCCACGATACCGTAGTAAGGCATGATCGCAGCGACCCCTGCATCAATTGCAGTAATGAATGGCTTGAGGTGGTAATCGAACTTACCCGCCGGATAGCTTTGGTGTTGGCCGGCAAAATAGTGAGGATCCGAGCCCAAGAACTGTGGGCCGCCGCCAGGGAAGTGTTTCATCGTCAGAACTATACTGTCTGATCCAACCTCTTCGCCCTGCAAATTATCCACCAGAGTTTGGATAATATCCGACGTCAAGTCTGCATCCGAGCTAAAGGTTTCGTGAACACGGTACCAGCGCGGCTCTGTCGCCAAGTCGGCCATGTAACCATACATACCACGCAGACCAATCGCATTCCATTCAGCACGCATTACCTCACCAAACTCGGCAATCAGCTCCATATCCCCTGTAGCAGCCAAACCGCCTTCTTTCGGCCAACCGGTAAATGCCCCTGAATCAACATTGATACCGGCTTTGGCATTCGGATCAATATGGTTACGTGCATTCGATTTAAATAGTGCAGGAATACCCAACCGCGTTCGCTCCGTAAGCTCCTGCACAGTATTCATATACTGAGCAGCTTCTCTCGGGCTAATCACGTAGTTCGGCCCACCAGGTCCCCCAGCAGCCCCCCCATCTTGGCGCTCCTCATCAGTGAGTGCGTCAATTTCTTCCTGGGTCAGAATATTATTTCGGAAGATAAAGCGATTCATCTTCTGGCGGTTAACAAAATCTTGATGCTTTGTGCCAATATACCCGTATGCTTCAGCATTCAGCGTATCGATCAACATCATCCCGACTTTCTCTTCAAGCGTCATCCGGCTAACCAAATCAGCGGCACGCTCCTCAGAAGTAAGGCGCCAATCTTCATACGGTGCCAGTTCACCATCGCCGTTGGCATCACGGAATTGGTAACCATCCACTTCTAAAATATCATGTACACGGGATTGTACTATCGGTTGTACTAGGTCGTCTTTGCCATCACTTGAGTTTGATGAGGAATTACAACCAGCTAAAATCAACGCCACTGCGATAGGCGCTAGGGTAAAGAGTTTATTGCTCATGGTTCGCCTTTTAATTATTTGTCATTCGGAAACATGAGGGATAATACTCTCCCAGTTAATTTGGTTAACCAATTTTGTTTATTTAGCCGATCAAGATCAACCAGTTTGTTTTTTTGGTATACCTTGATCACGCTATTCTATTTACAATTAGAATTATTTGGATTCTTTGCTACCAGCTCACAGATTCACTATTCTAATACTGGTATTGCAGTAGTGATTTTTTGAATTAATATCAAATATATAAGGAAGGGTTCGTATCCATAAAAGGAGTTTTTGTGATTACCATCAAGCCAGCACAATCAATCGATCAAAATGCTATCGCTCAACTTCACGCCACTAGCTGGCAAGCTGTTTATGCTGGATTATTAGATGAGCAATACCTCTCTAAAGGCGTTTTTAGCGAGCGGGGAACAATTTGGCAGCATAGATTTAGCCAACCGAGTGCCAATCAGCGTATCTTTGTCGCATCAGAACAAAAAAAGCTGCTTGGCTTCATCTGTATCTACCTAGATCAAAGCGATGCTCAAGGCACGTTAATCGAAAACCTCCATGTTGACACCGGGACCAAGGGTAAAGGGGTTGGAAAAGCTTTGCTGCAACACGCGGCGCGCGTTATCCAAGCAGAAGCCTCACACAATGGGGCATACCTAGAAGTACTTAGCCAGAATGTCAGTGCCCAACGCTTTTATGACTATTTCGGCGGCAACCCGGTTCTCAGCCAGCAATGGCAGGCACCGGAGGGTAGCCTGGTCGATGAGCTAGTTTATCAGTGGGAACAAATAGCCACTATATTGGAACGTTAAGATCAGCGCTCCACCCTGACGAACAACAGATCACAGGGCATTTTTCTGAGCAAGGGCTCGCTGCTCGAAAGGGTCAATTGATGAAACCAGCTTGATTCATGGTGCCCAAAAACAAGCAGGTCTATCCCAAATTCTTTGATTGCCTTGATAATTTGATCTTCTACATACCCAGCATAGAAAATGTGTTTGTTGATAGGATAGTTGGCTCCTTGCAATAGGCTATTCATTGCCCTTACCGACTCGATATGCACCGAATCATCAAGCGCCGTAGGGTTGAAGTCCCTGACCCCCTCGTACAACTCAGTGAAGTCAGGGTCAATATGAATAACGCTCAACAGTGCATCATGGGCTCGCGCTTGCTCAACAGCTTTCATTACTAGGTACTCTGCATTGGCGTCAAAGTTAACCGCTAACAAGACATGCCTATATTTCATCAGCATCCCCTCAAGTGAGCATGATATAAGACATTAAGAGTTTAGCTTATATCAAACTAAGAATCGCGACACTCATGAGCCGCTATACTATTAGTGCCTGAAGTTTCACTGGTTTCACCCCGCAGGCAACGCCTTGCACTAACGTTTGGTTGAGTTTCTTTTCAAGGTTGCTGTATGTATCAAGAATCCTTCATCGATTCTCTATCAATTTTCATCATCCTAGGGCTGATTTTCAGCACTATTGCCCTGATGTTCGAGTTCGGATACCGCTTGGCATTGCGTTTTCCATCCAAGCAGATCAGCCAGTCAATCAGCCCGATGGCGACAGGATTGGCCAGTTTGCTTGCCTTTATTCTGGCCATCACATTCAGCATGGCGGCAACCAAATCTGCAGACCGAAAAGAATTGGTGTTATCAGAAGCCAATGCTGTTGGGACAACTATTCTGCGTACGGGGCTACTGGCTGAGCCATACCGCTCCCGGAGCCGGGAGTTACTGCGCGAGTATGTCACAATACGAGTTGTTGAAGACAAAAAGGTGAAAAAGAAACACTTGAACAGAATCGTTGGGGAAAGTGAGATATTACACCTCAAACTTTGGAATCAAGCGGTCAATGCCTATGGAGAAACGTCGCCAGAACTACTGCTGCTTTATATAAATTCCCTTAATGAAGTAATTGATATACATACAGAAAGAGTCAATAAAAGTCTACGAGGGCGAATACCCGTAAGTATCTGGTTTACCCTTGGCCTGCTTACTTTTTTAACCATCGCACTAACGGGCCTTCAAGTCGGAGCTCAAAACAAAGGCAGAGCGCTGGTTGCTGCTCTGCCTTTTGCGATGGCATTTTCATTGGTACTGACACTTATCGTCGAGCTAGACCGGCCTGCCAGAAGTATCATAGAAATCAGTCAACAACCGCTCATAGATCTACGGGACAGCCTAGACAAGGTGCTCTACCCCGATGATGTTGGCAAACTCAAGCTCAGTGAGTAGGCACCTTTGAATGATAGAGTGCGAGTTGTTCCTCGGGAGCTCGCTGCTGGCAAGTGGCGCAATGCTTCTTACCTTCAAGTTTATATTTAAGACAGCAGGTTTCGCGTCGAATATAGTAGATACTCACTTCCCCTTGGCTAGCGGCCCTGACACCGTTTAGCTCCGGGAAATCGGGTAACAGACCGGCCAACCACTGATCAGCCTTTGGCTGTAATCGTTCAATCAAAGCTCTATCACAGCCATGCTGGGTCAGCTTTTGAAACACCAGGCCTACCGCGTAGCCCATAGCTCCCCAGAACTGCGGGGTATTCACCTTTTGCTCTTTGAATTTTGGTGCCAAAAATTGACCAACTTCAATAATTAACCTCGATAAATGCTGATCGAGTACTTGCTCGGACTCTACCACGTTTGCTGAAGTTTCATGGGCTAATGGATCATCCGGCAGGCAGAGAAAAGAAATATTGGGCGAGAACCCGACTCGTTTTAATTTACCATTTTCAGCAACATCAAGGCTTATTTGATCAATGGATAGTAGGGGAACACGATTAAATTTCAGCCGCAGTGCAGCCAAGCCCGAAATCAAATGCGCAGTGAAGCTTTTAAGCCACAACGATGCACCGACAGCGTGACGCGCACCGACGTCTAAGCTGAATCTATCAATCGTTATTTCAAGCTGGCTCTCCATCCACTCAGGTAACGGCTGGCCAACGTCCCCATAGTGAAGGCGAAAAAAAGGCTCTCGTTGAAACAACCAATCAAGTTGCGAGTCAAGTGTTGGATTTACGGGCTCTCCGAGCCAAATAGGAGCCAATTCTGCGGATAAATTCATCTTAATGTCTACTTCGAGAGATACACGCTTTAGCTTTGATTTCAAAATTCAAAGCCCACTTATTTCATTAACGTTGATTCTATCCTAACGCATACCTGATTCAATAATTCAATATCAATCCGCTGAGGGGAAATTGAAGTTGATTAAATACTCCACAGCAGCATAGGAATCACAGCGCATAAGTTGATAAAGATCACGAAACCATGGGTTTTAACCGTATTGCAATACCATAAAGCTTTAATTAAACAACAGTTTTGTATATATTCGTCTGCAAAAGGCATCAGTATTTGGGACGCAAGTCACAATTAAAAGCCGTAAAATGATAAATAGCAGCGTTATTCAAACGTGCATGGAATGCATAGGAAATATGACTATGAGTAAGGATGCCAAACTGGTTAGGCGAAAACTAAAAACAGAAACACAATCAGCACTGAGCAAGGCAAGGACTGCGTTTCTAAAAGACTATCAAAAAGCCACATAATGTGGCTTTTTTAATAATCAGCAGGAAGCACCATTCCTCCCAGCACCACCTGTTTTACGTTCAGCGAGGCATGGGGGGTGGCATTCGGGGTCATCATGGCATCATACTCATCAATGCTATGTCGCGGCGAAACGGGGGCTACAGGGTATGACACTCTTGCATTTACTTTAGTAATAGTTGGCTCTTCGTTTTTTTCAACCAGCTCAGCGCTCGGTTGGTTGGTAGGAACATTGACGTAGTCAGCCGTGTCATCATCAAAAATAGACAGTTTATCAAGCGCTAACACCGCAAGAGCAAATCCAATAATAATCAAGTTAACTGGCATGGCATCCTCCTTTTCGCAAAGCACTGCTTTTATTGATAGTCCACAATGCAAATATGATCAAGATCACAGTGTGCAATCATTGTCCTATCTTGCGTGCTGAAAGGATAACAGCCCGGTTTTATCGCATGCGCTTGGCCAATACGCTACAAATGGCCCAATAAATTGAAGGGCCACTTCAGTTGTTGCTTTAGGAAATACAGTTCATTGCCTCACTCAACCAAGCTAACTCAGTGCTTTTTCAATCTCACCTAGGCTTGATGGATCATCTATGGTCGAAGGCACGACATATTGTTCACCATCCGCAATTTGCCTGATTACTCGACGTAGGATCTTGCCTGAGCGTGTTTTTGGCAACCGATCGACCACCAGCGCGCGATTAAAACATGCTACTGCACCGATTTCACTCCTGACTTTCTGCATCAGCTGCTCTTCTATACTTCCGTCTGCAGAATAATATCCGTCTTTCAACACGACCAGTCCCAGGGGTAATTGCCCTTTCAGATCATCATGAACACCAATCACCGCACATTCAGCAACCGCTTCATGGCCTCCGACAACCTCTTCCATCTCGCCGGTTGATAGTCGGTGTCCGGCAACATTGATAACATCATCTATTCGCCCCATGACAAATAGGTAACCATCCGCATCAAAATAACCACCATCCCCTGATACATAGTAACCAGGAAACTGGCTGAGATAACCAGACTGGAACCTGTCGTGATTGCGCCAAACCGTCGGTAAGCATCCAGGCGGTAGTGGGCGTTTTATCGCAATATACCCTTGTTGATTGGCCGACTTTTCTTCACCAGCTTCATCCAACACGGCCACCCCGTAGCCGGGGATCGGCATTGTCGCAGAGCCCGGCTTGACTTCAAAGCTTTCGAGACCGACCGGGTTGCCGGCAATCGCCCACCCTGTTTCGGTTTGCCACCAGTGATCAATGACTGGGCGACCGGTTTTCTCCTGCACCCACTTCAGCGTCGGTGGATCTAACCTCTCTCCTGCCATGTATATCGCTCTTAACTCAACCATTGGGTAATCAGCCAATAACGCCCCTTCGGGATCTTCTTTCTTTATGGCCCGAAACGCCGTCGGAGCTGAAAACAGCACCTTGACCCCGTAGTCATTGCACACTCGCCAAAACGCCGCCGGATCGGGTGTTTTCACCGGCTTACCTTCAAACATGACCGTTGTACAACCATGGATTAACGGACCGTAAACAATATAGGAATGACCCACTACCCACCCTACATCTGATGCCGCCCAGAATACGTCGCCAGGTTCGACGTCATAAATGGTTTCCATGCTGTATTTCATCGCTACAGCATGTCCGCCATTATCCCTGACCACCCCTTTGGGTTTACCCGTGGTCCCCGATGTGTACAGGATATAAAGAGGATCCGTAGCTTTCACAGGCACACAAGGATGCATCTCGGCTTTTTGCTTCAAAGTCTGCCAGTCACGATCCCTTTCCTCGGTTAGCTCGGCGCGGCAGGCATTACGTTGGAAAACCACCACATGCTCAGGCTTCCAGCGACTATCCATAATAGCTTGATCAACCAGCGGCTTATAGGGAACAACCTTACTCACTTCAATGCCACAACTGGCAGTGAGTACCAACTTCGGCTCAGCATCTTCAATCCGGACGGCCAACTCATTGGGAGCAAAACCACCAAACACCACAGAATGAATGGCGCCGATACGTGCACAAGCCAGCATGGCCATCGCGGCTTCAGGGATCATCGGCATATAGATCACCACGCGATCGCCCTTTGTTACCCCCAACGCTGCCAACATCCCCGCCGTCTTGGCCACTTGATCCCTCAGCACTTGGTAGCTGTACTGAATTTTAGTACCAGTCACCGGTGAATCGTAAATCAGCGCGGTTTGATCACCTCTCCCCGCCTCGACATGTTGATCCAAAGCCATATAGCAAGTGTTGAGCTCGCCATCAGCAAACCAACGCTCTATGCCATTTTCGTCTTGGCTTAAAATGTTTTGGGGAAATTGATACCACGGAAGCTTTTTCGCTTGCTGCTGCCAAAATTGTTGCGGTGCGGTTTGTGCCCGTTGATATTCTTCCTGATATTTAGACATAGTGATTCCTCCAGCATACCCAGGGCATTTGAGCTGTACCCTCGGTATATATCCTGACATTGCTAATTAAAGGCTTTTTATCGAAGGTCTATCTTCGATAGCGGCTATTCAAAGACAGTCGACGGAACACGGACAGCGCCCTCCATCAAAATACGCGCGCTGCGGCTCATCATGACTTTATCAACCACCCAATGTTGTTGAACTTGTTTCGCCTGTGCACCCACCTTCAGCGTTCCGGATGGGTGACCGAACGTCACCGACTCTTTTTCTCCGCCTCCAGCCGCCAAATTCACCAAAGTCCCCGGCACACTAGCCGCTGCAGCAATCGCAACGGCTGCGGTCCCCATCATGGCGTGGTGCAATTTGCCCATCGACAGGGCCCGAACCAACAGATCGACGTCGCCGTCAGCTACCGTTTTACCGCTTGATGAGAGATAACTCTTGGGTTTGGAAACAAAAGCGACTTTGGGGGTATGCTGGCGTGTCTCGGCTTCGTCCAAATGAGAAATCAACCCAATTTTCAACGCCCCATAAGCACGAATGCGTTCGAACATCGCCAGCGCCTTATCGTCATTGTTGATATCACCTTGCAATTCTGTACCGCTATAACCCAGAGCTTCGGCATCAATAAAAATCGTCGGGATCCCTGCGTTGATCAGCGTGGCGTTAAACATACCGATACCCGGCACATCAAGTTCATCCACCAAATTGCCAGTAGGAAACATCGAGCCATCGCCTTCAGCCGGATCCATGAAATCCACCTGAATTTCGGCAGCCGGGAAAGTCACGCCGTCAAGCTCGAACGCCCCGGTTTCCTGTACGCAGCCATTGACTACCGGCACCTGGATAACAATTGTTTTCTCGATATTGAGCTGCCAAACCCGTACCGCAATCACGCCATTTTCAGGAATACGCTCTTTGGCAATCAAACCAGCATGGATAGCAAAGGGACCGACGGCCGCAGACAGGTTGCCACAATTACCGCTCCAGTCGACAAAGGGCTTATCGATGGATACCTGACCAAACAGGTAATCGACATCGTGTCCGGCCTTGTTACTTTTCGATACTATAACCGTTTTGCTGGTACTCGAGGTTGCCCCGCCCATGCCATCGATTTGCTTGGCGTAAGGGTCGGGACTGCCGATAACCCGTAGCAACAGTTGGTCGCGGGCTTTACCGGCTACCTGTGCCTGCGGCGGCAGATCGGCCAGGTTGAAAAACACCCCTTTGCTGGTGCCTCCCCGCATGAAGGTGGCTGGGATTTTCATTTGCGACTGGGAAGTTGAATATGTCATTGTCCTCTCCCCCTATTGCGCCAAGAAATCTTTGGCAAAACGCTGCAGCACACCGCCGGCTGCGTATACGGCCACCTCATCGGCCGTATCAAGGCGGCAGGTTACCGGTACATCGACCTTTTCACCGTTGGTCCGTGTGACGACCAAGGCCAAATCTGCCCCTGGCTGGATCTCACCAACGACGTCATACAACTCAGTCCCATCAAGTGCTAAGGTGTTTCGGTTGATCCCTTCTTTAAATTGCAGCGGCAAGACCCCCATTCCCACCAAGTTAGTGCGGTGGATACGCTCGAACCCTTCGGCCACGATGGCTTCCACACCCGCCAAACGCACCCCTTTTGCCGCCCAGTCCCGGGAAGATCCCTGACCGTAATCGGCACCCGCGACCACAATCAAAGGCTGTTTCCGGTTCATGTAGGTCTCAATGGCTTCCCACATACGCACTACCTTGCCTTCCGGCTCGATACGCGCCAATGATCCCTGTACAACCTCGCCATCCTGCTTGACCATTTCATTGAACAGCTTCGGGTTGGCGAACGTCGCCCGCTGCGCCGTCAGGTGATCACCGCGGTGGGTGGCATAAGAATTGAAGTCCTCTTCCGGTAACCCCATTTTCGCCAAATACTCCCCTGCGGCGCTGGACGCGAGAATGGCATTGGAGGGAGAGAGGTGGTCGGTGGTGATATTGTCGCCCAACAGCGCCAATGGCCGCATGCCGGACAATGTTCTCTCTCCGGCCAACGCACCTTCCCAATAAGGCGGCCTGCGAATATAGGTACTCATTGGCCGCCAGTCATACAGTGGGTTGCTGTTACGCTGTTCGTCATCCAGTTTAAACATTTGAATGTAAACCTGATTGAACTGTTCAGGCTTGACATACTGGCCAACGACCGCATCAATCTCCTCGTCACTAGGCCACAGATCATTGAGGTAAACCGGCTTACCCTGACTATCCGTACCCAGCGAATCACGCTCGATATCGAACCGGATCGTGCCTGCCAGCGCGTAGGCAACCACCAAAGGGGGAGAGGCCAAAAACGCCTGCTTGGCATAAGGATGGATCCGGCCATCGAAGTTTCGGTTGCCGGACAAAACAGCGGTTGTATAGAGGTCACGGTCGATGATCTCCTGCTGGATTTTCGGATCCAGCGCACCACTCATACCGTTACAGGTGGTACAAGCATAAGCCACAATACCGAAGCCGAGTTTTTCCAGCTCCGGCAATAATCCCGCATCTTGCAAGTACAATTTGGCGACTTTCGAGCCCGGAGCAAAAGAAGACTTCACCCAGGGTTTACGCACCAAGCCCAGCTCATTGGCTTTCTTGGCCAAGAGCCCAGCGGCAACGACGTTACGCGGGTTGCTGGTATTAGTACACGAGGTAATGGCGGCGATAATCACCGCGCCATCCGGCAGCTCACCCTCTGTTTCGTTCCAGTCACCGGAAATTCCGCGTGCCGCTAACTCCGACGTTGGCAAACGGCGGTGGGGATTCGAAGGCCCAGCCATGTTGCGTGAAACCGTTGATAAGTCAAATTCCAGCACGCGCTCGTATTCGGCATGCTTCAGATCATCTGCCCATAACCCGGCTTGCTTGGCGTATTTTTCCACCAGCTCAACCTGTTGCTCGTCACGGCCTGTTAGCTTGAGGTAGTTAATCGTCTGCTCATCGATATAGAACATCCCTGCCGTTGCGCCGTACTCCGGTGTCATATTGGAGATAGTCGCCCGATCCCCAATAGTCAGATCGCGCGCGCCCTCACCAAAGAATTCCAGATAGGACGAAACGACACGTTCATTACGCAGAAACTCGGTAATTGCCAATACGATATCCGTCGCGGTGATCCCCGGCTGACGCTTGCCGGTCAGGTTGACACCAACAATATCCGGCAAGCGCATCATAGAAGGACGGCCCAGCATGACGGTCTCCGCCTCAAGCCCGCCAACCCCAATGGCGATGACGCCCAACGCATCGACATGCGGAGTATGGCTGTCGGTACCGACACAGGTATCAGGATAGGCCACGCCATTCTTGGTCTGAACCACCGGCGACATTTTCTCCAGATTGATCTGGTGCATGATGCCGTTGCCCGCTGGGATCACGCTGACATTTTCGAAGGCGGTTTTGCACCACTCGATAAAATGGAAGCGGTCTTCGTTGCGGCGCTCTTCAATCGCTCGGTTTTTGTCGAACGCATCAGGGTCAAATCCGGCATACTCAACAGCAAGAGAATGGTCAACAATCAGCTGGGTCTCCACCACCGGATTGACTTTAGACGGATCACCGCCTTGTTCGGCAATGGCGTCGCGCAACCCCGCAAGGTCGACCAAGGCGGTTTGTCCCAATATATCGTGACAAACCACCCGCGCCGGATACCAAGGGAAATCAAGGTCGCGTTTTCGGTCAATAATTTGCTTTAGGCTGGCAGCCAGTGACTCCGGATCACAGCGCCTGATCAGTTGCTCGGCCAATACCCGAGACGTGTACGGCAGGGTTTCGTATGCGTCTGGCGATATCTCATTGACGGCTTCTCTCGTATCGAAGAAATCAAGTCCGGTATCAGCAAGAGGCTTACGGTATCTAGTATTCATCTTCATAAGTTACATCCGTGAAATGAGGCGTTAACGGCGCTCTTCAATCGGCAACCAATCCTGGTGCTCTGGTCCTTCATAATCAGCACTGGGACGTATAATCCGGTTATTGGCCCGCTGCTCGTAGACATGGGCTGCCCAGCCGGTGACTCGGCTCATCACGAAGATGGGGGTAAACAGCTTGGTTGGGATCCCCATAAAGTGATAGGCTGAGGCATGGAAAAAGTCAGCATTGCAGAACAGTCCTTTTTCCCGCTTCATCACCTGCTCGACCCGTTCAGACACCGCATACAAATGCGTATCGCCAACATCGACAGACAGTTTTTCCGACCATGCTTTAATTAAAGCATTCCGGGGGTCGGATTCACGGTATATTGCATGGCCAAAGCCCATAATCTTGTCTTTGTTCGCCAGCATCTGCATGATCCCTGCTTCAGCCTCGTCGGGAGTCTGCCAATTCTCTATCATGGCCATCGCGGCCTCGTTGGCACCGCCATGCAGCGGACCTCGCAAACTGCCGATTGCCGCTGTGATGCAAGAATGGAGATCAGACAAGGTGGAGGCACAGACACGGGCAGTAAATGTTGAAGCGTTGAACTCATGCTCGGCGTAAAGTACCAGCGAACAGTGCATGACCTGCTTATGAAGTTCCGACGGCGACTGACCGGTGAGCATTTCGAGGAAATAACCGCCAATGCTATCCTCACTGCTGCTGGCCGTATCAATACGAACCCCGTCATGACTATAGCGATACCAATAGCAGATAATGGCCGGTAGCATGGCAAGCAACTGGTCAGTTTTATCATCCTGCTGGGAGAAATCCAGCTCCTGATCCAAGTTACCGAGCATTGAGCAACCAGTTCTCATCACATCCATCGGATGGGCATCGGCAGGAATCGTTTCTAATACTAATTTCAGTGATTCCGGCAACCCTCGGAAATTCATTAATGCTTGTTTATAACTTTGTAATTCTTGTTTATTAGGAAGTTTGCCTTTTAATAATAAATAGGCCACTTCTTCAAACTCAGCATTATTGGCCAAATCCGTGATATCGTAGCCCCGATACGTTAACCCTGTACCAGATTTACCCACAGTACACAGCGCTGTCACCCCCGCGCTTTGCCCCCTAAGGCCCGCGCCACCAATCGCAGCAGGTTTCTTTTCATTTCCGTCCTTCTTAACATCAGCTACGGCTATAGCAGTCATAGCAGACTCCTTCTTTAGTTGTATTCACGATATTGAATGAACCTTCCCGCTTCTTTAGCGGAATAAGCAGGTACACTGATCCCCAGAGCTTATTTCTACCCTGTCTATTTTTATTCTTGGAATTATTTCTTTAGCCGATTATCAAGGCTGCTTGAATAGCTTATCTAATGTTTGCTCATAGTCGTGGTAGCCCAGGTAACGGTATAGCTCTTCACGAGTTTGCATTTGATCGACCACATTACGCTGATGTCCGTCTTGCAATAAGTGCTGGTAGACATTCAGTGCCGCTTGGTTCATCGCCCTGAATGCAGAAAGCGGGTAAAGCACCATATCGACACCACATTCAGCAAGCTCATCGGTACTGAACAGAGGCGTTTGACCGAATTCGGTGATATTGGCCAAAATCGGCACCTTGACGGCATCTGAGAATTGCTGATACTGCTCAAGCGTATTTATTGCTTCAGGGAAAATCATATCTGCTCCGGCTTCCACGCAGGCTTGAGCCCTTTCGATAGCCGACTCTATTCCCTCGACCGCTAATGCATCGGTTCTGGCCATGATCACGAAGTCAGGATCCACTCTGGCATCAACCGCCGCTTTGATCCTGTCAACCATTTCTTGCTGGCTCACAATGGCTTTATTCGGTCGGTGGCCGCAGCGCTTCTGTGCCACCTGGTCTTCCATATGAACAGCAGCAGCCCCACTGCGCTCCATTTCCTTGATGGTACGAGTAATATTGAATGCACCGCCAAATCCCGTATCAATGTCGACCATCAGCGGAAGTGTCGTGGCAGCGGTAATCCGGCGAACGTCTTCCAACACATCGTTCAAGGTCGTAATACCCAAGTCCGGCAAACCATATGAAGCGTTGGCAATTCCTCCCCCCGATAAATATACCGCCTGATGACCCACTTGCTCTGCCATCATGGCGCAATACGGGTTGACGGTGCCGACAATCTGTAACGGGTTGTTATTGGCTACCGCTTGGCGGAAGCGTTTCCCTGGACTCATGAGGCTTTCTCCTTATCCTGCTTCAACTGCTGTTCAATCAACTGGCGGCTTCTCATGATATGACGCCGCATCAACATCTCTGCCAACTCCCCATCACGCTCTTTCAGGGCGCTGAGAAGATGAAAGTGTTCCTTTAGAGCCTGCTCAGGACGAGAATGCGAACGCTGAGACTGGTAACGGTACATTCGCAGTAAATGATAAAGCTCATCGCAAAGCAGGCTGATCAACTTGGTATTCCGGCTGGCTTTGATGACCCGGTAGTGGAAATCAAAATCTCCTTGCTGGTGAAAGTAAGATGCCCCTTCAACCTGCTCGATATGCTGGTGATGGGCATCAAGTAACGCTTCCAGCCCGTCCAGCTCTTCGTCGGAAATGTGCTCGCAGGCCAGCCTTGCCGCCATACCTTCGAGCGCTTCACGTACCGCGTAGATCTCAATCAGCTTTTCCTGACTCAGAGCGACCACCCGGGCTCCGACGTGAGGAATACGCTCAACCAGCCCCATCGATTCCAAGCGCATGATGGCCTCGCGCAATGGTCCGCGGCTCACGCCATAATATTTGGCTAACTCTGGCTCTGATATCTTGCTGCCCGCGGGATAGGTACCATTCACAATCTGATCTATGAGCTGTTCAGTCAGATTGTCAGACTTGGTACCTTCCTTTTCACTTGGCCTGTCGACACTTTTCAATTTCAACCTTATTCACCCGCACCAATTGTCAACAACTTGTTAACCTGCGAACAAATTTAGCGCTACAAAACCGCTTTTACAAGTTAATTGTTAACAAAATGTATTAGACCTTAGTATAGATTGTCGACAATCCTGGCGATTGGCGATTGGCGATTGGCGATTGGCGATTGGCGATTGGCGATTGGCGATTGGCGATTGGCGATTGGCGAAGATAAAAAAAGGGTTGCAGCAAGCAACCCTTTCAGACAAATGGACTTGGTATTTACGCCGTGGCCATATTGTCGGTTTGGATAGGTTTTGGTTTGCGCTGTGCCAGAATCACACCGGAGAGGACCATACCTCCACCGATATAATGGTATACCGCTAACTGCTCACCCAATGTGATACTGGCGATCAGAGCCGTCAGCACTGGCATCAGGTTCATGAACATCGCGGTACGATCAGCGCCGAGAATTTCGATGCCTTTGAGCCAGCACCAAGGTGCCAATACCGAAGCTGGCAGTGCAGCATACATAATCAAAGGAAGTGATTCCCCAGTGATTGCCGTACGTTCACTGCCAAGCAGCAACGGGGTTAGCATAGTGACGGCAAAAAGCCCCTGCATATATACAGATTGCCAGTTACTTAATGGCATTTTCCAACGCTTTAGTAGTACGCAATATAACGCATAGACAAAGGCAGCAATCAGCAACAGTGCATCGCCCTGCTTGATCCCCTGGGAAGTCAGGGTACTGATGTCACCATGGCCTAACATAAATACCAAGCCTGCCAATGATAACACCGCCCCAACCATGGCTAGCGGTAACAGGCGCTGCCCCAGCAACGGAACACTCAGAAACATACTCAGCAACGGGACAAGTGAAACAATGAGGGCCATATTGGTTGCTGTCGTTGTTGCGGCAGCAAAGTACCCCAGAGACTGGTTGAGTACCATACCAAGCAAGGCTAAGAATGCCAGCTTGGACAAATAAGGTTTGATTTCATGACGTTTGCGCCATACCGATGGTAGAACAAAAGGAGTCAATACCATCATGGCAAAAAACCAGCGATAAAAAGAGATCGCTCCAGGGTCGATCACGCTGTACGACATTTTGTTTACGATGGCATTCCCTGCCCAAATGATTACAGTCAATAGAGGAAATAAATAGAACATGGTTTGCCTTTTAATTTGATTACCTGGGAATTGTGTCACGTCAGGTTACAAATAAATATCTCTAAAAAGACATCGTGGTTCTATTGTCAGACATTTGGTTTTTTCAGCAGCCGCTTCATGGTATTGAGGACATATCCAAACGTTTTAAAAACCTCATATGCTATTGATATTTAAAATATAAAAACCCACCCCATCGTACTTAACCAAATTCATTCCCATCAAGAAAGAGTGATCTATCCCGCAGGAATGCATGACACTTTTCCATCACTCTAACCACTTATATACGGTGCATGCTATCGCGATGTGTAATATGGCAGAGCTCGCAGGAGGGATGATGGCGGATGTATCTATCCCTGTTAACAGTCACTGGATCCCGGTTGGAATGACGGTGGAATATTTAAAAAAAGCGAAAATAGATCTAACTGCCCGAGCCCAAGGTGAAAATATTGACTGGAATACTGAAGGTGACAAACTTTTGCCGGTTGAGGTAAAAGATACTGAGGGGAATGTCGTCTTTAAAGCTGAAATCACGATGAATGTGAGAATTACTTAACAGCATTAACAATACAATCTACAGAAAAAATGGCACAGTGTGGTCACTGTGCCATTTATATGTGAATACTACCCAGCTTACGATGCTTCCAATACGGGTGTTGCCGTTTTATTGACCTTTGGCAACCAATGGAACATATACTCAAACAGCTGCTCCTCATCCATCTTGGCTAATTTGCCATGGATGAACGAACTCATATCAATCAGGTGATCAACCTTTGCCAGCGGCTGATAGGGCTCTTTAAAGCGGCGCCAAATATCTGAATGGTTGACATAAAAATTAGCAGCCGCTACCGCTTCCTCAAAGGTAGCATGCTCAGAGATCAATCTAGGTCCGTCCCAGGTGGCGCCATCAAGCACGCACACCCCAATTTCCCCAGATTCTTCATAGGTTAGTTCGTCCACATAAGGGACATTCCACCATCGAATAATTTCCTCGTACGGACGCTGTTCATTGAGTTTATCTGAACAAGGAAACTCGTCCATATTGAGTCGATTCCTTACCGGAATTTGACAAGTTGTAAAATCCATAGCCAACAATTTGCATATTTTATTTTTTGCATAATGTTAACTATCATGATTTATTTGTCAATTAAAATGATGCGTAAACCATAGAAAAATTATAACCTTATCGAAGAAATGACTGAGTATTTATCCAAAAAACCCGATTTAGGAACATTTCTTCGTTTCTTGCTCACACAAGCGACCCCTACCACTTTTTCTTTAATCATTAATGAAAAGTGTTTTGGCTAACCGCGCTAAATTGTAGGCATCATCGTAGCCAGAGTGCTGCCGCCCTTCCCATTCGATACCAGCCATTTCCATCGCAGCTCGCTGGCCACATCGCTTCTTGGTCACATGGCGCTGCAACCGGAACAAGGTTGCTAGGTTGAGATACTCATCAAATGGAACCTTCAGGCCCTTTTCTTCGCACTCCTTACGAAGGATAATGTCATCACGTCCCCAGGCCGCATAGATTTTATGCCGACCACCGAACTTCTGTTCAATGGATTTCAAAATATGCCCAAGCGGCTTACCGTTCTTGGCCACCACTTCAGGTTTTATCCCCGTAAGCTCTGTGCAAAACGGCGACACTTCATCATGATCCGGTTTGACAAAGTGCTGGGCTCTGCGTACAACCTCACCGCTGGTTAGATCGAGCTCTGCAACGCCAATTTCAATGATCTCACCTGTTCTTGACTCGCGGCCATCATTCCAACAGCACATTTCGAGGTCAAAACAAACAATACGGTTAAAATTCATCTTACTTCCGGATATCACGCTATAACTGGCACGAAGGATAGCATTTAGCGGCGGGTTAGCCAAAGTGTGAAGTAAGAGGAATTACCACTAAGTTGCTGTTATCAAGGTATCTCGCTGTAATCTGAGAGATTCGGACCATGCGACAACCTAGCCCTCATTCAAAGCCCACTGCTCGAAATATGCTGGAAAACACCTGTCATGAGGTCAATCAAGCAGTCACTCAAAAGGTCAATCATACAGGTCACAGGGCCGAAAACGTGATCAAGAAAGGACAACTAAAATCATCGAACTGTTAGATAGTGGCATGAGTATAAGAAAAGTGGCTTTGGAGATCGGTTGCAATCCGTCAACAGTTCAGCGAGCTAAAAAGCTGATGATTATGGGGGGAGTTTAGTTACGGCTAATTTCCTACTTCACTATCGTTAGTTTGGGCCGCTTGTTTTTTGCGGCCTGTCTCTCTCTACTCATAGCCGCCTGTGCAGCTATTGAGCAAACCATAAGCTGATACTCGTACTCTTCATTATCAGCCTGAATCACCTCATCTATGGATTCCAGCTTAACACCCACAGTTTTATCTGTAGTAAGGCTCAAACGTTCTTTTGGCAAAATTGGGGTTCTGCGAACATTAATATTGTCCCATTCGGCTACTTCTTGTTTACGGCGGGATACTGCCTGCCTTCGTTTAAAACCAACCCACTTAAACCTTGATATTTCAAGTAGAGCCACCATAACACACAAACAACATAAAACTGCTACCCCTTTAAAAATAACCTCAATCACTTCAATCACTTGCATCTCCTTGCTTGCTAAAAAAATGGTAAGCACCAAGGGGGCGGACAAAACTAGAACCCCTCCCCCTCTATCTAACAATACTTTATCTAAACCGTAATTGAATTTAAAAGTGGCGAGCTGCCAATAGGAGCACTATTAATCCTGACCTGCCCCCAATAACTAATCCAGCACCTCTTTAGTAATGTCAGTTACATTGCTGTTGTTTAGCCCTGAACGTGTTAGTACTGCAAATTCAGAGGGGGTTAGGTATCCGATTGATGAGTGGGGGCGATTTTCATTGTAGTCAATGCGCCAGTCACCGATCAGTTTACGAGCATGGCTTAAGTCTCTGAACAGGTGCTCGTTTAAACATTCGTCCCTGAACTTGCCGTTAAAACTTTCGATATAAGCATTTTGGGTTGGCTTACCTGCTTGTATCAGCTTTAGAATAACACCATGATCGTAAGCCCATTGGTCGAGAGCTTTACCCGTAAACTCCGGCCCCTGATCTGTTCGAACGGCCTCAGGATAACCACGGAAAGCTGCAATAGCCTCAAGTATGGCGACTACCTCATCCCCAGAAATTCCTGATGCAACAGTAATATCTAGGCACTCCTTCGTGAAGTCGTCAACGATAGTGAGGCACTTTATCCTACGACCAGAACTGAGTGCATCCATGACGAAGTCCATTGACCAGGTATGGTTGGGCAGTGAGGGAAGTAAAAGTGGCTCCCGCCCGACACATAATGATTTCCTTCGCTTCCGTTTACGAACGGCCAATCCAGCTTCTCGGTATAACCGATAAACACGCTTATGGTTAACCTCTGTCCCTTCCCGCCGAAGAAGACGATGAATACGGCGATATCCAAACCGTTTTCTCTCGAGTGCCAGTTCTTGTATGCGAGCCAATAGCTCCACATCACTCTCTTTAGGTTGAGGTTGGTATCTCATCGATGCGCGATTTATACCGACGAGCAGACAGGCTTTGCGTTCCGAAATCGTGGTGACTTCCTGCATTACATGCACAGCCTTGCGCTTGTCTCCGACGGTCAATACTTTGGTTAAGAGCCGCTTTCAAAGCATCAACATCAAGCATGGATTCCGCCAATAGCTTCTTAAGCTTGGCATTTTCATCTTCCAATGCCTTTAAGCGACGAGCATCGGAAACATCCATGCCCGCGTACTTTTTACGCCAGAGGTAGAATGTGGCATCAGAAATATTGTGCTTGCGGCATAATTCTTTGACGGGCAAACCCGCCTCCGCTTCCTTGAGAATGGCAATGATCTGCTGTTCATTGAATCGCTTCTTCATATTCACCTTCCTTCTTATAAGATGAACATTACTAAGTTATGGCTGGATTAGAAAGCGGGGAGCAGGTCACCCGGATTGTGCCACCCTTTTTACCAGAGCAGAACTACAACGAGGACAATACAGAGTAGAGTTGTGACGGTGTTTCAGTGAGTTTACATGGTCGCGAGTCGTCAGAGTTGTAGTTGAAACATAAGCTTGGATCGACTGAATTATGTACTGTTCATCATTTGAGTCTAATTCTAATACCCTAAATGATTTTATATACCGACCCAAACCGCTATTCATAACATTTGAAGGTAAAGGTGTTCGTAGACTACAATCACCACTAAAATATACAACTGTTTTAATTAGCCTTTCATCAATATTCAAAAATTCAGAAAGGACTTTTTTTTGTCTATATGTTTGCCTAAGTGGATTTTGAAACCTAAATTTCTTTCCATATAATGATTGTGTCCATTGAACTGCGCGTTCATCACCAAAAATCCAACCTTTAATATTTTTGGTTTCAACAATAAACAATCCGTACTTAGACACGATTAGATGATCAATCTGTGCTGTACCGTTATGTGACGGCAATATTAGATCATGAAAACGAGTATAAGTGCCTTTATCAAGAGAAAGCCAAAATATTTAATGACGTTTTCTTCTCACCAAACCAGCCCTTAAAGATATTAAACATTATCAGTTCAACCTATTACTTGATATTTTTAAACAGTAACTTAAAAGTAACCAACAAAGACTGAAATTAAATTCTTAGCAATTTCTCTTTGCGTTTTTTAAACTCTTTCTCACTGATAACACCATCTGTATAAAGCTGATACAATCGTTCAATTTCACCTGCTACTTCAACCCCTTGCATTGATTTTTGGTTTCCAACAAAACACCATATTAGAGCTAAAAACCATCCAATACCCAAGAATAAGCCACCAAACAAATTTAAAAGTAAAATTGCTGTCCTATGAGGGTGGTAGCGTTTTCTTGCAATAATTGTCGGCAAGAAAAAAAGATAGCCAAGGATTATAAGCATGATTAGCATTATGAATAATGATAAGCCGTCATCCGTGTTATCCACTTCGGTGCTACTAGAGTCTTCATCCCATGCGAGTTGGCTTTGTGGGGGTTGGTTTAAAGACGTTTCTACTGGTTTAAGATCCTTAAGGTTTCTATTAATACAAGAAGACCATACGCTAGGGCCCAATGAGCGAGGACATGACTGATTTAACCAAGCACGATCAGCCTCGCTTAAAGAGTTCACTGCATCAATAGGAAAGCCGCTATTGAAAACTCTCATATTTCGATTCACACATGAAGCCCAAACTGATGGCCCAAGGCTTCGGGGACAGGTAGATTTAACCCAATCACGCTGCCAATCAGGTATTTTCTCTAGTTTCTTGTCAGGGAAATTATTGCTTATTGCTTTAGCGTTTCGCTCGAAACAGGAGTGCCAAACAGAGGGCCCCAGAGAACTGGGACACGAATCGCTAACCCACTGCCTGTAGTCTGGGTGGATTTGTTGTAATTTAGACTCTAGAGTACTTGCAAGTACGATTGAAGACTGCGAAATAAACAAAAAAAAGACTATGAACGTTCTAAGCATATTGTCGCTTGTAATCTGTGCTGTAAAAGAATCGGCGCATACTATCAAAACAAGAAAGTGACGCATGGAATTAACACATTTAGCATCACAACTTATCATTTTGTTACCATTGGAGAATGGTAAGAATTTACACTCACAATAAGAAAAGTAAGTCAAATATAATAAAACTGTGTTACTGAGTATTTTAACTAAAAGATAATGGTCGGGTGGACGACACTTGTTACCAAGTGCCGTCTCCCTAAGAACCGTACGTGCAACTTTCACTGCATACGGCTCAAGCCTCCACTAAGGCATCGTTTGACACCCAACAACTTATAAAGCAGTTAGAGCAGGATCAACCCACGAGTTGCGAGCTTGTCTTTTTGACTTCCGCTTTACCAAGTATTCTTGGTATTCAGGGTCAAAAGGAGTCGCTGAACTCCTGATTTTCACATGTCGCTCAATAGGCACTTTTGCTATTTGGAATAGGTTAAACAGGCAATCCATGTCCATGATCTTCTGCCAGCCGTGAAATTGCCATTGGCCTTTACGATTGAGGAAGTATTTATGAACAACCCAGTTCTTGGACTTGGTTGGATGACGCCTAACTGCCCAGTACCATAATGCTTGGAATAGTTTGTGGCCAACATATCCGAATACCTGTTTAGCAACACAGTGTCGATAATAGTTCGACCATCCCCTTAGCTTTGGATTTATCAGTTTGATAAGATCATTCACTGGAAGGGTTGCATGCTTTTTGATGAGTTCACGCAGGTTACTCAAGAACATCAACGTATTGGATTTACTCGGTTTAATGAGTAGTTTTCCTTTGTATTTCCTATGATTGAACCCAAGGAAGTCAAAGCCATCGTTAATATGGGTAATATGCGTTTTCTCTTCGGAGAGTGTTAAGCCTCGCTCTAATAAGAAGTTAGTAATCAACGGTTTGATATCATACTCCAACACTTCCTTTGAAGCGCAAGTGACGACGAAATCGTCGGCGTATCCGATAAAGTTGGCTCTTGCACCCTGTTTGAGTGCGGTGGACTTTATCTGTTGTTCAAGACCTGCGAGAGTCATTAACATCAAGGTAGGAGATATAATACCACCTTGTGGTGTGCCCTCATCGGTACGGTAGAACAGACCTTTGTCCATAAAGCCAGACTTTAACCATTGTTCCAACATGCGCTTATCTACTGCGATGTTATCAAGAAGCCATTGGTGGCCGATCTTGTCGAAACAGGCTTTGATGTCCCCTTCGAGTACCCATTGAGCTGATTTCTTTAGTGCCAAACATTTAAAGCACTGATCGACAGCGTCAGCCGTGCTGCGGTTTGGCCTAAATCCATAGCTGTTTGGATCGGCAAGGGTTTCTGACACTGGCTCCAGTGCAAGAAGGTGGAGCGCTTGTTGCGCTCGGTCTATCATACACGGGATACCTAGCGGTCGAAGTTTGCCATTCTTTTTGGGGATATAAATACGCTTGAGCGGTTTGGCACTGTATGCCTTTCTGCTCAATTGATTAACTGCTTTCATACGGCGTGCATCTGTGTTCCAGATGACACCATCTATTCCAGGCGTTTTGCTGCCTTTATTTTGAGATACTCGCTTAACCGCAAGAAGCTTGGCTGAGCGAGAATGAGTTAAGAGCCACTGTAAGGACTTCACCTTACCGTGTTTCTTCTCTCTAGTTGCTTTTGCGATACGCATTTGAAGCTTTAATACAAGCGCTTCAACGGATTTCCAGTCGATTGACTGCCATTGAAGACTGTCAGGAGAGGCACTAATCTCTTTTGAAATCATCATTTGCGTTTCCCCTTGAATAAAGTTCTTAAAATTCTCTCGCAATGGGAGACCAGTCGGAAGTAGGCTCACTTTCGTGACCAGACATAAGTCTGTATCTGCATCGTTACAATACAGCTTTCGCTTTTTCCGACCTCCTTTACCTGCATCACTATCGGCCACAAAGGCTTTCCCATAGGGAGTGATACAGGCTTACCCTGTTCCGTATGTTACGTAAATGTCAGGTTAGATGCCCACTCTAGTGCGGGGAGCGTGTCGATCACGAAAGAGCATTGCCCAATCCCTTTCCAACTCCCATTGCCTTTTTGGCTACAGCGCAATAACCACTTCCGCTGCTTCGTCATATAACGCACCTTAGATGGATTCACTTACGTTCATCATACTGACTACCTAGCACTCACCCGATTTGTGTGGTTATCAGGAGGATCGTCCTCTCACGATTCGAATCCCGAGCAATTTAGATTGCTCTTCGTTACATTGTCTGAGCCGCTGCTTTATTCAGGCCCATAGGTTCATCTGGTGATACAGATGGTCCACTCATAAAGCGGTGAACAACGCTTCATACGACTTCAGGTCGCACGGGCAAAACTAAGTTAGTTTTTTAACACGCTAGATTTTATATAGGCTAAATGAAGCAGCATTGGACGGCTGTGGAATTTATCAAGGCTCTCGCCAACTCCGTCTGTCATACACACATAGATCCAAACCAACCAGCAGCATGGCTAACTCTTTTGAGCTTCAAACAAGAGGTCAATCAAAAGGTAGCACAGCAAAAAGCTTACAAAATTTCGCTGTATCACCTATTCGTTTTATATCAATAACCTAAGCGACAGCCTTGTTAGCACAAACCCAGAACGCAATACGGTTAAAATTCATCTTACTTCCGGATATCACGCTATAACTGGCACGAAGGATAGCATTTAGCGGCGGGTTAGCCAAAGTGTGAAAAGGGGAATCCCCCTTTTCGCAGCTTGATTACTAATGATTTCTACCGATTATGACGCGACTTTAACAACAGCAGTCAACCCAGTATCGAGCGATGGGATACTGAAATACCTTACCCTGCACTATTTTATCTAATTGCCCACCATTGTGTTCAATGACAGTGCGTGAGGCGATATTGTCTTCGTCAGCAGTGATGAGGGCTGTTGCGATACCTAATTGGCAGGCTTTCGGCAGAGCCAACTTCAGCATCGCTTTTCCGTAACCTTGGCCTCGAAAACGAGGAGCAATATCATAACCGATGTGCCCTGCTTCATGGGATAAAAAAGGCGTATTGATATTGTGACGAATCCGGATCACCCCCAATATTTCTTGACTCGAGTCAACAAGCCAATAATGGTGACAAGGCACATACCCTTCAGGTAAATTCACGCCGTTGGACTCATCAATTAACGATTGAATATATCGATCAAAATTCTTTTTTCCGCCCTCATAATACGAGGCGTTTTCCTTATCATGATTAACAAAATCATCGTAAAACCGCTCGAAAGCCAATCGATACTCCTCACTCGGATAAACTAATTGCATCTATTCCCTCACTCGCTATACCAGCTCTTCCAAATGCCTAATTTGTTGATATTGCCTTTCGCCCTTTAGCGTAAAATCCGGCTGATACCAAATTGCCTGCAATCCTGCCGCCATAGCCGGCTGAATGTCCTTTTCCAACGTATCGCCGACCATAGTGATCTCAAAAGGCTCGACATCCAGCGCCAAAACTATGCGCTGAAAGTAGTCTGGCGTACCTTTGGCGATCCCCATATTGACTTTACAAAAATAGCCACTGATAAACTTCGCTAGCCCTGCTCGTATGAAAGCCTGTTTAATATCATCAACTGACGAGTCATCGGCGTTGGTTGCAACATAGATTGGGTATTTCGCCGACAAACGGTGAAGGGCTTCCCGCGCTCCCGGTACCGCCTTCACTTCGGGCCAGTCACACATTTTTCCTTGGTACTGAGGGAAGTCGACCATCAAGGTGTCTCCCCAATCAAATAAATAGACTTTCGCCATTAAGCATCCTTTCGTCCTGACAAGAACAAGCTTTACTTCCGTTGTTTAAGAGAGTGATTTGAGAGCACGCAAAGCATGTTCGGCCTTGGCACTCGGCACAAATACGTGGTCATGGTAATACGCCGCTATAACATTGGCACTTATTTCCTGCTCTGCGAGCTTGGAGGAGACTGCAGCCGTTAAACCCACCGCATCTAGGCTGGAATGCACAGTGAGGGTAAGCATTCTATAAGTCGACTCATAAGCCAAGCAGGCCCTATCAGCGTTTTGTTTGCTGACGACTAGCGTTAGTCCTTCCGACTCTTGAAAGGTCGCAATAGGCGACAAGGCGAGATATGTTTCTAACTCACCGTCAACACTACAAAATACATACTCCCCTTCTGTCAGTTCAGGGGCCATAGATTTCAGCAGCTCTTGCAGATCGCAAATACCCGTCATTTTTCCTCCATTTCATGCCGGCGACATCAAGGGCTGCGCGGCTTTAGTCTTCCTAACCAAGTCTCTCGGGTTACCTGATAAAGGCAGTGGCGCCTGAGATGATGCCCGACTGGTAACTTGGGGTGGTCAAAGTCTTGTCCGATATTCGTCATACCGATTTTGTCCATCACCCGTTGCGAGGGGGTATTGGGCAAAGCAGTAAATGCGTAGATGCTTGGCGCTGACAGCTGTTCAAAAGCAAATTGCAATGCTCGACGAGCAGCCTCGGGAGCATAACCCTTACCCCAGTATTCTTTGGCAAGCCGCCAACCAATTTCGATAAATGGTGCATTGGGGATCCCTGACAACTCATCTTGGCGGTGTAAGCCCACAAAGCCGATAAATTGCCCTGTCGCCTTTAGCTCTGCCGCCCAGAACCCCCAGCCATTTTCCGCGATTAGCTGAGTGATCCGTGCCGCTTGGGCTTCACTTTCCTGCCGGGACAACACCGCGGGGAAATACATCATAACCGTGGGGTCAGCATTCAGTCTGGCGTAGTCTGGATAATCCTCCCGCTTCCACTGACGCAGTATTAACCTCTCTGTTTCTAACCTACTTGCCATCTGACTGTCTGTTTCCCTTTACTGCTCTTACTATTCTAATGAGTATAAGCATATCACCTTGTTCAGAGTGGCTCTGTCAGCAACCGCTTCTGGATCTCCTCTCTTTGCATGCCTTGTAAGCAAAGAAGATTTACCCATGGTTTACTCATTACCTATGAATCGCAAGCCGTTCTCTGTCGGCTTTTTTCAACTTGGCTACCACCAAGTCGTAGGAGCGATCGATCAGGCCCTTCAGCATGCCATCTTCAATCTCTTCGGTTACAGATACCGTTATCCAGTGCTTTTTGTTCATGTGGTAGCCAGGGCGTATAGCCGTAAACATGGACGCTAGCGCTTCATTGTCCGCCGGAGCCCCTTTGAGGTTAATATCGACAATACCATCATTGACAATGATAAGCGCAAACATCTTGCCCAGCACCTTGAACACCATGACATCGGTACCAAAGGGATAATCCAATTCGGCTTCGGGAAGAGTCAAAATAAATTCAATGATCTGTTCTTTGTTCATAGCTGATCTCATCATCTGCTAGCGAGCAATACGTCTAGCTATAGGGTGGTCTGGATTGAGCTGTAGCAGATCCCATAAATTTCCGTACAGATCTTCAAAAACAGCCACCGTGCCGTAACCTTGTTCTTTCGGCTCACGGACAAAGTGAATGCCATCAGCCACCATACGGTTGTAGTCACGCCAGAAGTCATCTGTGTTCAGAAACAGAAATACCCGGCCTCCAGTTTGATTACCAATGAAGTCGAGTTGCTCTGGTTTAGAAGCTCGGGCAAGAAGCAAAGTCACACCATTAGAATTCGGCGGCGATACCACCACCCATCGCTTGTCCTGCTCAGGCTGATAGGTGTCTTCGATTAATTCAAATTTCAGCTTGTTGACGTAAAAATCTATCGCCTCGTCGTAGTCTTTTACGACGAGGGCGATATGGACAATACTCTGTTTCACTCTGATTCCTTAATGCGGCGCCAACCTTGCTTAGTTAATAGTAACTTTCATATGCTCGGAAGGGCGATTATCTACAAAATGTGCCCAAACATGATCATATACCTGGCGTTGGCCGGGGAACGGCACCAGCGCTTTGGCTTCTTCAAGACTCACCCAGCGATACTCGGTATGCTCCTCATTCAAGGTCACCGGTTGATTGGGAGGACATAACACAGCAAAGACCGGAATAATCTGCAATACGTTGATATTGGCCTCGAAGAACTGTTCTAAATACTGGGCATTATAGAGTTCAGTTACCGAGATTTGTGTTTCTTCATAAAACTCCCGGAGTATCGCCTGCCACCCCTTTTCCTCCCCTTCGATAGAGCCGGCTACATGGCACCAGTATCCGCCCTTTACCCGCTTCATCAGCAGCATTTTCATCTCGCCATCAATTTCAGATAAAGCAACGCCCGAAACAATAGAGGTATTCACTGGAATTTTTTGGGTTGTCACGTTATGCCGCCTCCATCAAGTGGCAGGAACCATTGGTAAATATGTTGAGAGGGGAAAATTCTGCCAGATAACAGCATGAGATTCTGTGACTTATGAAAAACCCAAGCAAAAAAAGCCCTCACCGAATGGCAAGGGCTGAGTATTATTGACAGGCAATCAGTCTTTCTTTTGACGTTTGCTTTTTGGTACGTAATTCAAAATTGAAATCGGCACCGGCTTTCTAGGCTCGAAACCTTCTACCACACGGCGCTCAATCAAGTGTCCCAGACGACTCTCGATCATACAAAGGTTCTTGAAATTGTCTTTCGATACAAACGAGATTGCCTCACCCGATGCATCCGCACGGCCTGTACGGCCAATTCGGTGAACATATTCATCAGCAGGGAATGGCAAATCGTAGTTAACCACCCGAGAGAGCTCTTCGATATCAATACCACGGGCACCAACGCCAGTCGCAACAAGATATTTGATCTTGCCGGCTTTGAAGTCTTCCAGCAGCTGCTCACGCACCTTTTGGCTACGGCCACTGTGGAACGCTTCTGCAGCAATGTCCCGTTTTTCCAACTGCGATACCAGCTTGGCAGCACCATGCTTGGTTTCGATGAAAATCAACGCCTGATCCCAGTTATTTTCTTTGATCAAATGGCTCAGCAGTGCCGACTTCTGATCTTTATCAACCGTGATCAGCCACTGCTCGATATTTGCTTTTGACGCTTGGTTGGCAGCGATGCTGACCTCATGCGGGTTTTCGACCACGGATTTGGCCAAATCACGGACTTTGTTAGACAGCGTCGCCGAGAACAGCAGGAACTGCAGCTCTTCAGGCAGACGGTCGATGATCTTGTTGATATCATCGATAAAACCCATATCCAGCATGCGGTCAGCTTCGTCGAGGACCAACATTTCCACTTCTTCAAAGTGAACAGCGCGCTTGCCGTACATATCGAGCAGACGACCCGGCGTAGCGACCAATACATCGACACCGTCAATCAAACGCTGCTTCTGCTCTTTCTCATCCACACCGCCATACATAGCCAGCGAAGTCAGGCCAAGGTGCTTGCTGTATAGTGTGATCTTCTCTTCAACTTGAATCGCAAGCTCACGGGTAGGAACAAGGATCAACGCACGAATACGCTTCTTACGTTGTGTTTTACCATGGCTGAGTTTTTCCAGGATTGGCAATACAAAGCCCGCGGTTTTACCTGTACCCGTTTGCGCTGCGGCAATCAGGTTCTTGCCCTGCAAAATGACAGGAATCGCCTTGTTCTGGATCGTTGTTGGCTTGCTGTATCCGAGTTCGCTAACCGCTTTGGTCAATGACTCGCTAAGCCCAAGTTTAGAGAATGGCATGAATCGCCTCTAATTGTACTTTAACTAAATATGGTAGAGCCGCCTCTACATGAAGCGCGGGAGTGTACCACGAATCCCGCCTAGCCTTGCGATTTTTCATAACAAAAAAGCCCACCGAATTATCTGTGGGCTCTGGTAACGATAAACGAGGGTAAGCAAATTACATATAACTCACCCGAGGGTTGCGCTCTTCGCGAAGGGCATTTTTACCAAAGGTTTCTTGGTAGATCTGCATAAAGTCTTCGCGTATCAGCTGTTCAAGGTGCGTGGCCATTTCCGTCGGGCAAAATAGCATGATATGTACCACCTGCTCACCGGTTGCGGTTGTCGTGATATGGACATGCGGATCAGGACCTGGCAAATCAACGCCTGCGTGCTTTTCGATCACCCCGTTATAGCGCCTTGCCACATCAATGAATTCGTCACAGTGTCCTTCGATCTGTTCGATGATCTCTGGCACAATCACATAAAGATTAACGAACTCTTTTACCGTAATATTGAAGCTGTGGTAAACGTAGCGTTTCATAAAATTGAGGTTTTTCACCGGATAGGTAAAAAACATGCTATTTGGCAATGTCGCCGTTTTCCCCGTGAAGTGGTATTGACCGTGATGAAGATCGATCTCCTGGATCACTGTCGCCATCAAATTATGCTCGATCACTTCTCCGCATAACGAACCCACCTCGATCCAATCGCCTATTCTAAACGAACGTGCACTGGCCCGTTGAATTGACCCTGTAAAACAAAGAATGATCTCTTTGGAAGCAACAACTATCGCAACGGCAATGGCGGTAACTGACAAAGCAAACTCGCTAATTTCGGATTGCCACAGCATAAACACCACCACCACCATCAAGGTGAAGGTACCGTTTTTGGTCCGTGACATCCACTTGCGCTGGTGCTCAGAAACAAACGCGACATCCCCGCGAATTTGCTTTAACACTAGCCTTCTGAACATCAGAACCAATGCAATAATAACAACACTTAGCAGTATTTTATGTTCTAGAAAAAAATCAATAATCGGTAACAACTTCTCTGGCATGCGCGCCTCTTTTCACTCCCACACATCATTTTCAGCACCTACGTTGCAGACCTAAATTCCCATAGTTTTAAGATAAAATCCAGATCAAGCCGAGCACTATTGTTTAAAACATTAATAACCCCAAAAACCACCTAGGTTACTGGCAGTTTATTGCCCATAATTTTCTACAGTACAAACACTTGACGATTTCCGTGGCGTAAAAGCAAAAATACGCACGAGACAGCGATCACCTGTCGTATTTCCTGGTTACCAATATCCAAACAGAGCATAACCCCACAATATATAGGGCTGAACGATTTATACTCGGTTGGAAATGTAATTAACACCAGAGCCTATAACTGTTTTAGGAAATAAACAGAATTCTCATCAGATGACTAGTTTTCAAGGCATTTTCATATTTCCTTGCCACGACATCATAAATTTAAATAAAACAAAGGGGTATATTCCCCATACCAATATTTCACTTCCAAGATAGATATACCAACAACCAAAACCGCTTCATTACGGAGGTGAATATCTATGGAAGGATTAACATACCGCCAGGCATCCAGATTCTTGGATATGGCAACGATGGGGACAAAAAAAGGAGAGATCGAGGATTTTCTTAGCCTCGATAACCGCACCAGCTGGATTAACAGCCAACTCACCGAACCCTATGAAAGCCACAAAGAACGCACGCTATATCAGGCCCAGCAGCGAGGCAGTTCCTCAACCACTCAAGAAATGCGGGTTTGTGCATGGTTCGATATCGCATTATGGAAAGGGGCGCAATTGCGCCAGCGCATGGCATTTGCCCTGAGCCAAATCCTAGTGGTGGGAGATCGAGATGCCCAATTGGCCCCTTACCCGACCGAGATGGCTCACTACTACGATATCCTTACCCAATATGCATTCAGTAACTATAAAACCCTGCTGTATCATGTTACCCGCTCACCTATTATGGGTCACTACCTCACCATGGTCGGCAACCTTCCGAAAAGTCGCACCGGGGTTAATCCAGACCAAAACTATGCTCGTGAAATCATGCAGCTGTTTACCATCGGTTTAGAACAACTCAACCTGAATGGCACCCCAAGGCTTGGCGATGATAATCAACCGATTCCCACCTATGACGACAATGATATTGAAAACATGGCACGCGTCTTCACTGGCTGGTTCATGGATGGCAGTAGCATGGAAAAGCCCATGGTTGCCTATGATGATTCCCATGATATGGAAGCAAAAAAAATTCTCGGCGCAGAATTTCCGGCCGGTGTCGGGGCGGAAGCCGAACTGGATCAGGTTCTCGACCTCTTGGTCAACCACCCTAATACCGCACCATTTATCAGTACCCTGCTAATTAAACGATTCGTCACATCCAACCCAAGGCCTGAGTATGTTGAAAGAGTTGCCTCTGTCTTTCGTAACACCGGCGGTAACCTAGGTGAGGTAATTACCGCCATTTTGACCGATGCTGAGGTGCTGAAAGAAAACGATCTACATGTCGCCAAGATGCGCGAACCTATTCTTGCCATGACTTACTTCTATCGTGCTTTAGATGCCAAACCAGGAAGTGGCGGCGTAATTGCGTTCGACGCAATGCTTTACCAAGAAACATTCAATCAGTACCCGCTAGGATCCCCCTCGGTGTTCAATTTCTACTCACCCGATCACCTTCCCAGTGGTGCGCTTGAAGCTAACAACCTGACATCTCCTGAGTTGGAAATCATTGACTGGAACCAAGTGATCAAACTAAGCAACATTGCCTGGAAGGTTGTCCATGATAATGGTTATAAGACCAGCTCCAACAGTAAACAGGAGCTCTATCCGGTTGTCAGTGACTTTACGACAGCAAGTAGTGACTATGCATCACTTTCCGATCTCATCGCTAAACGCTTCTTGCACGGTGACATATCCGCAGATCTCGCCCCTAGATTAGAGGGGCTGTGGAACGCAAAGAGCAGTAATAACAAGCCTTATGCAGTTTCCGCAATGCTGTACTTCGCCTTTATTTCTCCCAGCTTCATGGTTCAGGAGTAAGCCTTATGAATTTATCAAGACGCGATTTTATTAAAACAGCTGCGTTTGCTTCCTCGGCCACAGCTTTACCACTGTCTCTGACTTTACCCACGCAAGCATTGGCAAACGACAACAGTGATTACAAAGCGATAGTCTGCCTATTCTTATTCGGAGGCAATGATTCGTTCAATATGGTGGTCCCCACCTCAGCTGCTAACTACACCAATTATGTCAATGCCCGTCCGGATATCCATCTCAGCACCGCAGAGGTTATAGAAATGCCGGGTTTTACCGATGAGAGCGGACAGGCAATAGCACTTAATGGCAGCATGCCTGAACTTGCTCAATTGATGATGGCCGGTTCAGCAACTACTGTCGTCAATGTGGGTACGCTTCTTGAGCCAACCACAAAAGCCAACCTCGGTGCTGTCAAATCCCCCCCAAATCTAGGCGCCCATAATAAACAGCAACTGGCTTGGCAGCGCAGCTGGAATACGAGCCAATATCATCCATACGGATGGGCTGGCATGATGATGGAGCTACTCGCCTCCGGCTCTGAAGTGGTTTCACCTAAGATGTCCTTCAGTGGCAACGAACTAATGAATAGCCTAACAGGTTCTGATCTGCGTATTAGTGCTGAGGGGCTACGTGCAATGTCACCACTTGCAATTAACTCTATTAATAACAATGTGCAAAAGCTCCTTGATAACAATACCGGCTCACCTTTTGCCAAAAGCTACTTACAGCGTTTTCAGGACGTCATTGACTTTCAGGCCTCACTTAACGATACGTTAGAGCAATTCCCTGAAGACCAGAGCATTCCCGCGAGTTATTTAGGAAAGCAATTAAGAATGGTCAAGCGATTGATACAATCAAGCACTAATCTTAGCCAAGGTCGCCAAGTCTTTTTTGTCTCTATCGGTGGTTTTGACAATCACAGTAACCAACGGGGCAAACACGATGGTATCCTCGCGCAAATTGATGCGGCACTCAGTGCCTTCTATCGTTCACTGGAAGCCGATCAGCTACATGAAAAAGTGACCACTTTTACAATGTCTGATTTTGGCCGGACAATAGAAAATAACAGTAACCGCGGTACCGACCATGGCTGGGGAAGTAACCAAATTATTTTAGGCGGACAAGTTATAGGTGGTAAGGCTTACGGCCAATATCCAGACTTTATTCGTGACGGTGCAAATGCAAATGGCAATAAGTTTATCCCGTCCACCTCGTCTGAACAGATGGCCGCGACAATATGCAAATGGTTCGGCCTGTCCGATAACAGTGTCGACTATATCTTCCCCAGCCTAAACCCAGACAACACCAATGCCTTCCCGAGCCGTTACCTTGGCTTCCTTGGCGAAGTCACTGAACCACCAGCCACTCCGGTCAAATTGGCAATTGCTGGCGTTTCCGCATCAGAAACCCGGGTTGACCACACACCGGAAATGGCAGTAGACGGCGATAGCACGACAAAATGGACGGCAAAAGGTTTGGGTATCACCTTCACCTTGGAACTCACTCAGATGGCTAACTTAAGCGAGATAAAATGGTCTCAGGCCAAAGGGGATGTTCGCCAGTACTTCATCGACATTGCAGTAAGTAGTGACGGTATCAATTACTCACCGCTTTCCAGTGTTGTCACCCCAGGAACAACAACCGGTTTAGTGAGTAATCCGATTAATGCCAGCGAAGTGAAATATATTCAGCTGACGTGTAACGGTAATAATGACCCGGTCAACTCCAGTCTAACGAGCTGGAATAATTTCCAAGAGATAGAAGTGTGGGGTAATTAAATTGGAGTAAAAAGAAAGGGCCATCTGGCCCTTTCCTTATAGAGTAAAATTGAAGATTTTCTCTTGCATTTTATCCAATGTAATTTCGAACCGCTGATTTTCAGGGTTGGCAATAATGATCTCGCTATCATATTGGATAGGATCATCATCGACTGCATTACACGTAAATGCAACGACGTAGTTACCTGCTGGAATATAGCCAAATGCATAGTCACCATCCTGATCAACAGCAGCTGATGCATATGGCAGTACATATTTTCCGACAGGAAGATCACCATTGAAATCTTCATCTAGTGGATCAAAGTTGTCCGCTAATTGATAGTCCCCTAAAACATGTTCAGGGTACAGGTAAACAAAGTTACCGGTGTCATAAGCACAGCCTTCGCCCGCATCAAATAGAGCAAAGTCTACCTTGCCCCACAGCGATGCCGCCTGACGATTGTCGACAATCTTCACCCCATGAGGTTTTAGATTGTAACCATTTTTACCGGCATTACCTCGCTCAACCAGCGACTGGCGCAGGTCAAACTCAATGGTAAAGCCTTGGACAGTATTGTCGTCTTCCGGAGTGACTTCAAAGCCACCCAGTCTCAGTTTATTGCTCGGGATTTTTAGATCATACTCGCCCGATGTGTCATCATCTTTCACCCAGTTCATGTCACCAGGCTTGGTATGGACAATCATTTCCTTATACACACCGGCAGGAAGCGTGTGCTCTGTGATAATCAGTGCCGCATCTGTACCTTGGTAGTCAAGCAAATCGAGTTGCTGGTAGTCATTACCTTCATCGTCGTGATCAACGTCAATGATGTAAGAGTTGCCATTCTCGTGCTTAAGCTCAAGTTTATCAAAAGCCACCACGACTTCAGACATCGAATCAACCGGCGCATCAGACACGCTGAAAGAAACTTTGGCATACTGGGTAGAATCGCCACTGCTGTCGCTTCCGCAAGCTGAAAGCAACGTTGCCACGGCTAGTACGGGTAAGGTTTTATAAATTGTCATAATACTCTCCATTTCTGGTCGCAATTTTATCTCTTACTTATCCAGCGACTCAATAACCAGAAACTTAATTGACAATTTACTGACAAAGTTTTGTTAGCATATCACATAGATACAATAAATTTTTAAATGGTATGGATTAAAAAACCATCATAGAACATCCAACCTAACATACATATTAGTTTGATAATACATACACTTTGAGAGGGTATAAGCTAAAATGTTTTCGATATAGGTATCTTAATAAAGGCTTCAGGTAACACACCTGCACGAATATTCACTTGTATAGCTGGGTATAATAATTTAGGTACATTCAATTGTTTATCTCGCTCAGAACGAAACTGGACGAATTCATTTTCTGATGTCTCGCCAGTTATATGAATATTGTTTAATTTACTCTCACCAACAGTAGTTTGATATTCCAGCTCCCGCCCCCCAGGCTGGTAATCGTGACACACCCACAGCCGGGTCGAATCCGGCAATGCATAAATTCGTTGAATACTGCCAAACAGCTGTTTCGCATCGCCGCCGGGGAAATCACAACGCGCTGAGCCAAAATCAGGCATGAATAAGGTGTCGCCAATAAACGCATTTTGGTTAACCAGATAGGTGACACTGTCACTGGTATGGCCCGGTGTTTCAACAACAGTCACCGTCAGCATACCGATGGAAAACTCTTCTTTATCCTGAAAATAGTGATCAAAATACTGATGTCTAAGTGCACCAGCGGTCTGATTTGTTCCCCCCATCGCAAAGACAGGCGCAAAATAGGCTTGTACATCTTCAACATGCTGGCCTACCCCGATTTTTCCACCCAACTTTGATTTGATATAGCTGGCAGCGGTTAAATGATCGGCATGAGCGTGGGTTTCCAATACCCAATCGAGGCTGAGTTGGTTGCGTCTGATATAGGCAATGATTTCGTCGGCGAACTCTGTACTCACAACACCAGAAGATAAATCGAAGTCTAACGCGCTATCAATCACTGCGCAGTGGCCGCCTGCCATATCGTAAACCACGTAACTCAGTGTTGATGTCGGACTATGAAAAAAAGCCTCTATGGAAGCTGTCATTGCCTACCTCCCAACCTACCTAACACATGAAAAGCATGTCTGTATACCTAGTCACTATATTGTCTATTTTAGCTAGGTTTTAGCACAGTCGGTTTCATACGCATATCAACCAAGTAATGATTGCCTTCCATAAACTGGGGGATTACTGTAATAACCAATTAAAACCAACTGCCTGCTACCTGACCCCAAAAACCGATGAATAAAATCTACCAGCCGCTTTTTGATAACAATAACCCGCCCGCTGACGTATTTTTCGGTCACGAGGTGTTCTTACCCAACACGACAACGCCAAGCCACAGCCACCCATGGGGACAGCTACAGATCATCAACGGCGGGATTTTGGAGCTGAAGGCAGAAGACAAACGCTTCCTGTCACCTTCGCAGTATGCTGTTTGGGTACCCGCAGGTATCAAGCATGAAAGCTTTATGCGTCGAAGCCTGAACTATTGCTCGATGAACATTACTCATCCTTTAGCGTCACCACTTCCCAACTACCCATGCCTACTTGAAGTCAGCCCAATAATGGAAGCTATCATCAACGATTTGAAGGCGAGACGATTAACCGTGGCAGAATCTGAGCAAGACAAAAGGTTGATCCGTGTTTTGCTTGATCAGGTTTACCAAGCCAAAGAGCACGAGCAGTTTTTACCAACCAGCAACGATAAGCTGCTTAAACCTATCCTCAATGAACTTGAGCGCAATCCTATGTCGGAAAAAACATTAAAGGACTGGGCACAGATACTCCACACTACAGAAAGAACCCTAGCCCGGCACTGCCAGGATAAACTCGGAATGAGCTTTACCGAGTGGCGGCAACGACGCAAATTCCTCTATTCATTACATTTACTGCGCAAAGGTTCTTCGGTGAAAGAGGTGGCATTAACCTTGGGCTATCATCAAGCATCGCCATTTATTACCCTGTTCAAGCGCCATGCCCAATGCACTCCCGAACAATACCGCCAGCGCTTCTTTGCCAACTCGGAATAAACTGCTGACGGCACGACATAAGCCAATTATCGTTTGAAAGATCCCAGGCCTCTCAACGGTCTGTATCTCCGTAGCGCTTTGGGGAAAATCTGATGAAGCAATTCATCATTCTCTTTGTATACGGACTTATCTTCACTTCGCCGTTAAGCATGTTCGGATGAACGCTTAACGGCTTTAACTATCACTAGTTCGTTTGAACCGACACATACAAAACCATACCCAGCCCTACTTGATACTTACCTTAAGGCCTGAATCAAAACAGGACCTAATAGTCATCAATGCTTATAAAAACACCAAACTCAGTTGCATATCACAAAAACAAAAAACAAGTCAGAGTTTTACTTTGATTATTGCCAGCAAAATTAGACAATAAAACCACAAAAACACCAATTAGCTAGGTTATACAACTATGATTGACATGATTTTTCCTGCATTGTTCTTATCCACAGTAATCGGCTTTAGCCTATGGGGCTGGACACAAGTCATCCGTGTCGTTTTCCGTTTCTAATTTGTTAGCCTTCAATACATTGCTCAACAAATAACTATAACGATAAACAAACAAGCCAGTATTCGTGCTGGCTTTACTTTCTTCTCTCGACACTCGCTACCCGGCCAAGACTCAACTCAGGCGGCATTGATACCTGCTTATTAAATGCTTAGACGTGATTCCATAGCGCTTTGACTTATAGCCTGCCCCACCAACCATTTAAGATCATGACACGTCAGTGTGAGCAGCATGTCATCAAACATGATACCTATGAAGATGGTGCGCTTATCCTAAACATGACTAATATAATTTAAAATTATCAAAACAATAATTAATGATAATTTATTATTTAGCCTTACCCTCGCTATAGTAGCCTCATCAAAGAAGGTTAAATACCAGTCATTCTCGACTCATTTGCTCAGCGTCACTACAGAAGGGTACGATATGAAATTCCTCCATACTATGATCCGTGTTTCCGATCTCGAAACGTCCATCACGTTTTACACCAAGGTGTTGGGCATGCAGGTTCTCGACCGTTTCGAAAACACAGAATATCGCTACTCGCTTGTGTTCGTTGGCTATGACAAAAATGGCCCAACTATCGAGCTGACCTATAACTGGGACACCGACTCTTACGAGCTCGGCACCGGCTTTGGACATCTCGCTTTAGGGGTTGATGACATTTACCAAACTTGCGATCAGATCAAAGCCGCTGGCGGTAACGTGACCCGTGAGCCCGGGCCGATGCTTGGTGGCACAACGCACATTGCCTTTGTTAAAGATCCCGATGGCTACGCTATCGAACTCATCCAGACAAGCAAATAAGCACAGGTTGGAGTATAACCGATGAAAGACGCACTATTTCAGCCAATGCGCCTTGGCAAAGCATCACTGAAAAACCGTATCGTCATGCCACCAATGACCCGCTCAAGGGCCACCCAACCGGGTAACATTGCGAACGACATGATGGCGACTTACTACGCCCAGCGTGCCGATGCCGGCCTGATTGTCGCCGAAGGTACCCAAATATCCGAAATGGGCCAAGGCTATGCGTGGACACCGGGTATCTATACACAAGAACAGATAGCTGGCTGGAAAAAAGTGACCGATGCGGTTCACGCTAAAGGCGGTGTTATCTATGCCCAACTCTGGCATGTGGGCCGTGTTACCCACCCTGCCAATATTGGCGGTCAGCAGCCAATTTCGTCTTCAGCGCTAAAAGCTGAGAATGTGAAAGTATTTATCGACGACGGAAACAATGCCCCTGGTTTTGTCGACGTGGTAGAACCACGCGAGATGACCAAAGACGATATCAGGCATGTTATCGGTGAGTACCGCCAAGCTGCGCTAAATGCCATTGAGGCGGGTTTTGACGGAATTGAGCTGCACGCAGCCAACGGTTACCTGGTAAACCAATTTATCGACTCTGAGGCGAACAACCGCACAGATGAATACGGTGGCTCTATCGAAAACCGCTTGCGCTTTCTCGCTGAAGTTGTGGAGACCATGACCAATGCCATCGGTGCAGAGCGTGTTGGTGTTCGCCTTGCACCCTTTACCTCACTCAACGGTACTGTTGATAAGAGCCCGGTGGAAACTTATACCGCAGCTGCTGCCCTTTTGAACAAACTGAATGTGGTATACCTTCACATTGCAGAAGTTGACTGGGATGACGCACCGGACACACCACCAGCATTTAAGCAAGCGATCCGCGAGGCATACAAGGGAACGATCATCTATGCCGGACGTTACAATGCAGAAAATGGGGCCAAGGCGATCGCTAAAGGTATTGCCGACATGATTGGCTTTGGCCGACCATTTATTGCCAACCCTGATCTACCAAGCCGTATCATGAATGACTACCCGCTTGCTCCGCACGATCCGGAAACGTTATTCGGTGGTGCGGAAAAAGGGTTGCTTGACTACCCTGAATATCAAACACGGTAATCCAGCCACCGAACGCTCCGAGACATTAAAGCCCTGCTCTAAGAGCAGGGCTTTGTCATATCGGCCTCAATATCTTATGGACTGGCTAGGATTCTACCTCTGCCAGCAAATGCTGCCATTCATCATGCTTGTTCATGTAATGAACAACATAGCTACATTGCGGGATAATTTTATAACCTTCTTGTGCAATAGTCTCCAGCACCGCTTCCAGCATGGTACCGGCATAGCCTTGCCCTCTTAGGGCTTCAGGCACCGATGAGTGATCGACAGTGAGGACATTACCCGAGATCTGGTAACTGACTTTGGCTTGGTAGCCATCGACCAGATCAACAAAATAGGTTTGGTTTTCCTTGTCGTGAATAACATTGTGATTGATGGCCATATCCTTTCCCACAGTTAGTATCCGCTATATTTAGGTAACACCACCAATATTAACTGAATCAACCTGACAGATAAACAGCCAGTAAGTTTTGTCGTCTAACCGGTAAATCCCTGCATATTCAACCTAACCGAGCCATTGGACTCATGCAATGGCACGGTCAATAAACAACACATCGCTAAAAATGATAATTAGCAATAATAACAACTTGCTGACTATTATCTATATCGACACCCTCTTCATCAAAGTCTTGGTGTATATATCGATAAGTAAGATCTGTACTCCAGTCTTTATTGATATGGTAAGTTGTTCCGACCTGCACCCCCCTTATAAAGTCAACGGATGTCTCACTAGCAATATCGTTATATCCGACACCTAATAAAAAACCGCCATTCAAAGAGACCTTATTAGTTAAATCATAGAGATAATCATATGATGCAAAAAACAGGCTTTGTTTGAACTTATCCTTGTAACTGTAGGTTGCCGTTACCCTATGCTCAGAGTTTATGGTCAACCCCGCATTCAGTTGAACGACTGCATCTTCGCCATTAGTTGCCCTTCCTCCATCTAGTTTGTCATCTTGGTAGCCAACGCCACCGCCGACAAAATAATCCGTATCCGCTCTTGACTGGGATGAATAAAAAACCATAAGAGAAATCGTAATGATACTGAGATACGGCATGAATACCTTTAACTTTAGTAGCTTGGCACTTTTAAGATTGGACATTGTCTTTACCTGCACCTAACCAACAATAAATTCAGGTGTAACTGACTTTACTTCTATTAAGGTCTTAAGGAGTTATTGAGTGTATTGTTATGCAGCGACACATTGACAAGATACGCCGGGAAGCTTTCAAATAACGCTTCAACTATGCCGTCAAAAGTAGGCAATTATTTCAAAAGATTAGCCAACCATTTTCGAAACAACTTTCTCATTTTTAAGAAAAACGGCTGCCTTTGGCAAAAGCTTGCCGATTCAAATACGACTTAATTTAGAAGCCAAAGAAAAACCACATTTTCTTTCTGTTATAGATATTCTTTTACTGTCATTATTCTCAACTAATTTTTATCGAATAACTTATAACTCTCAGCAAAACCTATGCAAGAGTTAGTTTTCCTCCAGGAAAAGATGACTCTTTCGGTACGCTCTTGGGCTCTGATTGAACTTCTGTTTAAAGCACTTCGAAAAGTAGTTGCTATCAGCAAAGCCGCACTGCTCTGCAACTCCCTGGATGGAGCTGTTACGCTCATCGCACAGTAGTTTTGTCGCGTAATGAAGCTGGACCTCCCTGAGATAGTGATTCGGTGAAGTATCAAGAAACTGCCGGAACAAGCGCTCCAATTGCCGCTTACTAATGAAGGCCGCTTTAGCAATCAGCTCACTACTCACCTCTGCGTCATTAAAATGTTGCTCGATAAACACCAGAGCCCGACTTAGTGCCAAAGTGGTCTGCGGTAGTTCTTGGCTTTGATCTTGGTACATCCGAGCAAGCGCAATCACCAGTTGCTGCATCAAACTGGTCAGCATGACTTCAAAGCCTGGCAAAGCAGCATGGTATTCATTTTTCAGTGCGGCAAGTAAGCGCTCTATTTCAGGCAACTGTTGTCTGTCGAGGGTGAGCTTCGCCTGGTATTCCGTGGTTTGCCGAGCGATTGGCTCGACTTTGAACATCGCCTGGTAGCCGGACAATTGGCGCATTGATGGGCTCTCGAAGAACGGCGTTTGAGGATCAAACATCAAGTTTATGATCTTGAGCTTGTCCACATCTCTGAATCCATGTTCGATGTCACCATTGATCACAAACACATCCCCTTTGTTGAGCGGATATTCGTGCTGAGCGACCGTGTGCTTGCCGCTGCCACTCACCACCAGAAACAACTCGGAGAAGTCATGTTTATGGACGGCAAAGTCACAGTGATGATGGCCATCTACATAGGCAAATTTAAGGTGTCCGTGCTTCTGATGTGATTTGAGCTGATAGGTAATGCTCATGTCGCGATATTCCTTTTCACTGTCGCCATATTGGTAGAATGGCGCACCAAGCCAGCATACTATTTCTCGGTGGCAAAACGAATATCTATCCATGTATTTTTGCTGTTTTGCAGTACCGGCGACATTACAAGCCACATTTGGCCTCTACTACGAAACAAACAGTTGTGTGATTGTGTATGAACCAAAAACAAATTAGCCAAGCGCAGAAAAAGCTCGTCCCAGTTAGCCGCCAAGCCGCCGCGGAAGGCATCGTATTATTGAAAAATGAAGATGCAGTACTGCCATTGAAGACCCACGATATTGTGTCTCTGTTCGGGCGCTGCCAGATCGACACATACCGCAGCGGTACCGGCTCTGGCGGAGCCGTCAATGTTCCTTACGCGGTCAATGCATTGGAAGGCCTGCGTGCCAATAGCAACATTCGCCTGAATGAAGACTTGGCGGCGATCTATCAAGACTGGATTGCCCAGCACCCCTTCGATGACGGTGGCGGCGGCTGGGCTGCAGAGCCCTGGTTCCAACAAGAGATGCCACTGACTGACGAGTTGGTAGCAAAAGCCGCTGCACAATCCAGCAAGGCAATGGTATTTATTGGCCGTACCGCAGGTGAGGATCAAGATAACGCCGATGAGCCGGGCAGCTATCGTTTAACCGAGCAAGAGCTCGACATGATCGCCAAGGTGAACCGCCATTTCACCGATGTCATTGTAGTGATGAACGTGACCAACATCATGGACATGGCATGGCTGAATACGGTGGAACATCACCAGTCCATCAAGGGCGTACTGTATAGCTGGGCGGCTGGCATGGAAGGCGGCCACGGCCTTGCCGATGTCGTATCCGGCAAGCAGTCACCCAGCGGCCGACTAACCGACTCCATCGCCTACCACTTGGCTGATTACCCATCATCAGCCCACTTCGGGCGTAAAGACCGAAACCTCTATGTTGAAGACATCTATGTCGGCTACCGCTACTTTGAAACCTTCAACCCGGAAGCGGTACAGTTTGAATTCGGCGCCGGGTTGTCCTACACCCAGTTCGAACGCCAGTTGGTCGACTTTTCTACCCAAGGAAATGGACCTGACGCCGTTCTTCATTTTGATATCCGAGTGACAAACGTAGGCAATCACTTCGCCAGCAAGGAAGTGGCCCAGCTTTACGTCGAAGCACCACAAGGCGAGCTGGGTAAACCCGCCCGAGTACTTGCGGGCTTTACCAAAACGCCGACCATCCAGCCAGGGGCTAGTGAGCTGGTTCGAATTTCAGTGCCAGTGGCATCATTGGCCAGCTATGACGACAGTGGTGCAACAGATCACCGCAATTGCTACGTACTCGAGCCCGGAACGTACCAGTTTTACTTGGGTGCCAGTGTTCGCCAGGCCGAGTCCATTGCCGCGACCTTACAACTCGATGCTTTGCTGGTTGTAGAAACGCTAACTGAAGCATGTGCGCCAACCCACACCTTCGAGCGTATCAAGCCAGCGCAAAAAAATGACCGGGGCATTTACCAAGTCTGCCATGAAGTGGTGCCTTTGCGCACAGCATGCTTGGCTGAGCGTATTCAGGCCAACATGCCGCCGTCATTCGAAGTGACAGGCAACCAAGACATCAGCTTATTGGACGTGAAACAAGGTAGAGCCAGCCTTGAGGCGTTTGTTGCCCAAATGACACCCGAGCAATTGGCAACCATCGTACGCGGTGAAGGCATGTGCAGCCCAAAAGTCACACCGGGCACAGCTGCGGCATTTGGCGGGGTCAGTGACAGCTTGTTCGAGCTAGGCATCCCCGTGGCAGCGGCTGCAGACGGGCCGTCAGGCATTCGCATGGACAGTGGCCACAAAGCGACACAGGTACCAATTGGAACCCTGCTTGGCTGCACCTGGAACGCAGCACTCAACGAGGAGCTATTTTACCTGATCGGCCAAGAGCTACGGGCCAATCATATCGACACCTTGCTTGGCCCGGGTATCAATATCCATCGCCATCCATTAAACGGCCGCAACTTCGAATACTTCTCTGAAGATCCGTTTATGACTGGCGTGATGGCGGCGGCACAGACCCGAGGCCTGAGCAACGCGGGTGTCTCCGGTACGATCAAGCACTTCGCGGCTAACGATCAGGAAACCGCGCGGGTCGATGTCGACAGCATCATGTCCGAGCGTGCTATGCGCGAAGTACACATCAAGCCCTTTGAAATGGCGGTGAAACAAGGCAATGCCTCGACCATCATGACCTCTTACAACCCGGTCAACGGGCACTGGGCGGCATCCAACTATGATCTCAACACGACGATTCTGCGTGGCGAATGGGGCTTTCAAGGTATTGTGATGACAGACTGGTGGGCGAAAATGAACGACCCGATCGCAGCCGGTGAAGAAAGCAAAACCTTTACCTCGTTCATGCTCCGGGCGCAAAACGATCTCTACATGGTGGTCGACAATGACGGTGCCGAAAGCAATGCTATGGGCGATGACACCCTAGAAACGCTTGAAAAAGGCACACTAACCTTGGGCGAACTGCAGCGAAGCGCAATGAATATCTGCCGCTTTATCATGGCAGCACCGGTGATGGAACGCCCGCTAACCGCCTACGAGCCAATCAAAGCCTTCGCGGCACTGCCGCAAGCACCAGGGGGAGAGACGCATCCCATAGAGGAAAGTATTAAGCTAGGTACTAAGCTCAACACATCCGTGGTGATTGAAGTGAGCGAAGCCGGCATTTACCAATTCAACGGAGTCATGAACTATGAGCGAGATGCGCTGGCACAGTCATCGTGCAGCCTGCTCCTTAATGACGAGTTCAGTATGACCTTGCCACTGCACGGGACAGATGGGGAATCCGTAACTGTTGAAGGGCTCAAGGTAAAGCTACAGCCGGGCTTCTACTACCTGGATATTAATTTCGTCAAACCCGGCCTAGAGCTGGAGGAAATCGTTATTCTCAGAAACTAGTACTGTTCGAGTAAACGAATAGGGTAATTCAAAGAGCGCAAAATCGAGTAGGAGGAGGCCTCACGGCCTCCGTCCTCTCACACCACCGTACAAGCGTGGGTCGCATACGGCGGTTCCGAATATATTTTCAGTGACTCATACCCATCTCTCAATGAGTACATGCCCATCTCCTTGAACCGTTTCGTTGGCATGGCCTGATTGAGCTGCGGCGATAAAGCCAGATGCCACCATCCTTTCTCTGACATCGCTAGCTTCCAAGCATTGCGCTCGTTTACGCCTTCTTGGCGTAACCATGTCGCTATGCTGTGTCTGCGTTTTCGCTGCTTGAGTCGGTAGCACCGTAAGCGCCGTCTTATCCATTCATCCAAGCGCTGCATCGCGCTTTTCCGCATGGCGAGCTTGAAGTAGTGTTGCCAACCTCTTAGATATTGAGTTAGTTCGACTATTACTGTCTTCAACTCTCGTCCTCGATTCCGCTTCGTTATTTGACGCACTCGCTTCTTCATGTGAGTTTGTGCTGTCTTCGAGATATGGATACTTCCATCTCGTTGGAAGCGATGGCCTAAGTAAGTCCGCTCTGTCACTCTTGTTGCCGCACTCTTCTCCCGGTTGACCGTGAGTTTCAGTTTCTGCTCCAAGAACTCCGTTATCGAGGCTTTTACTCGATTTGCGGCTTCCTCACTGTGCACGTAGATTTGGCAGTCGTCTGCATATCGGCAGAACTTATGCCCTCTTCGTTCAAGCTCTTTATCCAACTCATCTAATACGATATTTGATAGCAGCGGAGATAATGGGCCACCCTGTGGTGTCCCTCGTTGCCTCTGCTCGACTAACCCGTTTCGCATTATGCCTGCCTGTAGGTATGACCTGATCAGCTTCAGTACCCGTTTATCTGTGATATCTTTCGATAGCCTGTGCATCAGCCTATCGTGGTTCACGGTATCGAAGTATTTCGCTAGGTCAACATCGACTACATAACCCCGCCCCTCCCTGATGTAGTGGCTTGCTGCCGCCAGAGCATGGTGGGCACTACGGTTGGGCCTGAACCCGTAACTGCTGTTGGAGAACTTAGGTTCGTAGATATCTGTCAGGACTGATGTGATGGCCTGTTGGACAATCCTATCAAGTACCGTTGGGATACCTAGCTGCCTCACTCCCCCACTAGGTTTAGGGATTTCTACACCCAAGACGGGTTGGGGTTGATAGCTACCGTCCAGAAGGCTCTGGCGGAGCGCTTGCCCATTGGAAGACTGCCGAAGCACCGAGATAGTGGCTGCTATGTCGAGTTTATCAACCCCAGCACATCCCTTGTTCTTCTTTACTCTTCTCAGGGCTTGGTTCAGATTCGTTGATGAACAGATCTGCTCCATCAACTGAGTTGAGGTCACCAAGACTCGTCCTCCTGTCTACGCCAAACATGCTTGTCATTCTTCGTAGCCATGAGCGTCACTTGCGGTGTTGCCCATTGGTACGTAGAGATATTGTTCATCTTGCTATGACTCCACATGATTGAGTGTCTAGTGACTGCTTCTTGATATATTCAGTTCCGGCCTTCCCTTGGGTTGTACTTCCCCAAGGTACTATGCCTTCTGCTGACTTCTTATTAACCGTCACGCAGCATCACTGCTGCACTAGTCTCGTCCGAGACAGCTAATAAGATCTCCCGAGGTAAGACGTTGTTCTTTCACTTGGTTGTGCCTGATTTACCCGTACACACTTCCCGTCGAGGCATTGGGCTATTCTATATATGGCTAGGTTACCCAAGTTGTACTGGCCTACTATCAGATTTCTGTTCGTCACAACCAAGTTTTGCCGTTTGCTTCCTTCAGATCCCACCTCACGGTGGACACCCTTGCATAGGCTAACGGTTCTCGCTCGACTGAGCCCGTAGAGGACTTTCACCTCCTAGAACAACGCCATGCTCGGCGCACCAACAAAAAGCCTCCGGTTTGCCGGAGGCTTTTCTGTTAACTGTGCCCTTATCGACAGCATTGATGGCTAAAACGCCATCTGCCATTTGAGGTATGCCTCTTCATTTGAGTCATAGCCAGCCCTAATCCGATGGTTTTTAATTTGGTAGCCGACGAAAGCATCATAGGTATAGAGATCATAATCATCTTCACCAAATGAATAAAAGTTGTCAAAACCAATATGCCACGCGTTGTGGTTAATTCGAGAGTAGAAGCCAGCCATACCAATAGCAATAGAGTCGTCGGTCACTTGATTCTTATTTACCCCAATGGTTAACACTGGATAAAAGGTGACTTTTTCCATTGCTTTCCACGTAGCGACATAACCCCCTGTTAGCGACTCCACATCACCACCAAAATAGCCTTCAGTATAAAAACCTTGCCCTTCATTCATCCAATAATATCGAGCCTTTAGTTCATCGAAGCCTTTTTTAGACTCAAGGCTCATCCCATGCTTGCCGAAAGCCAAACCAAAACTAGCATCAACATCCCCATTAGCCGCTATCCCCATCCCAACTGAAGAGTAAACCGCCGTTGGATCAGCCATATTAACCTTGTCCTGATTTTCGACCTCTTGCTCTGCAAAGACCTTAGGTTGAATACTACTGAGTAGCAAAATTAATAACAAACGCTTATTCATGGTCGTTCCTGTAATATTTAATGAGTAGCTTATTGATAACGCATGCCAGGTTTTATCTTTTCTTATATTATTTACCTTATGAATAATTATTGTTGAGCATCAGGCAACTCAAAATAAAACCACATATTTCTTTTTATTATTTATGGGTGTTACTAAATCGCAATGCATTGAAAATAATCAATAACAGTTTTGGAAATGAAAGCCATCAACATAAGCTTGCAAAGTAAAAGCGTGATATTAAGAAAAGCTGTAAATAATAGGAAGGTATTGATGGAAATTTGAATGCAGGTAATAGGTCTTAATTTTTACCTATTACCTGCATGATGTGAATAACCCTATAGTGAATATAAGTAGTAAATCTGGGTTTTAACGCGAATAACAATACCGCGGATCGCGTCCAAGAAACTTAATAATGGGGTTGGCTTTTCACCAGATATCCATGCTAAACCAACAGCACCTACAGGAATATCAAAGCCCTCCGGCTCATGAATTTTCAAACGTACAAAGTGGTGTTTGTTAAGCACATTCAAGCCAGTAGTCCGGCGAACATTATCATCGACGGCCAATAGGCTACCTTGCGATTCCCCCGTCGCTTCGATAATACTATCAACCGATGCAGAAAAGACCTTACCAGGGTAAATTGCCGTACCGAATTCAGCCAACTGCCCTTTTTTTACATTACGTAGGGCCTGATGGTTGACTCTTGTTAAGACATACTTTTCATTGGTATACATAGCAAGACGAGGAGCTGCCCCTACATACTGCCCTTCACGCATAATGAAATTAGTCACAAAGCCATCAACCGGGGCGTATATCTTGGTATTGGCTAGATTCCATTGAGCCTTATCTACAGCCGTTTGTTTCTGAGCAACGACTGTTTCAGCATTGAAAACATTGACCATGATCTGTTCAGTTTTTAACTTTGCTTGGCTGAGCTTAATTTTGGCCATTTCTACTTCGCTCATTCGCCGCTCGAGCTGTTGTTTTGAAACTGTGTCCGCCACCTTGATTTCCTGAAGCTTATAACGCGCTAGCGTGTTAACCTTTAGTTCGAGATCCTCCTCAGCCGCATCCTGCTGATGGCGAGAGAGCTCGATTAACTTGATCTGCCCTCTCAAACCCATTTCCGCGCCGGCCAATTCAGCTTTTGCGTTTTCTACAGCAATTAGATAAGGCTCATCATCAATTTCATAAATCAGTTGACCTTTTTTAATTTTCTGATTGGGCTCTATATGAATAGCAGTTACCACCCCCTTCACTTCACTTGAGGCTGGCCTCAATTGAATATGTGGCGATTGCACGACAGAACCACCTGACATATCCATCGGCGTATAGGTAATAAGCCCTATCCAAACAAAGATAAGCCAACTGGTTCCGCCAATGTACGCAAAGAGCTTCGTTCCCTTATTCCATGGCATACCCACAAGGCGAAGAATATAAATAAATAACGCCCATACCGCCAATCCTTCAAGCATCTTGCTGTTCCTCTACAATCTGGGGTTCATCTTTCCAGATTTCACGTAATCGTCGAATGCCTAACTCAATGTCTGTAAAGGCAACAATTAATGCCAGAACCCAGACCCAGTGCCATATAAATCCCACCCAAGTCAAAGCCGATATCAAACCTAATTGTTGGTGTTTTTTTCGGTGAGCTTCATGAACAGGGATTTCATGAACTTTCCAAAAGCCATATGCTATTGCAGCAATTGACCCAAATAACACTACGCCGGCAACAACATGTAGGACGGTATCAGCGGTACTTTCAACAAAAGGCATTGATACTAACGACATTTGTTAACACTCCATTTATTTATAATTCTAATTACTCGATTATAATTCCGCATAAATCAAAACAAGAACTGCAATACGATGGTAAAAAATTGACATGTCTGGATTAAAGATAAAGTCACAGCTCATATAATTGAACATAAAAATTACACAAAAGTAATTTACCAATAATGGTTATATGCACTCGTTATTAATTTATGTTATATCTCTAAGTAACCACCCAATCCAAATATACGATAAAAATGACATCAGCTTTAACAACCGACAAAATCATCTTTGATAATCACAACAAGAAAATATCACAAATAAACGTATTACAGGCCAGTCACTAACATGAAAGCAAATGAGATTAATACTTATTAACTCATTGTTACTCGCTACTTATATATGTCAGAAAATGCTTTAACTAGTATGCCTTCTACCTGTGAAATTACAGGATGCTGATACCATATTCGGTGAAACTGAATACCAAGGTCAAACAACATAGGTTGACCATCTAATATCAGTGGTCTCATAACCACACCATCAGGAACAGCATCTTCTTTAATACCAAGTGTTACGAATACATTGTTATTCATCTTGACGCACTGAAAAGCTGTCGATACCGTGGCAACGGTAAGATTTTGCTTTAGCTGAATCCCAGTCCGTCTTTTCAACGTTTGGTAGTGCTCACTATTATCTAGTTCCCCCATCGTAACCCTAACACTAGGATCATTATTTAAATCACTTAAAGAAACCTGTTCCATAGAGGCACATCGATGTCTTTCAGATAAACATACATTAAGAGGCAACTCACCTAGACGGCGCTCAATCACTCGCTCGCTAACTTCACTAGGATAGCTCGTAACGCCGATTACGATCCGCTCTTTTTTGGGGTACTCAATCGCATCTTGCGACCAGTCCAAGAATGTAATTTTCACATTATCATTAATTGATTTAAGGCCTTGAATGATTGGAATTGCAAATATTTCACTTAGCATGGATGGCATATGAAATTCAAAATTCAAACTTTTATTATTTAGGCCGAATGATTGAACTAAAAATTCAGAATCTTCAAGCTGCTCAAGGGAATCTTTGACTCTACTGACAATCTGTGATGCCAATAGTGTAGGTTCATATACTTTGTTATTGGCAATAAACAGTTCATTACCGAATATTTCCCGACACTCGGCCAGATAACGCTGAAATGTAGCTCTACTTATTGATAAATAAAAAGTGACCTTAGCTTGTGTCCGCTTTTCATATAAAACGACGAGAAATCTATACAGATTCAAATCAAAGTTCTTTTTCATACAACCCTCTTGATGTTAGTGGAAATTTATAATGAATCAGTCTAATGCTGATGTTTTTATATTTATAACAACTATCTACAGATTTATCGCTTTCATTTGGCATTATCCGAGACAGCTGATTTTATAGTTCTTATGACTATATCTTTGAACCACTTATGCGCATTGCTTGTTTTGGTTCTGCGATGCTCGTTCAAATAAAAGTTAATTTTAAGCGATTCAACACTATCTATTTTAAATAAAGGTACAAGTTCCTTAGACCTATGCCTTGAGATTGCTAAGATATGCGATGCTATAAGTAGTTTATTTGTACCATTCATCGCATCGATCAGAGTGCTTAGTTGATTGCTTTTGAATGTTATATTTCTTTTATGACCTGAATATTTCAAATACTCGTCAATCAAAATATGATGCTGGGGAATTGAGTTAACGTCTAAGTTAAGATCAACAAACTGGTACATCATACACTGTTCTAATGTGACATTATTTGATTTTACTAAAGGATGTAATCTATGACCATAAATTACCGGATAAGTAGTAGTAAGTAGAGTCGACTCATAATCTTTACTTTCACAGAATTGATCGATATGAATTGAAAAATCAACCAAACCATCTTTCAGCTGCGTTTTAGGATTAAGGGTTGGCGGATATTCAATAACCCCACAGTTTGGTGCCAGTCTTGATAACTCCCTGATTATTGGAGCCGTGAAAATACGGCTCAATAACGGCGGCGTAGAGATTTTAAAAGTATGCTCACAATCCTGGGGTTCAAAATCGAAGTTAGTTATCAGCTTGCTGGTTGAAAACAAAATTTGATCTATTTGTGCTTGGAGCTGTAACGCTTTCTCCGTCGGTTGCAAACCATTCGATTCACGTAAAAAAAGCGGGTCACCAAATAAATCACGCAACCTGCGCAGTGTTCGGCTCATTGCGGGTTGTGAGAGATAAAGTACTTCTGCGGCCCGTGTTACATTTCGCTCCTTGAGTAGCACGCTAAGAGATACCAGTAGGTTCAGGTCAACCCTCGACAATTCTTGCTCAACTGTTTTCATAAATCCATACCAGCTACACGACCACATAAAAGTATATCATCTCCTTATGGCCGTTAGTTTAAAGACAGCCAATCAATTAAGTCCATATGAAACAGACAATTATATAAATGTCTGCGAAGAACATGTACTAATGCTTAAGATGAGTTGTCAATATCCATTGTTTTGACGCTCATTACAGATAGCTGAGCCGACAAGGTATTTTTATTATAACCACCAGACAATAATCGTTAATTTACATTCAACTCTAACAAGCCTTGTTCTTAGAATGTGTAACCCATACCAATAAAGTGAACACTACCAGTAAATTTACCTGATAGAGGTGCGATGTACTTGCTTTGATCGATATCAATATCACCTAGATCAGTATATTGGTAATAAATATCGAAAGACTGATCATCCCATGTTCTAGATACCCCTATTGAATATCGATGTTGTTCGCCAACAGGTAGTTCAGGGGTTTGAAGTGCTGGATTGTCTAAAGGAGAGGTTTCATAAGAGTAACCCAGCTTTAGCGCCCATTTATTACCCACATCATATTCACCACCGAGCCCTAAGTGCCAGACATCATCCCATTGACGATCAATAACATATATAGGATCAACCCGCTGAAACTCCATTGGAATAATAGTGTTTTCCATACTACTCCATTGGTGCCACTGTATAGTGCCCATCAGAGTCAGTTTATCACTTCCTTTAAAACTGATACTGGCATCTATCGTATTGGGCATAATGAGCCCGGTGGAGTACTTACCTTGGTATTGGTCAGAAACAGTGGTATCCGATTCAAAATGATGCTCTAGTTTGGATCGATAAGATAGCCCCAAGCGTGTTGATTCTGAAGCTTCATAGACAAGCCCCAAATTATACCCAAAGGCCCAATCCGATGCGCTATCCAGCTCGACTCCCCGGGTATTGGCCTGTAAAAAAGCATAATTGAACTGCAAGCCGGCAGCCACCGAGACTTTCGGATTGACTTTATAACTGATTGATGGATTGATTTGATAAGTCAGCAGTGCCACATCGCTGACTTGGGCAGCACCCTGCCAGTCAGTGCCATAATCAATTGTTGCACCGCCCAATGATCCCAATGCCAGGCCTAGATAGAGGTCCTCATTTATCTGCTGGGTATGAAAAAAGCCTGCAATAGGTAGGGTGCTATTTGAAGAACCGTCTTCACCCAGGCCTTTGTACTGAATATCTAGATTCAGCACACTCCCGGTAAGGGTTGTGAGATCATCATTCATGTGGGGCATTACCGCAGGATTAGCCCATATAGCCGCTGCTGAGCCCGTATAGACGCCATCTCCCGCTCCTCCTGTCCCTAGGTTGGCATAGGTTGCTTCTGGCAAAAAAAAACCACTTGCCTCTGCATAAGAACAGCCAACAACAAGTGATAAACCTATTATAATGGAATGGTCGCCCCTCTCTCAGCCGTCTACTATGGCGGTAACTGCGGGAAAGGAGAACGAGCATGACGATGACAACTGTCGGTATCGACTTAGCGAAAAACGTATTCCAGCTTCATGGGGTTGATCAGCATGGTAAGACCGTACTGAAAAAGAAACTGAAACGACATCAACTCTCCACCTTCTTCGCTAATGTAGAGCCCTGCCTGATTGGAATGGAAGCTTGCAGTGGTGCTCACTTCTGGGCTCGGACTTTAGGGAACCTGGGCCATACCGTGAAGCTAATGGCCCCTCAGTTTGTTAAGCCCTACGTCAAAACCAACAAAAATGATGCCGCAGATGCCGAAGCCATTTGTGAGGCGGTAACCCGGCCGAACATGCGCTTTGTCTCGATAAAATCACCGGATCAGCAGGCATTGCTTTCCCTTCACCGGGCCAGGGCCGGTTTTATCAAAACCCAAACTGCACAAATCAACCAAATCAGGGGACTGCTGACCGAGTTTGGGATTGTCCTGCCTACCGGTAAAGTCGCGATACACAAACATGTCCCCACCATCTTAGAAGATGCCGAGAACGCCTTGCCCGATACGTTCCGCCAGGTGCTGTCACGACTCTATGATCATTTAACCGAACTGAGTGAGCATATTGAGCAATTTGACCAGTCACTCAAAGCACACTTCAAGCATTGCGAACTGAGCCAACGGATAGCGTCACTACCAGGCATCGGCCTGATCAGTGCCACCGCGATCGTCGGCACCATTGGTGACGGCTCTGAATTCAAAAACGGGAGGCAGCTGTCCGCCTGGCTAGGACTGGTTCCCCGACAACACTCCAGCGGGGGTAAAAATATCTTACTCGGCATGAGCAAGCGAGGCGATGCCTACCTCCGAACCCTGCTCATTCACGGCGCCCGCTCCGTCCTGATAGCCAGAAGTCACCAGGTACCGCCAGAGAGTTGGTTGGGCGGGCTTATCAACCGGCGCAATAAAAACGTGGCGGCGGTAGCACTGGCCAACAAAAATGCCCGGACGTTATGGGCAATGCTGACACGTGGCGAAGACTACAACCCCAAGCGGTACCCGGATGCCTTTGCCGGGTAATTTCGTCAAACAGGGCTGTATTTAACATATGATACCTAATCCGCACCACGAAAAATTTTCGCGACAAAAAGCGGCTGAACAAGGTAAAACCAATGAAAACAGAGTGACTTTAGAGCCTGATAGCACGTTGTAAGAATGTTATCAGTGTTACCAACAGACTGTCGGCGAAATCCGACGGTGAAGCAGGCAAAAACATACCCAAACCGATTGCTAGAGGTAAACACGATTTAAAGGCCAAACAGGTAAGACCGAGACTCAATGAACCTGCATTTAACATGGCATAGTGATTTTGCTAATGCGTCATTATGATAAGGCTTGGGTCAGCGGAATCCTTTAGGGACAGCGGCATACATGCCGAACTAAGTCCGGATGTATGACTGCAATCTTAACCAGTTTGATTTTTTAGAGCGTGGGTACTTGGCAAACCGGGGCGACCATGTATGTTAAAACCATTGCCGCCAGTATGAAGCGTCAGGATTTAATACCGAAAGCCGCACGCAAGTTTAAGTGTACAACGGACAGCAAGCATAAAATGCCTGTCGCTTCGAACCTGCTGGCTCAGGACTTTAACGCAACGGCTCCGAATCAAAAGTGGGCGGGTGACATCACGTACGTTGCCACAAGTGAAGGTTGACTGTATTTGGCTGTCATCATTGACCTTTACTCACGACAGGTAATCGGCTGGTCTATGGATACAAGGATGACGGCTACTCTGGTCTGTGATGCGCTATCGATGGCTTTGTTCCGTCGCGGTTTCCCTGAACACGTTATCGTTCATAGTGATCGAGGTAGCCAGTATTGCTCAAAAGACTATCGAGAACTCATAATCACTTATAATCTCAAGCAAAGTATGAGTAGAAAAGGAAATTGCTGGGACAATGCCTGTGTCGAGAGCTTCTTCCATTCCATGAAAGTTGAAGCGATCCAATATGAGCCGATTATGACGAGAGATGCGATGCGCCAAACGATCTTTGAGTACATTGAGGTTGATTATAATCAGACGAGAAGGCACAGTGCTCTTGGATACCTAAGCCCAGTTAACTTTGAAAAGCAAAATGTCGCTTAATGAAGTGTCCAGTCTAGCTGGAGCAGATCAATCACACCAAAACCGTTACTTTCAACTAAGGCCTCTATTTCGCTTGGCGAAGCAAAATAACCAGTTCTGAAAAAAGCATCTACCTCAGATGTAGTAACCAGTCCAGTTTCATTCAGTTCACTGAGAACCTCTGGTGTTACTAGAGACGATGACATTTTAGCGAGCAAACCAGCAACAAAGAATCGGCTAATATACGCTATAGCAACGGTACCACCATCTTTAAGGATTCGATGAGCTTCTCTTAGGACGGCTTCACGCTCACCTTGGCTTTGTATGTGATAAAGAGGCCCAAGGATTAGAACAACATCCTGAGATCTATCTGAAATAAAAGGTACTTTAGTTGCATTCGCTTCATGGATATGAACATTTAGACCTTTTATCTCTACATTTTGTTTTAATTGTGAGACTAATTCTGGGACGAGTTCAACTGCCGTTACCTCTACTCCTTCTTGGGCATAAAACAACGAATAACGACCTGTTGCAGCACCTAGCTCTGTCAACTTTTGGCACTGTTGAGTATACTCAGCAAGCTGATTAATTGTTGTGTCAAACTCAATTCTTGTGATGTTTTGACAAGTAAGTCGCTGTTCCTCATCAAAGTTAGCATAATAATCTAAATACTCTTCTTGCACTGATACCTCCTAGTGCTGTTAACTGTGTATTAGGCAGAACGCTCGTTTTCACGCATCTACCAAACTAGTTCTTTTCGTACACTATAGTCATAAAAAACATTTTTTTTCAATGCGTTAAATACCACGAATATTCAGGTAAGCATTCAATGAATTCGGACAAAGTAAGCATACTATTGAATGGCTTCAGGCGTTTTTAGCGAAGGCCATTACTAACCTGACATGAGAGAAAGGGCTCTTCTCCGCTTGCATGCATCTAACCCTCAAAAGCCCATGCAACTGAACCGTCACTTGGCTATTACGCCTTCTCCATTTTACTTTCGATTTGAAAGCTAAAGCTCAGGGAAAAGCAAGTCTGAAAACTCGTTTAGTTGGTCGGCAGAAAAGGAGTGTATCTGATCGAGTGCTTGCCTGAGGAACATAAAAAAATCTGAGCGTAGTAACACACTCGGGTTTTTCCAGCCTCTATGGATCGTTTAATTAATCATTTTAAGCTTAACTGATCGGCATTAGGGATACACCGGCATTATTTATCTTTTTGCGCCATGAGTTTAAAAAGAAAAATTACCAGCACGTATATGTGGTAAGTTAAATAATGATGAAATGATACAGGTGACTAATATGACAATTCAGAGCAATGAGATTATAAGTGCATTAGAATTATGGGGGGAGTCTTTCACCAGAAGCAGCGTTGGGGAAATTTCTGCCCTTTATTCAGATAAGGCTATTCTTCTTGGCACTTTATCGCCAATTTATCGTGATACACCAGAGCTTGTCTATGAATATTTTGAGTCAGCTTTTTCAAGTACAACAGAGCGTAAGGTTCATTATCAAGATTTTAATGTTGAAGTGTCAGGAGATATGGCTTCCGCAAGTGGGCTATATCATTTTGAGTGGGTATCAAAGCAACGATTGGTTGTGATTGCGGCACGCTTTACGTTTGTGTTTAAAAAAGTAGATGATGAATTGAAGATTATTCATCACCATTCGTCTAAATTGCCCGTGTGATTGGCATTTAAGTGAGCTTACGGTAAGGTGGCTTGATTTAGAGGTATGGGCAGTTCCAGCAGGAGCCGGAACCTATTAATTAATCAGATATGAGGTTAGTAGTTCCAGGGGAGTAACCGTTCGAGGGCAGCCCTGACTTCGCTTTGTAGCCGCTGCAATGTATTAAAGTAATCCAGCACTTTGATGCCTGCTTTTCGGCTGAAGTCGCTATGATTGACATCACCACATCAGCGATGCCCGCTCCTGCCTGCGTCTTGTGGAACATGACATTTTTACGTGTACGGTTTCGCGCAACCAGTTTAAGCGACTGCTCCGTCCGCTTATTGTCCAACTGTGCGCCTTCAATACGGAAGAACGCCGTCAGCCCTTCATAGTGCTTATGAAGCAACTAACCGCTTTACCAAGACCGCTGTTTTCTTCCACGTTACCATTTACCAGCTCAGCCTCACTCCAGTCACTGATTTGTTTCATCACCGTGACTGGGGTGTTTTTCATGCCAGGCTAGCCTCTGTTCTGCGTTTTAGAGCTGTGGCCAATTTTAGTTGAACACTTCACTCTCTCGTTTAACAGATAAGATATTGTTGAAATAGCGACTGTATCTTAGGAAAATTACCAACTGGACGGTGGTAGCTTTCCGCAGAAAAAACAGTATTCGTAAGCAGAATGATGCCTTGGGCGTCATTTTTTGATCCTTATTATGCATCTCATTTTTCAGCCCCCTATTATGCTATAGTCATATTTTCTTGCATGGCGCCAAATGGTAATTATTGTTTTTGTCACAATATAAAATATATCTCGGTAACAAGGTACCCCTTAACACGAGGAAATCGTAATGAAAAAGTTGATCATTAATGCGAACGTATTTAACGGTGTTGACGACAAGTTAATCGAAAACGTTTCAGTTCTAATTGAAGATAACTTAATCACCAAAATTGGTGTAATTGACGCGTCTGAAGTAGATGTGGTTATCGATGCAAAAGGCGGCACAGTAATGCCAGGTCTGATGGATGCTCACGTTCACATTACGCTTTCAGCTTCATTCAACGAACTCGATACGATGACTCGTGAAGAAGTGGCTATTCGTTCTGCACGTATCTCTGATGACATGCTAATGCGTGGTTTCACTACCGTGCGCGATGTAGGTGGTAACTCTCAAGGTCTAAAAGCAAGCATCGACAAAGGTTATGCAAATGGCCCTCGTATCCTGCCCTCAATGGCTGCCCTATCTCAAACTTGTGGGCACTCTGACTATCGCCAAAACCAAGCGCAAGAGCGCCTTAGAGATGGTCATGAAGACTCGCCAATGATGAAATTAGGCGCAATGCAAGTTGCAGATGGTCGTTCAGAAGTTCTAAGAGCAGTACGTGAGCAATTGTTCATGGGCGCTTCTCAAATCAAGATCATGGCTGGTGGCGGTGCATCATCAACATTTGACCCTCTGGACACGCTTCAATACACGCTAGACGAGATGAAAGCTGCCGTTGAAGCCGCAAGTGACTACGGCACTTACGTAGCAGCACACATCCATACCGCACCTGCTATGCGCCGCGCAGCAGAGGCAGGCGTTATGTCGTTTGAACATGCAACCATCATGGAAGACGATATTGCACAAACCATCAAAGAGAAAGGTATCTGGGTTATCCCTTCTTACTTCACATCATCTTTAATTGCAGAACGTAAGATCCCATTGCCTAACGAAGAAACTTATCGCAAGACTGAACGTGTTGGTAAAGCAATGTTTAAGTCTGCAGAACTCATTAAGAAGTACGACATTCAAAACCTTGCGTTCGGTACAGACTGTATCGGTGATACTCGCGTTCACGACACTCAATTGAACGAACTGACAGCGATTGAAAATACATTCGATACAATTACTGCACTTCGCATGGCTACATCGAACTGTGGTCGTCTTTTTGAAATGTCTACTTACCAGCACCCTTACCAAGAAGGTAAGCTGGGCCAAATCGTTGAAGGTGCTTACGCAGATTTGCTAATCATCGATGGTAACCCACTTGAAGGTGTAGAATCTGTTGTAAACACTGAAACCCAAAAAGTAATCATGAAAGACGGTAAAGTTTACAAAAATACGCTGTAAGCAAAACTGACTTTATAGGGATTAACCGCCACACTGATACTACACACATTGTATTGGTAAGGCGGTTAATACTACTCCAGGAAGTAGCTTTCTTCAAAGACATCGCGGAACATTTGATCGTATATGATTTTCCATAGCTGCACTGGGTGAGTATTCCTAAGTATTGCGCCCCTTGATTCCGGGACTATCCGGCCATTTTTCACCTAACGCCGGAATCCTTACTTTTTCTCTTTTAAACCAGAAGCCTGGTTGGCCAAAGCAATAGAGCGAATAGACTTGAGAAAGCTTGTATTACTTTGGCAAACAAAATAGTCAGAACAGCATGGGCTATACTGCGTTTTCAGACCGAGTATAAGCCTGCTGCTCTGGCTTAATGGTCACAAAGTGCGTATTCCGGAGCAATCCAGCCACCGATTCCGGGATTGTCCGGACACCCATTCCGTTTTAATCCGGACACCATTTCCGGGATAAACCAGTCCATTTTTCCACTAACTCCGGAATCACTGTCCGGTTACTCCGGAATATCCCTCTTTTCTCTTTTAAATCAATCACTCACTATTCTTGTTATGCATCTTAACGTAGCAAGGAAGTGATAATGCCGAAAAAGAGAACATCTATGACAAACATCAAAGAGGTATTACGCCTTAAATATGAGTGCAATCTGTCGACCAGAAAGATCGCTTCCTGCTCGAAGGTTAGCCGCTCAACCGTCTCAGAAATACTGATACGCTTGTGAGCTTACGAGAAGGTAGCGTGCAGGGGAGGTCCCGGCCACAGCCAGAACCTGTTTTGATTAGATATCGGACTGGTAATTCCAGGGTAAGAACTGTTCCGGATTGGCCATAACCTCGCTTTGCCGCCGTTGAACGGCATTAAAGTAATCCAGCACGTTGACACCGGCCTCGGCTGCCGTCGCTATCATCGCCATTACCACATCAGCAACGTGGGCTCCTTTGGTCGTTTTGTGGAACATGGCATTTTTTCGGTTACGCGCGACCAGTTTAAGCGCCTGTTCCGCCCGGTTATTGTCGAGTTGTGCGCCTTCCAAGCGGCAGAAGGCTGTCAGCCCTTCATAGTGTTTGTTGAAGTAGTTAATCGCTTTACCCAACCCACTGTTTTCTTCCACGCTACCATTGGTCAGCTCTGATTTACCCCAACTATGGATCTTCTTCATCATGGGAAGTGAAAGCTTTTTATGCCAGGCTAGCCGTTGTGTCGTGTTCAACTCTAGCTCTCTGGCTTCATCGTCATATCGCCAGATCTCCCCGTACCAGTTCAGTACCTGCTCAACCTCATCCGGGAACTGATTGAGGACCTCTGCGAACTGGCGTCGACCATGACTGTTGCACAGGCAATGCTCAACCTCGAACCCAAGTGACGGACGATTACTGGATAATGCATCACTCATAAGCAGAGGCTGGAGTGGCAAGTTTCGCTGACTCAGGATTTCATCGATAAACTCTCCGGCATGACCGATATTGGTTTGATACAGCACTATGTTGTGGCCATCAGACAGGGTAGCGACCAGACCAGAGCTGTAGACCCCGCTACGCTCGCGAGTCTTATCGCTGTTGCGTACGGGCTTTTCAATCGGAGTTTGATCTAAGATCCGGTTACTTGTGTCGTCCAGATAGTAATGCACAGCGTTAGCCGCTTTTTGTAGCAACAACGTGTAGATCGGTTGCAGGCTACTGGCAACCAATTCGGTCTGATCGAATACGCTAGAGGCGGTCAGTTTTACTCCCATTAAGGCCTGGATGCTCTCCTGACGATAGTAGGGCGCACCGGCAAAAAACTTGTGCAGTGCCATCAGGCTACGGGCACTGTAGCCATACTTTTGGCCCGGTTTACCATCCTCAACCACCTCATCGGGGAGCTTGGCAGTAAAATATTGGCCGCAGGCATTACAGCGCAACCGCTCCATGATGTGTTGTTCCGGGACGAATGGACTTTGTCCGGTAATCCGCAACAGGGTGGCAGGCTCATATTTGTACAGTTTACCTTGCTGACATTCAGGGCAGCGGTCCCCCTTGCTCAGGTCATCCAGTTTATGCTGAGTGATTTTCGGCTTGACCTGTGTGTTTGGCTTGGTGGCTCTGGGTCTCGGGCGCTTTTGGCTGCCTTTGCCCTTCTGACCAAGCAGGGTATCCATGGTCTCCGATGATCTGACCATGCCAACCAGCTTACGCAGCTTATGTAAGGTGATATCGTTATCGGACAGCCGTTCTTGCAGAGCTGCTAACGTTTTTAACGCCTTCAGCAGTATCTGGCAATCTTCCGGGCTCAGTGCCAGGTCATGCTCCTTCGCTTCCTGCACGCGCTGGATAAGTCCGTCAAGCTCTTCGCTGTCGATATCGGTAAACTCTTGCGTCACCTTATTTCTTGCCTCATAAGTTAGTGATGGAGTCCATTATTCCAGCGCCGCACGATCGGTCAAATTGATCGAGAGGATCAATAAGCTGATTGAGCAGAGTGTGCACATGGTCATAGTTTTTGCCAGCCAGACTGCCCTGTCAGCAAGGTTTTTAGCTGCTTAGCGGCCAGAGGCGTGACCTCATCCTGATGATGACGGGGCCAGTCCTGAAAGCGGCCCTTGGACAGGCGCTTGCTCATTAACCAGAAGCCGGAACCGTCATAGCATAGCGCCCGCAGCATTGTCCGACGGCGGTTGGTGAACACAAACAGGGTTCCGCTGCGAGGTTCTTGTTTAAGCTGATGGCGGCACAAAGCGGCAAATCCATCAATGCCGCAACGGAAATCAGCGGGTTTAGTGGCAAGCAGAATTTTGGTATCTGCAGTCAGGTGGATCATCGGTACTCTCCCGCTTCTTGCATTAGAACTCGCAGTAACCCAGGGGATATATCCCCGTAGATACGAATTTGACTTGAATTGGGCAAGGTTACCTGCAGGTTCAAGCCAGAGTTATGCTGTAAATCGGACTCAATCTGCAACGGGATAAAGTCAGGTACTGGACGCTCGGTCGGAAGCAGCTGGCGCCATGAATTAAGTTGGGTGGTACAGATCCGCAGTGCATTGGTGACCTGCCCGATTCGATACTCTTCGAGTAGCTCAAGAGCCAACAAGCGCAGTTGATCAGGGATATTGACGTGTTTGTTGGGGCGGGTTTGTCGCCAATGCTCAAAGGCGGCGATGGCTTGGCTCAGTTTGTCGTGGTTTTGCATAGTGCTGCTCCTCGTTTGGGTATGCACTAAGTAAACCAGAGCTGATTGGCTAAGTTGAGCTATGCCGTCGTAAGCTCACTTTCTGTTGGTGAACTGTTCGAGTTTCAGAAAGAAGGGAACGATTAATTTTGCTCATGTTGAGCTGATGACTCATGGTGTCTACTGAACCAGTAATTTTCTAAATACAAATAATGATCAGTGGACACCATTCTGGTCACAAGTTGGCCACAACGCAGATTTGCTGCCATCACAAGCCAAACGCCAGACACAACAAAACACGCCACTAAGCGCTTTATTTTCAATAAGATAAATAGAATTTACGAAGAAAGGAAACTTGGAGCGGGCAGCGGGAATCGAACCCGCATCATCAGCTTGGAAGGCTGAGGTAATAGCCATTATACGATGCCCGCTTTAAGGTTAGTGGCTGGTAGACCAGAGATGTTGCATCGAATTGAAATTCATAATGTCAGAATTTGCCGTGAATGAAAGCAATGATTCCCAAAACCTGACACTCATCACAAAACAAACCACCAAACGCTTAAGATTCAATCACATAGACTTTAAAGCGCTCTGCTCGCAACAGCATTTCCCGCCTAGGATAACTTTCAAGCTATATTACAATAATTTATGCTTAATTTATTAATTGCTATGTATTAAAAATACAGAAACATTATCGATATTTATCAAACAACAGCGATATAACGTTATTAATTGCAAACATTCGCCCACCTTAATCGATATCGACGAATAATGTTTCAACCTTCGTTTTTACATAAATATCCGCTATGCAATAAATGCATTATTGCTAAGTTTTAAGCATTTCACATTAGAAATCAAAAAGAACATTGTGTTGGTGTCTTATCATTAAACAAAGGTACCCACCATGACCGACAATTTTAATAAAACTCGTATTGAAGAAGATCTACTTGGTAAGCGTGAAATTCCGGCTGATGCCTATTATGGTATCCACACGCTTCGTGCGTATGAGAACTTTAATATCTCGTCGACAAAGATTTCTGATGTGCCAGAGTTTGTGCGCGGCATGGTGTTTACTAAGAAAGCAGCCGCTAAGGCCAATATGGAACTTGGGACAATCCCGAGCGATGTTGGCCAGTACATTATCCAAGCCTGTGATCTGATCCTGAACACCGGCAAATGTATGGATCAGTTTATCTCTGATGTTTACCAGGGCGGCGCCGGCACTTCTGTTAACATGAACGCCAATGAAGTGATCGCCAACGTTGCACTTGAGCTAAAAGGCAATGAAAAAGGCGAATACCACATCATCAACCCCAACGATCATGTCAACAAGAGCCAGTCAACCAACTGTGCCTACCCAACTGGTTTCCGTGTTGCTGTCTACAACAGCATCATCAAGATGATCGACTCTATTGAATACCTACGTACCGCTTTCGATGCCAAGAGCGAAGAGTACCACGACACCCTGAAAATGGGCCGTACCCAGCTGCAAGACGCCGTTCCAATGACGGTTGGCCAGGAATTCCACGCCTTCAGCACCTTGCTGAAAGAAGAAGTCAAAAACCTGAAATACGCCGCCGCCCTGTTGCTGGAAGTTAACTTGGGCGCGACAGCTATCGGTACCGGCCTGAATGCTGCCGAAGGCTATCAAGAGTTAGCAGTCAAATACCTTGCTGAAGCTACGGGGCTGGCCTGCGTTCCATCAGAAGACCTGATCGAAGCAACCTCTGACTGTGGTGCCTATGTAACTGTCCACGCTGCATTGAAACGCCTTGCCGTTAAACTGTCAAAAGTTTGTAACGACCTGCGTCTGCTATCTTCTGGTCCTCGTGCTGGCCTCAACGAAATCAACTTGCCTGAAATGCAGGCCGGCTCATCGATTATGCCAGCCAAAGTCAACCCAGTGATCCCAGAAGTCGTGAATCAGGTGTGCTTCAAAGTGATCGGCAACGACACCACGGTAACATTTGCCGCCGAAGCCGGTCAGTTGCAGCTGAATGTCATGGAGCCTGTGATTGGCCAAGCTGTTTTTGAGTCGATTGAGCTACTGGGCAATGCCTGTATCAACCTGGCAGATAAGTGCATCAGCGGTATTACTGTCAACAAAGAGGTCTGCGAGCACTTCGTATTTAACTCAATCGGCATTGTGACTTACCTAAACCCGTTCATTGGTCACCACGAAGGCGATATCATCGGTAAAATCTGTGCCGAAACAGGCCGAAGTGTTAAAGATGTCGCCCTTGAGCGTAACTTGCTTGGCGAAGAGCAACTGGACGAAATCTTCTCGGTGAACAACCTGATGCATCCTGAATACAAAGCCAAACTGTACAGCTAAAATGAAATTGAGGGGCTTTATCAAGCCCCTTTTTTATTTGTCAGTTAACCTGTTTGCGATATTAACTACGCCCCTAAGTTTCTGCAGTAAGGCAACGAAGATAGTCTTCTATGTCGACCATCACTGCGAAACATCTAACAAACTTTGACCGGTCAACTCGCTTATTGGGCATATTTTGCTCAATTCATTCCACATAGTCTCACAGGAGGAATGTAATTTTGAATAATAACGATAAACATACAAATCCAGGGCAACCGGCTCCCTCTGCGGCAATATTTTCAACTGTCCTGAGGCTAATTCGTCTTTTATGGCATAATCAGGTAACCAGCTGATCCCCTTACCTTGTAAAACCAAGGCCTTAATAAAATCAGTCATCGACGAAGAACACACGGTATTATTGGTTAACTTGCTATTAGCACGATGAAGTGCCCTTCCCATATAACTTTCCGGTGTATAATCAAGGCATGGTACATCATCACTATTGGCCAAATCGAACAGTACTTCACCATTTTCATCGACCGCCGATACACAATACAGATAACTGCGACCAAGATAAATTGAGCGGTATGGAGCAACCTGTAACCTGTCTTCGTAAAACGAAAACAAGAAATCACATTTACCGTCTATAAGTAGCTCAACAGCATCATCAACTTCGTTGGCAACAACGGATAACCGGGTATTTAACTGAGGATCGAGCAGGCATGAATGCAGCTTCGGTAGCAAACTAATGGATATCGAGTGAGCAGCGCTCAGACGTACTGTATGCCTACCATCAAAAGAGCTGCCAGCAAGACGGCTGACTTCTTCATCTATCTGCTGGAGAATAGACAGCGCTGTCGTTTTAAATTGCTTACCGCACAGGGTGAGCTCTATTGGTGTTTTGCTGCGTTCAATTAACACCAGCCCTAACTCAGCCTCCAGCGACTTAATCCTGCGGCTGAATGCTGGTTGGGTAACATTACGGACAGCTGCAGCATGGGAGAAGTTTTTTAACTCCGCAAGAGTCAGAAAGTCTTGCAGCCATTTTGTCTCTATGTTTTTCATTTATTTAACTCAATTAGCATCTATCTATGGCAGTCGTCATCCTCTAACAACCCAACGAAATCAACGGCTATTAGCAAGATAATGATAAGTCAGTCGCAGAAAGCTGTAAGGATCGGTTAGTTATTAACATCTGTCTATTAAGTTGATCACAATCCCTGAATTTCTCTTGATGCATTTTAATAACCAAGCCTTTTTTTTCTGCATTTCACAAGCCATCAGAATAATCATACCATCCAGTTGTAACATTAATAACACTGACTCATCTTTTGTATTAACAATATACAAAGCATGACAGTTTAAAAATCATTCTAATTATTAATTATTTAACCAATAAAATTAACAAACCTACACCTTGCTATATGAACTCTGTATCCTAATAAATAAAAAGGTCAACAAGATGAACTTAATTATTAAGTTATTGTGTGGAATATTCGTCGGTATTCTCATGGGTATGTTTGCCCCTGAAGTTATGGTCCAAGCCCTAATTACAGCTAAATATTTAGTTAGCCAGTTAATTAAATTCACCATCCCGCTTCTTATCCTGTTCTATGTCACCAGCGGTATTGCCAGTCTACCCAAAAACTCCGGCAAATTACTGAGCAAAACCGTTGGATTAGCTTATATATCGACCTTGGGAGCAGGTATTCTTGCCTTTATGGTCGCCAAGAGCCTGTTTCCTGCCCTACTCAGCGGTGCTGGCCAACTGCCTGAAGCTGAAACCGTTTTATCCCCGTTCTTAGAGCTTCAGATCCCGCCGATCATGAACATCATGACGGCTCTAACAGTCGCCTTCATTTTTGGCTTGGGCATCTCCAACACCGGTGCTGAAAACCTGAAAAAAATCAGTGACCAGGGTCGTGATATCATCGAGCTGTTCCTCAACAAGGTGATGATCCCTGCGCTGCCGTTCTACATTGCCGGTGTATTTGCTGATATGACGGTCAAAGGTACAGTCTTCGCAACCCTACAAACTTTCAGCTTAGTACTGCTTGCAGTCGTCGCTATGCACTGGTTCTGGCTCAGCTTCCAGTTCGTGACCACCGGTGTTGCCCTGCAACGCTCACCGCTTAAAATCCTGCGCACCATGTTACCAGCCTATTTCACCGCTGTTGGTACCATGTCCTCTGCCGCCACAGTACCGGTTACCCTGCAGCAAACCAAGCGCAACGGGGTATCGAACTCTATCGCTAACTTTGTTGTGCCGCTGTGTGCCAATATCCACATGTCTGGGTCGGTGATCAGTATTGCCAGTGTCGCTGTTGCCGTCATTATCATGACCGGTGCCGGCCAAGTTCCTAGCCTGCTAGAAGCCCTGCCGTTCCTTGCCATGCTGGGTATCACGATGGTTGCGGCTCCAGGTGCACCGGGCGGTGCAGTAATGGCATCAGCCGGCCTACTTGGCTCTATGCTCGGTTTCACTGAAGAGATGATTGCCCTGCAAATCGTGCTTCACCTCGCCCAGGACAGCTTTGGTACAGCCTGCAACGTCACCGGTGACGGTGTTATTGCCCTGCTGATTGACAAGGTATCCGACTCGGTCGAAGAAAGCGGAGGCGAACTGGTTCCTGCCGAAGAGATCGCCTAAAGCCATAAACGCTTAACCGGAAACTAATAGCACAAGAGCCGTTTACTAACGGCTCTTTTCTTATGGATTGACCGGGTATTGTGAAAGCCCACTTCAGTAGTCGAGCTGAACTTGTGGTGAATTTTTATGCAGCCATTTAATTAACAGCCTAAAATTATAACTGAGTACACCGGCAAAAATTAAAAGGAGCTATTATGAAGTGGTTTATATCCATGTCAGTTGCTTTGTTAATCGCTGTACCCTCTGCCATGGCGGCACAAGAAGCATCTCCCAGTCTTGCGGAGATACAGCAAGCATGCAAGCTAAAACAAGTGACGCACAGGTGTGAAGTCGTAACGGACAAGCAAGCTATCAAAGGAATATGCATCGATGCCAAATGGTACGGCTTGATCTGTTCAGAACGTAAATAGCTGTTGAGGTAAAAGTTAAGGTTATCCAAGTAACCTTAACTTTTACCTTAAGTGAAAGCGCTTACATGCTTCAGGCCTCAATATTCATCGCATAACGTTTAAAAAACAACCTCAATTGGTTAATCTTATTGAGCATTTAGATTCCTCGCGGTTTAACCATCAATTAACTGGCAATTGGTGGTGAAATATTCAGTCTTTTCTCACAGCAAAATGCCTTAAGCCCCTAGACGATAAACTTCTTAACCAAGGTGTTCTGTTCTTTCGCCAGCGTATCGAGCGCCACACACCCATCAGCAACACGCTCCATTGCCCGGAAGTTGGCATCCGCAATATGGCTGATATCCTCAAGGCTTCTTGCTATCGAATGAGTCGTGGTTGTCTGCTCTTCGGCAGCTTGGGCGATATGGCTACTCATCTCGCTGATCGCTCTGATAATCACCTGGATGTCCTCCATCGCGCGACTGGCATCCAAAGATTGCGTGATACTTTTATGCATTTCGCTGACACACGCTTGCATAACCGATGAAGCCAAGCCTGCATTCTGCTGCAAATTCTGGATCATACTTTCTATTTCTGCCGTTGAGTCGGCAGTCCGTTTTGCCAGCACCCTCACCTCGTCAGCCACCACGGCAAACCCGCGACCTTGCTCGCCCGCTCGCGCGGCTTCAATTGCTGCATTCAACGCTAGCAAATTGGTTTGATCCGCGATATTTCGAATCACATCAAGGATCGAACCAATTTCGCTACTCACCGCCTGCAACGTCGACACGACAGCAACCGACTCGTCAAGACGTTCAGAGAGTTGGTGGATAGTAGAGCTAGTGCTGGCTATCACTGCCATGCCCGTCTGGGCTGCCTCCTCGACGTCCTGTACCTTTTCCATGGAATGCTGCACTCTATCAGCCACATCGATGACCGATTGCTCCATCTCCGTCATTGCTGCGGCAACCGATACCGTCTGCTGACGCTGTATGTTCAAACGAGAATTTGATTCCGCCGTTGCGGCCTGGTTTTCCATCGCGACCTTAGCCAAATTGCCAGACGCGACGCTCATCTGATTCAAGATACCTTGCAGATTGGTAGCCAGCGTGTTGATATGGTTACTGAGCTGATCGAACTCACTGAAGGTATTCCCGCTCACCCTACGGGTCATATCCCCATCGGTTAACGCCCCAAGGGTGTTCAGTACACTGAATAAAGGTTTTCGGACATTCCTCGCAAGCAACCAGCCTAGAGCCATAGCGAAAAACGTAACCATTGCTCCGGCAAGGGAGGCTCGGGTAAAGCTATCCTCATAACTGTCATCGGCATTGCTGATGGCGGCATTCATCAACTGCCCGGCTTCGGCACGGAAGGTTGCCAGAATAGCCATCGCCTGATCGACTTCTTTCGATAATACAGCAATGTTCTGATAAAGACGGTTGGACGCCTCGACATATATAAAATGTTGGTCCAATACCCCTCCCTTCCGGCCGATATCCGACGTGAATTGCGCTACTGGCTGCTCAAAAGCCTCCTTTAACGACGGCAACTGCGCCACAAGGCTGTCGTAGGCATAATTGAGGCGAGTGACACTTCGTTTGTTATCCCTTATCGCTTTGCCTATAAACTCAAGTTCATCGCTGGCCAGCGCATCAGAGGTGATCGTTTCGGTTTGTTTGAGCTTGGCAAAATAACTTTCTGCCATCAGCTTGATCGCAAGGTTACCCTGACTACTGATATGCTCTTTCATCCCGACCCACAACGCCATTTGCAGCTGTTGGAAACGGCGGGCCGCTTTCTGTCGCTCTGCTCTGGCAATCTGCTGTGCCTGGTAATTGTCCATCGCACGACGAGATTCACTGAAATAGCGTTGTTCTATTACCGCCAATGCCTCAAGCTGCTGCGAAAGTGCCGGGTTCGAGCGAGAAAAAACAGTCAGCAACTCCAGCACCGCAGAGAACTCTTGATGTGCCTTGCTGAATTTCTCCTCATATTCCTCAATGTATTCCACATTCTGGTTAGTCAGTACATCCTTGAAGATTTTATCCGCTGCTAACAATTTGACACTGGTTTCGTTTGCCAGCGTCACCAGCGGAAATACATTTGACGTCACAGACTCTAGCTGACTATGAATACGTTTATTGCCATCAAGCATCATGACGACGGTTGCGACCAGCAGAAGCACCATCAGCGCAAATCCGACATACATGCGCTTTATGACTGAAGTTTGTCGTTTCTTTTTCATGTAATTAATGCCATATCCCAACCGACATAGGCAATAAATAGCAAAGCAGCAAACGTCTGGTTCGCTGGCGGGTATCGGTGAGAGAACAGTGG